>NZ_AOFD01000028.1 GCF_000332815.1 Arthrobacter nitrophenolicus
CCGAAAAATCTTGCGGGATCGGCGCGGAGCGTTGATCCCTGGCTGAAGAATTTTCGGCACGCAGGCCCCCGGAGGGGGCTAGACGGGTTGGGGCGGGCACGTACAATCCGAAGGACAGCAGCCAAAAACGTCGTAAACACACAGGGCCAGGGACGGCGGAGCTCTGCGGAGCCGGCACTGGACCCAACAGCCGGCCGCGCCAGCGGACGCCCGATTTGGTGTGAGCGTCGGCGAACACCCTCCGCCCTGCAGCGGGCAACCGCTAGCGGCATTACAGCCTGCCAGCGGCTAGTGTCGTGCCCTTCTGGTACTTTGCGGGCATGGACCTGAAGTCATGCGGATACTGCAAGGAAACGGTCGATCTCAGCACTGGACCGCATATCCACGACCCCAAAATATGCAAGAAGTGCGGGCAGACGCTGCCAGCAGAAGCCTACGACCGCTGGCCCTCCAGCGCTGACGGCCGCCGGCACGTCTGCAGCCAGTGCGTCACCGACGAATCTGCAGCCGGTAGGGCGCAGCGGGTCATCGAAAAGGACAAGCAGTTCCGGGACGACAAGCAAAAGCTGAAAGAGCATCGCTACCGCTGGACGCGGCGGATCGTGCAGCGTAGCCCGGATCCCATCTTTCGCTGGGCATTGCTGGATCCGCAGGGGCAAGAGGTATCAAAGGAACAGGCCCTCCAGGACATCGACATTGCAGAGAACCTTGAGCCCGACGACTACCCGATCTACTAAGAGGAGACATAACTTTGGGACTTCGCAACTTCCTCAGCAGACGACGAACACCAGCTGCAGCTAAGCCCTGGTCGGCCGCCCCGGCGACGGTGACCGAGCGCGCGCCGTTGACGCCAGCCCAACAGGCCGACTTGGAAGAGGCTTGGGCCGAGTTGCGGCAGGCCGCCCAGGAAGCCGGCGTGAAGTCATTTCGTGCTTGTACGCGCGACGGCAGCCGCTGGGAGGAAAACCTGGACTCCGTGCGGGCCATGACCCGCACGATCAAAGGCATACAGAAGGACACGACCGAAGGACCGAAGGACCCGTAGGGAAGGAACCTGGTCCTGTTGTCAGACCCCTCACCGATACTGAAAAGGATGGCGGCCATTCGTTGGCCGCCATCCTTTTCCGTGTCGCTTCGAATATATGTTCTAAGGTTGTGGTATGTCCTCCGAGAGTTTTGCGGCCGCGCTGCAGGCGCAGTACGCACGGCGGGCCGGCCCAATCGGGCTGACCGCGGAAGAGCTCGATTTCGAGCACTTCCCGGTCAAGAACGGATATCCGGGCATCCCGGTGAAGGCGTGGGTCCGGTTCCCGAACTGCGCCGAGCTGGTGGATGGGGAAGTCTTTGCCTGGACAGCGAAGGCGGCCGAAGTGACGTGGAAGGACGGGCCGGTCACGTACCGGACCTGGGTGTGGAGTTCGGCGGTCACCCGCCGGGAGGAAATGATGAACAGGAATTTGGGAGAGCGGACCCGCCGTGACAGCAACAGTAAGTGAAACAACCCTTGATGTTCCTGTGGACGTCCGCTTCACCGCCACGGGCACTCCCCTGGCCGTCCGATATGACGGGCGCGTGTGGGCTGTGGCTGCTGAACCAGTGCATTGGTTCACCAGGGACTCCTGGTGGGAAAAGCGGCGGACCGTCCCGGTCGGCATCGGAAATGTCGTGGACATCGAGCACTGGCGCCTTCAGGTCCGGCTGGGGCCCTCGACGTCTGCACTTCGGACTTTCGAGCTGCGCCGGGACCCCTTATCGGAGCAGTGGCTCTTGGAGGCCATTACCGACACCAAGCCTTGAGCTCGGGCCTTAGCCACGGCTCAACGATCAGCGCGGATGGTAATGAGTCTTTGCCCATCTTCTAAAAGCGCGTAAAGGTTTTCTCGCGCTTCTTCATAAGTGTCGCCTTCAGCTTCAATGTGTTTATAGCTGCCATCTAGGTTGGCGATGGTGCCGGTCAGGATCACGATCTATCGCCATTCTTCGTCGGCGAGGGGAGCCGTGTTCAGCTCTTCTTGACGTGCGCGCCAGTCGGGCAGGAACTCATTCATTAGCTCGACGAAACGCTCATTGTGGCTTCTTTCCTTGAGGTGGGTCAACTCGTGCACAACCACATATTCAAGGCAACGCGGGTTCTTTTTTGCAAGCTCAGGATTGAACCAGACGCTTCCATTGTCTGGGTTACAGGTACCCCATTTGGTTTTCATCCGGCGTACCCCAACATGGCGCGGTTCCGCACCAAATCACACCGGTCCAGTGATCAAGCAAACGTGGGATCGCCGCCTTTAATTCACGGCGATACCACCGTTCAAGAACGGCGAAACGTTCCACCGCCGATGCACCCTCTGGTGCCACAACCCAAAGAGTACTCCCGGAAGCTTTGACACCATGATTACCGCTTGTACGGGATACATCTAGCCGATAGCGTCTCCCCCAAACGAAGTGCGATTCTCCCGAAAGCATCTGCCTCGCGCTTTGGCGGTTGGCTCCTTGGAACTGTTCGCGCTGTCGTTTGATCCAAGGGAGACGTTGCACAACGGCACGCCTGATGGTGTCTTCGTCCAAACGCTCGGGAGCGGCAACTCGAATTCGCCCCATAGGCGGGTAGACGGAGAGGTGAAGATTCTTGATGTCCTTATAGACGACTTCAATCTCCAGCCCCGAGACAGTGATACAAGTGCTAACGGTACTCATCGTGCTGCTTCAACAGACTTATGAGATCGTCCAGCCGGTCTGGATCCAATTCTTGGAAGGCCAGCGCCAGGGATTTGCGCAATGCCCGCTCCTTAATCCCTGAAGTCGTCCAGCCATGCTCTTTGCTGTTCTGTATGACATGGTGGACATGTCCAATGTCGTTCTCTGTGCTCCAGCCAAAGTCGAAGAGGGCTCGACGAGCAGGGGTAGACGCCCAGTCGGGATAGGCGCCAACTGACGCGCCACTGCCGACCTGCGCGGTGAACTCCAAGATCTTTGCCAGAAACTCCGCGTATTCAATAGCCCCTTGGCGGCGTTGCTCTATGAGGGCGTCGAGAAGCTTTGACATCTTGTCGTAGTACTTCGGATTGGTTGCGTGCTCGTCAACGATTGTCTTACGAACATTGTTGATGATTGTTTCTGCGATGGCTTCGGGCCGCTTTCGGATGCCGTTCGGCAGCTTACCTATTGCCGCTGCACCGTGTTCCACGATTAGACCGACCAAACCTTGCTCAAAAGTTGCGACTGACTCTGACGGGTCAGCTTGGATATAGGTATCAAGCAGGGCACGCATGCCTGCTTCAAACTGTTTGAGAGCAACATTTTCCCCGGCGCCTAGTTTCACCTCGTCGCGGACGGCCACATAATGGGCGACTTCTTCCTTGATCGACGCGGCCTCGACCGAGCTGTATCCAGCGACTTCCATTTTGTTTGCAAGCACCGCGTAAGCACGCACGAGGGATGCGACACCCTTGTAGAGCTCCACCCGCTTGGGTTCATTCGTCTTGAGCTGTTCGGCGTTGCCAGGCTCAGAAGCGCAGAAGTAATGCTGATACTGAAGCGTCTCCTTGGGAGGAGCTACAGGTTCGCAGAGTGCCCGCATAATTTCGAGCTGGTCGTCGAGATCCTTGCGTTCTTGCTCCGTCCTGTCTTTGAGGAGGCCATCGATGTCCTCCTTTGCATAGCCATCGAGAGCTCCTGAGGTGTAGTCGGTGATTGCTGACTCCAGGGACTTGAAGAGGTCCCGGTAGTCGATTACGTACCCGTAAGTCTTGTCATCCCCATCAAGGCGGTTCACTCGGCAGATCGCCTGAAAAAGCCCGTGATCGCGCATTTTTTTGTCGATGTAGAGGTAGGTTGCGCTGGGGGCGTCGAAGCCTGTTAGGAGCTTGTCTACCACGATTAGTAGCCGCATTTGTCCCGGTTCTTCGACGAAACGGCGCTTGACGTCCTTCTCGAACTCTTCGATCCGCCCTACCGCCTCATCAGCTGGGATGCCGAAGTAACTGGCAAGCATCTGTCGGTAAATGTCGTACTTGCGCAGCTCCTCATTGTCGCCGTCCCCGGCGTCTTCTTTTGAGATTCCTCCCGGGTTGGAACATAGCTCGTGACAATGGCAACCTTGCCCTTGAAGCCCGCCTGGACAAACATCTCGTAGAACTTGCAGGCCTGGTACACGCTGTCGCTGACCAGCATCGCGTTGCCCCTGCCGTCCATGAGGCGCGGCATGGTTTCCATGTCGAACAGAATGTCCTGGACGATTTGTTTCGCTCGAGGTTCAGCGGACACGACCTTTTGCATTGTGCCCCATCGCTTCTTTAGCGCTGCCTTTGTAAGGTCAGTCATGCCCTTAGTCTTGGCCTCAAACCACTTGTCGACCTTCTCTGCGCCGGCCAACTCTTGATCGATATTGCGTGCTTCGTAACGTAGATCGAGTACGACACCATCACGGACAGCTTGATCGAACTTGTAAGTGTGGATGAAAGACCCGAATGTCTCAATGCTCGTCATTGCGTCGGCTTTCAGCAGCGGCGTGCCGGTGAATCCTATGAACATCGCGTCGGGCAACAGTGACTTCATGGCACGGTGCAACTTGCCGGTTTGTGTCCGGTGAGCCTCGTCGACGAAAACAAAGAGATTGCCCTTTGCCGAGAATCCCTGGGGAAGGCGGGATCGGAGTTCCGCCACATACTCGTCGCTGCCGTCTTCTTTGTCGTTGCCTTCGCCCTCAGCGTCACCACGGAACTTGTGCACGAGAGAACAGAGAAGCCATGGCTGGCTTTTGTTCAGCTGTCCTATCAGATCGGTGCCTGAGGCGGTGCGGTAAATCGACTCATTCACCCCGCCAAAGACCTTCTCGATTTGCTCATCAAGCTCGGTCCGATCGGTAATGATCAGGACTCGGGCATCTGGCTGGTTCTCACGTATCCACTTGGCTAGCCACACCATGGTGAGGCTTTTTCCCGATCCCTGGGTATGCCAGATGATGCCGCCCTCCCGCGTCGTTACGCGTGCTTGGGCGGCTTTCACTCCAAAAAATTGGTTATGTCTGGCAGCTTTCTTCACCCCGGAGTCGAAGACAATGAAGTCGTGGATCAGCTCAAGGAAACGCGCTTTTCCGCACAACTGATTTAATGCGCGGTCCAGCGGCTCCGGGACGTTGCTGGGCTCTTTCCATTCGAGCCAGTACTTTTCTGGCGTCTCGATGACCCCGTAACGCAAGCCTTCAACGTCATTGCCCGCGAAGAGAAACTGCACAGTCGTGAAGAACGGGCGAATAAAATGCTGTTTCTGATTACCGATGTTCTGCCTGATGCCTTCGCTGACGCTCACCTTTGAACGTTTCAGCTCTATGACACCTAGGGCGATCCCGTTCACATACAGGACGACGTCTGGACGCTTGTTGTGCTCTCCCTTTATTGAGACCTCCTCAGCGACTAGGAAATGATTTGCCTGAGGGGCCTCCCAATCGACGAGCCAAACGGTTTCATAATTTTCGGCAACGCTGCGCTTTACTTTGGCACCGTAGCGGAGGAGCTCATACACCTTCCGATTTGCATCGTAGAGTGATGCTCCTGCCGCTAGGGACGCTGCAGTGAGCAACTGCTGAATTGCTCGCCCAATAATCTCATCGTCGTACCCGCGCCTTAGTAGGTTCTGGCGGAGCGTCGTCTCATTAACGTTCGAGTTGTCGAGGTCTTTGAGGTTCCCTCCGAACGAGTACCCAAGCTGTCGGAACACGTCCAGGACACGATCCTGTGTCTTGCGCTCCATTTGGCCCACAGTGCTCATGCCGGATCCCCCTCCTTGGGCAGTCGCACCCGCCCTGTCAGCAATTCCTGCATCATACCCAGCTTGATCCTGCGGATGGACTGGAGGCGGCTTACTAGGACGGTGATCTCACGGTCGACGTCGAGCAGTGCTGTCGCAATTGCTTTTTGCTCGTCGAGGTCTGTGGGGGCGTGAAAGGTGAGGGTAGCCAGGTCTCGCTGATAGAGGTGGTTGATAGTCGATCCAGCGCTAAGGCCAGCGACGAATTCCTCAAACATCCGAGAGCACAGCAGAAAGTACATGAAGCGAGAGTCATATGCAGCTCTCTTAGGCCGCATAACAAACACACCGCTATTTAGCGTCGCTGGACCTGGCAAGGAATCCACGAAGGCAACCTTGCCGATCGTGCCATCCTTGGTGACTAGTATGTCTCCCCTTCGAAGCTGGATATTGCTGTCTTGCTCGAATCGCCACTTGTCGACATACGGCGTAGTTGACCAATCAACAAGGCCATCCTTGAAGTCTGTTCCCCCAACAAGCCAGTACTCACCGAAACTGCGGTACTCGGCTGTAGTCAATCCTTGCCATCCGATTCTTGCCTTGAGGTGAGAGGCAGCGGCGACCTCCAACGTGCCCCATGGTTGGTTGAAGCCGGGAAGCCGTGTAACACCTGTCAGGAGCTCCTGCATCATCCCTTGTTTGATTGCACGCTTCTTAGCGATAAGTCGTTCAAGTGAAGCAATCAGCTCGTCGACGTCCCAAAGTGCAGACGCAATTCGGCTCTGTTCCTTGGGATCCACGGGAAGAAGGACCCGAAGGCTCCTGACTATGTCCGTATTCACATTCATTTGCGAACCCGACTGACCGGCTTCCCGTAGCCGCTGCTCCGAGGCTTTGAGCACGTAGAGCAAAAGCCTCTGGTCAACTTTGAGATCCTCTAAGGCGACAAATCCGTCATGGATGCACGACGGAACGCCGGTGATCACCGGGACTCCGACCGTTGCAGCAATGCTCATAATGAGCGTCCCAGGCTCTAAGAACCGGCTCCGAGCTATCCCGTCAGGTGAAAGCGCTTGAGTGGTTTCACGCAAAGTACGGCCGTCGGAACGATTCATGTCGGCAATACGAACCCACCGAACTTCACTGTTCATGTCGAACCAGCGCGGCGATGCAATCGGCCTTGGGGAAGCCCCGCGGGAGACTGACGCCAATTCGCCGACCGTCGTTTCTTCCCAATCCGACACGACAGCCATCAGGCCTTTACTCCCATTGCCGTCAGGTGCGCTGTGACCTTGCCGCTGAGTTCCTGGACTTCGTTTTCCAAGTCTCCGACAGTACTTTCGTAGCGGCTGGCGAGCTCCCGCAGGCGATTAACGAGACGTTGGATGAGCATAAGGACTTCGTCCTCTATGGCCCCAACGATTGTTGCTCCCCACTTGTCATCAATAACGAGGCTTTGAACGTCGGCGGCACTCAGCACGGCGTACTGCGAAAGTGTCTTCCTGTTGAGCTCAATCGTGGCCATTTTTAGAGCCTTTTTGGCAGCAGCTTCATCCGCGTAGTGCCTAATAACGGCCAAGAGCGCATCAATCTCATCTTTCTCGGCACCCTCCCCACGCGCTACTTTTAGCCGCGCCTTGGCGAGGGCGGGCGAAAGTTTACCTTCGTCGTCGGCGGCGTCCCAGAGAAGGCCGCCCTCCGTCAGGTGTTCTTCAACGTATTCATCAAGTTCTTGAGTGGCAGTAGCCTGCGCCGTCACGAGCACATCTAGATTTTCTTGTTCGGCTTCAAAGTACCGGCGCACGATGTACTCGGGCGGGATCAAGTCCATCACCCAACGCTCTGCCTTGGCGCCGGTGCCGAAAACAAGGTGGGCATCCTCAAATTTGGGCTTGTCCTTGTTGTCGTACCCTGTGATTCGAGCGCGACGAGGCTGAACCGCTTCGATCCATCCCCCTCCAAGGATCAGCGTTACGTCGTCGTGCATTGACTGGTTCCAGTAGCTCATGAGCCGCTCGTACACGCCGTATTCATCTAAAAGGGGCTGAGTGCGGAACATGGCCAAGAGTGCCTCTGCGAGTTCATCAATTAGCGCTGTCGGCCTGGTTGATTCGTCGATCCCTTCCAGGCTAGTTCGATTGGCTTCCCACCACTGGTGGACCATGTCACGAGTTCCCTCGCGAAAGGTTATGGATTCTTGCGAACCCGTCACAACAGCAGGAATGTCAGCCCTTGGTACTGCCAGCTCTGAATATCCTTCCCGCAGGTGGGAATGGAACAGTGTTGATCGCAGCTCAGGGAAGGCTTCCCAATAAGGCTGGAGGATGTCGAGATCTCGGTCCGGGAAACCTCCTCGTAAGTGGGCGTGAAGGTCCTGGATGTCCTCCGGTTCCGCCGAATCGATGTAGCGGGGAATGTTCAGGTTGCAGTCGTTTTTTGGGTCCAAGATTTCACTCATCGGCACCATGCGAGCGAAGCGGTGAATGTCTATCCGTTTGAGGCAGGCATCGACAATCTTGTGCATGTCACGAGGACGCAACCTGTTCTTCGGACCATCTTTTTCAAATCCCTTGGATGCATCCACCATGAAGATGCCAGGACGGTTCTGTGCATCCTTTTTGTTGAGGACGATGATGCACGCAGGGATGCCAGTGCCGTAGAAGAGGTTCGCTGGTAAACCGATGATCGCTTCGATGTAGCCGCGCCTTACAATTTCCTTCCGAATAGTTGCCTCGGCGTTGCCTCGGAAGAGTACACCGTGGGGAAGGATCACGGCTCCCTTGCCAGTCGACTTCAATGACTTGATCATGTGCAGTAGAAAAGCGTAATCGCCGTTCTTCTCCGGCGGTTCCGGGTAACCGTCGAAGCGTCCATAGTCTTTTTCGAAGCCGTTCTTCCACGTCTTGACAGAGAAGGGCGGGTTCGCGACGAGGTAGTCGAACGCGTCGAGGGTCTCATCTTCACGGAATTTGGGATCTGCCAGGGTATCGCCCTGCCGAATATCGTGAGTCTCGTTCCCGTGAAGGATCATGTTCATACGCGCCAGGGCCCAGGTCGCGACGTCCTTCTCCTGCCCGTAAATCGTCAGGCCGTTTGGCGCCGCATCAGCGACCTTGATGAGCAGTGAGCCGGATCCACAGGTTGGGTCGTAGACAGTCGTGGAGCGTGGCGTGTCTGCCGGAATTTGAAGTAAATGCGCCATGACACGCGAGACTTCAGCAGGGGTGTAAAACTGCCCCTTGCTCTTTCCTGATTCTGTGGCGAAGTGTCGCATTAGATACTCATATGCGTCGCCAAGAAGGTCATCGCCTTCGGCTTTAGAACCTGTGAAGTCGATGTCTTGAAATATGCCGATGAGGTTCGACAGGCGATCCTGCATCGCTTTGCCGTCACCAAGCTTCTGAGGATCGTCGAAGTCAGCGTTGTTGATGACGCCCTGCAGATCGTTGCCCTCCGCCAGCTTACGGATGGCGATATTGATCTGCTCGCCAATGTTTGCCTTGCCCTTGAGCGCGACCAAGTCATCGAACGAGCCCCCGTCTGGGACGACAATGAGACTATTCGGATCGCTCTTCGCCTTATCGGAAACGTACTTTACGAAAAGGAGCGTAAGTACATAGTCCTTGTACTGGCTGGCATCCATGCCACCGCGCAGCTCGTCCGCGCTCCGCCAGAGGGAGCTGTACAGGTCCGATTTCTTCAGCGCCATTGTCCTACCACCATCATCGTTATCGGCCCGTGGGCCGTCTGGTCGCTCAGTTTCTTGCGCATCATTTTCGATTCGTTCGTCTCTGCCACTCCGGTGGCCTCAAGGTTTACTCGCAACTTCTGTTCCCCACTTTTAGGCACTGCCCAAGGACCAGGCAAGGACGCATGGGTGGCACAGCGGCTGGAGAGCGTGCACGGCCAAGCGCAGTGTTGCGATTTTTCTCCGACCGATTCTCTCATCATCGGAAGGAAGGATTTTGCCCGTGCTAGACGGCCGCAGGTTCCCCATCGAGCACCCAGACTAATTTCAGTGGCAGCGCGGCCTTGGTCACGTCCGGCAGCTGCGGATATACCTCGAAAAGTTTGTCCAGAACGTCATCGGCGTCCCAGAACGCCATCCTCGTTCGTTGCTGCGAGAATTCTCGTTTGGCAGCCGAGTTGATTCCTCCCCAAGCCACCAATAGTCCCTGGTCCGCTTGGTTGCTTGAGACGGCTCCTTGAAGCCCGCGGGCGACTTGAGTCTTGACTGGAGTGGGCTCCGATTTGACCTCCACTACCAGGGTTGGGGAATCGAGCCCGAGCGGGCCGCTGCCGGCTAGGATGTCCACTCCCCCGTCTGGTCCGGCCGGCGACACTGTGCAGATATACCCCAGTGCAGTAAGGATGTCTGCAACCAATCCCGTGAGCTTGTGACCCGAGAAGTTCTCTACAATGCGGGTGCGGATCGTATCCCGTATAGCCTCTATGGTTGGAGCCGGTGCGGGGTCTAGCAAGCCGGATTCGTCAAGTTCCCGCTCCTCTGCCCGCTCCGCGGGAGAAGGGACAGGCCGCGCCGGAACACCCAGTAAGCCTGGATCGCTGCCCTGGTCTTGGACCGCGCGAAGCCTGAACTCAGCATTGTTCCGTGTCGCTTTGAACACCGTCATGGCACCGTTTATCGTGTTCAAAAGGTCATCCTTGAACACGGACCGTGACATCCGTTCGGGGGTCCAGGTGACCGCGATGTAGTGACGGCGGGACCTGTCAGGTTCACCAGCATCGTAGGCGTACCCTGCTGTGCAAGTGCCGATGGCTATTTGTCCGTCGCTTTTGAGGGGCATGACGATCAAGTCCCCTGGCTTTATGCCGTGCCGCAGCGCCCATAGTTGGCCGGCGAAGTTGGCGCGGGTTCCTGGCTTGGCTTGTGGGTAGGCTTCGTCGACAGCGGCGCGAACATCTTCTCGGGAGTTGCATTCAAGGAGGCTTCCCACGCCCGTGAAACTCACTCCCGCGCGACCCTTCGCTAAATTCCAGCTCTCGGCTTCGCCGGCAACCCCCGCCCGAACAATCCACGCTGTCACCTTGCAACTCCCCTGTTCAGCTTTCGCACCCTTCGTGGCGCCCCCGACTCCCGGTACTGAGTGTATGCGGGCAGGCATCAACCAATTACAAAAGCGGTCGGTTCACGAAGAGCCCTACGGTTCACGACTCAAAGGCATTTGCGAATCATTCACCAGTGTCTGACGTACCCGTTTGTTGAGCGGGTACGCATTCTCTCCATGACCCGTAGACACGACCACAACGAGCTTCGTGGCATCAAACCCGCTCTCCCTCGCAGCGCGCTGAACCTCGGCGACAGGAATGAACTGATGTGCAGACTCACCAGGCTCCAGTGTGGTCGGCAGGGTTGTGGCACCGGGGAGGGGTAGCGGCGTGTACAGGCTGACTCCCTTTGGCATTCTGAGATGCAGAGAAGTGAGGACCGTCTTCCCCGTGCGACCAACGTTGGTCGCTTTGACACTAATGTGCGGCTGGCCGCTTGCTCCGCCGACGAAGACACCTATACTGCTGGTGACAGTGATGCGGGCGTCATCTCTGAATCTCAGCACTAATGTCAAAGCTACTGAGGCGAGCGAAATTACGATCGCAATAATGGGTAGAAGGCCTTGCCACCATGGTTGGCCAACAAGCTCGACAAGAATAGGATCCATACGCACCGCGCAAGGATACAGCTGGATGCCTAGGAGTAGCCTCAGCTCATGGTCAACTTCGTCACCCCACGGAACCTCTCTGACGAGTTAGAGGTCCCGCAATAGAAAATCTGAGATTACCTGCGTCAAACGTATGGCGTCCTTGTGGCGCGAAACGAGGTGCGCTGGCAATTGGACGCGGACCAAGCCTCTGCCGTCCGGCAGCACTTCCGTGCTGAAGGCGTTTCTCGGGAGAAGGGGCGCGATACCTACTCATGAGCGCGGCATGCAGCCGATTCTTGTAAGGTAGGAAGCGAGGTTGTTCCCTGAGTGGTGTGCTGGACAGTGCACTGCGAGCCACAGGGGCAGCCTTTTTCTTTCCGACGGGAGTAGGAGAACCGCAATTTTTTCCTAGGGTTTTCGGTACGGTCGTCATCTCAGACTGGTGAATTTACGCTGGTGACATGACCGAATCTGGAACTGAATCACCGGAGCCCTACTGGCTGATAAGGATGCGTCAAGCTGCTAAGCAACGCCCCAGGACCCGGTTCGTCAAGGTCCGCTGGCTCGAGTTGCAGTACTTGCTTCGCGAGCGGGATGCACTCTGGCTCGCCCCTGGTCCAGCCACGCGCGAACGGCTCCTAAAGCTCCGAACGACCGATGACTATACGTACTTGTCTCTTCAGGAGATAGCCGCTCTGCAAGCCTCCCAGGACGAAGAGCACAGGGCGTAGCGTTCCTGTTGCCGCTGATCCGTCAGCTGAGCCTTCATGGGCATCTCGTTTCCGTAGAACCGAGACACTCCACCGAACGCCTGCGACCTTCGGCGATAAATGGCGGCAATTTCACGGCGCTAGCTGTCGCTGGTGCCGGCTGCGTAACTTTGGTCTCCCAGAATCTGTCCCCACACCAGGGGTGCATTACGCCGCTGCGGGTGGGACTTCTGGCACATCGTTCTTGCTAAGAGCCCGAGTCAGTGATGAAACGCTGATGCTAAGTCGCTCAGCCGTTTCCTTCAAAGTTTTTCCTTCGTTGCGTAGCTGCCGGGCCGTTTCCAGTTTCCCTGGCGTCATTGACCGCGGCCGGCCGCCGAGCCGGCCCCGCGCCTTAGCCGCAGCCAGCCCGGCCTTAGTTCTTTCGGACAGCCGGGATCGCTCGTATTCCGCGAGGGAGGCGAACATATCAAAGATGAGTTTGCCGTGGGCGCTAGTTGTATCCAGCCACGGTTCAGCCAGAGAACGGAAGCCTATCCCCCGCTGGCCCAGCACTGTGACGATGTCCGCAAGGTCGGAGGTGCTGCGGCCTAACCTCGTCAGGTCCGCAACTAACAGCACGTTGCCCGGCTGCAAATAATCCAAGCAGTCCTTCCACCGCGCCCTTGCCTGGGTAGCGCCGGATGCATACTCCTGAAAGACGCGAACTGCTCCGGCCGCTACTAACGCGTCCACCTGTGAATCGAGCGATTGACCACGAGTACTGACCCTCGCATAGCCGACTATGTTCCTGGACATGTCAAAAACCCTCCCATCGCCCTTTTGACCGGTTTTCTTTTCGGCAACCAGTTTTGACTAAGACTAGAAGTGCTTTTTCGACTTTTTTTGGAGGCTTGCCGGATGCGGGTCAGAAACGGTCGTTATTGACCGACACTCGAGAGTGCTGGTAGTCGTACACGTATGCAGCTCTCCACCCACCCCTCGTTTCCAGGCCGACTTCAGCGCGCTTGACTCCTTGCCCTCTCTTGAACAGCGAAGGCTAATAATTACGTCCGGACATAATTATTTTTTAAGGCGATCCCTGACGGCTTCATCTAGGAAGTCGATAATCGAAAGTCCGTGCTCAGCCACATAGTCATCCATCTCGTCTCGGAGTTCGATTTCTATCTTTGAGGAGAAGGGTTCCATCCGGCGTTTGCTCCGAGGGCGGCCCGGTCCGGGACGCCTGTTCGAGGATGACCGAGGAGCATCTTCCGACGGTTCAGGTGCCCGGGCACGCAAAGGTTCTGTAGCCTGCGCTTGTTTGCTGTCGCTTCGGGAGGTCAGAACATCGACTACGTCCGCAGCGGGTGCCTTGCGGATTGCTGATTTTCTCTCTACTGGCATCAATTCACTCCATCGATAAAGCGAGCGTGCTCGACGAACTTTTCGGTCATGATTACAGCTCCCCTGCTGTTGAGCTTTGTAAGAGGCGCTCTCGAGCTGACCGAGTCCTGCATGGCAGTCCTGAGTGGAAGGTGAGGGCTCCTTACGTCCTGACCATAGGCGGCCTCCAATTCGCCGATTTGGAAGGCATGCTCTCCGGTGAGGGGCGAACTGGTCTTGTTGATGATGATTCCCAGGAACTCAAGTGCCGGATTCAGGTGCGGTAGCGACTGCACTTTCTTCACTGTCTCCAAGAATTCGGTGACTCCTTTGACGGAGAAGGCCGCAGGCTCGGTTATAGCCAGGACTCGATCAGCCCAAATAAGGCCATTAAGCGTCAGACGACCCAACGCGGGAGGAAGATCCAAAAGAATGTGATCGTATGCCGCCAATTCCTCGGCGCCCCATGCGGCGGTCTTCAACCGCAGCTCAGGAGTCATGAGGCTTTCCGATTCCAGCCGCGCAAGCGATTCTGAGCTGGGGATGAGATCAATGCCAGGCCAGGAGGTCTCTGTGATGGCCTGACCCAAAGTGCCGGCATCTCCCCCATGTAGCACGTCGAAGATGTCGAACTCGCCTGAGCCTTCAAGCGCTTCGGTGACGTTAGCTTGAGGGTCCAGGTCAATTACTAGCACCTTTTTGCCAATCAACTTGAGACCAGTGGCAAGACCCAGTGTCACAGAGGTCTTACCGACTCCGCCCTTTCGGTTCCCTATCGCAGTTACTTTCACAAGTCACCTCAGTCGTAATTAATAAATCTGCCTGTCTGCCCATCTATCAATCCGTCAATCAATCTATCTTTACGTCATGACGTATTTATCTCGGCCCGACCACGTGTGCACCGCGAGTCGAAGCAGGGGCATCTGTCTATCAATCTATCCGTCTATCTTTACGTCATGACGTATTTATCTCGGCGCGTCGCCCTTGGAAAATGAGGCTACGGAAGGGGGAGCTTTCCCCGACCTCCAGCGCTGCCGGGGGAAGCGACGGGGAACTATCCCTACGTCACGTAGGGCCTAGGGCTCGCAAACGCAAAGTCCGGGGGAGTGCCAGGCTTTCAGGCATCGCATGAAGTCGGACAAACGTGTTTTAGTGACGAGTGCTGTCAGGACCGATAAATACGTCTGGATTTATTCCATGTGCCACTAACAAAAAAAGGCCCAGTACTCTGAGACGGCGAAACACAAGGGCAATTACGGGACTAAGCCCGCACTGGAGCGGGGGATCGCCTCAGGAGTTGTGCGCCCTTTCAGCCCCGGCGTTTTCGGATTCAAATGTCCGAGTGCACATCACCGTACGGAGAAGATCCGTCATGCAGCCCTAGGAGAGCGGCGCAAGAATAAATACGTCAAGATTTATTCTCCGCATGCTCCTTTGCTTGACCGAGGGCAGTACAAGCTAAGGAAGCCCTGGGCCAATATTCATAAGGCCGAATCGAAGTCCGAAGCAGTCAATATTGTTCCCGTTCGACATCGTAGAGATCCGCCTCCACTCCCTTCCCTGTCATGTTTCCCCTCAAGCTGCATACCAGATTGCCGCATCGTCGGGTGGTAGCCAGTACTCGTCCCGTTCTGGGTCAAATAGGTCGGCCTTTTGTACCTGGGTGGTAAAAAACCGGTCTAGGTAGGCGTGCCAAGCAGCGCGTTCATGTCGGTTACGGCTGATCTGTTCAAGGTAGTCATCCATGACACCTAGTCGTGCCGCGAGCATGCGCAGGTTGACTGTGGTCGTCTTCCATGTGCCTCCTTGGCGTTGGATCATACCCAGGGCTTGCATCTCTGCCAGCGCTGCCGAGCATGCATTCCGGCTGACACCAGTAGCCCGCACGAGGTCCGCTGTGGTGGGAGCGTCCCGACCACGTTCAATAGCTTCATACACCAGCGCTGTGGCGTCGCCAAGCGCCCGGAAGACAGGACGGATGGCATGGATTTTTCCTTTTCGCCAGGATAATTCCCGAGCCAGTTGTTGATACTGCTCAGGGAGTTGGATGAGGTAAACGTCGGCGGTTTTGTGGCGTGCGTCCGCAACTTTGGTCAGGATGCCATCGGAGGCAGCAACCAAAACGGGCAGGAGCCGGGCGATCGTGACGTGGTGTTTTCCCATCGCGGCAGCAAGGGTTCGGCAACCAACATCGAGAACGTCAGTTTCCTTGGCTCTCATGTAGCCCAGTAGCCCACGAATCAGCAAACGAAGACTAAGGCCCTGCCGGCCTCTGGCACGCAGTCTGTGGTCGACGACTGCGTAGAGAATATTTTCCAGGTCATTCACGAGCTGGTGCACACCAGCGCTACTGAGTTTCCCCGCCCCCCCTGTGGTTAAAGTCGGGCTTGTGTTGTTAATAGGGGCAGTCTTTTTCCTCTGTCTATGGGGGTCTCGTTTCTGCAGAACTTGGGTGGAGGTGAAGGACTGGGCTTTGGCCCACTCATAGGGCAGGAGTCGTGCCTGGCGTTGAGGGGTTCCATAGAGCGCTGCCAGCCCGGGGAACTGGCCGGTGAGTTCGTTCTCGACGTGTTGTAGGGACCAACCACAGGCGCTGAAGTGATTCAATACAGCCATCCGAGCTTCGGATGGACTCTTGTACCTAGCCGTGTCATACAGGCCAGTACGCGCCACCCTGCGCAGCGGAGACTCACTGGCCATGGTCAGTGAGAGCTGCGGCAAGAAACCATTTCGCTGTGCGGCCACACTCCTGGCAGCCCTAGCTTTGAGTGCACGCTTACGGGTTAGTTCCGGAGCCAAAGCGGCCCGAAGCTCCACCAGCGCAGAGGCTGGGTTGCGGCGGCGCAGGATGTCGTAGGCTGGGAGAGTGGAGTGACGAGGGTTTGATGGCCTCCGGCCTTGTGCACCGAACCAGGGACACGGATACATCCGTCCGTGATGTTCTGGTGAGGACTCGGGTCCAGGCTCGTCGCTGTCAGCGCCAGCGCTTCCACCAGCTCCCTGGCTTCGGCTGCGTCCATACGATCCCGCAGCGGGATGTAAACGTGCCGGCCACCACTGGGGGAGAAGTCCTCAACAAAAAGCACCCCGCATGCCGACAACAACCGGCCCACCCGGGCAGCGTCCGCATCAACCACACCCTTGAGGGCCTTGGACGTGTCAAAATCCAAGCACAGCGTGGCAACACAGCCATCCGGCCCATGCACCATCACCGCCGCAGGACGCTCCGGAAGCGACCGCGTGATTTTCGGCGTGGCCCGCGGCCGCGGGTACTGGAATCGCGAACCAACCCACCGACCCAATCGGTATGAAGGTGCGCCAGCAATCATTGGAGCAAGGCTCCATGCCTCTTCTGGCTTCACATACGGCGCGACACCCATAAGGGCATGCGTTGACGCCGATACCGGTTCCGGTACCATGGTGTGCAGTAGTTCCTTTCGAGGTAACACAAATGGCACCCACAGCGTGGGTGTTGTCAAAAGTTCAGATCGTGTCCCGCCAAGAACTGGATCTGGACTTAATGCTTCCGAGAAGGCCCGCCTAGTGCGGGCCTTCCTCTTTTAAGAGGCGATACGGCCGATAGGCAGTTCCTCCTGGCCGCTAACGAATGTCATGTCGATAGCGGCGAGCTTTTCAGCAACGGCATGTGCGATGAACTCACTAGCCGACTGCCTTGGTGATCTGCAACAGCGAACAACTTTTCTGCGTCTGCAACGGGGAGCCGGGTAGTCAGAACATGACGGTCCCCTTTAGAAGGGCGTCCTCCGCGTGCGCGTTTCTGAATTGCCATGCCCCTCACGTTAGTTTCTGAAACGCTGGGGACCGGACATAAAGTACGGCGTGTCGGCTTCATCTCTTTTAGAAGCCTTTTGCGACGGCGGCGGCTGCGGCGAGCCAGGCTCGTTGGGTGGCTGGCTGGAGTGCGTCGTAGCGGATGGGACCATTCACCAGGGCGGGATCGTAGGGGATGCGGACAACGGCTCGTACATGGGGGGCGAAGCGTCAGCGATCCGTCGGGCCTCGTCCTTGGCGCGTTTGAGCGCGTCGCCGCTCATGCTGCGCTTGGCGTCGGTGGATTCTGACACGATGACGACGGCGTTGCGGGCCAGTTCGGCGTCGTGGCCGCCGCGGGATTCGAGGGTTTGGAGGGTCAGACGCGCGGCTTCGGCGCGGTCTTCGATGGCTGTCACGGGGACCACGAGCTGGTTGGTGTGATGGATCATTCGCCGCCAGTTGGCCGCCCGGGCCGTGTTTCCGGAGTCCATGACGATTAGACGGTAGTAGCGGGTGAGTACCTGGTGGGCGATGTCCACCTCCTCTGCGGTAACTTCGTGGTCGCCCTCCTCGTTTTCGTCCGAGCGCAGGACGTCGAACTTGTCTGAGGTCTGGTGGTGGACGAACTGGGCGATCTCGGCTGCTTGGGCGCTGGGGGATAGCAGGGCATGGGATGAGTCGATGAGGTCCAGGACGCTGTTGTTGTGGCCGCCCTTTTCGGTGCGCCAGCCGAGGGTGCCCTGGGATTCGTTGTTGTCCCAGGCGACGGTCGCCGCGCCGCTGTAGCGGGCCAGGATCGCGCTGAGCATGACGACGGTGGGGGTCTTGTTCGCTCCGCCCTTGCGGTTGACGACAGCTACGGTGCGGGGGCCGGGCCAGTGCTGGCTCACTGTGCGGATGTCCTCGCGTTCGGCCAGTTCCTCGGCTGATGGGTCCATGCGGAAGCCCAGGCGGCTGAGAACGCCGCGCCAGCCGCGCGTGGCCGGCTGGAGCACAGGCGCGCTGATGAGGAATGAGGTGTCTTTGAGGCTGCGCCGTGTGGCAGGCTCAGCTGCGGCTGCTGTGCTGGCCCGTGCGGGTCCTTGGGCGGACGCGTGTGTAACAGCTGCCCCGAAGGTCACCGGCGCAGCGTCGGCAGGGCGTGCCGGAACTTCTTCGGCCGGAGAGGCATCCGGCACCGAACCTGGCGTAGGAGCAGGCGCGGCCGTAGTCGTGGCCTTGGCTATTTCGGGCGAAGAGGCCACCGGAACGGGCAAGGTGTCCTGCTCCCGCTTCGGGGTGGGCTTGATCGGAGCGGCCTCGCTGACAACACCTTCGGGGGAGACGATAATGAGGCCCTGCCCGTCCGGATCAGTGGTGCTGACGCGGACGGGTCGGCCGAGCTGAGCAGCGGTTTCAGAGATGAGGCGTAGCGCCTCGCCCAGGACAGCGGCTTCGTCGGCGGCCTCGATCGCGTGGGAGGTTCCGTTGATGGTGACTTCGCCGGTTCCGTTGGTCCGCAGAACGGCGTTGATCTTGGGGAAGTCGAGTGCTTGAGTTTCCATCATCTGTCCTTACTTTGTGCCGTTCGGGGGCATGAAACGGTTGACCTGCCAAGGCTTGTCGGCTGCGCTTCGGAGCAGTTGCACGTCGTAGTCGCCGGCATCGGTGGGAAAGACGACATGGCAGCCGAAACCGTTGTTCTCATCGATCCTGAGCTGGCCCCTTCCAGTGATCCTGGTGACCGGGATGTTGGCCGGGTCAACGTATTGGTAATCAGCGGTGGCTTGGGCGGTGAGGAGCTGCCCGAGTTCCTGGATCCATTCCTTGTCCGTGACAGTGGGACGGGCGTACAGCGTCATGGCTTTGGTCGCGGTTTCCAGCACGGCTGTTTTGCTTGCCTCGTCCCAGGCAATGCCTAGCGTGGCCGGTGCTGTGCCGCCGGGAGCTTGGGGCTTACCGCCCGCTCTGAGCGTGGCTGAGCTGGCGGCGGAAGCACTGGGTGATGGTTCCGCTGGTGTTGAGCTGGATACCGGCGCGCATGCCGTGCACACGAGCAGGGCCGCGAGGGCTGTCAGGGTGCGTTTCATGGTTCCTCCGGGTAGTCGCTGCCGGGCAGGTAGAGAAAGGCGCTGGGAGTGCTGTTCTCTACTGTGCGGGTGTAGTAGGTGTGGTCGTTCGGGGCGGGGTTGCCGTTGTAGCCCTCTTCCAGGAAGCTTCCGTCACCGTTAACGGCTTTGACGACGGCGACGTGGCCGTAGGTGCCATCGGCGCCCCGGTGCCGGGGGAGTACCAGACGACAGCGCCGACACGGGGAGTTCCACCGGTGGGCCAGCCCTTGGCGTCCCAGCCGTCTTTCCAGGTAAGGGCAGAGCCAAGCACGGCACCGTCAGGCCGGAAGGTGCCGTTCAGGACCCTGTAGGGGGCGGTGGTGCTGCCCAGTTGCTGGTTGACACGCCAGAGGGCGAAGTCGACGCATTCGCGGTTGTACATGCCCAGAGGGGATGGCTCATAGATCTTGGCCGTGCGCCACGGCAGATCATCGTCTTTACCGGATTGGCCGGGGATCCCGCAGGAGCTTTCCCCGCCGGCATCGGTGATCTGAACGTCGCCCAGAGCGGCGACGACCTCGACGGCGGCCGCCCAGTAGGACTGGTAGTGGAACGGGTCGGCGTTGCGCTGGACCCTGTGCGCGGCCGTGGTGGGTTCGAGCTGTTCCCACCCGTTGACCTTCTGCAGGGCGGTAAAGAAGTTCGTCGCTGACGTCGTTGGGTTCATGCGGTCCGGGTAGGTCCCCCACGCGCCGTTGTCGCGCTGCTGGAACAGTCCCCGGGAGTCAGGTCCTGGGCCGTCGCCGTAGTCTAGGACACGGAGCCCGGATTCGCCCATGGCCGTCATGACACCGATCGTCTGCCCCCGGGCCGACAGACCAAGGGCTTTGCCTGCGTTTATGATCAGGGCCGCGTTTTTCAGTTGCTCGCCCTCGTAGCCGGCGACAGCGACTTTGGGCAGTTGGCTTGCGTCAACGCTGACGCTGGCCCCGGTTGGCGAGCAGACATCGGCCGCGGCCTGGGAGCCCCCGCCGAACAGGATGATGGACAGCACCAAGCCGACAGGGGCAAGGACGGCGCCGGCGACCAGCGCGGGCGCGGTCGTTCGTGATTGCATGTGTCCCCCTCACATCTAATCGGCTGCTTCGCCCTAGGGCTGGTCCTCGTCGTGCACTTCTGGTGTCTGGCCCTTCTTGAGTGTGTTCCGGTTCTCCCAGACCCAGTCCTTGACTTGATCTCTGGCGATTAACCATGTCTTCTCGACTTGGTAAGCAGGAATCACTCCGGTTTGGAGCCAGCGGTAGACGGTGTTTCGGGACAACCCGAAGATCTCTTCGAGGTCCTGAGGCGTAAGACGCTCCGGGTACTTGGCGAAGAGTGCTTCCAGGTACTTGGGGTCCACGCTCAGTCCGTCCCACCGCATAGAGCCATCGTAGACCACAAATTGGTACTGTGATGTACTGGAAGTGACTGAAAGGTACTAAAGCTGATGTTGGGGGTCACTTTTGGCCTTTCGTGTCGGATGGTACCGATACGATCTTTGCGGACATTAGTAGGGGATGTGAAATGCCGGTCTCAAAGAATCGCTGGGTGACGCTCGGCGCAGAAACTACCGACGAACCCGTTTCAGCTATCCCGGAAGAGCCGCCTTTCGTCCCTACGGGGGCGACGAGGCCGCAGCTGAGTGTTCCGCAACCGGACCAGGCGGACCGGCTTCCCCGAAGGAACGTGGTGGGGAGGGAACCGAGCTTTTGGTGGCTTGGCGTCCATGGCGGCGCTGGCGAAACGTCGCTTGCACGCCTGGACAAGAGAACCAAAGCCGCCGAACATCAGTGGCCTTTGACGGCAGCCGGATCCGTGATCGTCCTGGTTGCGCGGTCCAATATCCCGGGTCTTCGTGCAGCACGGCTCGCTGCCACTGAATGGGCTTCCGGTTCTCTTCCCGGGATCCACGTCGCTGGCCTGGTGGTCATGGCTGACGCTCCCGGACGGCTCCCGAAAGAGATCCGCGACTTCGCTCGCGTCGTCGGTGGGGGAGTGCCCCACATGTGGCATTTCCCCTGGGTGGACGCATGGCGCTATGGCCATGACGTCGCCACCGAGGAACTTCCCAAAGAAGCCCGCACCACTCTTGAACAGGTGCAGATCACAGTAACTGCCACCGCCGGACTCACGGCTAAGTAGAAAGAAGAAACTCATGCTGTTCTCCAAGGCCATGGAATGGTCAAGCTTTGCCATCACAGAGATACCGAACCCGGGCACAGGTGAAGCGCCTCCCGGCTCTGAAGGTTTGCTGACAATCCTCAAATGGGTCGCATGGATCGTCTTCGGCCTGGCCGTGGCCGGCATCCTGATCACAGCCGGAACGATGATGATCAACAACCGACGCGGAGAGGGCGGCGAGCATGCCGGCCGTCTGGCATGGGTCCTCGGCGGGTGCATCCTGGCAGCCTCCGCCGGCGGCGTCGTAGGCGCCCTGGTCTAAGGAGCTTCAGCCATGACTGAACCGACAGTGAACGAAGACCAGAATCCGTTGACCAAACCTAAGTTCATCATCTCGGCCGTTGTCGTGGCGATCATTGTCGCGCTCGGGGTAATCCTGGCCCTGGTTCCCAGAGGCGGCGGAACGGCGTCCCCTGAACCGAGCTCCACCAGCACGAGCACCAGCAGCCAACCTACGGCGACCTCGGCAGCCAGCGTGTGCGGCCTGCCATCCGGCGACCAGGCGAAACCAGCCACCACACCGACCGACACCAAGTGGGAATTGGTCGGCAAGATCGCCGCACCAACGTCGCCCACCCAGTTCGGCCCGGGCAAGACCGAAGCCAACGGCCTCCGTTCCTGTTTCGCGCACTCGCCGACCGGTGCATTGTATGCAGCGGCAAACATGACTGCGTTGTCCGCAGCTGGAAAAGCGGACCTCGTTTATCAGCAGTTGGCCGTACCAAGCCCCGAGCGAGATGCGGTGCTGAAGTCATCCCCAACAGCCGCCCCAAACTCCGTGACCGCCCAATTGGCCGGCTTTACATTCCGTTCTTACGAGGCTGATCGAGCCATCATTGATCTCGCATTCAAGGGTGCAAACGGAACTTTCGTCTCTATTCCGGTTCCGCTCCAGTGGTACGAGGGCGACTGGAAGTTCGTTGTGCCGGCTACAGGGGACACTGGGGCGCGACAGCTCAGTGACCTCAGTGGTTACGTTGAGTGGGCGGGTGTCTAATGGCTGACTGCTCCGGCTTGAACGCAATAAATCCCTTTTGCCAGGCGGGGGCGGCCATCGAAGATGTCGCCAATGATGCCGTCAAGAACATGGCGAAAGCTATTGCCGATGCCGTAGGCCAAACAGTCCAAACACTCGGGACATTTTGGGTGAACGTGGGAACTCCCGCTCTCACCGCAGCCCCGGGAGGGTCTACCGCGAGTGACCCGGTGTTGTTCCTTCAGAACAGTCTCTACTTCTGGACCGCTTCCCTGGCCGTGATGTCTGTCCTCGTGGGTGCAGCCAAGATGGTGATTGAGCGCAGGGGTGCACCCTTGCGGGATCTGATGCGTTCATTGGCGACCCTAATCGTCGTCTCCGGCGCCGGTGTGGCAGCAGTGGGACTGCTGACAGTCGCGGCGGATCAGTTCTCAGCCTGGATCATCACTAATTCCACGAACGGGACCTCGTTCAACGAGAACATCACGGCCCTGTTGGCGCTTTCGGCCACCAGCCCGATCGGGTCGATCATGATCATTCTCCTGGGGCTCATCGCGATTCTGGCCTCTGTTATGCAGATCGTGCTCATGATCGTCCGTGGTGGCCTGCTCGTCATCCTGACCGGGATCTTCCCTACGGCTGCAGCTTTCAGTAACACCGAGGCAGGCAGGGGTTGGTTCCAGAAGTGCACAGCCTGGCTGCTCGCTTTCATTCTCTACAAGCCCGCGGCCGCCATTATCTACGCGACGGCCTTCCAGCTCAGCGGCAGCAAGATCTTCGGAAACGTTGGTGACGGCAAGGACTTCGGCTCCGCGCTCCTGGCAACGGTCACGGGACTGGCTTTGATGATCATTGCCTTGTTCGCCATGCCAGCCCTCATGCGGTTCGTCACCCCGATGGTTGGTGCTGTTGCGGGCGGCGGTGGCGCTCTGGCAGCAGGGACGGTCGGCGCACTGGCTTCCGGTGCAATCAGCATGGGCAGCGCCGGACGCGGTGGCGGATCATCCACCAGCTCGACGACAACCAGCAGCACCTCGAGCCAAAGCCCTGGATCCCAGGGCCCCTCGGGCACCGGCAGCCAGGGAACGGCAGGAACGTCTGGCACAGCGGGGAAGACAGGTACCCGGAGCGCCGGAGCCACTGGCGCGGCAGCATCTACCGCCGGTGCGGGCAGTGCTGCTGCAGGCAGCGGAGCAGCCGCCAGCGGTGGTGCCGTGGCGGCGGGCGCGGGCGGTGTCGCCGTACTGGCAGCACAGAAGGGCGTCGAAGCAGGCCAGGCCGCTTCCGGGGCGATCAAAGACATGAGCGAAGAATCCACAGGGGGTGCCTGACATGGCAGCGATCGAGAACACCTACAGGGAACCGACCTACGGCAACTGGCGGCGGCCGCGTAAAGCGGGCATCGGCACTCTTGGTGGGCTGGCAACAGCCGGTTTGTTTGTTGGCCTCATCATCACGGTGATCTGTCTCTTTGTCGGCGGCTGGTTCGCCGGGCTGATTGCTCTGTTCATTCTTGGGGTGGTACTGGCCGTCGTCTCGGTGACCGACAAGCACAACAAGTCTGTAGGGGAGCGGGTTTTCGCCCGGCTGGCGTTCCGCTCCGCGCGGCGCAAGAAGGCCAACATCTACCGCTCCGGTCCGCTGGGGCTGACGCCTTGGGGTGAGTTCCAGCTGCCGGGGATCTCTGCCGGTTCCAAGCTGTACGAGTTCACCGACTCCTATGGCCGCCCCTTCGCGCTGATCCACCTTCCCGCCACCGCCCATTACACCGTTGTCTTCGGCACCCAGCCCGACGGGGCGTCCCTGGTCGATCCCGAGCAGATTGATGCCTGGGTGGCTAACTGGGGCGGCTGGCTGGCCTCGTTGTCGAATGAACCTGCCGTCGTGGCTGCATCCGTCACGGTCGAAACCGCACCCGATTCCGGGGCACGGCTGCGCCGGGAAGTTGAATCGAACATCCATGACGACGCCCCTGCCATCGCCAAGGCCATGCTCCGGGAGGCCTTGAACACCTACCCGCAGGGATCGGCCACGATCCGCGCCTGGGTCGCGCTGACGTTCAGCGCCGCTGCCCGGGCCGGCGGCAAACGACGCACCCCAGAAGAGATTGCAAGGGATCTCGCCTCACGGCTGCCCAGCCTGACCGAGCGTCTCGAATCCACCGGCGCCGGGGCATGCGCGCCGTTGAACGCCCAGGAATTGTGCGAGGTCGTTCGGGTCGCTTACGACCCTGCAGCGGCCCGTCTCATCGACGAAGCCCACTATCAGGGCACACCCGTTGACCTGGACTGGGGCGATGTCGGACCGTCCGCCCATCAATCCAACTGGGACGGTTACCGCCACGATTCCGGCCACTCTGTGTCTTGGACGATGACGGGCGCCCCGCGCGGGCACATCCTGGCATCAGCGCTGGCCCGCCTGGTCGCGCCGCACGGGGAAATTGCCCGCAAGCGCGTCACCTTGCTGTACCGGCCGATCGAAGCAGGCCGCGCGGCCGCCATCGTGGAGTCCGACCAGACCAGCGCATTGACCCGGGCCTCCTCGACCAACCGGCCTACTGCACGCGCTCTGGTCGACGCGCGCGCTGCGCAGGCCACCGCAGCGGAGGAAGCCAAGGGGGCCGGGCTGGTCAACTTCGGCATGGTGGTCACGGCCACGGTGCTGTCCGCCCGTGACCTTGAGGACGCCGTGGCCGTGGTGGAGGGCAACCTCGGCCCGTCGGCACGTCTACTGTTGCGGCGCGCGTACGGCTCACAGGATTCTGCCTTTGCCGCGTCCCTGCCACTGGGTCTGGTCCTGCCCAAGCACTTGAAGGTTCCCGAAGAGATCCGCGAGGCCATGTGATGTTCGGCAGCAGGACCAAGCACCAGCGCACACCGGCCGCAGCCACGAAGCTCGCCCCCGCGGTAGCCCGCCGCCCGGGCCTGCGGGGCTGGCGCGGCCGCGGACAGGGCGAAGCCGTCTATGTCACCGCCGCCGACGAATGGCGCGGAACCTCCGTCCAGGTCTGCGGTCTCTGGCCATTCGTGGGCGGCTCCGGCACCCCGATCCTCGGAGTTCCGATCGGCGTTCACACCGACACCGGAGCGCCCTTCAGCGCCGATCCCATCAGCTGGTTCATGCACGGCATGATCAACAACCCCTCCATGTTCGTCCTCGGCCTGCCGCACTATGGCAAGTCCACCCTGGTCCGGCACATCGTCCTGGGCCTGGCAGGCCGGAGCATCAACCCTTTGATCCTCGGTGACCTGAAGCCGGACTACGTTGACCTGATCGAAGCCCTCGGCGGGCAGGTCATCAGTCTGGGTCCTGGACGCGGCCACTTGAACGTCCTGGACCCCGGTGAAGCCACAGGAGCCGCAGTGAGGCTGCTCGCCTCAGCCGAGGAACACCGGGCCAAGGCGAACCGGACCCTGAATGAACCAAATGGCAATCGGGCCGCGGCCGCGCAGCTGTTGGCTGCCGCTGTGAAGGCGGAGAAGCTGGCCGAACAGCTGATGGCCGACTCGCACAACCGGCGCCTGAACATGATCACGGCGCTGATCACCATTGTGCGGAACGCAAAGCCCAGCGCCCACGAGGAATCCCTGATTGACCGGGCACTGCACATCCTGGACGAACGCCTGGACCGCGTCCCCCTGATCGGGGACCTGATCGAGGTCATCAAAGACGCCCCCGACGAACTTCGGGCCATCGCCCTGGACCGTGGTGACATGAGCCGCTACCTCGACGCGACCGACCAGCTGCGCCAGTCGCTCTATTCCCTGGACGGCTCGGGCCGGTTCTCGGACATGTTCTCCCAGCCCACGGACCAGCCGATGGACCTGACCAAGCCCGTGGTTTTCGACCTGTCAGGGATCTCCGACACCCAGCGCGACATTCAAGCGGCCTGCCTGCTGGCCTGCTGGTCAACCGGGTTCGCCACCGTCCAGGTGGCCCACACCCTGGCCGACGCCGGCCTGGAACCGCGCCGGAACTACTTCGTCGTCATGGACGAGCTGTGGCGGGCCCTGCGCTCCGGCGAAGGCATGGTGGACCGGGTTGACTCGCTGACTCGGCTGAACCGTACCGAAGGTGTGGGTCAGGCCATGATCACGCACACCATGAGCGACCTCGAAGCCCTGCCCACGGAATCCGAACGGATGAAAGCCCGGGGCTTCGTCGAACGTTCCGGCATGGTCGTCTGCGGGGCGCTCCCCGGAGCCGAAATGGAAAAACTCAACAAAGCCGTAACCCTCTCCCGGGCCGAACAAGCCCGCCTCATCTCGTGGGCTGACCCGGGGTCGTGGACCGACGTCGGCGGCTCCCGCAAACGGGTACGCCCGGGCCTGGGCAAATTCCTCTTCAAAGTCGGCGGCCGCCCCGGAATCCCCGTGGCCTTGAAGCTAACCAGCGTCGAAAAATCGCTCCACGATACAAACAAGCGCTGGACGCAAATTCGGAGCGCGGAAGGGGAGAACTGATGGGTGCGCCAAGCAGCGGCAAGCGTTCGGCGATGGATGGCGAAACCATCCTGCTTTGGGTCTTCATCACTGTCGTGGTGCTCGGTGTCGGCTCGGTGGCCGGAGCCGTGCACCTGGGCTCGCTCCTGTCCAAGGATGGCCAGAAGCTGCCGGCGAACCCGTTTGAATTGGTCTTCGGCCTGCTCTCGCAGAAGGTCACGTGGCCGGCGGCCGCCACTTGGGTCCTGGTCGGCTTCGGCGTCCTCATCGTCGTCGTGACCGTTCTGGTGGTCCGTGGGGTGCTGCGCCGGCGGTCCAAGCGTTCCCGTGTGGACGCCGCGGCCCAGCACATGGCCAAAGGCCGGGACCTGCGCGCACTGAGCCTGCGCGGGGCCACGGCCACTGCCGAACGTCTCGGAGTGAAGGGCTCCCCTGGCGTCCCGGTCGGCAAGACGGTTCTGGGCGGGCAAATGGTCTACGGTTCCTGGGAAGACATGCACATCGACATCTGGGGACCCCGCACAGGTAAGACGACATCTAGGGCGATCCCTGCGATCCTTGCCGCCCCGGGAGCAGCTTTGGTGACCTCGAACAAGCGGGACATCGTTGACGGCACGCGCGATGTTCGCGCCGCCGAGGGCCCGGTCTGGGTCTTTGACCCGCAGTCCGTCGCCCTCGAGGAACCTTCCTGGTGGTGGAACCCCCTGTCCTATGTCACCGATGAAGTGAAAGCGGCACGTCTGGCCGACCACTTCGCGGCCGGCTCGCGCGGCCCGGATGCCAAAACGGATGCCTACTTTGATCCCGCCGGCCAGGATCTCCTTGCCGGGCTCCTGCTCGCCGCGGCCCTTGACGGCCGCCCGATCACGCAGGTCCACACCTGGCTGACCCGTCCCGCTGAGGATGAAGCAGTGGACATCCTCAAGGCGCACGGCTTCACCCAGACCTCCAATGCCGTCGGCGGCGTCATCAACGCACCCGAGAAACAGCGTGGCGGTGTATACGGCACGGCGCTGCAGATGGCCTCCTGCCTCACCAACCGGCAAGTGGCCCGCTGGGTGACACCCCAAGGCAACGACGACCAGCGGCCGCAGTTCGATCCGGCAGCATTCGTCCGCTCCAAGGGCACGCTGTACAGCCTTTCCAAGGAAGGCAAGGGCACCGCCGGCCCGCTGGTGACGGCGCTGACCGTGGCGACGGTCGAGGCCGCCGAGGAACTGGCCGTTCATTCACCCGGGGGCCGGCTGGCCATGCCCATGGTCGGCGTTCTGGACGAAGCGGCCAACGTCTGCCGCTGGCGCGAGCTGCCGAACCTCTACAGCCACTACGGTTCCCGGGGCATCGTCCTGATGACCATCCTCCAGTCCTGGTCCCAAGGCGTCGAAGTGTGGGGCCGCGACGGGATGCGCAAACTCTGGTCCGCCTCCAACATCAAGGTCTACGGCGGCGGTGTCGCTGAAGCCGAGTTCCTGAACGAGCTCGCGCAGCTCGTAGGGGAGTACCGCTACTCCAACATGACCAGAAGCCGGTCCAAACACGGCACCTCCTACAGCCACGACGACGACCGCAAGGAACGCACCCTGGACGTCTCGGACCTGGCCGCGTTTCCTCGCGGCCGTGCCATCATGTTCGCCTCCGGCGCCCCTGCGGCGCTGCTGGAGACAGTGCCTTGGATGAGCGGTTCGCGGGCTGATGCGGTGCGAGCCTCCATCGCCGCACACGACCCCGCGAACAAGCCGGCGGCCGCGGCCGGAAGCCGGTGGATAGCCGCGGGTGCCTCTAATGAGTGAGGGACTGGGGGAGTGGGACGACGAGCTGGAGGACGCCGCGGCAGCCTCGGAGCCATCTGAGGAGGACGCGGACGCCCCGGAGCTGTTCTACCCGAACGTGGCTGAATTCGTCAGCGGCAAGCTGGCCGCCAGCTACCGCCGGCAGCTCAACGTGCAGGGTGGGGTGACCTGGTGCCCGGAGTGGTGGAAGCATGCCGAAGCGATCAGCCGCCTCGAAGCGCTCTGGCGGGCTTGGGAGTTCCTGCGCCTGGACGGAACCACGGGCATGAGCGTGTGGTGGCGCGACCACGCAGACCACCACATGTCCGTTCTGCTCTCAACAGATGGGCCGTTCAAAGGCTGCAACCCGGACGACGGCCACCGCGCCAAACTCGCCCCGCTACCCTGCGAGGAACCGCCCCCAGGGCTCTTCTAAGCCGGCTGTTGTCAGCCGACGCTTTGGGGTGACCACGCGGGCTGTCCATGGTTGGGGTCAATCCGGGTTATCCACGGCTGGAATCGGGAGCCATCGGGAAAGCTCCCTCAGCCGTAGTAGCGGTGGATAAACCCATCAGGATTGTCCCCGGCTGTGGTCAGCGAACTCACTGTCACTCCAACGCAAAGACCCCCGAGGAGTTCCCCAGGGGTCTTGGCGCTGGCAATGGACTCTAGAATCTGGGCAATGACAGAAGGTTGTTAGTCCATTGCTGATCAGCATAGGTCCGAAGATACGGAGCTGCAGATTGGGGGCGAACTACGCCGACCTCCACTCTTGAGGAGCCAGACCCTACGTACGCCCGGCCCTTTTTTACATCGATAAATTCGACCATTGCCGGCCTCGTGCTGGTTCCGCTACCGTTATCTGCTTCATTGACCCACTTGTAGCTGGTGATGTGTTGATGATCCTCTGGGAATCCTTCAACCCGCACGTGGGTAATTCTTACCGCCATGGATTACTCCTAGTTATTTGACTGCCTCTACGTGTTCCCGCGTTACCCTGATCTTCGTGCTGAGGGGATCAGACCTGCTGGGTTATGGTCCCGCCGGGGTTACGCCGAACTGTCGCATCAGTGACGAACCGTCCCGTTGATGCCGAACGATTCACACTTCGGCTGTTTCTGGTCCCGGAACCAACCCGTTCAGTGGTTGTCGTCCGCGGAGATCTGGCGGCAGTCGCTTTGGTTACAAAACGTCCGGTTCGCGCGCTGCGGCTAACTGATCGTGCCATAGTGTCCTCCTCAGAACACTCATCCGAGGGGGAGGGCACCCATCCGCGGGCGCCTGTGGCTCCGTTAGAATCGCTAGTACCACTAACCATGGAACTTGCGGTCCTGACCTCGAGTTGCTGGGCGGGCCCGCTGGAACGGGTCCGCCCTTTTTCTATCGGACCTGCCGACGTTTCCACAGTAATCGCATCGGTCCTTCGGTGCAAGGGTGAAGACAAGTTGCGAGTTCTGCGGTATAGTTTTCATACGAAGTTGAGCATTTCCTGTAGCGTGTTGTTCACATCAGGGGTGAAGGACGGCTTACAGAATGCAGGTGGACTACGAGGATGAGGATCTCCGGAAACTCGCCTACGAGCCAGACCATCGCACATCACGTTGGGCTCCAAACGTCACCCGGGCATACCGACGACGAATCCAGCAGCTACACGCGGCGGTCACAGATCAGGATTTGAGAGCGCTGAAGTCCCTCCACCTTGAGAAGCTAAAAGGTAACCGTGCTGGGACGTGGTCGATCCGGATCGATACCCAATACAGGCTTATTCTGCGGTTCCAAACTCAGGATGGCGGGCGCATAGCCATCGTCATTGAAGCCGTTGACTACCACTGAAGGACTGATTTCCATGGCCCCCGAGCTCGCTGAAGCATTCCCTCCCGGGGATTTTCTAACCGAGGAGCTTGAAGCACGTCATTGGTCCCAGAGCGACTTTGCACAGATCCTTGGGCGCCCGGCGCAGTTCGTCTCGGAAATAATCGCCGGGAAGAAGGAAATAACTCGTGAATCTGCAGCTCAAATCGGCGCAGCTCTTGGTACTGGTCCGGAGTACTGGCTGAACCTGCAGAATTCGTATCTCCTCTGGAGTCAGTCCCGGAATGAGGCGACCCGCAAGGACTTAGACGAGGTCAAGCTGCGGGCCAGGATGAACGAATTGGCTCCAGTATCACTACTTCTCAAAAGAGGAATCCTGACCGGCAAGTCACTGACAGAGCAAAAAGACGAGCTGATCAAGCTGTTCCAAATCGAACACATTGAAGACACACCGCGGTTTCTGGCCGCAGCCAGACGCTCCAATCAGGATGAAGAACCAACACCAACCCAAAAAGCATGGCTCGCGTGCGCCCGCAAGCGTGCGCAGGATCTTCAGGTTCCTAGCTACGACCCAGTGGGGCTCACGGAACTAGCGGAGCGCCTCTCGCGCTTGGTCGCAAATCCGGAAAACTTTTCGAAGCTCCCTGCTGAATTTGCTGCTGTAGGAGTGCGTCTTGTCTATGTCGAAGCGTTCCCTGGAAGCAAGCTGAACGGCGCATCCTTCCTTTTGGACGAGGACGCTGAGAAGCCAGTAATTGCATTGTCGGGAAGAGGTAAGCGACTAGATGTAGTTCTATTCACGCTTCTCCACGAAGTGGCGCATGTCCTCCTGGGACATGTTACGCCCGAGCGTCTCGTGATTGATGAAGACTCTTCAACCGAGCCGGCCGAGCTAGCTGCCGACGAAAAGGCAGGTGAATGGCAGATACCGGGGGGCCTCCCAGTCCCGCCGGCGGCCGTTCGTAGGGGGTGGATTGAGTCGACTGCACAGCGAATAGGAGTGCATTCAGTGGTTGTACTTGGGAGACTGCAACGCGATAAAGCTCTCGATTACCGGACCGCATTGGCAAAAGGGGCCCCAACCGTAAGCTCTCACTTAGAGCGCTGGAGTCACTCCCACTAACTCCCAGGTGACTTTAAGAGCCCCTCTGAATCTGACACTCCAACAAGTTTCTATTTGTGGCTGCCGTCAGATTTGGATCTAAGACTGCGGAGGGGACCCGTGCAAGGAACTTACTTCAGGACCCAAACCTGACGCTCTTCTCCTTGCTGCCTGACGTCAGGTTGGGGTGTACCTAACCGGACCGTCTCCCTGCCCGTAAGCCAGGCTCTCTCTGCACGGGCGCCAGTAGCACGAGCCGTGGTGGCAGGGGCATCTCAAGGGAGTGAGTCCGGAAACCCGAGTTCAGAAACAAAGTTGGACACAACCTGCAAAGGTTGTATCTCCTGACGCCAACGAGTCCGCAGTCACGAGTGTTGATCCAGCGTTGCCCTTGACCACGTACACTTCAGACTATGACGCAGCCCATACCAGGTGTGCGCCCGAACGGCTTGACCCGGTTCTCGACGGCGGGGTTGCCCGAGGCACGGCGGATCGCAATGTGGGAAGAGCACAATGCGCGCGCCCTGGTCGGGCTGCAGGCCCGAACACTGGCGGGTGGCGGGTTGAAAGCTACCGAGCTGAATTTGAACCTGCCCCGGCTGCAGGTGGCCCAGGTTTGGGGCAATCCGCACGTTGTAGAACGGTCAGCGCGGGAAATTGCTGCGCATCCAGCTGATGCCGTGGTCGCGTACTTCACGTTGGAGGGCGAGGGCTTCTTCTATCACCAGGACGGCTGCGAAATCCTCAGGCCGGGCGAGGCAATCCTCTATGACGCGGACCAGCCGTTCATGCGCGGATTTTCGCACGGATTGAAGGAGCTGGCCCTGAAGATTCCCCGCAGTACCCTGAGGGAACTCACGCGGCAGTCTGGGCTGAAACGCCCCAAGGTTTTTGGCTTCCATGGCCCCCAGGCGGAGCGTATATACGCCGGCGCCTGGCCTCTTCCCTCGGTGCCGCGTTGTCCGGACGGGCCGGGGACTGGGACGAACTAGAAAACACGGCGCTGGAACTGCTCGCCGTCACCCTCGGCGCTCCCGCAGGACCGGCCGGACATCTGGCCGCTGCGCAGGCATTTATCTCTCTTCAATCCGCAGATCCGCAGCTGTCGGCCGGGCGAATTGCTGCAGCCGTCGGCATTTCCGAACGCCAGCTCTCACGCATCTTCGCGGAGGGTGGCACCAGCGTACCGCGAGCTATTCTCAATGCGAGGCTAGAGGCGGCCCGGCAGCAGTTACTCTCCCCGGCAGCCGCCCGGATTCCTCTGAGCGCCCTGGCGCTGCAGCAGGGGTTTGCCTCGCAGGCGCATTTTTCTCGCGTCTATAAGGAGAAATTCGGCCTCTCCCCGCTGCAGGACCGCCGGTCCGCCAGCGACTAATGAGTCATATTGTTGGAGCATCCTCTCCTCTTGGTCAGCCGAACCTTACAGGCGAGTATTGTGCTGCAGGTCATGAGGGTGTCCGACGTGACTTTTTACCCCAATCCGCCCAGCTTTTGCTTGATTCCGCCGATAACGGCGCGACACCGCTTGGCTGCGGAATGACCTGAAACACTCGGAAGTAGTCCGGAACAAGACCGGCTGTTGAAGTGGAGTGTAAGCAATGGTGCTTTTCAATGACGGGGTCTCTGAGACCGAGATCCCAGACTCAGCCGTCGTTGAGACGGATGTCCTTATCGTTGGCTCAGGCCCGGCCGGGTCGTCGGCCGCGCTTTTCCTGTCCTCGTTGGGCGTGCCCAACATTGTGATCACGAAATACCGGTGGACGGCGAACACGCCCCGGGCGCACATCACGAACCAGCGGACCATGGAAATTTTTCGAGATCTGGGCATTGAGGACCAGGTGCTGGCTGACGCGACTCCGCATCATATGATCGGGGACACCGTCTTCTGTACCTCCATTGCAGGGGAGGAAATCGGCCGAATCCTCACGTGGGGCAACCATCCCGCGCGTCACGCGGACTATGAGCTGGCCTCGCCGTCGCTGAACTGCGATATCCCTCAGACGTACCTGGAACCGATCCTGGTCAGGAATGCCACCATGCGCGGGACGCAGACGCAGTTCTCCACTGAGTATGTCTCGCACCAACAGGATGAGGACGGCGTGACTGTGCGGGTGCTGAACCGGCTCACCGGCCATGGCTACACCATCCGCGCCAAGTATTTGATCGGGGCCGACGGTGCCCGCTCCAGGGTGGCCGCAGACGTGGGACTGCCCTACGAGGGGCGGATGGATATTGCCGGTTCGATGAATATCACTTTCAAAGCTGACATCGCAGAGTTCGTAGGGCACCGGCCCTCGGTGCTGTATTGGGTCGTTCAGCCCGGCTCCAACATCGGCGGTATCGGTGCCGGCCTGGTGCGCATGGTCCGGCCGTGGAACGAATGGCTTATAGTTTGGGGTTTCGACATCGCCCACGGCACCCCCGAGGTCTCCGAGGACGATGCCCGGCAAGTTGTCCGGAACCTGATCGGCGTACCTGACCTGGACGTGGACATCACAGGCATCTCACTCTGGGGAAACAATGAGCAGTACGCCACCCGGCTGCACGCCGGCCGCGTGTTCTGTGCCGGCGACGCAGTCCACAAGCACCCCCCGAGCAACGGGCTCGGCTCCAACACTTCCATTCAAGACTCCTACAACCTGGCGTGGAAACTGGCCGCTGTGCTCAAGGGCCAGGCCGGGGTGGAGTTGCTGGAAACCTACACCATCGAGCGGGCGCCCGTCGCGAAGCAGATCGTGACCCGGGCGAACAAGTCTGGCCGGGAGTTCGGCAAGCTCTTCGAAGCACTCGGCATCGACAATGCCGAAACTGCCGAGGAGATGAACGCCCTGATCGAGTCGCGCAAGAACAACACCGCCGAAGGGGCCGCGAAGCGCCAGGCCATCCACGCGGCCATGGAGATCAAGAACTACGAATTCAACGCCCACGGGGTGGAACTCGGCCAGCATTACGACTCCTCAGCCATCGTCCCGGACGGAACAGAGAAACCGGCACCTGCTCGCGATCCTGAGCTGTACTACGAGCCGTCTACTTATCCGGGCGGGCGACTGCCACATGCCTGGATCGGAGATAACGTGCACAAGCACTCCACGCATGATCTGGCACCTTACGGCCAATTCACGGTTTTCACCGGCATCACCGGTGAGGACTGGACAACTGCCGCGCAGAAAGTTAGCGAGCGGCTCGGCGTCACGATCGGGTCCGTCGTCATCGGCCCGGGACAGGACGTCACCGACCTGTACTTCGATTGGGCCAAACTGCGTGAAGTGGCCGAAAGCGGTGCGGTACTGGTCCGTCCAGACAAGCACGTCGGCTGGCGCGCGGACCGCTTGGCGGACGACCCCGAAGGTGCCCTTTACGCCGCCGTCGCCGCAATCCTGAACCGGGAGAACTGACCCATGAGCCTGACTTTTGAGCATGTGACCTTGGGCCAGCGCGTTCTCTTCGGCACCGGCAATGCCGCTGCGAACCTTGCCGCCGAGGTCGCCCGGCTGGGCGCACAGCGGGTGATGGTCATCGCCTCTGACTTCGAGACCGACATAGCCCGTACAGTCGCTACCGGCATCGAGGTGGCACTGTGGCACCACGATGTGGTGATGCACGTTCCCATCGAGACCGCCGAGAAAGCACGCGCCGCCGCGGCCGGGCACGGCATCGACCTGCTCGTGAGCGTCGGCGGCGGCTCGACCACAGGCTTGGCGAAGGCCGTGGCGATGACTACCCGAATCCCGGTCATCGCCGTGCCCACCACCTATGCCGGATCAGAAGCGACCAACGTGTGGGGCCTGACCGAGGCATCCCGGAAAACCACCGGGGTGGACGACGCCGTACTGCCGGTCACGGTCATCTACGACGCGGCCCTGACCCTGTCCCTGCCGGTAGACATGTCCGTCGCCTCCGGCCTGAACGGCATGGCCCACTGCATCGACTCGATGTGGGCGCCCCACATGGACCCGATCAACGCCGCACTTAGCGCCGAAGGCATCCGCGCCCTCAGTTCCGGCCTGCCCTTGATCGTGGATGACCCTACCGGAACTGAGGGACGCGAGCAGGCTCTTTACGGTGCGTACCTGTCCGCGGTCGCGTTCGCCTCCGCCGGGTCCGGGCTGCACCACAAGATCTGCCACGTCCTGGGCGGCACGTTCAACCTGCCCCACGCCCAGACCCACGCCACCGTGCTGCCCTACGTGCTGGCCTTCAACTCTCCCTTTGCTGCCGACGCTGAGGCCCGCATCGCCGCAGCGTTCGGCACCGCCGACGCCCTCACCGGACTCCAGAACCTCCGCAAACGCCTGGACGCGCCCAAAGCGTTGTCTGATTACGGCTTCACCGCCGACGGGATCGCTGAGGCCGTGACCGTCATTCTCCCGGCCGTCCCGGCGTCCAACCCGCGCGCCGTCACCGCAGAGAACCTCAGCCGCCTCGTCCAGGCGGCCCTGACCGGCGAAGAGCCCCAAGTCCTTTTGGACCTCTAACTCGGGTTCCTTGCCCGGTCGCCGGCCGAGCCGCCAGCACAAACCCACCCTCGAACCACAGGAGTAAAGCATGTCGGGAATCATCCATGCCGGCGCCGGCATCAGCCCGGAACAGGCCGCCGTCGAACAAAAACTCGTGGACACCGTCATCGCGTCCTTCGACAAAACCCAGGACCCGCGTCTGAAGAAGGTCATGCAGTCCCTGACCCGGCACCTGCACAACTTCGTCCGCGAAGTCCGTCTCACCGAGGACGAGTGGAACACCGGGATCGAATTCCTCACCGCCGCCGGGCACATCACCGATGACAAACGCCAGGAATTCATCCTGCTCTCGGACGTCCTGGGCCTGTCCATGCAGACCGTCGCGATCAACAACAAGGCCTACAAAGGCGCCACCGAGGCCACCGTCTTCGGCCCGTTCTTTATCGAAGACGCATCCGAAATCCCCCTAGGCGGAGACATCGCCGGCGGCGCCCACGGCCAGCCCTGCTGGGTCGAGGGCACCATCACCGACACCTCCGGGAACCCTGTGCCGGGCGCCCGCATCGAGGTCTGGGAAGCGGACGAAGACGGCTTCTATGACGTCCAATACGCCGACGCGCGCGTTGCCGGACGCGCCTACCTCTACGCCGACGACCACGGCAGATACTCCTTCTGGGGACGCACCCCCACCCCGTACCCCATCCCGCACGACGGGCCAGTGGGCAAGATGCTTGAGGCGGCCGGGCGCTCACCAGTCCGCACTTCCCACCTGCACTTCATGGTCACCGCCCACGGTCTGCGGACCCTCGTGACCCACATCTTCGTCGAGGGAGACCCGCAGATCGAAATTGGGGACTCAGTGTTCGGCGTCAAAGACTCCCTGATCAAACGCTTCGAACCCCAGCCGGCAGGCACACCCACCCCCGACGGCCGGGACCTGGGCAACCAGACCTGGGCACGCACCCGCTTCGACGTGGTCCTCGCCCCCGCCCTCGCATGAAATGAAAGAGTTCTGCTCAAACCTAGGCAGGGCAACGTGGCTGAGCCCCAAAGTGCACGCTGCGCGTCCCCGGCAAGGAGTTAAGGCTGGCAATGGTGAGCGATCGAATGTCGACCGTACCTCCTGCTGCGGTGACTCCGAGATACGCGTCGCTCATTTGCGCTCTGCACGGCGCTCGGTCACCCAGCGTGCTCACGCGCACATACCCGGTCCGCTGTCCGGCCACTGTTGCTCCAACCCTTCGCCTGTGAGGTTGAGTTCCAGATACGTCCTACAAGGAATCGCCGCTTCGTCTCCGCGTGGTGGCGTCGGCAGGGGAGAGGCTCAGTCTTGCTTGGCGTGGCACAGGTACTGGTAGACGGTCTCGCAGCTGATTCGATAGTCACGGGCAAGGACGGCCTTTGGAACACCGCTTACGGAGCGGGGACCAGTACGGCGGCACCGTTCCGGTGCGAGGATCTTTTTCCGTCTTTTGTGGGCGCCGCGCTGCTTGGCCAGGGCGATTTCTTCTTTTTGGCGTTCCGCGAGGAGCGAGCGTTCGAATTCCGCGAAGGCACCCAGGACGGGAGCATGACGCTGGCTATAGGGGAGTCCTCACCGATGAAGACTACGTTCTCTTTGACGAAACTCCACCCCGCACGCCCTCACGGGTCAGACCATGGACGAGAGCACGTACGTCGACGAGGTTGCGGGCGAGCCGTCCATGCTGTGCCCCACCACGATGTCCCCGTCGCGGGCGAACTGGAGTAGTTCCGTGAGCTGTGGCCTGCTGGTGTCCCTGCCCGAGGCCTGTCGGTGAAGACCCGGTCAACCTGGCCGAGCTGGCGTTTCTCGTTCTGCTCCACCGTGCTAACGCACACGTACGCGAGCCGCTGTCCGCTCACCTGCGTCTCCAAACCTCGTCCTGTCAGGTTGAGGTCTAGGCTCAACCCAGAAGAAGGTCAATGCTTGCCGGTCGGGTTTGTCGGGGTATGTGCCCGGAGTCTGGCACTGCCAGGTCCCTGGCCATGTCAGGAACGGCGCATCCGTTCACGCCCAAAGAGAGCAACAAATCGCTTGCCCAATCCGTGAAATGGCTCGTTGATCAACCACTGCTGACACCGCTTGGGCTTCGGCACCGTCAGGATCACATCTCAAGTTTCCTAGTGAGCGGCGGTCTCTTCGCTTCGATATTCGTCGTTGTAATGCAGTCCTACCCAAGGAGAGGCGCAAAACTCTACGAGGATAGGCCCCTGCCAGCTATCGGTCTCTTCTTTTCGTCCTTCGGGCTTCCAGTCCTGGCCTAAGGTGTGGCTTCTTGTTGGCATCCTGGCTCCTACATAGTCGGATAATTTACGCTAGATCGGGCATAGTCGGTTCTGGTTGAGTACATAAGGTTCTTCCTGCACCCACATGCAACGGACCCGGTCGGGGACCAGAGCTGCACCGATGCAGCTAAAAGGCTTGGAGGCCAGCGGCAGCGTAGGCGGATCTTGCGAGGGAGCTGCTCAGGAAGTTGAAAAGTGCGGTTGCCAGGTACTTATCGGCTGTCTTATTGCATAAATATGTGGAGAACTCCGTGTACCTCTGAACGGCGGCTGGAAGCGGCCCGAGAAAGTTCACCTCGGGGACTAGCTTGAGTTCAGAGATTTGTTGCACAGCTAGAACGGCTCGTCCGTCAATTAAAGCGCTGGCTGTTGACCCTTCCTCCACAAAAGTGGCGCGGGAGTTCACTATGTCAGCTATCCCTAGGTCCTCGAGCATCCGATGGAAATAGGTCCCGCTCGGTCGCGTCCTCGAGTAGGCAACCGAGCGGCACCTTGTAAGTGCAAAGGCAAGCTCCTCAACGGTTGTGATGCTGGGAGCTTTGGCATCGGGGGCGGCAGCGACTCCGATTCCCGACCTAACGATGTGTCTTGCAGTGTGGAAGGCGTCGCTGCCCGGAGGCTCCGGGTTCCCAAGGGAACCTGAGAGACCTACAAATACAGCCGGTTTAGCCCCCGCATTGACCCTTTCCAGGAGCCTCGCCGTTGAATCGAAGACAATATATACAGGTTGTCCAGTAGCTCTGGTAAAAGCCGGCATGATCACCTCCTCTACCGGCTTCCTGAGAGCATTAGCACAGAAAAGAGACACGGTAGCGGTTACGGAACTCGGTTTCGTCGTCTCAGTGTTCACTTCAGATCAGGATTAGGAGCAAGCACGATATCAAACCGAGTGCGCGCCCATGTTGCACCGTGAAGCTCGCGACCGTCAGGAGTCGGGGCTCCCGCTGGTTGTTGCTCAAAGCGTTTGATTAGGGAACTCTTGACTCCGAAAACTGAATCGCCGGCTTCAATATAAGGGTCACCCTGGACAAAGATATGAGTAACCAAGGTGCGGTGTTCATCAGCTGTAACCATGAAATGCAGATGCGAGGCGCGCATGGGAGATCGACCTACCGCTTCCAGCATTTTCCCCACCGGCCCATCATGCGGGATTGGATACGGTGTTGGGGTCAGTCCCCAGAAGGCGTAGTGTCCGTCCTGGTCAGCGAAGAGATGGGCGCGGCCAGCAACTCGGTGATTCGTGTATTGGACGTCGTAAAAGCCGTCTTCATCGGCTTCCCAGACCTCGATTCGGGCGCCGGGAAGAGGTTTACCGCTGGTGTCTGTAACGATGCCTTCGACCCAGCAGGGCTGACCGTTTGCCCCACCGGCGATGTCGCCTCCAATCGGGATTTCGGGGGCATCCTGGACGAAGAACGGCCCAAAAACTGTAGCTTCAGTCGCGTTCTTGTGGGTTTCGTTATTTATGGCGATGGTCTGCATGGAAAGGCCTAGAACGTCAGAAAGCAAAATGAACTCTTGGCGCTTGTCATCGGTGATGTGGCCGGCGGCGGTGAGAAATTCTATGCCCGCGTTCCATTCGTCCTCCGTGAGGCGAACTTCACGTGCGAAGTTGTGTAGGTGCTGGGTGAGGGCTTGCATGAGTTGCCTCAACCGGGGGTCCTGCGCCTTCTCAAAAGAGGCAACTACTGTGTCCACGAGTTCTTGCTCTACCGCTGCCTGTTCAGGTGAAATCGGTGGGGCTACTTGACGGGTCGTCATGAGGATTCCTTAGGGGTCTTGTGAGGTTCCGTAGTGTGCTTGGAAAGATGACTTGACTCGGGAGGGATTCGGTTTGGGACCGGGTTACTGGTAGTCGTTGCTCGTAGCGGCGACCGGATAGAACCAGCTCTGGATCACCTTGTTTGTTTTTCGTGCAGGGTCCCACTCCAGTGGAGAGTCAGGTGATAGCCGTCCGCTCGAGCAAACATCCGGCGCCCCCAACCCCCTGCAAGATGCACCCAAATAATCGCCCCGTCAGCGGTCACGTCGTCTACTCGTCCGTGGAAATGGCCCTGGCCCTTTTTGTACAGGGAAACGTCGTGGCCGGGGGAGACCTCTTGCCAATCAGGTAATGCCACTTGGGATGACACTTCCTGTTGCCTGTGTCCGCTGCGGAACGAATACGCCAAGTGCGAGCTCACCGGCTTCCCGTTTCACGTGAGGATCCGCTCAGAGCATTTGGGGCGGCGGGCATTGACAGTTTGTCCGTTGCTGTCAGCTTGGGTGTCAGGAGGTAAGTCCCATCGGGCTCCGCCAGCAATAGCCCTTCATTTCGAAGTTGCTGAAGAGCATGATAAGCCGAGGAACGGTCAACCTTCAGTTCAAGGGCCATATTGGCCGCAGTGATAGGTCCAGAAGCGTTACCGGTACGGGCAAGGATGGTCTCGCGGATCAGCTCGTAGACAGACTCATCCAAGGCCCGAGTAAAACTGCCAAACTGGCCTCTGAAATACCCCAAGGGATCTCCTGCACCGGCTTCAGCCGTTTTCACCTCGGCCATAAATACAGCGTGTGTTGCCACGTCGGTGCGTGAAACGATGGTGCATTCAATCTGCGCCAACGCGTCAGAGATGAGCGGGACGTCAAGCTCGCGGGTCATCAGTTCCACGTCCCTGAACTTGTCGGGATGCCGGGTCGCGAACTGAACCGCTAACTCGGCCTGCTTATCCCCGAGGATGTTCACAGCGAAGACGCCGGCCTCGCTCACAGCATCTGTTGTGGCGAGCTGTCGATTCAGGCACACCAACAACATAGGTGGGTCCATGGAGAGGGAGCTCACAGCGCTGGCCGTTACGCCGAACTTGGTGCCGGCGTGTTGCGTCGTAATAACCGCAACCCCGCTAGTGAAATGGCTGATGACCCTACGGAAGGCAACCGGATCGACAGACTCCCGGACCGTGTGTCGGAGATGCTCATGATGGTTCCTCTCAAGCGATAAATGTGATGCAGTTCATGAATCAGCATCGTGGGCGCCCGTTAACGAGGTCGAAATGGGCGATCTGTGCCGCCGCTCACCCGGGCTATATTGTGTCTTATGTCACGCACTAGAGGCCGTTCGGCTGGTCTGATAATTCGCAGCAAACTCGCGGTGCCGCCTCTGGCGGAGCGACTGGTTATGCGGCCCCGTCTTAACCAGCTGTTCAGTCAGTTGATAAACCAGAACCGCGTGGTTTGGGTTGCCGCAACGGCAGGTTCCGGCAAAACCACGGCGATTGTTCAGGCTGCTGCCACATGGGGCGGCCCTATTGCCTGGCTCACTCTGGACGGGACAGACGCTGCCCCCGGCCGGCTTCTCATCTATCTGGAGGCGGCAATAGCAGCACACGTGCCAGACGCTGCCGGTCTGGCCAGCAGCGCGCTCGCGGCGCGTATTCCCCATCCCGAAGTGGCTGGTTTGCTGGCCGAGTCTGTAGGAGATGAAGATCTCCTGCTGGTGCTTGATGGCCTGGAGAATCTAGTTGGCGCCTACGAAGCGCTGGACGTCGTCGGGGCGGTTGTCCGTTATGCACCGGTGGGACTCAAGGTTGTCCTGCTTACTCGGGTTGATCTACCGATCGATCTAAGTGCTCAGGCTGGGGTTGATCGCGTGGCAACTATAGGTGAGGAGGACCTGGCCTTCACTCCCGAGGAAGCTGCAGGGGCACTCGTTGAAGCCGGAATAACAGACATTGACGCCTCCAGTGCCGTCGAGGCAACAGGCGGCTGGGTAACAGGGGTTCTTTTTGAGGCGTGGCACTCACGGCTGCACATTTCCGGAACCGGCGGTGAGGCTGACCCCCTACATGGCTATCTGGCTTCGCAAATCCTGGCTAAGTTGGCTCCTGAAGAACGGGAGTTCCTCATCGTTTCTTCCTTACTGGACGAAGTGACACCATCCCGGGCGGCAGCCCTGGGTCAATCCAACGCCGGCGATTTGCTGGTTAGACTGCGAAGCCACCACTTGCCTGTTTCCTGGATTTCCGGGACCTACCGCATGCGGTGCCACCCTCGATTCCGAGAATACTTGGTGACTTGTTTGGAGCGCCGGGGAAAGGCAGAAGTTCAGGCTACACGGCGCGCCTATGGGGACCTTCTAGTCACCGAGGGCCATCTTGAGGAAGCTGTCGAGCAGTTCCTGGCCGCAGAAGAGCTGGACCGAGCTGTGGATGCTGCCGAAGTGGTTATAGGCGACGTACTAGACCGACTCGATTTCGTTGTTGCCGAAAGGTGGCTCGGTTACCTCGCCCCACCTGGCAGTTCCGGGTCCCGGAGGCTGGGCCCGGCCACACTCATGCTGTCAATAGCCCGCGAGGACTACCGAAAGGGCGTGGCTATCGCCGATGATCTTCAGGCAAACGGTGTCAGGGATGACCTGGCCCGTCTTTCCCCGCGGGGTGGTGCAATCATGGCGTGGTGTTACTGGCATCTGGACCGGCTAGACGATATGCGGGCGGTGATCGACCTGGCCCCGAATAGCCCAGAGATTGATGCTGTCCGTTACCTGCTATCACTTGCCACCCGTCGGGAAGCAACCGGCGCTTACCCCGCTCCTACCCTTAGTGGTGGACCACTGGATGCTTTGGTGATGCGCGTGCACTACGCCCACGGAAGACTGAGTGAGGTCAGCAAAATGCCGGACTCCCCATGGGCTGCTGCAGTCTCCGCTCCGTGGCGAGTGGGCGCTCTTAGAGCAACAGGCCGCTTGACGGAGGCCTTGGAGCTCTATCGCTCAGCTGATGCTGGCCACTGGCGCCCGCCTGGATGCACGGCATTGTTGGTCCGGAACTGATGATCGATCTGGAGGACACAGAAGAAGCGCAACGGGTACTTGCCAAGGGCCAGGGATTGGTCAGGGCAAGCGGCTCCGTTGTGTTCGAGTGGCTGAACCGCCTCATCGAAGCCAAACTTGAGCTGCGTTTGAACCACGACCCTGTTGCTGCGCTAAATCTTCTCGAACAGGTGGAGAACGCCGGAGGGCGCCACTATGACTTCATTAGTGAGGCTTTGGATACCTGGAAGGGCCTCGCGCTTCTGCTTTCCCGGTCAGACAATGACGACGCCGTCGTGATGCTCAGACGAGCTGTTAACAGCATGACCGAGGCCAACCGCATTCTCGACCTGCCCGCTGCGGCGATATACCTAGCTGAAGCCGAATGGAGACAGGGTGACTTGACAGAATCTGATGCAGCTGCCGACCAGGCGATGGTTGCCGCCAGGCTCCAAGAATCCAACCACCAGATTCTACTGGCCCTTGCGGATTTTCAGGCAGTACTAACTCGTCGCCTGGACTCTGAAGAATTCACCGACTCACCATGGCATGAACTGGGCCAGGCCCTGATGGCCCGCGGCGTGGGAGCAGGTTGGAATCAGCATCCCGTCATTCTCTTATCCGAGTTCGGGCGGATTGCCATCTCAGTCGCTGGGCAAGAGGTAAAGCCGCGCATTGCCAAAAGTCTGAATCTACTAGCCTATCTGGCCGCAGTCCCGAGTCACCATGCTTCCCGCGAAGATCTGCTTTCGGCGCTCTTCGATGGTCAATCAGACGAGTCCGCGAGAGCCTACTTGCGCCAGGCCGCTCACCGGCTTCGGGAAGCTCTTCCTGCCGGTATCGGACCAATCTTCACCGGCAATACCTTGGCGTTCACCACTCCCGTCATTCTGGACAGCGAGTCCACCAGATTCGAGGCGTTAATCGCAAAGGCTGCACGACTCCGCGGGCAGGGAAGACTTGAAGCGCTTTTGAAGGCGCTTGCCATCGTTGACAGCGGGGAGTACCTGCCGGGGATGGATTCATCCTGGGCAACGCAGCGGCGGGAGCAATTAGAGGAGCAGGCAGCCCAAGCTCGACTTCAGGCTGCCCAAATGGCATTTACAACCCAGCAGTACCGCCAGGCCGAGCAACTTGCGGAACAAGTTGTCGCCCAAGATCCGTATAAAGAGAGCGCTTGGCGAATTCTCATGCGGATAGCCAGCGCCACAGGAAATGAGGACGGCGTCGTAGCCTCCTACCGCCGCTGCAAGGCAGCACTCCAAGAGCTGGGCATCACGCCCTCAGACTCAACCCAACAAATGTTTCAACGGCTCAGGCGTTAACTGCCGGCTATTTCGCAGCCGTTAACACCTGATACCGGATCGTTGCACCCATGGAGAACAACGCCAGCTTCGAAAGTCCGGGATCGATCTTCAAGCGCCTGCATGAGGCGTACAACAGGCACGACCACGCCGAAGCGGCTGCCTTGTACGCAATTGACGGCGAGCATGAGGACATCGCACTAAGCCATGTTGCTCGGGGACGCGATGCAGTTGCGGCGGGGCTGGCTCATTTCTTCACAGCCTTCCCTGATGCGCACTGGCACGCGCTGGATGATCTCGAAACGACGGATCGCGCTATGGGCCGCTATGTCCTCACCGCGACGTTGCAACGGGACATGGGAAACCTGAAGGCCGCTGGTCAGCGTTTGCAGCTGCGAGGCGTACACATTCTGGAAACGGCTCAAGGCTGATCCAGCGGTCGGAGGACTTCTGGGACAGCAAAACGTTCCATAACCAAATGAACACCATGAATACAGGAGCTAAAGCATGAGGACAGGAAAAGAATACCTGGAGTCTCTTCGCGACGGACGCAAAGTCTATGTCGGCGGAGAGCTCATTGAGGATGTAACGACGCATCCCAAGACAAAGGGTTATGCCCAGGCAATAGCCGAATACTACGACCTTCATCTCAAGCCGGAGAACCAGGACCTCCTGACGTTCGTCGACGAGAACGGCAAACGCGAATCGATGCACTGGTTCTTGCCGCGCTCAAAGGAAGACGTCATCAAGCGTCGTAACTACGCCGACTTCATTTTCCGGCACTTCCAGGGCGGCATCTTCACCCGACCGCCGGCAGGGATGAACGTCGTCATGTTCACCCAGGTGGACGACCAGGAACCATGGGCGGAAAACTCCAGGTTTAAGAACGGCCACCGTGACCTGTCCGGCAACATCCAGCGCCACTGGGACGAAGTCACCGCCAAGGACCTGGCGGTCTCGCCAATGTTCGTCGACGTGCAGTACGACCGGGGCCGCGATGACTCAATGGCCGAAACGCCCATGCTCAGTATCATCGAGGAAAACGATGAAGGTATCGTCGTGCGAGGCTGGAAAGCCATCGGAACCTCGATCCCGTTCGTAAACAACCTGCTGATCGGTAACCTGTGGCGGCCCGGCCAGACAGCCGAACAAACCATCTACGCCATGGTGCCGCTGGCCACACCCGGCGTGAGCGTCGTTGCCCGCGAATCCCGCGCCCAACCTGATGCGGATCCTTACGATCGTCCGTTGGCAACACTGGGAGACGAGCTCGACGGCATGGTCTATTTTGACGATGTTCTCATTACTTGGGACCAGGTGCAGCACGTCGGAAACCCGGAACACGCGAAGTGGTACCCCCAGCGGCAGTTCGACTGGGTACACCTCGAGACCCAGATCCGTCAGACAGTGCACGCAGAGCTGATGGTCGGCCTTGGCCTGCTCATCACCCAGGCTCTTGGAACCAGCAAGAACCCCGTGGTCCAGTCTCAGCTGGCAGAGCTCATCCGCTTCCGCGAGACGTGCCGGGCGTTCATGATCGCTGCAGAAGAGACGGGCTTCCACACCCCCGGTGGCCTGTATAAGCCCAACAACATCTTCATTGACTTCGGCCGGGCACACTATCTCGAGCACCAGCACGAGTTTGTCAACATGCTCATCGAGTTCTGCGGCCGCGGCATCGTTATTCAGCCCACCAAGCGCGAGCTTGATCACCCTTACATTGGACCGAAACTTCAGGAAGCCCTTCGCGGCTCCGAGATCAGCGCCCGCGATCGAATCAAGATCTTCCGTCAAATCAGTGAACGCTTCCTTACCGAATTCGGTAGCAGGCACGAGATGTTTGAAAAGTTCAACGGTACTCCGCCATACCTGATCAACATCCTCACGATGCAGCGCACCGAGTATCAGGTTGACGGACCCCTGACACAGCTGGCACGAGATGTCTTGGGCTTTGGCGATACGGCCGAGCTTGGCAGGCGAGCAGAAGAGGCCGAAAAGGCTTCGCACTACGCGAGCGTCAAGTACCAGCCCGAATACGCACGCTCCCAGGACGTGCACGACGGCTACATCGAGAACGCCGAATCAAGTGACCCTGCGGTAACCACGCCGGCCTAAAGAAACAGGCAGGACCCGGGATACCCCTTCCCGGGTCCTGCCTTACCGCTGCGCCCCCAGATCAATCCGCCTATGAGCGGGCAGTCGTGAAACGAGAACTCCCCAATGACCGATCGTTTAGTGTTTGCACATCAAACCTTAGGGCAGCGTGTCCTGTTCGGTTCCGGCCTGGCCGCAGTCAACGTGGCCGCGGAGGTGGACCGCCTAGGGGCCGACACGGTCATGGTGATCACAGGGGGACATGACAAGGATTTCGCAGCCCGCGTTGCCCACCAGGCCAAGGCAACTCTCTTGTATGACGATGTGGCGCCCCACGTTCCGCTCGAAAAAGCCGAGAAAGCCAGGGCTGCCGCGGAGGAGCATGGCGTCGATCTCGTGGTGTGCGTGGGAGGTGGCTCCGCTATCGGACTGGCCAAGGCGATTGCCCTAACATCAAGGCTGCCCATCATAGCTGTGCCCACTACCTACGCTGGCTCTGAGGCAACCAATGTATGGGGCATAACTGAAGCGTCCCACAAGACCACCGGCGTTGATGACGGCGTACTTCCCGTGTCCGTCATCTATGATGCCGAACTTACGCTCTCCCTGTCCGTCGAGCTGAGTGTCGCCTCAGGGCTGAACGCTCTGGCACACTGCGTGGATTCCTTATGGGCTCCTCGTGCTGACCCTATTAATGCAGCCATGGCCGCGGAGGGTATTCGGACCCTTTCTGCCGGCTTGTCGGCCCTGAACACTGATCCAAGAGACTTACGCGGTCGTGAGCAGACCCAGTACGGGGCCTATCTCTCAGCCGTAGCATTTTCCTCAGCCGGATCCGGCCTTCACCACAAAATCTGCCATGTGCTCGGCGGTGCTTACGATCTCCCGCATGCCCAGACCCATGCGACCGTCCTGCCGTATGTTCTTGCCTTCAATGCTCCGGCCGCGCCGGAAGCTGCCAGCCGGATCGCCACCGCGCTTGGTCACAGCGATGCTCTCGAAGGGCTAAATCAGCTTCGAAAGGTGCTTAAGGCCCCCGTTGCACTCCGTGATTACGGTCTGAAGGAGACAGATCTGGCAGAGGCAGCCGATCTAATCTTGAAAGTGATTCCGCCCTCCAACCCCCGGAATGTAACGCAACAGGACCTACTCACCCTCCTTCATGGGGCCTGGAGCGGCGCGGATTTATAGCTAGCCCACTTGACGTTTGAAGTTGCCTGCCTAGCGGCAACTTCAAACGAAGATGAGCCAAGTGCGACCTCCCGAGGGTGATCCTGCTGAGCTGCAGCGGGAGGGGACAGAACCTTCCCCGCGATATCGATGTTCCCACCGATTTTCTTAACCCTGTGGTCACCTTCGGCTAGCGCCGCTTCCAAACTGAGCCCGACAAAGCCGATGCGGTTGTTGGTCGCCGCCGCACTGTCCCGCGAATTCGCAACTAATCGGCTGGTGCGAGTGGCGACCGTCTCGTCGAGCTATACACCTTGAAGTTTGCGGAAGGACTATTCCGACTTCTCATAGATGGTCAAAGTTCCGGCTAGGTCCAAGTCGAGGGCAGACCCTCTGACACCAGCCCGAGACAGAAGAACTGCCCCGAATGCCGTACTCCAGAACGTGCGGACCTCGACAGTTAGAGGCCGTTTGTGGGACCAGTTGCGTTCGCCTATCAGCGTTTGCAGGTAGCGTTCCGACTGGCGGAATAGCAGGTGTAAGTAGTACCCAAGCGTTCCAGCGAGACCGGGATTTGCGCTTCCGGTCGCAACAGCCTGGGCGACCAGCCTCATAGACGGTAGGGCAAGAATTGTGCGGGCCATGACACTCTTGAAACCCTCAACGGTCTGCATCCGGTAACCCGCGGCCTCTAGACGCTCAGCATCATGCAGCAGTGCAAAGAATGCTGAGTGAATAAGGAGTGCATCCTTAGACCCGAAGTAGTAAGTCACCTGGTTCGGATAAACACCCGCAGCTCGTGCAATCGTACTCACGCTGACGTCGCTCAATTGATGTTTCCCGAACAACACTGCTGCCTCTTCAAGGATGCGACGTCGCGTCTGCTTTCCCTTTGCCCGCACCGGCTCGCCAGCGGCCCGACGCTTCGTCGCCGTTACCCTCGCACTCTCTGCCATCATGACGGAATTGTATCCGATACAACTAAAAGTGTAAGTTGTATAAGATACAAAAAACTTTCCAGTAGTGACTGGGGACCGACTTTGCAGGAGCCGTCGTGGACGACAACGATGTTGTAGTAACCGGACTGGGAGCCATTACCCCATTGGGCGCTGATGTGGGCTCCTTGTGGACGGGCATGATAGAAGGGCGTTCGGGGGTCCGCTCTATAAGCGATGCTCTGATACCAGGGCTGGAACTGCCCGTGACAATCGCCGCTCCAATGCCTGTATCACCTGCGGACCTCCTTGATCCTATAGAGGCCAAACGTCTGGACCGTTCGCAGCAGGCGGCACTGGTGGCCGCCCGGGAGGCGTGGTCAGATGCAGGAACTCCAGAAGTAGAGTCCTCACGCCTGGCGGTAGTGATTGGCACCGGAATCGGGGGGGTACTCACCCTTTTAGGCGAGGACCACGTCCTCCAGCGTTTCGGAGCGCGGCGCGTTTCTCCTCGTACTGTCCCGATGCTGATGACGAACGGAGCAGCTGCGGCGCTAAGCATTGAATTCGGGGCGAAGGCCGGCACTTACACTCCGGTATCAGCCTGCGCTTCAGGGGCAGAAGCCATCGCGGCTGGGGCACGTCTGATTCGGGCCGGTGAAGCGGACGTAGTGATCGCCGGCGGAACTGAGGCGGCGATTACAGCGATCACCCTGGCCGCGTTCGCGCAGATCGGTGCGCTGTCGAAACGCGGAGACCCTGAATTCGCGTCACGTCCCTTTGACCGGGACCGGGACGGCTTTGTGCTGGGCGAAGGCGCTGGGGTTATGGTCCTCGAACGCGCAGACCGCGCCAGTGCCCGGGGCAAACGAGCCCGGATTGTCCTAAATGGAGCCGGTATCACTTCCGACGCCTTCCACCTAACTAGCCCCCACCCCCAAGGCGAGGGTCAGAGCAATGCGATGAAGGCAGCTCTTCGACAGGCAGGGCTGCATGGTGGCGATATCAGACACGTCAATTGCCACGCTACGGGCACTGCTACTGGCGATCTGGCGGAAGCAAGATCAATCCGCCAAACCCTGGGGCCGAGTCCCGTTCTTACCGCCCCGAAAGCGTCCTTGGGCCACCTTGTGGGAGCAGGAGGGGCCGTTGAAGCGATTGTCACGGTCTTGAGCATGCGGAATGAACTGATACCTCCAACCCGTAACTTAGAAAATGTGTCCCCAGAGATCGACCTGGACATTGTTACCGGCAGCGCCCGTAGCGGACCAATCGAGGCGGCCATCACAAACTCTTTTGGTTTCGGAGGCCAGAATGTTTCGCTGCTCTTCACGATGCGGTAAGCATGCGGGGATAGCGTTATGGCCTCACGAACAAGACAAAATAACTGCTGCTTAGCTAAACATCGGGAGTTTAGGAAGTCGATGTACCCAGGAGCGACTGCACGGTAAGCGCGACAGCCCTTACCACCGAGGCACGACGAGCTGAATCCCGCATGATCCGTTCCCCCGAGGGATAGGAACTTCCGTGGAGGATAACAGGCGAGCAGGCGCAGAGCGTCACAATCGTAAATAGGACGTCCGCTGCGCCTGCCCGGTCTAACCCAGGAATCGCTATCAAGAGACGGTCCATTTGTCGGATCCACCAGCGTCCAGTGCAGTTGGATTCCAGTGCCCCGGGCGTGCCCTCCAGCGCCTCCCAGAGTAGGAGCCTCGCTAGGGTGTCATCCTCGCAGTATCGGTCAAAGAGTTGCCCAACAAAGTCGCTCAATGATTCAGAGCCGCGCTCTTGCAGCGGCACCTCAAGATCACGGGAGACCAGTTCACCTAGAACCGCGTAAAAAAGCCCGGCTTTGTTTCCGAAATACCGATAAATCCGCTCTTTACTGACTCCCGCACTTCTTGCTATATGATCCACGCGAGCCCCAGCGAGGCCCTTTTCGCTGAATTCACTGGTTGCTGCAGCAAGAAGCAACAACTTGGTCCGCTCAGTGTTCCACGCCATCGATTACCCTTCTTGGCATTGGCCAAATGGGGGCGCCCCTAATCCCTACACCGGGCAACCCATCATCGTGGGGCAGCGCCCACGCTGATGGGTTGAGACGTACTTCCCGAAGTTGTCATTGGACCGGCGTATCCACCGTCCCAGGTTGGTCTGGCCTCAGGTCTTGCCGCGACGCTACTCGACCAGTTTTCCAGCCGTCGATACGTCTTGCATCAACTCTGCTATTTCGTCCGGGATGGGCGGGATTGCTTCACGATCTAAGCGACCGGGCGACCATACGAAGTTAACCTGAAGCGACTCATCTTGATCCGGGAAGTCCGACCTGTTGTGGCAGCCCCGGGATTCTCGGCGTTCCAGGGCCGCTTCAAGCGTCGCGCGGGCGGCGAGCAGCGAGGACTTGAGGTCAAAAGCGTGGGCCAGATCCTGGAAACCGGCGATATCAGGGTGAATTCCAAGATGTTCAAGTCGGTCCTCAATGGAGTCCAATTCCTCCAAGCCCGCGATCAAACCTTCTTCGCTCCTCACCACGCCGGCGTGCTCTGTCATCGTGTCCCGGACGGCCCGTTGTAGGGCCCGAACGTTTTCCGATCCCTGACAGGCCAGAAGTGCGTCCACCTCGGACCGCGCTTCTACGATCGCCTCGAGAGACCGGCGTTGTGATTCAAGTTGGTTAGAGTACTTAGCGGCCGCTTCGCCCACGATCCGTCCGAATACCAGTAGCTCGATAAGGGAGTTACCACCCAGTCGGTTAGCACCGTGAAGTCCACTGGCTGCCTCCCCGATCGCGTACAGGCCGTCAACGTCCGTTCCATGGTCTTCTGGTCGAACCCATACCCCACCCATGGAGTAGTGAGCCGTAGGGGCTATCTCAATAGGGTCCTTGGTGATATCAAGCATTTGGACGTCGAGTAAGGTCTGGTAGACCCTGGGCAGGCGCTCCATGATGACTGCGCGGGGGAGATGGGACACGTCCAGCCAGACACCGCCGTTTGCGGTTCCGCGGCCCTCCTTTATTTCTGTGTATGCAGCTAGCGCCACGCGGTCGCGGGTGGAGAGTTCCATCCGCTCGGCGTCGTAGCGCTCCATGAACCGTTCTCCCCGGGCGTTACGGAGGATTCCACCCTCACCGCGGGCTGCTTCGGAAACGAGCGTTCCGGCGGCGCTTTCTGGCTCGATGATTCCGGACGGGTGGAACTGAACCAGTTCGGGGTCCCGGATCCTTCCCCCGGCCTCGACGGCGAGGCGGAAGGAATCGCCGGTGTTTTCGTCTCGGCGAGATGATGACCGCCGCCAGATCCGGTTGTGGCCCCCTGCCGCCAGAATCACAGCGTCGGCGTGGATGACGTAACGGGTACCGTCTTCGAGATCAAACCCGTAGGCCCCGAAGATGGTGTTCTCCCGGACAAGCAACTTGGTGATGTAGATGGTGTCCAAAATGGACACACGCAATTGTTCGGCCCGCCGAATCAATGTCCGTTGTATTTCAAGACCCGTGTAGTCCCCAGCGAAAGCAGTCCGCCGAAATTTGTGGGCCCCGAAGAACCGCTGTGAGATTGCACCGTTCTCTTCGCGGGCGAAGTTCATGCCGTAACGTTCCAGATCACCTATTCCGCGCTCTGCTCCTTCAGCGACGATTTGAACCGTTAACGGATTCGCCAGAAGGTAACTTTCCCGGATCGTATCAGCGGCGTGTTGCTGCCAGGTGTCTTCCGGGTCCATCGTTGCCAAGGCAGCGTTGATTCCGCCAGCAGCCAGCGAGGTATGTGCGTCAGCCTTCGGGCGCTTGCCCACCGCAATGACATCTACTCCTCGCTCGGCGAGTTCGATAGCGGCACGGAGCCCTGAGCCGCCAGTCCCGATGACAAGGACAGCGGTAGTTATTCTCTTCTCTTGGATATTCATGTTTCCTCCGGGGATGTGATGAACCGTTACTACCTGGGTTGAGTTCGATGGGTCCCCTGCACGCCGTGCTCTCTCGGGCATACGGAAGGCGGTTTAAGGTCGCGCCGAGGTATGAATTAATTCACGATTTTGCTTATTGGCGAGGCTGCGGCCAGCAGGATTCGCTGACCGCAGCTTCGTGCGTCCCAATCATCGACACGAGGCCGATGCATTTTGGTTGGCACCTGCTGTC
>NZ_AOFD01000029.1 GCF_000332815.1 Arthrobacter nitrophenolicus
ACCTGGGACGTCTCGATCCCGCCGGCCGCCCGCAGCTAGTTGTGGACGGCGGCCCACCAGTTCAAGGAGGCGGCGAACACCAGCCACGCCACGTAGGGCAGCAGGAGCAGGCCGGCAGTCCTGCTGATCGGGCCGAACTGCAGGACAGTAATGGTGACCGCGGCAATCAGCGCCAGGATGATGGCCAGCGCCAGCCACAAGGCAGCGGTGCCCAGCGTGGGATACAGGCCGAAGAACACCGGCGTCCAGACGAGGTTGAGTACGAGCTGGATGGCGTAGGCGGTCAGCGCGGGCCTGGTCTTCGCTGTCCTCTTCCGCCACACAAGCCATGCCGCAACGGCCATGGCCGTGTACAGCACGGTCCACACCGGTCCGAACACGAAGTTCGGCGGCGACCAGGGTGCTTTATCCGCCGTGGAGTACCACCCCTCCACGTTGTTGATGGTGGCCAGCCCGCCCAGCGCCGCGACCAGGAAGGACGCTGCCAGCAAGCCGGCCAGCACGGCCGCCTGGACCCCGCCGCGATACGGCACCGCGTTTTCTTCCGGCGGCGGCTTCAACTGTTCCCGGTCTTGCTGCATCCTTCCACCCTTGCGAGCCCCGGTGCCGGAGTCAAGGCGGAAGGCCGGTCCATCCGCAGGCTTTAGACTTGAGGCTGCATGTCCGCACACATCCACGAGTACCGAAACCGCGCATCAACCCGATTGGACACGGCCCCCTTGCGAGAATTCACCGCACGTTTTGCCACCGCCGAGGAAATTGAAAACTGGGACAAGCACGTCACGGCCAACCCGAACGGCGGCAACATGCTGCAGTCGGCCGCTTACGCCACGGTGAAAAACGGCAGCGGCTGGAAGGTCCGCTTCCTGGTGCTGGAAAACCCGGAAACAGCAAGCTACAACCTGGTACTGGAAAAGAAGTTCCCCGTGCTCGGCCGGCTGTGGTACCTGATCAAAGGCCCGGACCTTGCCGCGGCGGAAGATCTGAAGGCTGCGCTGCAAGCCTGCGCCGCGCTTGCCCGCGGGCGCAAACTCAACGTCTTCACCATCAAGATCGAACCGGACATTATCGACTCCACTGATGCCCGGGCGCAGCTGGCCACCGCCGGACTGGTCAAGGCGCCGAACATCCAGTCCAACGACTCCACCGCCCTGCTGGACATCTCCGGATCCGAAGAAACAGTCTTCAAAAACATCTCCTCCCGCGCCCGCAATGCGATCCGGCGGGCCGAACGGGAAGGCTGCGAAGTTGTGCGCATGGAACAGGGGCCCGAAACGTACCGCGCCCTGTACGACCTCATGGCGGACACGGTCAAGGCCAAGGGCTCGATGCCGCTGCGCAGCTATGAGTACTACGCCGCCTTCTGGGACGAATTCTGCAACCGGGGCCAGGGGAACTTCTTCTTTGCCTACGAGGACGGCAAGCCCAGTGTGGGCGCCTTCGTGATCAATTACGGCGCCAAAGCGACCTACAAGGACGGCGGCTCCATCCAGAACCGCAAACAATACGGCGACTCGCACCTGGTGCAGTGGGCAGCAATCCGGCGCATGCAGGAACTCGGCTGCATCGAGTACGACTTCTGCGGCACGCCACCGGCCTCGAGGATCAAGGACAAGAGCCACAACCTTTACGGCATGGGCATGTTCAAAACCAGCTTCACCAAAACGGTTACGGACTTCGTGGGCTGCCACGACTACGTGCTCTCGCCACTGCGGCACCGTCTCTGGGTCAAGGGCGCAGAAAGGGTGTTCCGCCGGATTGAAACGGCGCGGACCGGCCAGCAGTTCTACTGACCCCCACCTGTCCCGCGGCGCCGGCACCGGCACTGCGCCGCCCCAAGCCCCTCCCGCACCGCGGCGCACTGCCACGCCGCGAGAACACCGAAGAAGGTAACCCCTTGAATCCAGTCCCCACCGCCACCGGCCTTGAGTTCGCGGTCCTCAGCGATGCCGAGTTCGAGGCCTTCGCCCTGAAGCATCCGCAGAACAGCTTCCTGCAGTCCGTCGACTTTGCCCGGTTCCAGCGTGCCCGCGGCCAGGAGGTGGAACTCTTCGGCGTGCGCAGTGGCGGCGAACTCGTGGCAGCCGGCAAGCTGAACTACACCACGACGCGCCTTGGCTACACGGTCTGCGAATGCGCGAAGGGGCCGCTGGTGGACTACGCGGACACGGAACTGGTGCGCGCCGTCGTCGAACTCCTGCGGAAGCGAGCCGCCGAACGCAAGGCCGCCGAGCTGCGCATCTTCCCGAACGTCCACTACATTGCCCGGGACGAGGACGGTGCAGAACACCCCGAAGTGCTGGACAACCGTCCCCTCGTGGCGCAGCTGGAGGAGCTGGGGTTCCGGCACCAGGGCCTGGACATGGACTTCGTGAACGTGAACTGGATGTTCATCAAGAGCCTCGAAGGCATCCGGGACGCGGAAGAGCTGATCATGAGCACCAGCTACCGCACCCGGAAGGCAATCCGGAAGGCAGAGAAGAACGGTGTGTTCCTCGAGCAGGCCACGCTGGAAACGCTGGACGAGTTCTACGCCGCCCTGAGCCGGGCCGGGGACGAAAAGGGCTTCGTATACCGCGAGCGGGCCTACTACGAGCACCTGCTCCGCACCACGTCCCCCGAGTTCACCAAGCTCATGATGGCCAAGATCGACATCCCGGCCTACCGCAAGTCCATCACCGACCGCCTGGCCACTGAGTCCGCCACTGCCGCCGACCTCCGGCGCGAAGTGGAAGAGACCGGCAGCAAGAAGAAAGCCAACCGGCTCAAGGTGGTCCAGGACCTGGTGGACAGCTACGAGCGCAGCCTCAAGGACATCGAGCGGTTCCCGGACTCCGTGGGCGTTGCCACGGTGGCCGCCATCCACTTCGTCTGCTACGGCGACGAGGTGGTCTGCGTGATCGGTGGCACCGTCCAGGACTACATCTACTTCAACGGCGCCACGTCACTGTACTGGGGCATGATGCTGCACGCCCTGGAAAAGGGCTACCCGCGCTACAACTTCTACGGAACGTTCGGCATCTCCGGCCAGGACCAGGAGGGCCACGGCGGCTACGAGTTCAAGAAGGGCTTCGGCGGCGAAGTGGTCCAGCTGGTGGGTGGCTTCGCGATGCCCGTCCGGCCAGCCGTGTTCCATGCCAACCGGCTTGCGCGGGCGGCCGTCGCGGCGGCCCGCACCGTGCTGGGCAGGCTGCCCGGCAAACGCACATCCTGACCGGCACTCCGCACCGTATCCACACCGCCCCGGGAGGAGGGAACCCATGACCGACCGGCCCGAGCGCCCCGCGGCAGACCGCCCGCAGCGGGCAAAACCTGAGCCCGCAAAGCCTGAACCGGCCACCACAGGACCGGAACGCGCCGGAGCCGGACGTTCCGGCGCCGGATATCCCGGGGTCCGGCCGCACACCGACGGGCTGCCAAAGACGCAGCCGCTGACGGCTGCCCAGATGAGGCAGAACGCTGCGGCCAAGAAAATGCTGCGCCGGCTGGTCCAGGGCGAAAACCCGCCGACGGCGCCGCTCAGCATCGTGGACCGTCTGGCCGGCAGTCCCTACGCAAACCCCACCATCCAGGTGGGTGGCGTGGACACCTCGGCGCGCAAGACGCTCGACTTCGCCCTGCACCTGGCCGAGACCATGTTCCGCTACGGCGCCGGCGCGCTGGAGGTGGAAACCAGCATCATCGCGGTCACCGCGGCACTGGGGCTGAAGAACATCGAGGTGGACATCACCAACCAGTCCGTGGGCATCAACTACGCCCCCAAGGACCAGACGCCCATTGCGCTGCTGCGCGTGGTGCGGTCCTGGACCAACAACTATGCGGGCCTGGCCAAAGTGCACCAGCTGGTGACTGACATTGTGGCCGGGGGAGTGGGCCGCGACGAGGCCATCCGCAGGCTGAACGAGGCAATCACCAGCCCCAAGCCCTTTCCCCGCTGGATGGTCACAGTGGCCTTCGGCATTTTCGCGGCGGCGTTCGTGGGCGTGCTGGGCGGCGGCCCGGTGTCCTCGGCCATCGCGTTCGTTGCCAATATCGCCATCAGCCTGCTGGCGCGCCAGCTGGGACGGTGGCGCGTGCCTGACTTCTTCATTACCGCCAGCTGCTCCTTCGTGGTGACCCAGCTGGCCCTCCTGCTCTGGCAGTTCGGCCTGACCACCTCGCCGGCGATCGTGGTGGTGGGCGGCATCCTCCTGCTGCTTCCGACCGGGCGCCTGGTCTCGTCCGTGCAGGACGCCATCAACGGGTTCCCCGTCACGGCTGCCGGGCGGTTCCTGTCAACGCTGCTGACCTTCGGCGCCATCGTTGCGGGCATCGCCGTCGCGTTTGTCGTGGGTGAACTGACGGGGATGCAGCGCATCGACGTCACCCAGACGTTCCCGCCGGCCTATGACCTGTGGGTCCTGGTGATCCTTGTGGCGGTGGCTGTGATGGCCATCGGCATCACGGAACAAACCACTTGGCAGCTCCTGCTGCCCACCGCGGCTGTGGGCGTCGCCGGCTACTTCGTCCTGCTGGGCGGCGGGCTGCTCGGCATCGGTGACCGCTTCTCGCCCGCCCTCGCCGCAGTGGTGATCGGCCTGCTGGCGCGCGTGGTCGCCCTCCGCCTGGGGGCGCCGCAGCTGGTGGTGGCAGTCCCCGCGGCGCTGATCCTGCTTCCGGGCCTCACCATTTTCCGTTCCATGTACGTGCTCACCATCGAGGAGGCCGAGATCCTGCTGGGCGCCGGCGGCATGCTGAGCGCGGGCGCCATTGTGCTGGGAACGGCCGGGGGAATTGTCCTGGGCGACACCCTTGCGCGGCCCCTGACCCGGAGCCTGGCGAGCAACGAGCGGCGCCGCGCCCGCCGCCGGTAGTCCGGCACGCGGGCGGTTCCGGGCTGCGGGGCCGCGGGTCAGATCTGGCCGACCGGGAGCTTCTTTTCGGCCTGGAACACGTCCTCCACGCGTCCCTGCGCCCAGTAGCCGGACAGCGACACCTGCCTGCGTTCCAGGCCGCGCTGGGCGAAGAAGATCTCCCGGAGAGCCTTCATATAGCCCCGCTCGCCGTGTGCAAAAACGTCCACCGTCCCGGCCGGCCACTCGGCGCCGGCCACAGCGCTGACCAGCTGGTCGCTGGACCCGGCAGGTACGCCGTGACGGAACAGCCAGGTGATCTTCACGCCGGCGGGTGCGGAGAGCGGCTGCACGTCGGCGTCGGAATCCACCTCGAGGAAGGCCAGGCCTGTCGCCTCCGGAGGCAGCGCCTCCAGGCTTGCCGCGATGGCAGGCAGTGCTGCCTCGTCGCCGGCAAACAGGTACCAGTCAGCCTCCGGGTTTGGGTTGTAGGCGCCACCCGGACCGGTGAAGGTCAGCGGATCGCCGGGCTCGGCCTTGGCCGCCCAAGGGCCGGCCAGCCCCTCATCGCCGTGCACCACGAAATCTATGGCCAGTTCCCGGGCAGCGGGATCAACCCAGCGCAGAGTGTACGTGCGGGTGTAGGGCCACTGCTCGCGCGGCATGGTGTCCCGGATGCTCCACAGGTCAAGGGGAGCGGGGTATTCGACGCCGGGCTGCGGAAAGACAATCTTCACGTACCGGTCCGCGAAGCCGTTGTTGACGAAGTCGGCAAAGCCCGGCCCGCCGGCCACGATGCGCACCATGTGCAGCGAGAGCTGTTCCCGGCGGAGCACTTCAAGGCTGATCTGGGGACGGCTCTTTTTGGTGGCGGTGGTGGCGGCGGGAACAGTGCTCATAAGGCAAGCCTAACCTTAAGGAACCGGTGGAAGCTCCCAGGTTACGTCCCCTGCACCCTGCTCCCGCAGGAGCCGGTTCACCTGGCTGAAGGGCCGGGAACCGAAGAAACCGCGCGACGCGGACAACGGGCTCGGATGGGCGCTGGACACCACCGGCGTATCGCCCAGCAGCGGCCGGACGGACTCGGCCTCCTTGCCCCACAACAGCGCCACCAGCGGCATCGGTGCGCCGTCCGGGGACTGCCGGGCGGCAACTGCGGCGACGGCCGCCGTCGTGATTTTCTCCCAGCCCTTGCCCCGGTGCGAGCCCGCGGCACCGGCGCGTACCGTCATCACCCGGTTCAGCAGCAGCACGCCCTGCTCCGCCCAGGCGGACAGGTCGCCATGGACCGGGCCGGGATGCCGAGGTCCGCCTCCAGTTCACGGTAGATGTTCGCGAGGCTGCGGGGGATGGGCCGGGTGCGCTTGTCAACGGAGAATGAAAGGCCGACGGCGTGACCCGGCGTGGGGTAGGGATCCTGGCCCACCACCAGGACCTTCACGCCGGCAAGGGGCTGGCGGAACGCGCGCAGGACGTTCGACGGCGACGGCAGCACCTGGTGCCCCGCCGCCACCTCATCCGCCAGGAAACCGAGGACGGCACGAAGCTCGGATTCCACTCCTGCCAGCGCCCCGGCCCAGTCCGGAGCCACGAGGTCCGCAAGCGGACGCCGCGCGAGTTCTGCGAACCCGTCCGTTCCGGCAGGGTCCTGGTCCAGTTCGAACAAGGCGTCTGATTCAAGCACCGTCCCATTCTTGCAGGGGAGTTGAGTCGCCGGGCCACGGACAGGACTCCGGCGCAAATGACAAGGCTGTTATTCGTCCGTAGCATGGGGGTAGGACATTTTCCCCTAGACCTCGAAGGAGTGTGCCGTGGCGGAACCGGCCCGGGAACATCTGCCCGAGGAATTGCCGGAGCAGGAACCACGGAACACCCTGCTGGCGGACTTCAGGCTGCGCGAGTCACCGCTCAGCGAACGCGAGCAGCAGATGCTGGCGCTTGAGCGCCAGTGGTGGAAGTACGCAGGGGCCAAGGAACAGGCCATCCGGGAGCACTTCGACCTCTCTGCCACCCACTATTACCAGCTGCTGAACGCCCTGATCGACCGCGAGGATGCACTCGCCCACGATCCCATGCTGGTCAAGAGACTGCGTAGACTACGTACGTCCCGCCACCGGGCCCGGACTGCCCGGCGCCTGGCTCCGACGCCTAGGACCCCCGCGCCCCCAGCAGCAATTTCCCAAGGAAGTCAGCCATGACCAGATACGCCCGCGACGAATTCGACAAGGTCCCGGAAAACCCGCAGCGGCAAGGTGTGCACCGCACTGCTTCCGCACCCTCGCGGGTACGCCTCTGGCCCATCCTGGCAGTAGGGGTGGCGGCGCTGGCCATCGGGCTGGTGTCGTTCCTGATCCTTCCCAAACTTGGCTTTAACGGCACTGGCGCGCAGGTATCCTCCAGCCAGGAAGCGGCCCCGCTGGCGGAAACGGGCACAACGCCTTCCGCTACTCCCGAGAGCACGCCGGAGCCCACCACGGACGCCGTGCCATCGGCGTCAACCGGGCCGTCGCCCAGCCCCGAGGCAGTACCGGAGGTCACCACGGCGGCGCAGGCGCAGGTGGTCCTTGACCGGACCCAGCCCGTCGCCGTCTTCAACGCCACCGGAACGGCAGGCCTGGCCGGCCGGGTGGGCGGAACCGTCCAGGCGGACGGCTGGACCCTGGGGCAGGTTGGCAACTGGGCCGGAGCGCCGCAGCAGGGTTCCACGATCTTCTACGCAGGACCTGAACAGCTGGCCAACGCCCAGGCCCTTGCGCGGCTGCTGGGCGTCAGCACGCTGGTCAGCAGCACCGACTTCCAGGTTCCCCTGGTTGTGGTGCTGGGTCCCGGATACCGCTAAGCATTGCCGTTCGGCCGGTTACGCGTGAATAACTATTCCCGGCCCCACTCCGGGACACCTGCAGGGCAAACCCGGCATTGGCTAAAGTGAAGTCCAGGGTCCGGTCCGGGGCAGGCAAGCGCAATTCGGGCTCCTGGGTCCCCGGTCTCTACGGAAAGAGTTGGTCAGCATGGCACAGGGAACCGTGAAATGGTTCAACGCGGAAAAGGGCTACGGCTTCATCACCGTTGACGGATCCGGAGACGACATCTTTGTCCACTGGTCCGCCATCCAGGGTGAGGGCTACCGCGCGCTGGATGAGGGGCAGCGCGTTGAGCTTGAAGTCGGCGAAGGCGAGAAGGGCCCGCAGGCCGAAAGCGTCCGGCCCGCCGAGTGAAGCTTTTTCCCCTTTCCGCCGTCCATGTCCGTCCGGCGCTCGCCCTCTCCGCGTGCGCCCTCCTGGCTGCCACCGCTTGTTCCGGTGTCACCGGCAACGCCCGGGTGGAATCAGTCGAGGCGTCCGGCGATGGCATCCTGCGGGTTGGCCTGGTCCTGGACAGCACCGGTGACAGCAGTTTCCTCAATGACTCCCAGCTTGCCGCGGCGAAGCTCGCGGTCAAGGAGATCAACGCGACCGGCGGGCACAAGGGCAGGCCGGTGGAACTGCTGCCGGTCGAGGCGGGCCAGGATGCTGCGGCACAGGCACATGCATTGGTGGCGGGCAAGGCAGACGTTGTCATTGGACCCACCGATTCGAGCCACGCGCCCGCCGTCATTGATGTTCTCTCCCGTGCCAGGACGCCGCTGATCTCGCCGGCCAACACCGCAGCAGGACTTACCGGGACGGACTCCGGCGGCTACTACTTCCGCACTGCCGCCGCGGACGTCGCCCAGGCACCCGTCCTGGTGAAGCTTGCGAAGAATGCCGGTGCGGCCTCCGTTTCCGTCGTGTACCAGGAAGGGGCCTACGGCAAGGACGTTGCCGATGCCATTTCCGAGGCGGCGGCCCAGGCCGGATTGGAGGTGGCGGCATGCGAGGAGTTCCCGTCGGGGGAGGCGGGCAAGGCCGCCGGCGCGGCAGGGGAAGCCGACGCCGATGCCGTCATCCTGGTGGCCCGCGAAGGAGCCCAGGGTGCACTCGCGGAACTGGACAATGCCGGGATCGACGGGCCCCGCATCATCCTCAGCGACGGAGCCTTCGCCCGCTACGGGTCCAAGCTGGGCGCCAAAGCACTGGAAGGCGCCCGTGCAGTGGTCCCCGGCCAGCTTCCCTCCGCCGGATTCCAGGAACGGCTGCTCGCCGTCGACGGCCAATTGAAGGATGTTTCCTTCGCCGCAGAGACCTACGACGCCGTCACCCTCGCGGCCCTGGCCGCGGCCAGGGCCCAGGACGACGCCGGCCGTTCCATCGCCGCCAACCTTCTCAGTGTGTCCGGCGGCAGCGCCGGCGGGTCCGCCGAGGCCCCCGCCTGCTCCACCTACAAGGACTGCGTCACCGGGCTGGCGACGGGCGCGGGGATCAATTACGACGGCGAATCCGGCCCCGTCGCGTTCGACGCCAACGGAGACATCACCACGGCGAACTTCTCGGTCTTCACCTATGGTGCGGACAACCTGCCGGCCCCCAGCGGCAGCGAGACAGCGGGCCGCCCTGGGAACTGACGAGCTGATCGCCGTCAGCGAATAGACCCCGCCGCCCCGCCGCTTCCGGCGCCTTTCGCTTGCACTCTCACGTAGGGAGTGCTAATTATTGACTTAGCACTCTGACGTACCGACTGCTAACGCAAAGCCTGCTTCAAGCCGGCGGCGCGCGGCACCGGGCAAAGAGCGAAGAAACACCTGACTGGAGTGAGGTCCGCACCCGGAGGCATACAGAGGCCGCCGGCAAAGGACCGTCCGTCGCGGGCACTGCAGCGAAGGTTCATTCTTAACGACCGTCCCGAAAGGACCACTGCCGTTATGGCCAAGATCATTGCATTTGATGAAGAGGCACGCCGCGGCCTTGAGCGGGGCCTGAACACCCTCGCCGACGCCGTTAAGGTCACCCTCGGCCCGCGTGGACGCAACGTCGTCCTCGAAAAGAAGTGGGGCGCCCCCACGATCACCAACGATGGTGTTTCCATCGCCAAGGAGATCGAGCTGGATGATCCCTACGAGAAGATCGGCGCTGAGCTGGTCAAGGAAGTTGCCAAGAAGACGGATGACGTCGCAGGCGACGGCACCACCACCGCTACCGTGCTGGCCCAGGCCCTGGTCAAGGAAGGCCTGCGCAACGTTGCCGCCGGCGCCGACCCGCTGTCCCTGAAGCGCGGCATCGAAAAGGCCGTTGACGCTGTCACCGCCGAGCTGCTGAACTCCGCCAAGGAAATCGAAACCAAGGAAGAGATCGCCGCCACCGCCTCGATCTCCGCCGGTGACGACGAAATCGGTGCCCTGATTGCCGAAGCCCTGGACAAGGTTGGCAAGGAAGGCGTCATCACGGTCGAGGAATCCAACACCTTCGGCCTGGAGCTCGAACTCACCGAAGGCATGCGCTTCGACAAGGGTTACATCTCCGCTTACTTCGTCACCGACGCAGAGCGCCAGGAAACGGTCCTCGAGGACCCGTACATCCTGATCGTCAACTCCAAGATCTCCAACGTCAAGGAACTGGTTGCTGTCCTGGAAAAGGTCATGCAGTCCAACAAGCCGCTGCTGATCATCGCCGAGGACATCGAGGGCGAGGCCCTGGCCACCCTGATCGTCAACAAGATCCGCGGCACCTTCAAGTCCGTTGCCGTCAAGGCTCCGGGCTTCGGCGACCGCCGCAAGGCGCAGCTGGCCGACATCGCCGTCCTCACCGGCGGCCAGGTCATCTCCGAAGAGGTTGGCCTCAAGCTGGAGAACGCCGGCCTGGAACTGCTGGGCAAGGCACGCAAGGTTGTTGTCACCAAGGACGAGACCACCATCGTTGAAGGTGCCGGCGACGCCGACCAGATCGCTGGCCGCGTGTCCCAGATCCGTGCCGAGATCGAAAACTCCGACTCCGACTACGACCGCGAGAAGCTGCAGGAGCGCCTGGCCAAGCTGGCCGGCGGTGTTGCAGTCATCAAGGCCGGCGCCGCAACCGAAGTTGAGCTGAAGGAGCGCAAGCACCGCATCGAGGACGCCGTGCGCAACGCAAAGGCTGCCGTTGAAGAAGGCATCGTCGCCGGTGGCGGCGTGGCCCTCATCCAGGCCGGCGCAAAGGCATTCGCCAACCTGCAGCTCTCCGGCGACGAAGCAACCGGCGCCAACATCGTCCGTGTTGCCATCGACGCCCCGCTGAAGCAGATTGCCTTCAACGCAGGCATGGAGCCCGGCGTTGTGGTGGACAAGGTCCGTGGCCTGCCCGCAGGCCACGGCCTGAACGCCGCCACCGGCGAGTACGTCGACCTGCTGGCTGCCGGCGTGAACGACCCCGTCAAGGTGACCCGCTCTGCCCTGCAGAACGCGGCCTCCATCGCCGGCCTGTTCCTCACCACTGAGGCAGTCGTGGCCGACAAGCCGGAGAAGAACCCCGCTCCTGTCGGCGGCGGCGACGACATGGGCGGCATGGGCGGCTTCTAGCCTTCCTGCCGGGCCAGTCCCGCAGCTACAAGAAATGCGGCCCCTCTTTCGAGGGGCCGCATTTTTGTTGTCGGGTGATGCCAGGGGGAGGTTACTTCCGTGCGCTCGAGAGCATCCCTTCCACTTCCTTCTTGAAGGCTTCGGCGGCAGCCTGGGGAGTGAGCCGGTCGTAGAGAACTTCGTCCGTGTACCGCTTGATGACGTTCTGCACGCTGCCGGCACCCACCGGCGGGACCGGCGGTGCGTCCTTCATGTCCGGAGCAATGTCCTTGAGGAAGGACACCACGGTTGTGTCTGCGGGCTTCAGGTCAGGCGTGATGCTTTCGACAATCTCCGGGTTGGTGGGCACGCCACGGTCCGTCATCAGGATGGCGCCTGCCTCGGGACTGTTGGTCAGGTAGTTGATGAAGGTGGCGGCCTCGTCGGGGTGCTTGGAGCGGGACGAGGCGGACCAGAACATGGTGGGCTTGTAGTACATCCCGTTGTCCGCGGCGGATCCGTCAATGCTGGGAGCGCGGAGCATCTTGATGCTGCTGCCCGTGGTGGACTCCAGCGAACCGAGCTGGTTGGTCCACCACCAGGCCATGCCGACCCTGTTGGTGCCGAACAGGCTTTCCTCCAGGCCGGCGCCCGAATCCTCGGTGGCCACGGTTGCCGGCGGGCTGGCCTTGGAATCGCGCTGCTCCTCCAGCCGCTCCCAGAAGGACGCAGCTGTTGCCGTGTCGAAGTCCAGTTTGCCGTCGGCGGAGTAGAGGTTCTCGCCATGTTGGCGCAGCCAGATGATCAGGTCCGCCTCGTTGCTGCCGTACGCGGCCCCGTAGTTCTTCCCGTCACCAGCCGCGCTGATCTTCGAAGCCGTCTCCATGAAGTCGTCCCAGGTCCAGGTGGTGTCGTCCGGGAGGGGTACGCCCGCCGCCTCGAAGACCTTGGTGTTGGCCATGATGACATAGGCATTCTGGCCGGTGCTCAGGCCGTACTGCGCACCGTCGTACTGGCCTGACGCCAGGGCTTCCTTGTCCAGCTTTGAGGTGTCGATCCCGTCCTGCTTTCCCAGGTCCAGGAGGGCACCCCGCCCGCCGTACTCGGCGATGTACTTCTGGTCCATCTGGATGACGTCGGGAGCATCATTCGCGGCAGTCTTGGTGGCGAGCTTGTCCCAGTAGCTGGACCATTCGCCCGGTTCTGATTCGATGTTGATGTTGGGATGCTTCGCCTCAAAAGCGGTGATGACCTTTTCGGTCTGGGCATTGAGGTATTCGTTGCCCCACCAGGCGAAGCGCAGGGTGACCTGCTCGTTGCCGCCTGAGCCGCCGGGCGCACCGCAGCCGGTAGCAAGGATGGAGAGGGCCAGGGCCGCTGCGCCGAGCTGGAATTTCCGCCGGCTCACAGTCCGAATCGTCATTGATGTGCCTTCCTGAATGCCGCCTTCCTCCTCTGAAGCACCCATGCCCAGGAATAAGAAAGCGTTTTCTCGAGTAGTACTGCGATTGTTTCCCGAATGGCTCCCGCCCGTCAAGAACTTTCGGTAAACGTTTTCCCACTTGTCTTGGCTCCGCGCTGCGCAGGGGAAGCTGGCACGTGCCGCCATTGTCGCGCCGGTCTGGCAGGATGGACCGGTGACGATTACTGCAGCGGCTGACGGTTCGGCCTTGGGAAATCCCGGCCCGGCCGGCTGGGCCTGGTACGTGAATGACGACTGCTGGCGCGCTGGTGGCTGGCCCCACGGGACCAACAACCAGGGTGAACTGATGGCGGTGCTGGACCTTCTGCGCGCCACAGCCCATCTTCCGGGGGAGGACCTGCGGATCCTCTGCGACAGCCAATACGTCATCAACTCGATTACCAAGTGGATGCCGGGATGGAAGCGCAAAGGCTGGCGCAAGGCCGACGGCAAGCCCGTCCTGAACGTCGAGCTCCTGAAGGAGCTGGACCGGGAGCTTTCCGGCCGAAAGTACACGTTCGAATGGGTCAAGGGGCACGCCGGGCACGAGCTGAATGAGGCGGCTGATGAACGCGCCCGTGCTGCGGCCACGGCCTATCAGCAAGGCGTTGCCGCGCGCTCAGGTCCGGGTTTCCCCGGCGGACACCACCCCTCTTCCGGAGCTGCCGCTGCGGGATCCCGGCCAGCACCGGAATCCCGGCCCGCAGAGGCAGCTCCGGAAGCGCGGCAGGGTGCGGGGACGCAGCCGGTTGCCACCACTCCCGGTGCCGCCGGATCCGGCCGGACACCGGGGTCCCTTCCTCCGGGAAGCGTGGACGAACCTGACCTGTTCAGCCAGCTCGAAAGCGACGCTTTCGACGTCGCTGAAGCCAAACGTCAGGCCTCGCCGCCCGAAGCCCTCGTCGAGGAGCTGGAGCGTGAGCTGCTGGGCCCGCTGGTGCGCGGTGACATCGGCCGCACGGCCGTCCTGTTGCACCCTGATTTTATGGAGATCGGCAGCTCGGGGCGGGTGTGGACGCGCGATGCCATGATGATGGCGCTTGAGGAGGATCCCGGGGAGCGGACCGATATTGAGATCCTGGGCGCTGACCGGATCGGGACCGGCGCCGTCCTGCTGACCTACCGGAGCTTTACCCGCTCCGGAACCGTCCTTCGGAGTTCGCTGTGGGTCCTGGACGGAGACCGCTGGCGCCTCCGGTTCCACCAGGGGACACCGGAAGCTAAAACGCACGCCGCGGAGGCACAACCGCCCGCCTGGCTGGCTAGCTGAAACGCTGGGTGTTGCCCTGTTCGGCCTGGGCGTAGGTGGCGGCAGCGGATGCCAGGGCGGCGTTGATGGATGCCAGGGCGGCCTCGACCCGGCCCTGGGTCATTGTCCACTCGGCGATCAGGGCCTGGAAGTTGGTGGCGGCAGAGCCGCGCCAGGACCCCTGGAGTTCATCCAGTCCGTGCTTCATGGCCTGGACGTCAGCGCTGATCCTGTCCACGGTTGCCTGCACGTTGGCGGACTTCAGCTGCAGCAGGTCGGTATCGACGGAGATGATGCTCATGGCAGTGCCTTTCGCGATGGTGGGCAGCAGAAGCTTCCCCGCCCGGCCTTTCCGGGTACTGCAACGAGCCTAGGGACGCCCGTGCGCCCCGCGCCAAGGGCGAACGCTATATGTGGATAACCTCGCCGTCGCTGCCTTGGGCATCGGCCTGCTCCGGGTGGTCCTCACGGCAGGGCAGGCTGACCACCAGGGTGGCACCGCCGCCGTCGGTCTGGGCCACCCGGACTGAACCGCCGTGGGAGCCCACGATCGCGGCAACGATGGCCAGGCCCAGGCCGCTGCCGCCTGTTTCACGGGTCCGGGAAGTGTCCGCCCGGTAGAACCGTTCGAACACCTTGGAGGCGTCCTCGTCCGATATCCCGGGCCCGTGGTCACGGACCTCGATGACGGACAGGGATTCACCGTTCGCGCGCCGGACGCCCACGGCGAGTTCGATGGGGCTGCCCTCGGGGGTGTAGCGGAGGGCGTTGCCCACCAGATTGCCCACCACCTGGCGAAGCTTGGCTTCGTCACCGAGCGCTGGCGCGGGGGAGGCGGGGCCGCCGTCGAGCCCGGTCAATGAAATGACGCGCGAGCGGTCGCTGGCCTGGGTGTCCACTACGGCGTCGTGCGCAATCAGCTGCAGGTCCACCGGCTTTTGCTGCAGCGGACGCTGTTCATCCAGCCGGGCCAGCAGCAGCAGGTCCTCCACCATGGATCCCATCCGCTTGGCTTCGCTTTCGATCCGGCCCATGGCGGTGGCCACGTCCTCGTCGGTGGCCAGGGCACCATGCCGGTACAGCTCCGAAAAACCGCGGATGGTCACCAACGGCGTCCGCAGCTCGTGGGAAGCATCGGCGGCGAACCGCCGCATCCTCGCTTCCGAGGCTGTGCGGGCCGCGAACGCTGTTTCAATGTGCGCAAGCATGGCATTCAGCGAACTGCTGAGCCTGCCGAGTTCCGTGGCTGGATTCTCCACCTCCACGCGCCGGGACAGGTCGCCGGCGGCAATCGCTGCCGCCGTCTTTTCCACCCTGGCCAGGGGCCGGAATGCCCGGGACACGGTCCAGGAGGCTATCAGGGAAGCCAGGAGCAGGGTAAGCAGGCCAACGCCCGTGACCACCAGGCTGGCATGTTTGAGGACGTCGTCCACGCTCTGCAGCGGCAGGCCAATGACCACGACGCCGGCGCCCTGGTTGGTCTGGACCGGAACGGCGACGACCCGCCAGTTTTCGCCGTCCGTTCCGCGGACCTGGTACGGCACCACGCCCCGTGCCTGTGCCGCCACCACTGACATGGACTTGATGTCGGGGTGGATATTGGGGTCGCCGCCGAACGGTATGGGGTCCTCGCCGGGGGCGAACAGGAGCAGGGAGTAATCCGTGGGCACCGGATTGGGTGCCTGCAGCTGGCTGAACGAGCCCTGGTTCCGGGCCACGCCGACGGCCGCGTTCAGCTTCTCATCCACCTGGCCCTGCAGGTAGCTGTGCAGCAGCGCGAGGGTGCCGGCCCCGGTCACCGTCAAGGCCACAATCAGCAGGGCCATGATCATGGCCACCAGCTGCGTCCTCAGGGAGGAGGACTTCCACCGATCCAGCAAGGTCAGCGCTTTTCTGCCGTCCGGAGCACGTAGCCCACGCCGCGTTTTGTCTGGATCAGGGCCGGCGCCTCGGGATCGATGTCCACCTTCCGGCGGAGGTAGGAGATGTAGGACTCAACGATCGACGCATCGCCGTTGAAGTCGTACTCCCAGACGTGATCGAGGATCTGTGACTTGGACAGCACGCGGTTGGGGTTGAGCATGAGGTAGCGGAGCAGCTTGAACTCGGTGGGGGAGAGTTCAATAACGGTGCCGCCGCGGCGCACCTCGTGGGCGTCGTCGTCGAGCTCAAGGTCTCCTACCCGGATGACGGCGTCGTCGTCCAGCAGCGGCTGCGTGCGGCGCAGCACGGCGCGGATCCGGGCCACCACCTCGTCCAGGCTGAAGGGTTTGGTGACGTAGTCGTCGCCACCCACCGTTAGTCCCGTGACCTTGTCCTCGGTGTCGTCCTTGGCCGTGAGGAAGAGGACAGGGAAGTGCTTCCCGGAGGCGCGGAGCTTCCGGGTCACCGTGAACCCGTCCATGTCCGGCAGCATGACGTCCAGCACGGCCAGGTCGGGCGCGTGCGTATCCGCGGCGGCCAGCGCGTCCCGGCCGTTGGCGGCGGAGACAACCTCGAACCCGGCGAAACGCAGCGAAGTGGAGAGCAGCTCACGGATGTTGGGTTCATCGTCGACAACGAGGAGCTTGGCTTCGGGGCCGGTCTTGTTCATGCTCCCATCATGCTCCCAGTCTCTGGGAGTTGTCTGGACGTTGACTGGAAAGTGGCTACCAGCCCATGGTGCCCGGGCCGCCCTTGAACGGGCCCGCCACGCGGTGCGTGATCCACCCGCCGTAAAAGCCGCCCGCCTGCGGGCGCACGCGCTCGCCGTCCACCTCGCAGTAGTCCATCTTCCCCGGATACACAGCCACCCGGTCCGCCAGCTCCTCGTAGCCGGCCATGGGCTCCGGATAGAACCAGGCTGCTCGTTCCGCAGCAATTCCGCCGCCGACGACGGTCAGGTAGCTGGCAGGCCCCTTGAACTCGCAGAAACTGCTGCCGTCGGCAGGGATGAGGGACCCCGGCCGGAAGTCTTGCCGGCGGAAGTAGTAGACAGGCGGGTGGCTGGTTTCAAGAACCCGGAGAGAGTCCGTGGTGTCCAGGACCAGCTCCCCGCCCAGGACGATCCGGACCCGTTCGTTGCTGGGTTCAACCCTGGGCGGCCGTGGATAGTCCCAGACCGATTCCTGGCCGGGAAGGGGAACCTCAGGGGTTTTGCGTGGGTGCATGCCTCCAGTTTCCACCCTGGATGGGCGGAATGGAGGTGGCCTGCACGAGAGGGCGGGGTCCCCGACATCCGCCGGAAACCCCGCCACTAGGGTCGCGGGTTAGGGGACGCTGTTGTCGATGGTGAACTGCTCAACACCACAAGCAGACGTTGCCGGGTCGTTGAAGGCATCGCCGCTGTAGCTGGATGCCCAGCGCCAGGTTCCCTCTGCGGTGGCATGGAACGTGGTGTTCGTGGTGGCTGCGGTCCCGTTGGAGACATTGACCGTTTGCGTGTACGCCGGGGTACCCGCGCAGGTCGCATCACTCGGGGAGTAGAGGTTGAACGTTACGGTTCCCGTTGGTGTGCCGATTCCTCCGGATAGTGTCAGGTTGTCGTTCGGGATCAAGTCTTGGGCGGTGGTGATGGATGGCTGGCCTTTGGTGAACTTATTGGTGTAGGTGCAAGTGACGTTCTGGCCAGGGCCGAGCACGATCGATACCTGCTGTCCTGTGATAGTCACGCCGGTGGCCGTGCTGCAAACTAGGGACACAAAGCTCCACGGTGCAGTCTGGGCACCCTCCGTGACGGAGTACGTTCCTGCAGCAAGTCCGTTGTAAGCCTGGGAGCCACCGTTGACCAAGGAGAAGCTGGCAGGCGTCAGGTTGGTCGTTGTGTAGTCGAAGGACTTCGTTCCGGGCACGGGCTCGTCTTGAGTCACCTTATTGATGGTGATGCTTCCGCAGTTGCTGATGTTGACCGGAACTGGCGCAATGAAGTCCTTCAGCTCCGCGGGGAACGACGAGGAGGACCGGCTCTTAACAAATGCGCTGCCGAATGCCTCACATTCGCCTTCCTCGAACACGCCGGCGTCGGTCAGGTTGATGGCGGCTTCACCAAACAAGCCGATGCCGAGAGTACCGCCCGCGATTGGTTCAGTGACTGAGACTGTGTTTACGGCAGCTTCAGCAACTGGAGGTACGCCGGCCGGTGGGTTTGTCAGGTTTTTGTTTTCGCCCCAACAAGGCAGAGTATTGGCGGCAAAGCAGTCGTCCGCAGAATCGCCGTTACCCGCCGTGAGCCAGGTATTGAGTCCAATCGTCGGTGTGCCGCTGCCAGCGAAATCATAGGTGACCAATAGATCGCCCGCGGTACGGTTGAGGTCTACGTCTCCCGTGGACGCCGAAGTAAAGCCCGCTGTGGGATTCTTGCTGATCTCGAAGTCCAGGTTGGCGTTGCCGATGTTGACCAGTCGCTCCCAAGCCAGGTAGAGGAAGATATCCCCGTTCGCTGCTTGCTCAGACGCCTCGTAGAAGCGGGTGAGGTCGTTCTTGTTCGGAGGAATGGAACCGGTGACTACCGTAGTGGCTGGATCATCCTCTTTGGTGCCCTGGCCGAACGAATTATCAGTCCGCCCGGGGTCCCGGTCTACACCTGTGCTGCGGCCGGGTACGTTGGCCCAGTCAATATTCCCTGCGGTATTTACAACAAGGTTTCCGTCATTGCCTTCGAAGGTGCTGTCCGGAAGCACAGCCTGTGCCCCGGTCATTCCAGCAAGGACAAACCCTAGACAGGCGAGTCCAGCGCCCCAGCGGGCGCGCGTGATGTTTTTCATGGGTGACGCTCACTATCTAAGTGGCCGATGAAAACCAGGCGTGACCCGGTGGTCCGCCCGTTGATCCCCCAGCAACTCTCCCCAATATTGGATCGGCCGTCGCCCCTGGAAGGGGTGACGGCCGGACTACTCCGGTCGTCGCTTCTTCGCGGCGGATCGAAGTCGGCTGGGCAGCACGGAGCCAGCCGTCATTGCTGGAGGTGCGCCGTGGATAAAGCTGGGCAGTGCGTGCATGAGTGCAACGTTCTGTGAGGCGGACCAGGCAGCGGAAGCCAAGCCCTGGTCCTGATCTGAGCTCAGGACCTGTTACCGATATGTAACCCAGCGCTTTGAGTGTACGCCCGGGACCATACCGTGACAACGACGTCCCGCTGGAAATGTGGGTCACCGCAGAAGGATGTTTTGGGACACCTAAATACTGGGTTCACTTCGACTGATGCCCACCATGGTCACCGGTAGCTAGCCCGGCTGGCCGACGTCCTTGGCATCCATGATCCGGTACGCGTAGCCCTGTTCTGCCAGGAACCGCTGGCGCTTCGCTGCAAAATCCTGGTCCAGGGTGTCCCGCGCCACCAGCGAATAGAAGCGTGCTGCCCGGCCGTCCTTCTTCGGCCGCAGCAGCCTTCCCAGCCGCTGTGCCTCCTCCTGCCGGGACCCGAAGGAGCCGGACACCTGGATGGCCACGGAGGCCTCGGGCAGGTCGATGGAGAAGTTGGCGACCTTGGACACCACCAGCGTCTGGATGTCGCCGGCGCGGAATTCGTCAAAAAGCCGCTGGCGTACCTTCACGGAGGTGTCGCCCTTGATGACGGGAGCCCCCAGGCGCCCGCCGAGGTCATCCAGCTGGTCGATGTACTGCCCGATCACGAGCAGTTGCTCCCCGGCATGTCTGGCCACGAGTTCCTCCACCACCTGGGTCTTGGATTCGGAGGTGGAGCACAGCCGGTACTTGTCGGCGTCGTCGGCCATGGCGTAGGCCACCCGCTCATCCTTGGACAGGTCCACGCGGACCTCCACGCAGTCCGCGGGGGCGATGTACCCCTGGGACTCAATGTCCTTCCACGGGGCGTCGTAGCGCTTGGGCCCGATCAGGCTGAACACCTCGCCTTCCCGGCCGTCCTCCCGGACCAGCGTGGCGGTCAGCCCAAGGCGGCGCCTTGCCTGCAGGTCGGCCGTCATCCGGAAGATCGGGGCCGGCAGCAGGTGCACCTCGTCGTAGATGATCAGGCCCCAGTCGTGGCCGTCCACCAGTTCCAGGTGCGGATACAGGCCGCCCCGCCGGGTGGTGAGGACCTGGTAGGTGGCGATGGTGACCGGCCGGACTTCCTTGACCGCACCGGAGTACTCGCCGATCTCGTCGGCGGTCAGGGATGTGCGCTTCAGCAGCTCGTCCTTCCACTGCCGGGCGGCAACGGTGTTCGTCACCAGGATCAGGGTGGTGGTGGAACCGGTGGCCATGGCTGCCGCCCCCACCAGGGTCTTGCCCGCACCGCAGGGCAGCACCACCACGCCGCTGCCGCCGGCCCAGAAGTTTTCGCTGGCCAGCCGCTGGTATGGCCGCAGCTGCCAGCCGTCCTCGTTCAGCGCGATCAGGTGCGGGGTCCCGTCCACATATCCCGCCAGGTCCTCCGCCGGCCAGCCGATCTTAAGCAGGAGCTGCTTCAGCTGCCCCCGCTGGGACGCGTGCACAACCACCGTTTCGCCGTCGATCCGGGGCCCCAGCAGGGGCTGGATTTTCTTTGCCCGGATCACTTCCTCGAGGACCGGGTAGTCGTCCGTCCGCATCACCAGGCCGTGCTGGGGATCCTTTTCCAGGCGGAGCCGGCCGTACCGCGACATCGTCTCCTCGATATCGATCAGCAGCGAATGTGGCACGGGGAACCGGGAGTACTTCAGCAGCGTGTCCAGCACCTTCTCCGCGTCGAGTCCCGCGGCCCGGGCGTTCCACAGGCCCAGCGGCGTGAGCCGGTAGCTGTGCATGTGCTCGGGCGCCCGTTCCAGCTCTGCGAACGGGGCGATGGCATGCCGCGCCTCGGTGGCCAGCTCGTGGTCCACCTCAAGCAGGATGGTTTTGTCGCTTTGGACGATCAGGGGTCCGTCGTTCACGCGGGGGAGTCCTTCACTGGCGCAGTTCCTCTGCGGCCTCAACATCGATGATCCGGTGGATGGACAGGACGCGCTCCGTCTCCTTTGCAGGGTCAAACACCCGGACGCGTCCGCCGCTTACGGAGAGGGGAACAACAACTTCAAGGTTGGCATTCCCCAGGCTGTCCACCACGTTCATGCTGATCCGCTGCTTCAGTCTGATGGCCCGCTGCAGTACCTCCAGCCCCAGCTGCGTGGCCGCTTCGCCGGCATGGTCACCGCCGGGCTGGCGTACGACGGCGGCGCCCGCCTGGCGCAGTACCGCCAGCTGGGCAGCCACGTCCTCGTCCGCCGGAGCCGAGCGGGGCGGCGTGTAGACGGGACGGAGGCTTTCCTGCGGAACGGGGTTCCGCCGGAGCCTGATGGCAGGGTCCTCAGTCCCTTCCACGGCAGGCGACAGTCCCAGGCTTCGCAGGACCTGGGCCGCCTGCCGCGGTGGTGCCGTGGAGATGAGGACCGTGGGCGCAATCCTGACCAGCCCCAGCCCGGCCGCCTTGGGCCCGGACAGGAGCTCGAGCAGGGCCGCCTCGTCCTCGCTCTGGATAAAGCTGGCCGCCTGCCCCACCCGCACGCGGCCGTGCCGGGAGGCGGTGTCCTCCACCAGATATTGCAGCGGCTGGGGCACCGCGGTGGCGGAGTGCTCCCGCAGGAACTCCAGCAGCCCCGGGGCGTCATAGCCGGAATCAAGCGCGCGGCGGACGGAGCTGTCCGTGAACCTGTAGATGGTGGCCGGCCCCTGGCCTTCGGCGTCGGCCATGACCAGGAGCTTTTCGGTCAGTTCAGGGGCAAGGTAGCCGGGAGCGACGGCCGTGAGGTCCGCCTGCAGGAGCACGTGGTTCAAGGCAGCAGGAAGGTGTTCACCCAGGATCGCCAGTGCCGCGTCCGGGCGGTCCTCCGCGAAGGCGCTGCCCAATTGCGTCAGCGCCCCGGACCCCACCAGCCCGAGCAGTTCGGCCTCCGCCAGAACCCCGCGGATCAGCGAACTGAACCGCCGCGCCATCCGGGGCTGGGCCCACTCAGCGCGCTGGAGGACGGCGGCGGCGTCCAGCACGGGAGCCGCGCCGTCCTGCGCCACGGCTTCAGTGGTGAGTTCGTGCAGGATCTCCAGGATGCGCTTGCGGATTACCGGGGCGTCGGGGCGCTGCGGCTCGGCGGACAGCGGCACAATGGTGCTGCCGGCAGCGGTGCGGTGTCCAGCGGGCAGTCCCTGCGCGCCGTTGACAGGCTGGCCCACCATGGAGGGGACCCTTTCGCTGGCCAGCCAGGCGTTCACCAGCCACAGCCATTGTTCCTGCCGCGGCAAGCCAAGCCACTCGAGCTCCGGCGGCTGGACCCAGGACGACGAGTCCACGTCCAGCCGGATCAGGCCCGCCAGCCCGCACAGTTCCAGCAGCAGCCCAACCCGGGCCTGCTCAACACGGAGCAGCTCGGCAAGCCGGCGGGTTTCCCGGACCCCCACCCCGCCGCTGCGCAGCGTCACCAGGGGCTGCTCCCGTACTGCATGCAGGAGTTCACCCACCAGCCTCAGCGTCTCGGAGATGGCGCTCATCGCCGCGTTCCTCCGCAGCACGGCAGTGGTCCAGCCCAGTTCCGGGACAGGCGGTGAAAGGGCGAAGTCATCGATGATCACGCCACCACGCAGGGACAGTCCCACGCTGTGCGGCAGCTCCACGTGTGCCGCATCGAGCGGCACCAGCAGGCCGCGGGCCAGGAGCCAGTCAATCGGCCCGACGTCGGAGCCTTCCGTCGTGACGGACGCCTTGCGTTGCGCCTGGGGGACGGCACCCATGGCCCAGTTCCGGAACCTGCCGAGCAACGCCGTCGTCCGTTCCGGCGCACCGGCGAGGATGCCTTTCAGCGCCTCGGGAGAGGACGTCCAGTGCTGCAGTGCGAGGGCTGCCTCCATGGGGGTGGTGGCGTCCTGGATGGCGGCGCCGCTGTGGTGCAGCTCGGAAACCAGTTGGACGGCGCGCTGGGCGAACGCCGGCTGGAGGCGCACCAGTTCCGTGTAGCTCCGGCCCAGGCCCGCCGGGTAAAGCCCCACAACGTCCTTGAGGCACCCGACCGGCAGGTAATAGTGCTGCCGCGAGGCGGAGGCGGGCGTCCCGTGCGGAGGTGCCGCCCGGTGCACCAGTGCCATTTCCTGCAGCCCGGCCAGGATCTGCTCGACGGTGGCCACGGTGCACCCGAGATCATCTTGCGCAGCCCAGCGGCAGAAGCACTGTGCTCGGTATCCGTGTTGGTGCACAGGTGAAGGGTTTCCAGCACCTGCATCTGTGGCCGGTTGAGCCGTTCAAGGGCCCGCTGGACGCTGACCCGGGAACTTGCCCGGGCAGCGAGGGCGGAGAAATCGGGAACAGCGGGGGAGAGCAGGTCCGGCCGCGCGGCGAACAGCGCACGCAACGAGTCGTCGCTGCGTGACTCAAGATCCTTGCCGAGCGCGCGTATGAGGGACATCAGTCCCAACGTTACCGCTGGTCCGGCTTTCCTGCCCGGCGCCGCCCGGCAACACTGTCGAGGACGAGGAAGAGCATGAGGAGGAACGCCACCGGCAGGCCGTACAGCGCCGCGTAGGTCACCCATGACGGCGCCACCGAGCCGGCAAAAGCGAGGGCCATCACTGCTCCCACTGCCGCCAGGGAAAGCACTGCAATGACTGCGGCCGCGATCATGATGGGCCGCCGGTAGCGCGAGGGTGTCATGGACGTAACGCTACAGCGCCCCGGGCGCCCGGCGTGAACGCTGTTACCCGGCCCCTGTTGAAAGCGTGAATAGGGCACCGGGCAGGATAACCTTGAAGGATACAGACCAACACGGTTAGAGCGGCCATACCTTGAACCCGCACAACAATGCGGATGCGGTGGCGGCTGGCTGTGTCTCATGACAGTAGAAGAAGAAGGTTGATTACGTGCCTACCGGCAAGGTCAAGTGGTATGACAAGGACAAGGGCTTCGGGTTCCTCGCAGGCGAGGACGGCCAGGAGGTTTTCCTGCCCAAATCGTCGCTGCCTGAGGGCGTGACGGAGCTCAAGGCCGGCACCCGCGTGGAGTTCGGAGTGGCCGACGGCCGCAAGGGCGCCCAGGCCCTGGGCCTGCGGGTGCTGGACAAGACGCCGTCCATCGCCAAGGCCAAGCGGCCCTCCGCCCGGGACCTCGCGCCGCTGGTCCAGGACCTGGTGAGCGTGCTGGACAACCTGTCCGGCACGCTGTCCAAAGGAAAATACCCGGAAGGCAACAAGGGCAAGGCCATCGCGGCTGCCCTGCGTAAGGTTGCCGACGAGCTGGACGTTTAGCAGCCGATGAGTCCGGAAGCTGAACAGCCGCAGACGCAGGTGCAGGACACTGCAGGCGCCGCGACCGCTCCTGCCGCGGGAACAGCCCCGGCGGTGGCCAGGAACGCGCCCAAGCGCCGGGCCGGCGTGCCAGTATGGCGGACCGGCAAGCCGGACGCCTTCCTCGCCGGTGCCGTGGAGACGGCCCGCACCGCGCTGGAAGGCATCACCGCCGCCGCGGACATCGGACGGCACCTCGCAGCCAAGAGCGAAGGCGACCGCCTGGTCACGCACCTGTTCGAGTCCAAGCTGGCGGGCTACGTGGGCTGGCAGTGGTACGCGGTGGTGACGCGCAACTCCCGTTCCAAGGTGGTCACCGTCAGCGAGCTGGGCCTGCTGCCGTCCGAGGACTCGATCCTCGCTCCGGAGTGGGTGCCGTGGGCTGAGCGTGTCCGGCCGGAGGACGAGCAGCAGCAGGAGCCGGAAGCCACCGAAGCTGACAGCGAACCGGCGTCCGGCGCAGCGGTTGCGGAACCTGACGCTGATGCCGGGTTCACCGGATCCGACGCCTCCGATGCCGATTACACGGATGAACCTGCCCCGCAGCCTTCGGCGAACGACGCCGGCAGGGAGTAACTGCTGGACGTCCCCTTGACGGGAAACACAGACGGCGCCGTCCGGGCGAAACCCGGGCGGCGCCGTCCTACTTAAGGAAAGGCTACTTGCGGAGTTCGCCCACCACGTAGTCGATGCTGGCCAGCAGTGCGGAGACGTCATCCGGCTCGATGGCAACGAACGTCGCAATCCGGAGCTGGTTGCGGCCAAGCTTCCGGTACGGCTCAGTGTCCACGATGCCGTTGGCGCGCAGGACCTTGGCTACAACGGCGGCATCCACGGATTCATCGAAGTCGATGGTGGCAATGACGTTGGAGCGCTCATCCGGGTTGGCCACGAAGGGCGTGGCGAACTCGGCGGCGTCGGCCCAGCTGTAGATGCGTCCTGCCGAGTCGGCCGTCCGGGCGGCAGCGAAGTCCAGCCCGCCGTTTGAGTTCAGCCACTGCACCTGGGCGTCCAGGGTCACCAGGGTGGACAGGGACGGGGTGTTGTACGTCTGGTTGAGGCGCGAGTTGTCAATGGCCGTCTGCAGGTCCAGGAAGTCGGGAATCCAGCGGCCGCTTGCCTTGATCCGCGCGGCGCGCTCCAGGGCAGCGGGGGAGAACAGCCCAAGCCACAGGCCGCCGTCGGAGGCAAAGTTCTTCTGCGGGGCAAAGTAGTAGACGTCGCTCTCCGCCACATCGACGTCCAGGCCGCCGGCCGCGGAGGTGGCATCCACCAGCACCAGGGAACCCTCATCCGCACCTGCCACCCGCTTGACCGGAGCGGCTACGCCCGTGGAGGTCTCGTTCTGCGGCCAGGCATACACGTCAACGCCGGCTTCTGCCTGCGCCGCGGGCCGGGTGCCGGGCTCGGACTTGATGATGGAGGAGGCGTCCAGGAACGGCGCCTTGTTGGTGGCGGCCGCAAACTTGGAACCGAACTCACCGAAGGACAGGTGCTGTGCCTTCTTCTCCACCAGGCCGAAGCTGGCAACATCCCAGAACGCAGTGGAACCGCCCACGCCCAGGACAACCTCGTATCCTTCCGGGGCGCGGAAGAACTGGCTGAGGCCCTCGCGGACTGAACCGACAAGGTTCTTGACCGGTGCCTGCCGGTGGGAGGTGCCCAGGATGTTCTTCGATGCGGCGGACAGCGCATCAATCTGCTCCTGGCGGACTTTGGAAGGTCCGGCGCCGAACCGCCCGTCCTTGGGAAGGAGGTCGGCAGGAATAGTGATGCTTGGTTCGCTCACGGGGGCTCCAATTTCGGCGTGGACGCGGCTGAGGTCCGGACGGGTGGATGGTCGCTGGCGCGCAGTCGGCGATGACTGCATCGAAGGCCTTTCCCATTCTGCCTGAACAGCTGTTTGGGCGGGAACCGGAACCGTCATAGTCCAGCCACTGAGACGGCCTCGCGGGCGGCTTCCAACTATTCGGACTAAGTCAAAATAGGCTAAGCTAGCCAACGGACTACGTCGCGGTGAACAGCGATACGGTGGGACAACGCAAGGTACTGCGCTCGAGGAGCTGAGCTGGATGACGGATCTGATCGACACTACGGAGATGTACCTTCGGACCATTCTGGAGCTGGAAGAAGAGAACATCGTCGCCCTGCGGGCCCGTATCGCGGAACGCCTGCGCCACTCGGTCCCACGGTGTCCCAGACCATCGGCAGGATGGAGCGTGACGGGCTGGTGGTGGTCTCCGGCGACCGCCACCTGGAGCTCACCGAAATCGGCCGCAAGCGCGCCACCGAGGTCATGCGGAAGCACCGCCTGGCGGAGCGGCTCCTGGCCGACGTGATCGGGCTGGACTGGGCCTATGTGCATGACGAAGCCTGCCGCTGGGAGCATGTGATGAGCGAACGGGTGGAGCGGCGCATCTACGAGATGCTGGACCATCCCACCGAATCGCCATACGGCAACCCGATTCCGGGCCTTGCCGCGCTTGGTGGCCAGCCCTCCCTTGCCTCCACCGATACGGTGACCAGCCTCCTGGAAGCCATGAAGTCCTACGGGCCTGCGTCGGAGGTCACGGTCAGCCGGCTGGCGGAGCCCATCCAGGTAGAGCCGGAACTGCTGTCCCAGCTTGATGAGGGCGGCATCCGCCCGGGCGCCGCGGTAACCCTGGAGCGCGTGGGGGACTACATCTCGGTCCGGGTGCCGGGCATTGAAGGCGCCCTGGAACTTCCGCCTGAAGTTGCCGCGCACGTGTTCGTTCACGTCCGCTAGGAAGTCTTTCCGCCGCAGCGTGACGTCGGTAACGCCAAGATAACGGAATTGTTACCAAGGGCCTTAAGCCCCTATAGTTGAACCGAGCGTTGATACAAAAGCGTTACCTGATCCGGAGCCGAGCTCTGCCAGCGGATCGGGAGCACGAGTCAATAACTGGCAGAGGCGGGGGAACCACAAGCGGCAGCGGGGGACTGCCTTGGGGTGAAGTCCGTCAGCAGCAAGCCTCTTCCAGTGAAGGAATCCCTCAGCGGGATATCTCTGTGCCGAAGCTTGCTTACGGCGGACCGGGTCTTTGAACTCTCTGACCCGAATCCGACAGCTAACTTCGCAGGCTTTCCAGAGAGGAATCCTTCTTGTCCATGCAGACCTCCAGGGGGCGCCGCCGCGCGGCAGGCCCCGCTTCGGCGCCGCGTGTCGTCGAAGTCATCCACACGGAGCGCCCCCGCGATCTCCACCGTGATGCGCGCCGCCGTCGGGGTCCGTTCCGGCAGATCACCGAGTTTGCCTCGGCGAGCGGTATTGGCCAGAAGGCCGGCGTGGCCCTGGCTGCCACCGGCCTGGTGCTCACCGTCACTGTCCCGGCCACCAGCCCGGTCATGGCCACCGATGAGGCGGGCATAGCTCCAGTTGCAGCCTCGGCCGTCACCCCGCAGCCCGCGATTTCTGCCGAGGCCGGGGCCCAGATCGACTTCAGCCGCTCGGCCGTCGTGACCCAGGCAGACCCGGACGGCAAGCTCAAGCAGCTCCTGAGCGCACAGTCCGCCGGCGCCGTTTCCCGGGCCGCTTCCGCAGGAAGCCTGGGCGCCCCGCTGGCGTCGATGAGCACAGCCTCCCCCTTCGGTTACCGCGTCAGCCCCATCACCGGCGGATCCGGCGACTTCCACCGCGGTCAGGACTATGTTGCCCAGTGCGGCACCTCTGTCCTCGCGGCCGCCACCGGCACCGTAACGTTCGTCGGCTGGCACCAGTTCGGTGGCGGCAACCGTGTGGTGATCGACCACGGTAACGGCCTGGAGACCACTTACAACCACCTCTCGTCGTTCAATGTGTCCGAAGGCCAGACGGTCTCGCGCGGCGACGTTGTGGCACTGAGCGGCACCACCGGAGCCTCCACCGGCTGCCACCTGCACTTCGAAGTGCAGGTCAACGGCGAAGTCGTGGATCCGACAGGCTGGCTCTAGTCAAATGATGGCTGACTCTCGAATTAGCGTGACCAGTCGTGACCTGAATGTGACATTCGCTCGAAACTCCTGTACCGTCTAACTCGCGTCAACTTTTCCGAAGTTGACGCTCTTGTGCGGATTGCCTAACTCTGCCACCGCTCAAGGTCCGTTCGCATTTCATCGTCTGGCAGGGGCGGGGGAACCAATTTTGGCCTTCTTCACGGAAGGCCTTGGGGTTAAGTCGCAAAGCTTCCTTGAAGCGGCGCGGCCGGGTGACTCCCATCCGAATCCGACAGCTCACCTCGCAGGCATTGGGAGAGGCTACCTTCGTGTCTTCACGCCAGAATTCTGCGCGCCACCGTGCGCAACCGGTTCGTACCAACCCTTTGGACGCAGTGTCCAAGGCCGTTAGTGCCAACGCCGGGACAGTGGGTCGCCAGGCTGCTGTAGTTGCAGCCGCGTCCGGCCTTGTCCTTGGCATGGGACTGCCGGCCACCGCCGCGGACACCACCGCCGGCATCTCCGCTTCCACCGAGTCCGGTTCCGCGCAGACCGCCCTTGCAGTCACCGCAGCACCCACCGCCACCGTGTCCTTCGAGCGGCCGGTGGTCACCACCGTCGCCGCTCCCGTTGTCGAACGGGTGACCCCGCAGTCCACCTCTGACGACGAGGACGAGGCCGCCGCTTCCACCGCATCGACCGTGGCGGAAAAGGCTGTTGCTGCCACCGCTTCTGCGGCAACTTCCGGCCTCGCCGCCATCGCCTACACCGGCATCGGCAGCCCCTACGTCTGGGGAGGCACCAGCCCCACCTCCGGTTGGGACTGCTCGGGCTTCACCCAGTGGGTTTACGCCCAGGCCGGCATCAGCATCCCCCGCGTGAACGCATGGACCGCCATGACCCCCACCTCCACCCCCCAGCCGGGTGACCTGGTGATGCAGAACGGCGGCGCGCACGTCGGCATCTACGTCGGCAACGGCATGATGATCAGCGCCCTCAACCCTTCCCAGGGGACGCTTCTGCACTCCGTAGCCGCCACCGGCTCCTCCTCCTTCTACACCCTCGCAGGCTAATAGTTCTTGGGGCTTCGGCCCCGGGAACTATTTCTTGCCCGCAATTTTTCGCTAGATCACCATCCCCGTTCGGGGCGCGCCGACGTACCCCCAAGATGCCGGCGCGTCCAAACTCTCGGTTGCCCACAGGCCCGAGGAAATCGAAAGAGAGAACTGATGACTACTCGTGCTACCGCACGGCACCGCGCCGAGGTCACTAAAACCAGCTCGATCGCCATCATTGCCAAGGCTGTGGGCGACAACGCCGGCGGCGTAGGACGCCAGGCCGCCGTGATCGCCGCGGCTTCCGGTCTCGTCCTGACCAGCGGCATCGCGGCCAACGCTGCCGACGCCAACTTCCAGCGCGACTCGGCCCCGGCGTCCGCCCTGGAAGTTGAATCCGCTATCGAAGCGCCCATTTCCGCGGCTTCCACCATCGCCATCACCTACGAGAAGCCGGCCGTGACCACCACGCCTGCTCCCGTGGTTGTGGAAGAACCCGAGGTTGAGGTGGAGGAAGCCGCGCCGGCCCCTGCCCCCGCTGCCCAGCCGGCTGCCGCTCCCAAGGTCACCGCCACCGTTTCCGCTGCGTCGGCCCCCGCCGCACCGGCTTCCGCCAGCGGCAAGGGCGCAGCCATCCTGTCCGCCGCGTACGCCCAGCTTGGTGTCATGCAGGACTGCACGATGCTGGTTACCAACTCCCTGGCCGCGGTCGGCATCAACTTCCACGACTGGCCCGCAGGTTACCTGTCCCTGGGTCGCACCGTGAGCGCGGCCGAGGCCCAGCCCGGCGACCTGATCTACTACGCTGACGGCGGCGCCGGCATGGCACACATCGCTGTTTACGCAGGCAACGGCCAGGCAGTCCACGGCGGCTACAACGGCAACCAGACTGTTGTCTTCAGCGCCAACGTTGGCTCCGGCCCGGTGTTCATCCGCGTCGACTAGAACCCTCCGTTTCCGGCCGAAGCCCCCGACGGCCGGCGATGGAGCAAGGACCCCTGCCCGCAAGACAGGGGTCCTTCCCCTTTTAAACTGCAGCGGCAGCCGCCTCGGGCAGGCGCGTGCTTGCGCCGTTGGCGGTGGCCTGCTGGCGGGTCCGGGACAATTCTTCCGGGACGGCGATTACCTGATAATGCGCTTCTGTGTTTACTCTTGTGATGTCGATCCATAGCCCGGACATGCCGAGGGCAGCCGGCCCTCGTGCCCCTGACGGGTGCGGCCGTGAAGAGGTACGTGCATGCGCACTCTCGTTCTGAATGCTGGATATGAACCGCTGGCGGTTGTGACTTTCCGCCGGGCGCTGGTGCTTGTGCTCACGGGCAAAGCGAGCGTGGTGGCCGAAGGGGACGACCCCGTGGTGGGTCCACAGGAAATACTGGGCCGCCCCTCGGTAATCCTCCTCAACCGCTACATCCGCCCGCGCTACAACCAGGCCACCGCCGTCAGCCGCCGGGGTGTGCTGAGACGCGACGGGCACAAGTGCGCGTACTGCGGCAAGGCTGCGCACACGATCGACCACGTCCACCCAAAATCACGCGGCGGAGCCGACTCCTGGGAGAACCTCGTGGCAGCCTGCCTCCGCTGCAACAATGCCAAGGGTGACCACACTCCCGCGGAAATGGGCTGGAAGCTCCGGTTCGTTCCGGAACCTCCGCGCGGCACCATCTGGCAGATCAAGGAACTGGAGAAGCCCACCACCGCGTGGGACCCGTTCCTGCTGCCGGAGCGCGCTGCCTGACGGGTCCTTTCCTGTTTATGCGTCCCTGCCTGCGCTGGCTAGGCTGGAACCGTGCAAGATCCGCTGCCGCATTTTGATGCCCTGATCCTCGCCGGAGGCCGGTCCTCCCGGCTGGGCGGAGTACCCAAACAGCACCTGCTTTTCCGTGGCGCCACCTTGCTGGAACGTTCCCTCGATGCGGCGTCCGGTGCCCGCCGGACTGTGGTGGTCGGACCGGATCCGGGGCGCCTGCCGGAAACCGTCCTATCCTGCCGGGAGCAGCCCGAATTTTCCGGTCCCGCCGCCGCCATCGCTGCGGGGCTGGAGGTACTGTCCCGGGGCGGGGGAGAAGCCGAGTACACGTTGGTGCTTGCCTGCGACATGCCACTGGTGGCCGACGCCGTGGTCCGGCTCTCCTCCGCACTGTCAGCGGAACCGGCTGATGGCCCCGGCAAGCCGGACGTGGTCATGGCCGCAACCGACGACGGCACGCCCCATGGCAGGGCCCAGCCGCTCGCCGGTTTTTATCGCACGGCTGGGCTAAAAACGCCGTGGAGGATCTCGCTGCCCGGGGAGCCTTAATCAACGGCTCCGTCCGCTCGCTCCTTGCTAGTCTGGACGTGCAGCTTGTCACCGTACCCGCCGCGGCCACAGCCGATGTGGACACATGGGACGATGCCGCCGCGCTAGGGATTGCCGCCGGCCACCAGGACGATGACCAGGGCCGGCGCAGCCGCAGTTAACTTGGGAGGCAGTTCATGAAAAGCCAGGAAGAGACGCTGGAGGAATGGTGCAGGTCACTGCTCCAGGCCTATGAACTCGAAGACGTCCAGGTGGATGTCAATGCCATTCTCTCGCTTGCCGGAGTGGCCGCCCATTCTGTAGTGCGCCCGGCCGCGCCGCTGACCACCTTCATTGCAGCTACGCCGCCGGCCTCGCCTCCGGGGCAGGCCATGCAACAGACGCCGCCTCCATGGACTCGGCCCTTGCCGTGGCCCGCTCCCTGGCCGCCGACTACGATGCTGAAGCCGCCGGGACCCCCGGCGAATGACCGAGGACGCCCCCTCAGGAGCTGGCGAATCCGAAGGGCAGGAAGCGCACCACCATCTGGCCCACACCTGGAAGAAGCCCGGCAGGCAGCCTTTGATGCCGCCACGCCGATCCCTGCCGGGCCTGTAGCACTCGGGCTGGCCCTGGGACGCAGGCTGGACCAGGACATTGTGGCACTGCAGGACATGCCGCACTATGCCTCCTCCGCGATGGACGGGTGGGTCGTCAACGGGACAGGGCCCTGGATTCCCGCCGAGCCCGGGACCAGGCTGGCGCCGCACCAGGCCAGCCCCATCGTGACCGGCGGCCTCATACCACCCGGAGGGAAGGCCGTCCTCCGCAGCGAGAATGCCGTACTCGCCGAGGACGATGACGGGCTGCCCATCCTGACAACGGGCGGCAGTGCCCGCCCGGGTGAGCCCCGAACAGGCCAGCACATCCGGAAGGCAGGCGAGGAAGCCTTGGAAGGCGACCTCCTGGTGGCTGCCGGCGTGGAGTTGAACCCGGCCCATCTGGCCCTTGCGGCCCTCGGCGGATACGACGAGCTGCGTGTCCAGGGCAAACCGCTGGTGCGGCTCCTGCTGACAGGCTCCGAAGTGGTGGCGCAGGGGCTTCCCGTTCCGGGCCAGGTGCGGGACACGTTCGGTCCGCAGCTTCCCGCAGTGGTCACGATGCTGGGCGGCATCCCCGGCGGCCAGCAAAAAATCGGTGACTCCTATCCCGAATGGCTCGCGGCCCTGGAGGACGTGGTTCCGGAGGTGCCGGGCGTGCCGGACCTGCCTGCCGACGTCGTGATTACGACCGGCGGGACCGGACCTTCCGGCACCGACCACCTGCGCAGGGCGGTGGCCGAGCTGGGCGGGCGGCTCCTGGTCGACGGCGTGGCCATGCGGCCAGGCCACCCCGCCGTGCTGGCCGAGCTGCCGGACGGCCGGTTCGTGCTGGGGCTGCCGGGCAATCCGCTGGCCGCGATGATGGCGCTGTGCACGGTAGGTGCTCCGCTGCTCGCTGCACTGGGTCACGGGACCATGCCGGCCGTGCAGCAGGTACCCTCCGGCACAGTAATCGAACCGGATCCCGGCCGCACGCGGCTGATGCCGTTCCGCCTCCTGTACGGCATGGCGTCGCCTGCCCAGCACACGGGGCCGGGGATGATGCGTGGGCTGGCCTCGGCTGACGGGGTAATGGTGGTGCCGCCGCACGGCGTGCAGCTGGGCGAACCCGTGCCGGCCTTTGCGCTGCCCTGGGGCCCGCCCATTCCCGCGCCTGAGGCAACCCCCGCCAAAGCGAAGCCGAAAAGCGGCCGGGCTGCAGCCAAGCCGCCTGCGGGTCCGGTGGACTGGAGTGCCCTGCTTGGGTAGGCAGGATGTCCCCGCCCCGCAGGAGTCCCCGAGCGTTCCGGGCAGCCGCCCGCTTCGGTTGAGCGGGGGCACTGCGGTTGCCATGATGGAGCTATGAACAGGCAGGAAGCATGGGACGCGTAACCCAGCGCCGCAAGGTGCACAAGTATTTGCTGGACGGCTCGCCAAAGGCCCTCGAGTTTCCGGTCCGGCACCGGGAGGACGTCCTGGCGGTGGAGGAACCGCTGGAGATCCGGCTGGGACGGATGTCCTTCTCCGTCACCATGCGTACTCCGGGCGACGACTTTGACCTGGTGGCTGGATTCCTGGTGTCCGAGGGCGTCATCTGGAGCGCCGACCAGCTGGTGTCCCTGCGGTTCTGCGCCGGCGAGGACGAAAACGGCATGCAGACCTTCAACGTGGTGGAAGCCCAGCTGCGGCCCGACGTCCCCCTTCCGGACACGGGACGCAACGTCTATACCTCCAGTTCCTGCGGCATCTGCGGTACGGACTCCATAGACTCGGTCCGGAAATCCTCGCACTACAGCCCCCAGGACGATCCCGTCACGATGGACGCGCACGTGCTTGCGTCGCTGCCGGCGCTGTTGCGGGAATCCCAGCGCGTCTTTGAGGAGACCGGGGGAGTGCACGCGGCCGGGCTGTTCAGGATCAATGACGACGGCGGCGCCCAGCTTCTCTGCCTCCGTGAGGACGTGGGGCGGCACAATGCCGTGGATAAGGTGGTGGGCTGGGCCCTGCGCGAAGGCCTCCTTCCACTGCGCGGCACGGTGCTGCAGGTCTCCGGGCGGGCATCCTTTGAACTGGTGCAGAAAGCCGCCCTGGCCGGAATTCCCGTGCTCTCCGCGGTCAGCGCGCCGTCCAGCCTGGCGGTGGAACTCGCGGAGGCGAGCGGCTTGACGCTGGCGGGCTTCAGCAGGGGAACCAGCCTCAACGTGTACGCCGGCGACGCACGGGTGCTCAGGCCGGTGGCTGAGGTTCCGGCGTCCTGAGGCGGTTGCAGATGCCCACGGATGATCCTGGAGGGGTTGGATAAGAGGCTACTAGCGGGTAGATTTGTCCATCGAATGGACACCATGGTCCACTTCCACACTCTAAAAGAGGGCACACATTGCATGATGACCGCCGGATAACGGAAGTCCGCCTCCACAGGTTTGTGCGTGAGCGCATCACCCCTTCCGTCTACGGCCGGATCCTCCCCCTTGCCTTGAGCAGCTGGGATGTGCCGGACGAACCGGTCCCTGCACTGGAGGCCATGCGGCAGGAATTCCACCCGCAGGAGCATGGCGCCGCCTGGGGCAAACCGTGGGGCACCAAGTGGCTTCGACTCCAGGGTGAGGTCCCCGAATCCTGGGGCACAGAACCGGACACCACGGTGGAAGTGCTGGTGGACCTGGGATTCACCATCGAGACGCCGGGATTCCAGTGCGAGGGCATCGCCTGGCGGCCGGACGGAACCATCATCAAGGCCGTCTCGCCGCGGAACCAGTACATCCCGTTGAAACTGCTGGGCGGCGGCATGGCGGTGGACTTCTATGTGGAAGCTGCGGCAAATCCCGACGTTGCCCAGGGCTGGACCTTTGCCGCAACCCCCTACGGGGACAAGTCCACTGCCGGAACGGCGCCGCAGTACAGGCTGGGGACCATTGCGATCGCTGAACTGAACCAGACCGTATGGGAGCTCCAGCAGGACGTCTGGACCCTGGCAGGACTAATGGAGCAACTGCCGCTGGAGCTTCCCCGCCGGCACGAAATCCTCCGCGCCCTTGAACGCATGATGGACGTCATGGACCCGGACGACGTTGCCGGAACGGCAGCTGCCGGCCGCGAAGCCCTTGCCGGCGTCCTGGCCAGGCCTGCCTATGCATCCGCCCACCAGCTGGTTGCCACCGGCCATGCCCATATCGATTCCGCCTGGCTGTGGCCGGTCAGGGAAACCATGCGCAAATGCGCGCGGACGTTTTCCAACGTTGTGTCACTGATGGACGACAACCCGGACTTCGTCTTCTCCTGCTCATCCGCGCAGCAGCTGGCATGGATCAAGGAGTTCTACCTGAGCTCTTCAGCAGGATCCGGGAAAAGGTATGTTCCGGCCAGTTCGTGCCCGTAGGGGGCATGTGGGTGGAATCGGATACCAACATGCCCGGCGGCGAGGCCATGGCCCGCCAGTTCGTGGAGGGCAAGAGCTTCTTCTTGTCGGAGTTCGGCATCGAATGCCGTGAAGCGTGGCTGCCGGATTCGTTCGGATACTCCGCAGCACTTCCGCAGATCGTGAAGTCCGCAGGCAGCCGCTGGTTCCTGACCCAGAAGATCTCCTGGAACCAGACCAACCGGATGCCGCACCACACCTTCAACTGGGAGGGCATTGACGGTACCCGCCTCTTCACGCACTTCCCCCCGGTGGACACCTACAACTCCGAACTCAGCGGCCGGGAGTTGGCCCACGCCGAACGGAACTACCGGGACCACGGGCGGGGAACAGTGTCACTGGTTCCCTTCGGCTTCGGCGACGGCGGCGGCGGACCTACCCGGGAAATGCTCGCCGCTGCGGCCCGCACCGCCGACCTGGAGGGATCGCCGAAGGTCCGGATCGGGTCCGCGGAGAGTTTCTTCCGGCAGGCCGAACAGGACTACACCTCGCTGCCCGTCTGGGTGGGGGAGATGTACCTTGAGCTGCACCGCGGAACGTACACCAGCCAGGCCCGTACCAAGAAGGGCAACCGGCGCAGTGAGCACCTGTTGCGGGAAGCCGAACTGTGGTGCGCCACGGCAGCGGTCCGGACCGACGGCGCCTACGCCTACCCGGCCGCTGAGCTGAAGCGCCTCTGGCGGCTGGTGCTGCTGCAGCAGTTCCACGACATTCTGCCCGGCAGTTCCATCGCCTGGGTCCACCAGGATGCCGAGCGCAACTACCAGGCGATCGAGGCCGGACTGGAAGCGCTGATCGGCCAGGCCGCTGCTGCGGTGCTCGGCTCGGGGGAGCGGGAGTTCCTCCTCAATGCCGCGCCGCATGCCAGGGATGGCGTGCCCGCCCTGGCGGCGGGAGAACCGGCCTTTTCTTCCGAAGCCGTCAGCGCAACGGCCGAAGCAGGCGGATACGTTCTGGACAACGGCGTCATCCGCGCGGTGCTGGACGCGAACGGCCTCCTGACATCCCTGCGTGATTACGCCAGCGGCCGGGAGGCCATCGCCCCTGACCAGTACGGCAACCTGCTGGAACTGCACCGCGACACGCCCAATGAATGGGATGCCTGGGACATCGACGAGTTCTACCGGCGCAACGTCACTGCGCTGACCGGTGCGGAATCTGTCCGGCTGGAAGGCGAAGGCGGGGCCGCCGTCGTGGTGGTGGAACGGCTGGCCGGAGCCTCTTCGATCACGCAGCGGATCACGCTGGCGCCCGAGAGTCCGTCGCTGTCGATCACCACCTCGGTGGACTGGCAGGAACGGGAGAAGCTTCTGAAGCTAGGGTTCGCCCTGGACATCCGGGCCGACCGCTCGGCTGCCGAGACGCAGTTCGGGCACGTCTTCCGGCCCACCCACATCAACACGTCCTGGGAGGCGGCGAAGTTCGAGATCTGCGCGCACCGCTGGATCCACGTTGCCGAACCCGGCTACGGGGTGGCGGTCTCCAACGCGTCCACCTATGGCCATGACGTGGCCAGGAACGTCAGGGAGTCCGACGGCGGCACCACCACCACCGTGCGCCTGTCCCTGCTGCGCGCTCCCAAGTTCCCGGACCCGGAGGCCGACCGCGGGCTTCATGACCTGACCGTCACCATTCGTCCCGGCGCCGGCATTGCCGAGGCTGTCCAGGAGGGCTACCGCACCAACCTCGCACCCCGGATGGTCCGCGGGGCCGCGCCCGTTGAACCGCTGTTCTCGGTAACCAACCCAGCCTTGGTGATTGAAGCGGTCAAGCTGGCTGAGGACGGGTCGGGCGATGTGATCGCCAGGCTCTACGAGTCACTGGGGGAGCGCTCCACCGGGAGGGTCACTGCCAACTTTGCTTCAGCGGCTGTCCGCGCCGTCGATCTGCTGGAGCGGGACGTCCAGTCACCAGGGGTAGAGGCCGGGGCCGGTGGTGCCACCCTGCAGCTGCGCCCGTTCCAGCTGGTCACGCTGAGGTTCACCCGCGCATAAGTTCCACAGAATTTCTGGCTGATATGGCGACTTCAAGGCCCCTGAAGTCGCCATATCTGGCCAAAAACTCAAGCGAAATGGGCCTTAAATAGGCTGAGTGGGGGCGGTCCCCAACGGCCGCCACCACTCATCCCCCAATGTGTGCAAAGGCCCCCGGGACAGGGAGCGTTCAAGAATTTATCCCCGTTCGTAAACGCCCCTCGGTCCCACCTTCACACATTCATGATTGTTTCACATTCTAATGATTTTGTGAAAGCCGCTTGGTTACTTTTCGGTAGATGTCCTTTGCCTGCCCATGCTCTTGCCGTTTTGCACCCTTGCGGCCCAGATCAGCGCAAGCCCGATCACAAAGCACAGCACCGCCGTGTAGTTCACCACGAACTCCACGGCGTCCCAGGACCGGGGAATGAACGGGAACAGCAGTGAGAGGGCGATGGCGACTCCGCCCAGCGCCAGGAGCCCGGCCGCTATCCGCACGAGGACGGGCAGGCGGCTCCGCACTGCACGGACCATGGCAGGCAGGAGCACCAGCGAAATATAGGACGGGTAGGCCCGGCCGGCTGCCCCGTAGTACTCCACCAGGACGGCGTTGCGGGCGTCCCGCCGGGCCGGTCCCACGAGCCCTGCCGACGATCCTGCGGTGTCCATGAGGAAGAACACGGCCACCATCGCCACGGAGATGGCCAGCAGTACGATCATCCCCGCCCTTCCGGTGATGAGCCGGTAGGCGCCCTCGGCACCGAACCCCTTGGTGACGCGGATGCCCAGGAAGAAGATGGTGGCGAAGATGACGAACCGCAGGAGGAGGTTTGCCAGATTGATCCCGCCTAGCGCCTGGTCGATCACCACGTAGGGCGCCTCGATGCTCAGCAGGATGGCGAGGGTCATCAGGGCGAAGATATAGAAGGGCGACCGGTTCTCACCCCGCAGCAGGCTGGGTACCCGCGCTATGGCGGTCAGGCCGCAGACGGCCAGCGTGGCCCATTGAAGGATTTCAATCATCCCAGGTTCTCCCAGATCTTTTCTGTCTGTGCTTGGTCCTGCTCTTGGCGCCGCAGTACTTTCCCCAGCGCCTGGAGCCGGTCCCCGGCAAGGGTGGTGAGGTCGCCGTCGGACATGCTGTCCAGGGCCGCCTGGCGCGCACCCGGCGGCCAGCCTGCCTCTTCCTCCGTGATCAGCCCGGTGGCCACCAGGCCCCCTGTGGGCCCCACCCCGGCTGCCCGCGAGGTTGCGAGGGCAAGTTCCGGGGAGAGCCGGTTGGCAGTCAGCTGGGCGGAGTAGTTCTGGGGCGCCACCCCGGTGGCAGCCGAGACGCGGTGCCGCACCTCGCCGTCGTCAATGGCGTCCACCCAGTTCTTCACGGAGGTTGCATGCGGGGCGGGGCTGAGGGCGGGCGGCTGTGGTCGTGGCCTCCCCGCGGGGTCCATGGCGGGGCGCGCAAGCGCTGCCTGCAGCAGGTCCGGGGTCGAAATCTGGCTGATCAGCTCGCAGCGGGTAGGCGGCGGGAGCGGGCCGGCCAGTTCGCGGTAGTCATCGAAATACGCCAGTGCGGCGACCGGATTGACGCTGTAGGCCCGGGCGATGCTGACCACGGTGGTAACGGAGACCTTGCCCCTGACCAGCTGCTGGGCGAGCGTTGTCCTCTTTATCCCGGAGACCCTGCAGACGTCTGCTGTGCTGGCATCGGGGGCGATGCCTTGCAGCCAGCGCTGGAACGCCTTGGCGGGAAGGATCATGGGGTGCTCTCTGCAGAACGGACGGTGAATCAATTTTAGCGTGCCGCCAAACCTCGCCGATTTTACCGCCGGTGCTGTTTCGACTATGCTTGATGGTCGAGCCCGTTGGTCCGTACACCCCCCCAAGTCCGGACCAGCGGGTTCTTTCATGCCCTGCGCCGGGATCCCCGGGATCCGTACGGCGGCGCCGGCCCTGCTCCGGCAGGAAACCGGGCTGGACCGGTGAAAGGATGGACCAATGACTGCAACCCTTGTTGCCAAGGACATCGCGGGCGGACATGACCACCGCCAGCTCTTTGCAGGACTTTCCCTGACCGTCGCTCCCGGCGATGTTGTGGGCGTGGTTGGCGCCAACGGCGCTGGCAAGACAACCCTGCTGCGGATCCTCGCCGGTGCGGACCAGCCGCAGGCCGGGACTGTCAGCATGGCTCCGGCCGACGCGTTTGTGGGCTGGCTTCCCCAGGAGCACGAGCGGGTGCCGGGGGAGAACGTGGCAGCCTACATTGCCCGCCGCACGGGCTGCGCCCAAGCTACCGCCGACATGGAATCCACTGCGGAGGCACTGGGCGGCGGCGCACCGGGCGCCGACGATGCCTACGCCAGGGCCTTCGACCGGTGGATGGCCTCCGGCGCCGCCGACCTCGACGACCGCATCCCGGCCGTCCTCGCCGATCTCGGCCTGGAAGCGGGCGCCGACGCCCCATGACCGGCCTCTCCGGCGGCCAGGCCGCCCGGGTGGCGCTGGCTGCCCTGCTGCTGAGCCGGTTCGACGTGGTGCTCCTGGACGAGCCCACCAACGATCTGGACCTGGCCGGGCTCGCCAGGCTGGAGGACTTCGTAAAGGGGCTGCGCGGCGGCGTGGTCCTGGTCAGCCACGACCGCGAGTTCCTGGCCCGGTGCGTCACCACCGTGGTGGAGCTGGACCAGGCACAGAACGCCGTCTCGGTGTACGACGGCGGGTATGACGCCTACCTGGAGGAACGTGCAGTCGCTCGCCGCCACGCCAGGGAGAAGTACGAGGAGTTCGCCGCCACGAAGGCCGACCTGGTGTCCCGTGCCCGGACCCAGCGGGAGTGGAGCTCCCAGGGTGTCCGCAACGCCATGCGGAAAAGCCCGGACAACGACAAGATCCGCCGCGCGGCCAGCACCGAGTCCTCGGAAAAGCAGGCGCAGAAGGTCCGGCAGATGGAATCCCGGATCGCGCGGCTGGATGCGGTGGAAGAACCGCGGAAGGAATGGCAGCTGCAGTTCTCCATCGGCCAGGCCCCGCGGTCCAGTTCCGTGGTAGCCACCCTCCGCGACGCCGAGGTCCGCCAGGGCGGGTTTACCCTGGGACCGGTCAACCTGCAGCTCAACGCGGGGGAGCGGATCGGCATCACCGGTCCCAACGGTGCAGGCAAGTCCACGCTGCTCCGCCTCCTCCTCGGCGCCGTTGAGCCCGACGCCGGCAGCGCGTCCATGGGCGCCTCCGTTGCCATCGGCGAAATTGACCAGGCACGCGGGCTGCTGCAGGGGCACCTGGCCTTAGCTGACGCCGTCGGGGAAGTCCTTGGCGACATGACCCCGGCGGAGGTCCGCACCCTGCTGGCCAAGTTCGGCCTAAAGGCCGACCACACCGGGCGGCCCGTTGATTCCCTCTCGCCAGGGGAACGCACCCGGGCCGCGCTGGCCTTGCTCCAGGCGCGCGGCGTGAACCTGCTGGTCCTGGATGAACCCACGAACCACCTCGACCTGCCGGCCATCGAGCAGCTCGAAGAGGCACTGGACAGCTACGAGGGTGCCCTGCTGCTGGTGACCCACGACCGCAGGCTGCTCGAGAACGTCCGGCTGGATGTACGTTGGGAACTGGACAACGGCACGGTCACCAAGCAGCACATCTCAAGCAGCATGAGGACCGACAGTTAGGGAACTACTTTGACCGCGGAGCAGTATCGATGAGCATGGAACAGGTGGCCCGGGGTTCCCTTTACAACCTCGTCAGGGCCAAGAGCGGATCCAAACCGTTCTCCAAGGAAACCCTCAAGCGGGTCCTGGCCTTTGCCCGGCCGCACCGCGGCAAACTGCTGGCCTTCGTGGCCATGTCCGTTGCGATGGCCTTCCTTGCCGTGGCAACCCCGGTCCTGGCCGGCCAGGTGGTGGACGCCATCGTGGCACGCGCCAGCGAGGGCGAGGTCATCCGGCTGGCCCTGCTGATCGCCGTCGTCGCTGTGGCCGAGGCGGGCCTGGGCCTGGTCAACCGCTGGCTGTCCTCCACCATCGGCGAAGGCGTGATCCTCGACCTGCGCACCCGCGTCTTTGACCATGTCCAGAAAATGCCCATCGCCTTCTTCACCCGCACCCGCACGGGCGCCCTGGTCAGCCGCCTGAACAATGACGTCATCGGCGCCCAGTCCGCATTCGCGGGGACCTGTCCGGTGTGGTCAGCAACGTGGTGGCCCTGGTCCTGACCCTGGCGGTCATGCTGGGCACCTCGTGGCAGGTGACGGTCCTGGCCATGGTCCTGCTGCCGGTGTTCCTGGTCCCCGCCCGGCGGATGGGATCGAAGCTGGCGGACCTGCGCCGCGAGGCGGCCGAACACAACGCGGCCATGGGCACGCAGATGACCGAACGCTTCTCCGCCCCGGGCGCCACCCTGGTCAAGCTGTTCGGCCGGCCGGCCGACGAATCCCGGGAGTTCGCCGTCCGCGCCGGCCGGGTCCGTGACATCGGCATCCGGACGGCCATGCTGCAGTTCACCTTCGTGACGGCACTGACGCTGGTTTCCGCCCTTGCCCTGGCACTTGTCTACGGCCTGGGCGGCTGGTATGCCATCACCGGCCAGCTGGCCGCGGGCGACGTGGTGGTCCTGGCTCTGCTGCTCACCCGGCTGTACGCTCCGCTGACGGCGCTTTCCAACGCGCGGGTGGAGATCATGAGCGCCCTTGTCAGTTTTGAGCGCGTGTTCGAGATCCTGGACCTCAAACCGCTGATCCAGCAGAAGCCCGGCGCCGTTCCGGTACCGCCGGGTCCCGTGTCCGTGGAATTCGACGACGTCCGCTTCGCCTACCCGTCCGCGGACAAGGTGTCACTGGCCTCACTGGAGGAAGTGTCCACCCTGGACACCCGCGGCGGCGAGGAAGTGCTGCACGGTATCAGCTTCCGGGTGGAACCCGGGCAGACGGTGGCGCTGGTCGGGTCCTCCGGCGCCGGCAAATCCACCATCGCCCAGCTGCTGGCCCGGCTGTACGACGTCGATTCCGGCGCCGTCCGGCTGGGCGGCAGCTTGCCGGGTTCCGGCCTGGACCTGCGGGACGCCACCTTCGACTCCCTCCGGGACACGCTGGGCATGGTCACCCAGGACGGCCACCTCTTCCACGAGACCATCGCCTCCAACCTGCGCCTGGCCCGGCCCGACGCCACCGAGAAGGACATGTGGGACGTCATCCGGCAGGCACGGCTGGAGACGATGATCCGGTCCCTGCCGGATGGGCTGGAGACCGTGGTGGGGGAGCGCGGCTACCGGCTCTCGGGCGGTGAGCGCCAGCGCCTCACCATTGCCCGGCTGCTGATCGCCCAGCCCCGGGTGGTCATCCTGGACGAAGCCACCGCGGCGCTGGACTCCACCAACGAGGCAGCCGTGCAGGCAGCCCTGGGTGCCGCACTCGAGGGGCGCACCGCCGTCGTGATTGCCCACCGGCTGTCCACCATCCGCGCCGCCGACGCCATCCTGGTGGTGGAGGACGGGCGGATCGTGGAGCGGGGCACCCACACCGAGCTGCTCGCCGCCGACGGCCGCTACGCGGAGCTGTACCGCACCCAGTTTGCCGAGGCGACAGCCGTGGCGCAGGAGGCAGTCCCCGAGCTGTAGGGGTTCCGCCGGCGGCGCGGACTATGCGCCGCTACGCGCCTGCGTCCCGCGCCGCCGCCAGTTCCGGAAGGATATGGTCCGTCAGCAGCGGGGCCAGGTTCGCCGGCAGCGTGGCGCCGTTGTCGAGGGCAGCCAGGTCCAGCCAGCGGATCTCGGCGATTTCGGCGGACGGGTGCGCCTGCCAGGTGCCGGGTGCCCGGAACACGGTGGCCTCGATATCCGTCGCGGCCTCGTTCGCGGCGTCCGCGATCCAGACGCCCATCAGCTCCAGGTCCTGCGGATCGATGACGATGCCCACTTCCTCGGCGAGCTCACGGGCTGCCGCCTGGACAGCTGATTCGCCGGCCTCCGGTTTGCCGCCGGGATGCATGAACATTTCCGTGCCGCGCTTGCGGACGGTCAGGAGCCGGCCGGAGGGGTCGAAGACGCAGACGGCGGACACCACGATGCGGGCTTTCATGCGGCCCCGCCCCGGACCAGGTGCGATGTCAGCAGCAGGTCCTTGCGCGGTCCGGTCACGTCCCAGCTGTAGCTGAAGCGGTCAGGGCCATTAAAGGTGTAGGCCACGCGGTAGGTGTCGGGATCGCACCAGTGGTTGTCCAGGTTGGCTTGCGGGGTGAAGCTCATCCGGTGGAAGGGCCGCCCGTCGGGAAAGAACACGTCCAGGGCGTCGGGCCGCCCGGCGGGCCGCAGCAGGTATTCCCGGAAGGCGGGGCCGGTGAAGGAGGGCCAGCGCATGGTGCCTTCTTCGCGGAAGGCCAGGCCGCCGTCGTCGTCGGGGACGAAGCGTACGACGCCGGTGAAGGTTCCGCGGGTGCCGTTGGCCCGGTCCAGCATGTCGCGTTCGACCGTCCACAGGCCTGCTTTCTGGGCAGTACCCGCAGCGGGCCCCAGCAGGTAGGCGCGGAGTTCGAACTCCGGGGGAGGAACGTTCAAGTGCCCTCGATTGGAATCGAACCAACGACACCGGCTTTAGGAGAGCCGTGCTCTATCCACTGAGCTACGAGGGCTTGCATCCGACAGGACCGGCAGGGCCGTCCGAACGGACACGCATACCAGCATACAAGGTGCCAGGCCGTACTACGCTCAAGGCATGACTCCAGCACCGTCCACGGCGCCCGCGGCGGCGTTCATTCCGGATACCGCGTCCACCCGGCAGTACATCGGTGCGTGGTCGGTGTTGAGCGTGCTGCAGTATTTCGCCGCCGAAGCTGCGGTGATCGCGGCATGGGCCGGCCCCCGTCCCTATGACCTGCGGACCGGCTACATCAGCGACCTGGGTGCCTGAACTGTGGCATCTTCGACGGGCGGGAGGTCTGCTCCCCGCTGAATTGGCTCATGAACGCGTCGTTCGTGGTCCAGGGCCTGGGAATGCTGCTGGGTGCCATCCTGCTGAGCTCGGGCCTGCTGTGCGTGGCGGCGCGGGCGGGGGCGCGGGTACAGCCTGGCCGCAGCAAGCCGTGGCTCGCAGCGGTCTGGGTGCGGATCCTGACCGGAACAGCCGGGGCGGGCACCGTCATTGTGGGTCTGGTTCCCGAGGACGCCGGCTCCGGCTGGCACTTCACCGGTGCCATCATGTACTTCCTGGCCGGTGCCGCGGCATTGCTGGTGCTTGGCATCCTCTGGCTGCGGAAGTCGGCCATGGCCTGGTTCATCCTGGCCTGCGGCGGCGTGTCCCTGGCCGCGCTGGTGACCGGCGGCCTGACCAGGATGGACATTCCCGAGCCCGGAACACTCGAGCGCATCATGGGCTACCCCGTCACCGTGGGCATGGCGACGGCGGGCCTGGTGATTGCGCAGCGGGTGCACCGGCACCGGAAGCAGGCCCGGGCGGCAGCAGCCGTCAGCTAGCAGCCTTCTTGCTCCGCGCCTTCAGCAGCACGGCCGCGCCGCCTGCCACCAGGCTCAGGACCAAAAGCACCCACCCGGCAATGGTGAGGCCGGACGCCAAGGCAACCTGGCCGGCGTCGGGCGCTTCGGCAGCCAGGACGCCGTCAATGGCAACGTTGCCCCAGAGCCGGACCACCACGAACAGCAGCGGCAGCGCCCACAGCGCCCAGCGGAACGCCTTGCGGGCGACGTTGGTGCCGATCAGCAGCAGCCACGTGAAGCCGAAGATCAGCGGGAACAGCGTGCCGGCGGTCTTGTGAACGTAGTTGAGCTGGCCGAGCGCGTCAGCGTCCATCACCGCCTGAAGCTGGCCGATGTAGCAGGGTCAAAGCCGCCGATGAGCGAGTCCGGCATTGCCAGCCCGCCGGTCAGCTGCCGGAGCTGGTCCAGGGTCAGCAGGTGCAGGTACCAGAACAGGAACAGGCTGGCCACGACGCCGGCGATCAGGATCAGGTTGCTGTTGCTCTGGGCTTTTTCCGGTGTCCGGCTGGTGGTCGGGTTGATCACCGGCGGCAGGTGGTGCTGCGGCACCGCCGCCTTGGCGCCGTGCTTCTTGATCCGCTGGGCAGGGGTCTTGGCCATGGCACCATTATTCCGCCCCATACACTGAAGCCATGACCATTGGCCGGCACAGCGCTGTTGAACTTGACCCTTCGTTGGACGACCACCAGCTGGCGGCAGCCTGGTGCGGGAGGCCGGGCAGCTGGCACTCCTGATGCGGATGGCCGGGCTGCAGTCCCAGCAGAAGACATCCATTTCCGACGTTGTGACGGCCGCGGACCACGCCGCCGAGGCCTACGTGCTGGAGCAGCTGCAGCGCTGCCGGCCGGAGGACGGAATCCTGGGTGAAGAGGGCGCATCCGTGCAGGGCAGCAGCGGGCGGACCTGGGTCATCGACCCCGTGGACGGCACCTACAACTTCCTGCACGGCTCCACGTACTGGTGCTCCGCCATTGCCCTGAAGGACGAAACCGACGTGCTGCTCGGGGCCATCTACCAGCCGGAGGAGGACAAGCTCTGGCTGGGCGGGCGCTCGCACCCGGCCACCCTCAACGGGGAACCGCTCACGGTCTTCCACGACAACCGCGGCCAACGCAACGGAACTGCCGTCGCCGAACTGGGCGCCGCCACCTACATCCATCCCCGCTGGCTGATGGACCCGATGTGCGCCATGCCGTGGCACGCCGCCGCAACCTCCGCGGCAACCCTGCGCATGCTGGGTTCGGGCTCCTGCGACCTGGGCAGGGTGGCGGACGGGCAGCTGGGCTGCTGGTTCCAGCACAGCTGCCCGGAATGGGACTGGCTGCCGGGCAAGGCCATCGTCCGCGCCGCCGGTGGCGCCGTGGACACCGTCCGGGTCAACGGCCTGGAATGGTTCATGGCAGGAGGCACGACGGCGGTGCGGGAGTTGCGTGCGGCCCTCGAGTCGGCCTCGGTGGCCTAAGCCGGGGAGACGGGGCAATGCCGGCAGATTCCGTGGCGTAATCCACAGGCCGGAAGTGGGTGTCGGTCCCACCGCCTAGACTTGTAGGCACCATGGATATGTTGTTTGACCCGTACTCTGACGGACCGTTCAAGGCCGCTCCCGCAGCTGCTGCCCGCACCAAGGCGCACCCGGACGGCCTCGCCACGGCGGCCGGTCCAGGTGGCAGCGTTCCCGCCGGGGACCCTGCCGGAATCCATGAAGCAGGCGGCGGGCACCCGGGTGCCGGGCCGGACCGGCAGCACCATGGCAGGCCCCGGCTCGATGCCGCCAAGCTCCTGGAAGGGCTCAATCCGCAGCAGGAGGAAGCGGTCAAGCACGCCGGTTCCGCGCTGCTGATCGTGGCCGGTGCGGGTTCCGGCAAGACCCGCGTCCTCAGCAACCGGATTGCCTACCTGATTGCCACGGGCCGTGCCCACCATGGCGAAATCCTGGCCATCACCTTCACCAACAAGGCCGCCGCGGAAATGCGGGAGCGCATCGAGGCGCTGGTGGGTGGCCGCGCCAAGATCATGTGGATTTCGACCTTCCACTCGTCCTGTGTGCGGATCCTGCGCCAGGAGGCTGCCAATGTGGGCCTGAAATCAAACTTCTCCATCTACGATTCAGCGGATTCCCTGCGGCTGGTCACCCAGGTGTCCAAGGCCCTGGACCTGGACCCCAAGAAGTTCGCCCCCAAAGCCATCCAGCACAAGATCTCGGCGCTGAAGAACGAGCTCATCGACGCCGATTCCTACGCCTCGGCCGCGAACTACAACGATCCCTTCGAGCAGGCCGTTGCCGAGGTCTACAAGGGCTACACGCAGCGGCTCCGCCAGGCCAACGCCATGGACTTTGACGACCTCATCGCCGAGACCGTCTTCATGTTCCGCGCGTTCCCGGCGCTCGCCGAGTCCTACCGCCGCCGGTTCCGGCACGTCCTGGTGGACGAGTACCAGGACACCAACCATGCTCAGTACGCGCTGGTGCGCGAGATCGTGGGGGAGGGGCCCGGGGCGTCGGAGCTCACCGTGGTGGGCGACTCGGACCAATCCATCTACGCCTTCCGTGGTGCGGACATCCGCAACATCGTCGAATTCGAGAAGGACTATCCCGAGGCCCGCACCATCAAACTGGAGCAGAACTACCGCTCCACGCAGAACATCCTCAGTGCGGCCAACTCGGTCATCTCCCGCAACCCCAACCGCCCCGAGAAGCGGCTGTGGACCGCGGAAGGGGAAGGCCACAAAATCATCGGGTATGTGGGCGAGAACGAGCACGACGAAGCCCAGTTCATCGCCAAGGAGATCGACCGGCTCCAGGACGAGGACAACCTGCGCCCGGGCGACGTCGCCATCTTCTACCGGACCAATGCACAGTCCCGGTCCATCGAGGACGTCCTGGTCCGGGTGGGCCTGCCCTACAAGGTAGTGGGCGGCACGCGCTTCTACGAGCGGAAGGAAATCAAGGACGCCCTCGCGTACCTCCGGGTCCTGGTCAACCCCGACGACGACGTCAACCTCCGCAGGGTCCTCAACGAACCCAAGCGGGGGATCGGCGACCGCGCCGAAGGCGCCGTCGCCGCCCTTGCCCAGCGTGAGCGGATTTCGTTCATGGCCGCAGCCCGCCGTGCCGAACAGGCCCCGGCCATGGCCACCCGCTCCGTCAACGCCGTCCTTGGCTTCGTGAAGCTGCTGGACGACCTCGCCGAGGTGGCTTCCGGGTCCGGCGCGGCCGCCGCACTTGAAGCGGTCCTGGAGCAGACCGGCTACCTGGCGGCACTGCGGGCAAGCACCGATCCCCAGGACGAGTCCCGGGTGGAGAACCTGGCCGAACTCGTCGCCGTCGTCCGTGAATATGAGCGTGACAACCCGGAAGGGACGCTGGAGGCGTTCCTGGAGCAGGTGTCCCTGGTGGCCGACGCGGACCAGATCCCGGACGCCCCGGGCGCCGACATCGACTCCGCGGTGGCCGAAGCCAAGCGGCTGGGCGTCGTCACCCTGATGACTCTCCACACTGCCAAGGGCCTCGAATTCCCCGTGGTGTTCCTGACCGGCATGGAGCACGGGCTGTTCCCGCACCAGCGCTCCGCCACGGACCCCAAGGAACTGGCCGAAGAACGCCGGCTGGCCTACGTGGGGCTCACCCGCGCCAGGAAACGGCTCTACGTCACCCGGTCCGAGGTCCGGAGTATGTGGGGACAGAGCCAGTACAACCCCGCCAGCCAGTTCCTCGAGGAAATCCCCGCCGAGCTTCTGGAGTGGAAGCGGGAAGGCACCAGCAGGCAAGCGGCCTGGAGCGGCGGCGGGTCTATCGGCTCGGGCAAGTACAGCGGATCGTTCTGGGGTGCGGGCACCTCCCGCGGAGCCAATGCCGACCCCTCGGCCGGGTTCAACGCCGACGTCCCCGCAGTCATCGCCCGGAACCGGGTGCAGCCGCAAAAGGAAATCATCGCCGTCAGCGTGGGGGACAAAGTCAACCACACAAGCTTCGGCAACGGGACCGTCCTGGCCCTGGAGGGGGCCGGGGACAAGACCGTGGCCAAGGTGAAATTCGACGGCGGCGAGAAGCGCCTCCTGCTTCGCTACGCGCCGCTGACCAAACTGGACGCCTAAGAGCCCTGCCAAAACCTGATGCAAGCTCGGTGCTTAGGCGCGCCAGAAAAGACCTTCCGACTTAAGGTGGCCCCGCCGTCGTGGGCCACTTTGGGCGGCGAAATTCGCAAAACGGGCCCGGACTGCGGCGTGTCCGTGTCGAAGTGCCCCAGTAGGGCGCGGGCTGGGGAAGATGACTTCGGGCAGCGCCACTGGCGGGCATAATGGAGCGCATGCGACGGACTGTTTGGGGGATGCTCGCCGCCCTTTTCCTGGCCACTGCCACCGGGTGCACTGTCACCACTGAGGATCCCGGCTACGTGCCGCCGCCCCCGCCCGCGCCGATGGACCAGCTGGAACAGGCCGCCCTGGCCAGCCCCCAGGATTTCTCGAACGGTGAGGACACCCTCTCGTTCATCACCGAAGACCGCACTGTGGCCTGCTCCCTCACGTCCGCCCGCGGGGAGCACATCAACCTCCCGTACGAAACAAACGGCTACAGCGATTCAGCAAACAACAGGCTTGCCATCGTCCCGGTTGCGCACTGCGAACTGGCAACCTACCCCAAGCCCGACGCGGACGACGTCAGGGACGACTGTGCCGGAACCGGGCTGGGCTACCTGGGCGGGGTCGCGCTGCTCACTCCGGACAAGGCCTGGTACGGGGAGTGCCGGTCCGGCGTCACACAAATGGAGGCAACCTACGGGCCCAACGGTAGCCGCACAGGTCCGCTGGCCCAGCTGCCGGTCCTGGCCGAGGGGCAGAACCTGGAACGCAACGGGCTGCGGTGTTCGGCCTACAACGGCGGCGTGGCATGCGGAAACGTCTCTGCCGGCGTCGGATTCTTCGTGTCAACCGAGCGTTACGAACTGATTCCCGGACCCGGTGAAGAGGCCTCCCCGGCGCCTTCCGAGGGCTCAAAAACCCCGTAAATCCGCGGTTTTTCTACGCCTCATAGAATAGTGTCCTTACTCACATAAGCGGTAGTCTGGGACGGGCCGGTCCCCATAAAGGACTAGAGTTCCCAGAGGAGCATTACGCCGCGTGGCTCGTTTCCAGACAGGCCGCCGGTGCGTGCAATCCGCAGCCCGGTCATCGTCTATCGATGGTGTCCGGCTGTATAGAAACTACTTCGACGTAGAAGGACACTAAACCGTGGACCTGTTTGAATACCAGGCGCGCGATATGTTCGAGGCGCACGGTGTACCCGTGCTGGCCGGCATCGTGGCGTACACCCCAGAAGAAGCAAAGGCAGCTGCCGAAAAGATTGGCGGCGTCACCGTCGTCAAGGCACAGGTCAAGATCGGCGGCCGCGGCAAGGCCGGCGGCGTGAAGGTCGCAAAGTCCGCTGACGAGGCACTTGAGCACGCCACCAACATCCTGGGCATGGACATCAAGGGCCACACCGTCAAAAAGGTGATGATTGCCCAGGGTGCGGACATCGCCGAAGAGTTCTACTTCTCCGTCCTGCTGGACCGGGCCAACCGCAACTACCTGGCCATGTGCTCGGTTGAAGGCGGCATGGAAATCGAGCAGCTCGCCGTCGAACGCCCGGAGGCGCTGGCCAAGGTCGCCATCGACCCCGCCGTCGGCATCGACCAGGCCAAGGCGGACGAGATCGTCGCCACGGCAGGCTTCGCTGAGGAACTGCGCGGCAAGGTGGCCGACGTCATCCTCAAGCTCTGGGACGTCTTCAAGAAGGAAGACGCAACCCTGGTGGAGGTCAACCCGCTCGTCCGCACCGGCGCCGGCGAGATCATCGCCCTTGACGGCAAGGTCTCCCTCGACGAAAACGCGGAGTTCCGCCACGCCAAGCACGCGCTGCTTGAGGACAAAGACGCTGCCGATCCCCTTGAGGCCAAGGCAAAGGCGCAGGACCTCAACTACGTCAAGCTCGACGGCGAAGTCGGCATCATCGGCAACGGCGCCGGCCTTGTAATGTCCACCCTTGACGTCGTTGCCTACGCCGGTGAAAACCACGGCAACGTCAAGCCCGCAAACTTCCTGGACATCGGCGGTGGAGCCTCCGCCGAGGTCATGGCTGCCGGCCTGGACGTCATCCTCGGTGACGAGCAGGTCAAGTCCGTGTTCGTTAACGTCTTCGGCGGCATCACCGCCTGCGACGCCGTCGCCAAGGGCATTGTCGGTGCACTGGCCGAGCTGGGCCACACCGCGAACAAGCCGCTGGTAGTCCGCCTTGACGGCAACAACGTCGAGGAAGGCCGCCGCATCCTGAACGAGGCCAACCACCCGCTGGTTACCCTGGCCGCCACCATGGACGAGGGCGCCGACAAGGCCGCCGAGCTCGCCAACGCAGCTAAGTAAAGGGACGCACCATGTCTATCTATCTGAACAAGGACTCCAAGGTCATCGTCCAGGGCATCACCGGCGGCGAAGGCACCAAGCACACCGCCCTGATGCTGAAGGCCGGAACCAACATTGTTGGCGGCGTCAACGCCCGCAAGGCCGGCACCACGGTCCTGCACGGCGACCAGGAAATCAACGTCTACGGCACCGTCAAGGAAGCATGGCGGAAACCGGCGCCGACGTCTCCATCGTCTTCGTTCCGCCGGCATTCACCAAGAACGCTGTTGTTGAAGCTATCGAAGCAGGCATCGGCCTGGTAGTGGTCATCACCGAAGGCGTGCCGGTCCAGGACTCCGCCGAATTCTGGGCCCTGGCCCAGTCCAAGGTGGACGCCGACGGCAACCAGGTCACCCGCATCATCGGACCGAACTGCCCCGGCATCATCACCCCGGGCGAGGCGCTGGTGGGCATCACCCCCGCCAACATCACGGGCAAGGGCCCCATCGGACTGGTTTCCAAGTCCGGCACCCTGACCTACCAGATGATGTACGAACTGCGCGACCTCGGCTTCTCCACCGCCATCGGCATCGGGGGCGACCCCATCATCGGCACCACGCACATCGATGCGCTGGCCGCATTCGAGGCTGACCCCGAGACCAAGGCAATCGTCATGATCGGCGAGATCGGTGGCGACGCCGAAGAGCGTGCCGCCGACTTCATCAAGGCCAACGTCACCAAGCCGGTTGTCGGCTACGTGGCAGGCTTCACCGCGCCGGAAGGCAAGACCATGGGCCACGCCGGTGCCATCGTCTCCGGTTCCGCCGGTACCGCCCAGGCCAAGAAGGAAGCCCTGGAGGCCGCAGGCGTGAAGGTCGGCAAGACGCCGTCCGAGACCGCCAAGCTGCTGCGCGAGGTTTACGCAGCCCTCTAATAGATCCAGATATCGACGCGGGGTCACTCCCGGCCCAATATTCTCCTTGGGATGGGCCGGAAGTGACCCCGCGTTTGTTTTAAGTACGACGACGTCCGGCGCCTT
>NZ_AOFD01000030.1 GCF_000332815.1 Arthrobacter nitrophenolicus
GGCCGCAGTGGACCTCGGCCCGGGCGGCGCCGGTACCGGCGAAGCATGGCTGGACCTCTGCGCCGGCCCCGGCGGCAAGGCCTCCCTGCTGGGCGCCCTTGCCCGGGAACGCGGAGCCACCCTGCTGGCCAACGAGCCGGCCCCGCACCGCGCCAAGCTCGTCAGCCAGGCGCTGTCCGCAGTACCGGGGGACACGTGGCAGGTCCGCACCGGCGACGGCCGCGAGGTCGGTGCCGAGCAGCCGGAGTCCTACCATCGGGTCCTGGTGGACGTTCCCTGCAGCGGCCTCGGCGCGCTCCGGCGCCGGCCCGAGTCCCGCTGGCGCAGGTCACCGAAGGACCTGACGGACCTTGCACCCCTGCAGCGCGAACTCCTTGCCTCGGCACTGGCCGCCGTCCGGCCCGGGGGAGTGGTGGCATACGTGACGTGCTCGCCCCATCCTGCTGAGACCAAGGCCGTGGTGGCGGATGCCCTCCGCAAGCGCGACGACCTTGAGCTCCTGGACGCCGGAGCTGCCCTCGACGCTGTCAGCCTGACCGGAGATCTGGGCGCCGGCTACGAATCCACGGCGCAGCTCTGGCCGCACATCCACGGCACCGACGCCATGTTCCTGGCCCTCATCCACAAGAAGGCCTGATCCGCAAGAAGGCCTGACCCGGCGCAACCGCGGCAGTGGCTGCCTCAAGCCGGGCACGCCCCCTGACCGACTCCTCCACCAGAACCAGTGAAAGGCATCCCCGTGACGCAATGCTGCATCAACCCGAGCATCCTCTCCGCCGACTTCGTCAACCTCGAGGCTGAACTGCAGCGCATTAGCAATGCCGACGCCGTGCACGTGGACGTGATGGACAACCACTTCGTGCCCAACCTGACCATCGGGCTCCCCGTGGTGCAGCGCATCCAGGCCGTCAGCCCGGTGCCGCTGGACGCGCACCTCATGATCGCCGATGCCGACCGTTGGGCGCCCGGATTCGCCGACGCCGGCCTGGCCTCGGTCACGTTCCACGCCGAGGCGTCCATCGCCCCGGTGAAGCTTGCCCGCGAACTCCGCAGCAGGGGCTCCAAGGCCGGGATGGCGCTGCGGCCCGCCACGCCGGTGGAGCCCTACCTGGACATGCTGCCCGAACTGGACATGCTGCTGATCATGACGGTGGAACCCGGCTTTGGCGGCCAGGCGTTCCTGGACATCACGCTGCCCAAGATCCGCCGGGCAAGGGCGGCCATCGATGGTTCGGGAGTGGGCGTGGCCATCCAGGTGGATGGCGGGATCACGGAGGAGACCATCACGCGTGCAGCGGAAGCCGGGGCCAACGTCTTCGTGGCCGGTTCCGCCGTCTACGGTGCCGACGATCCCGCTGCCGCCATCGACAGGCTGCGGGAAAAGGGCGCGCGGACGTTACGCTCGGCGACGGAATAACAGGGCACCCCATTCTGTTGTGGCACAATAACAAAACACATACGTGCTCCGGGGTCGGTGTAAGTCCGAACCGGCGGTGACAGTCCGCGACCCGCGAGCCGGTGCTTCTCCCAGGAGAAGGCCCGGCGGACGGTTGAACCGGTGAAATTCCGGTACCGACAGTTAAAGTCTGGATGAGAGAAGCACGTACAGCTGTATCTGCAGGGCCGTGCGGTCCCGCAGCGTTCTGCTGTCGTATACCCCCGGAGCCATCGCGGTTCGAAAGGGAAGGAACGACGCAGGAATGAACCCCATGCGATGGCTCTTTGATGATGCCGAAACTGCCGCTGCCTCCGCAGCTGCCACCACGAGTCCAGCGGTCACCGCATGACGGTCAGCAACCCGCCGTCTGCGCTGCCCTTTACCTCCGGCCGGCCAGTGGCCGGCCACATGGCAGGACACCCGGACCTCCGGCCGGCCAGCGGGACCGTCACAGCCTTCACTCCCGCCGAAACCTCCGCCATGGAGGCTGCGCTCGAAGCAGCCCTGCAGGGGCCGCGGGGGGCAAACCCGCTGGTGGGCGCCGTCGTAATTGGTCCTGACGGGCTCCCGCTGGTCACCGGATACCACCGCGGCGCCGGAACGGCCCATGCCGAAGCCGACGCAATCGCGCAGGCGAAGGCCGCCGGGCTGGACCTGGCCGGCTGCAGCATGGTGGTCACACTGGAGCCCTGCGACCACGTGGGCCGCACCGGACCCTGCACCGAGGCGATCATTGCCGCCGGCATCACGGACGTGGTGTATGCCGTCGATGATCCCCACGATCCCGCCGCCGGCGGGGCAGCCACCCTGCGCAATGCCGGCGTGCGCGTCCGCAGCGGCCTGGGGGCCGAGGAAGCACTGGACCTGAACCGGCGATGGTTTGAGGCAGTGGCCGCAAAACGCCCTTTCGTGACTCTCCATATCGCGCAGACCCTCGACGGCCGCATCGCCGCCGAGGACGGCACCAGCCAGTGGATCTCCAGCCCGGAATCACTGGCTGACAACCACGCCATCCGTGGCCGCATCGATGCCATCCTGGTGGGCACCCAGACGGTGCTCGTGGACAACCCCCGGCTGACCGCCCGGGACCCGCAGGGGGTGCCGGCCGCGAAGCAGCCCGTCCGCGCCGTCATGGGGCTCCGGGAGATTCCGGCCGACGCCGCCATCCGCGGGGAAGACGGCCTCGCCGTCCATCTGCCCACCCGGGATGCCCACGATGCGCTGTCCCTGCTGTACGCCTCCGGCTCCCGGCACGTCATGGTGGAGGGGGGTTCCCGCATCCTCAGTGCCTTCCTCACGGCAGGTCTCGTCGACGAACTCGTCGTCTACCTGGCCCCCACGCTGCTGGGCTCGGGAACTCCCGCCCTCAACGGATTGGGCATCACCAGCCTTCCCGATGCCCAGCAGTGGGAATGGGACCCGTCCGACGGCGGCGCCGTGCGCACGCTGGGCCGTGACCTTCGACTCCACTTACGACCGCAACGTTCTGTTGCCCTTGATCCACAACCGTCCCGCCACAGCGCGGAGCAAGCCCAGGGAGGCCACTGATGTTTACAGGAATTATTGCCGAACAAGGGCACGTGGTGTCCGTTGACCGGGACGGCGATACCAGCGCCACCATCCGGCTCCACGCACCCGGCACCACCGAGGGCCTTGCCCTGGGCGGCTCGATCGCAGTCAACGGCGTCTGCCTCACGGCCACCGAAATCAACGGCAAGGAGTTCAGCGTGGACGTCATGGGGGAAACCCTGGTCCGCAGCACCACCGGTGAGCTGGCCCCCGGCGACTCCGTCAACCTGGAACGCTGCGTTCCGGCCGGCGGACGGCTGGACGGCCACGTTGTCCAGGGACACGTGGACGGCGTAGGTGTGCTCCTGGAGCGCGAGCCGCTGGGCAACTGGGAGCGGCTGCGGTTCGGCGTGCCGGCAAACCTTGCCCGCTACATCGCGGAAAAGGGCTCCATTGCCATTGACGGCGTGTCCCTCACCGTGACGGCCGTGAGCGACGCAGCGGAAGCGGAGCCGTGGTTTGAAGTCGGGCTCATCCCCACCACCCTGGCTGAGACAGGCCTGGGCGCCAAGCAGGCCGGCAGCCGCGTCAACCTGGAGGTGGATGTGCTTGCCAAATACACCGAGCGCCTCCTGGCCTTCCGCGATTCCTCCGCACCCGCCGGCGGTGCACTGTGAACGCCGCCGTCCGGCTGAAGCCGGAAACAGGGGCGCCTGAAGCCGTGGCACCGGAAACCGTCCTCGGAGGCGTCGCAGGACACGGGCATGTCCTGGATTCCATCGAAACGGCCGTCCGTGCCATCGCGGCCGGGAAACCTGTCCTCGTGGTGGACAACGAGGACAGGGAAAACGAAGGCGACATCATCTTCGCGGCCCAGCACGCCACACCGGCGCTGATGGGCTGGACCATCAGGTACAGCTCCGGGGTCATCTGCGTCCCGCTGTCCGGCGAACGGGCCGACGCCCTCGCGCTGCCTCCCATGGTGGCAGTCAACGAGGACGCCAAGGGCACCGCCTACACAGTTTCCTGCGACGCCGCCGTTGGCGTCAGCACGGGAATCTCCGCCACGGACCGCGCCCTTACCGCGCGCGTCCTGGCCGACCCGCAGGCCGGGCCGGCCTCGGTCACCCGTCCGGGGCATATTTTTCCGCTCCGGGCAGTTGACGGAGGTGTGCGGGAACGACCCGGCCACACAGAGGCCGCGGTGGACCTGTGCCGCCTCGCAGGCCTGGAGCCCGTGGGCGTCATCGCCGAAGTGGTGTATGACGACGGCGAGATGATGCGCCTGGACGGCCTTCGGACGTTCGCGGCGGAGCATGGCTGCCCCCTGATTTCCATCGAAGATCTGGTGGGGTACCTTGCAACCGGGGCGGGGGATGCTCCGGAGCACGGAGTACGGCCTGCACCGGCCGGGGAGAAGGAGGAACGATGACGGCATCTGCGGCCAGCAACGGCCACCAGGATGGCCACCACCAGGACGCCCACCACAGCGGGCGGACCGGCAGCGGGGTTGTGCCCCATCCTGTCAGCGGCGGCCCGATCGTGCAGCTGCCCACAGCCTTCGGCGACTTCGTGGCACAGGCCTGGACGGACCTGGCCACCGGTGTTGAACACCTGGCCGTCAGTTCCCCCAACCCGCCCGGCGACGGCAAGGCCCCGCTGGTCAGGCTGCACTCCGAATGCCTCACCGGCGACGTCTTCGGCTCCTACCGCTGCGATTGCGGCGAGCAGCTCGCCTACGCCCTGGAGCTGATCCATGAACAAGGCGGAACCCTGCTGTACCTCCGCGGCCAGGAGGGCCGCGGCATCGGCCTGGCCAACAAGATCAAGGCCTACGCACTGCAGGAGGCGGGGTTCGACACTGTCGAAGCCAACGAGCAGCTGGGACTGCCCATTGACGCACGGTCCTACAACGCCGCCGCCCAGGTCCTCGCCGAAATGGGCCTGCACGAGGTCCGCCTGCTGAGCAACAACCCGGACAAGCAGAACCGGCTGGCCAGGGCAGGCGTGAAGGTGGTGGAAATGGTTCCCACCGAGGTGCCTTCCCGCGACCAGAACATCCGCTACCTGCAGACCAAGAAGGACCGGATGGAGCACCGCCTCCTCCTGGACACGCACGTCGCACCCGTGCCCGTCACCACCCCGAACACCCTCATCCACGAACAAGACTGAACGGAAACAACGTACCTATGAGCGGACACGGCGCCCCCGACATCGACCTCAGCACCCTGAGCCCGGCCGAAACTTCCCAGCTGCGGCTGGCCATCGTGGCAGCCAGCTGGCACACCCAGATCATGGACGGACTCCTCGACGGGGCCCTCCGCGCCGCCAAGGACGCCGGCATCAGCGAGCCCACCGTCCTGCGCGTTCCCGGCAGCTTCGAGCTTCCCGTTGCCGCCGCCCGGCTCGCACCGCACTTCGACGCCGTGGTGGCGCTCGGCGTCGTCATCCGCGGCGGTACCCCGCACTTTGACTACGTCTGCCAGGCCGCGACGTCGGGACTCACCGACGTCAGCGTGAACACCGGCGTGCCGGTGGGCTTCGGTGTCCTTACCTGCGACACCGAACAGCAGGGCCTGGACCGCGCCGGCCTGCCGGGCTCCAAGGAAGACAAGGGCCACGAGGCGGTCACCGCGGCGCTGGCCACCGCCGTCGTCCTCAAGCAGTACAAAAACTAAACGGACCGCAGGATGGCGGGCGCGTGTGTGATCCCTCACATCGCGCCCGTCATGCTACGGCCCGGGAAGCGCCCTCCGGCCCGCAGCAAGTAGGCTGGAGGGTGTGAAGAATTTCGAGACGCTGTTCGCTGAGCTCAGCGAGAAGGCAGCCACCCGCCCGGAAGGCTCCCGCACCGTCGCTGAGTTGGAGTCCGGTGTTCACGGCATCGGCAAGAAAGTCGTTGAGGAAGCAGCCGAAGTATGGATGGCTGCCGAATATGAATCCGACGAAGCCGCGGCCGAGGAAATCTCCCAGTTGCTGTACCACCTGCAGGTCCTGATGCTCGCCAAAGGCCTGACCCTGGAAGACGTCTACAAGCATCTGTAGCCACCGGCCCGGCGCGCTTCCCGCCGCCGTGCTCCCTGTGGCCTGCACTGCCTGAACACCCAGACCTTCCAATCCAGAAAGAACATCCCCCATGCTGCGAGTAGCCGTCCCGAACAAGGGATCCCTGTCCGAAGCCGCCTCCGCCATGCTGTCCGAAGCCGGATACCGCCAGCGCCGCGATACCCGTGAGCTGGTCATGGTGGACCCGGACAACGACATCGAGTTCTTCTTCCTCCGTCCCCGCGACATTGCGGTGTACGTGGGTCAGGGAACGCTCGACGTCGGCATCACCGGACGGGACCTGCTGCTGGACGCGAGGTGGAGGCCGAAGAACTGCTTCCCCTCGGATTTGCCGCGTCCACCTTCCGCTTCGCCGGTCCGGTAGGCGACTTCTCCGCCGCCGAGGAACTCGAGGGCAAGCGCCTCGCCACCAGCTACGACGGACTCCTCCGCGGCTACCTGGCTGAGCGCGGCATCAACGCCAAGGTGGTCCGCCTGGACGGCGCCGTGGAATCCTCCGTCCGGCTGGGCGTGGCCGACGCCATCGCCGACGTCGTGGAGACCGGCAACACCCTCAAGGCCGCCGGGATGGAAATCTTCGGCGAACCCATCCTCAAGTCCGAGGCTGTCCTGATCCGCCGCACCGGTGAAGGCGGCGCCGCCAACGGCACCGCCCGGGAAATCGACGTCCTCATCCGCCGCCTCCAGGGCGTCCTGGTGGCGCGGCAGTACGTCCTCATGGATTACGACATCCGCAAGGAACTCGTGGAGAAGGCCGCCGCGCTGACCCCCGGCCTGGAGTCGCCCACGGTGTCGCCGCTGCGGGATTCGGACTGGGTGGCCGTCCGGTCCATGGTGCCCAAGAAGGAAACCAACCGGATCATGGATGAGCTGTACGACCTCGGCGCCCGTGCCATCCTGGTCAGCAGCATCCACGCCTGCCGCATCTGAGCCCTTCCACCCAGCGCAGCAGGACCACCAAGATTTCCAGGAGTTTCCCATGGCAGTAGCAGTACGCGTCATTCCCTGCCTTGACGTGGACGCCGGGCGCGTCGTCAAAGGTGTCAACTTCGAGGGCCTCCGCGACGCCGGCGACCCCGTGGAGCTGGCGCACCGCTACGACAACGCCGGTGCCGACGAACTGACGTTCCTTGACGTCACCGCCTCATCCGGCAACCGCGAAACCACCTTCGACGTGGTGCGCCGCACCGCAGAGGAAGTGTTCATTCCGCTATGCGTGGGCGGCGGCGTCCGCGGCGTGGCCGAAGTGGACAAGCTGCTGCGCTACGGCGCGGACAAGGCTGCCATCAATACCGCCGCGGTGGCGCGTCCGGACGTGATCGATGAAATCACCCGGCACTTCGGCTCGCAGGTCCTGGTCCTGTCCGTCGACGCCCGGCGCACCCGCCCGGGGTCGCAGCCCACGCCGTCGGGCTTCGAAGTGACCACCCACGGCGGCCGCACCGGCACCGGGATCGACGCCATCGAATGGGCGAGGGAAGCGGCGGACCGGGGCGTGGGGGAGATCCTGCTGAACTCCATCGACGCCGACGGCACCAAGGACGGCTTCGACCTGGAGATGATCCGGGCCGTGCGCGCCGCCGTGAAGGTGCCGCTGATCGCCTCCGGCGGGGCCGGCGAGCCTGCACATTTCCCGCCGGCAGTGGCCGCGGGTGCCGATGCCGTACTGGCGGCCTCGATCTTCCACTGGGGCCCGAACGACATGATGCACCAGGTCAAGGACGCCATCAGGGCCGCAGGCTTCGAAGTCCGCTAAAACCGTTGGTTGAGCTTGTCGAAACCGGATTTCGACAGGCTCAATCACCGAATTCGGTTACAGCCCCACTTCGGCGGACTGGAGGAGCGCGACGGCGTCCGGCTGGCCCTCGAAGGTGACCAGGGCGTGGCGCGTGCGGCCGTGGGCGTGCATGAGCAGTTCTCCCGGCTCGCCGACGATGGCCACGGATACCGGCGCGCGCTTGGCGACGTGGCGGGGCCCCGACGGGCGCACCAGGACGATACCGAGGTCCACGCCGCGGTAGAGGATGGCGGCACGCTTAACCAGTTCATCCCAGAGGCGTCCGAGTAGGCCTCGTCCAAGGCCCGGGGCGCCCAACGGTCAACGGCCCGGCGGACATCCTCAGTGTGCACGAAGTATTCGATGAGGTTGGAGCTTTCGTCCAAGGCCTTGATTTTCATCGGCGAGAATGCAGGCGGGCCCGACCGGAACGTGTTGACCAGCCGGGCGTAGTCCTCGGCAGTGGTCAACTTGGCCGCGAGGGCTGCCGTGGCCTGGTCCGAGGCTTTGGCCAGCCGCTTGATGATCAGGCCCAGCCCCACGGCGGCTTTGCGCTCCCGCAGGTAAAGGTGCGCGGCGAGATCCCTGGTACGCCAGCCCTTGCACAGCGTGGGCGCATCAGGACCGGCCGCAAGCAGGGTCTCGGCCAGGACTTCTCGGGACGGTTCGACGAAATGCATCACTTGGAAAACTAGCACGACAGGCGCGAAGTTGGGCAGCTTCCCGGGCGCCGCTGGCGTGCCGTTGTTCACATCCGGAACGCTCCGCCGAAGGCACTAGACTTGACCTGATGTCTGAGCAGCCCGCCCCCGCACAAACCACTGTCCAAGCCTCCGGTTCCGCCGTGCCCGGAAGCCCCGCCGCCGCTGACGCAGGCCCGCTCCCCGCGGAGCTGGCAGCCGCCCTGAAGCGGGACAGCGCAGGCCTGGTGGCCGCCGTGGTGCAGCAGTACGACACGAACGAGGTCCTGATGCTTGGCTGGATGGACGACGAGGCCCTCCACCGCACCATGACCACGGGCCGCGTCACCTTCTACTCGCGCTCCCGCCAGGAGTACTGGCGCAAGGGGGACACGTCCGGGCACGTCCAGTGGGTGAAGTCCGTCGCCATGGATTGCGACGGCGACGCACTGCTGGTGCGCGTGGACCAGGTGGGTGCCGCCTGCCACACCGGCACCCGCACCTGCTTCGACGGCAGGGAACTGAACGTCACCACGGCCCAGGCGGTCTGAACCGTACCGGCGGCCCTGCCGGCGTCCGCACAATAGCGGCAGCCGCGGCCCGCTGCAGGAAGAATTAAGGCGTCCGGCGTTGCCGGCCCTCACGAGAACAGGCGGAAACCATAGCCATGCAGGACCTTGGAACCATCAGCCCGAGCCTGGAGGAGTTCCGGGAACTCGCCGGCCACAGCCGCGTCATCCCCGTCCGGCTCAAGGTGCTTGCCGACGCCGAGACCCCTATCGGCCTGTACCGCAAGCTGGCCCAGGGCCAGCCCGGGACGTTCCTCATGGAATCCGCGGCGGTGGGCGGAGCCTGGTCCCGCTATTCGTTCATTGGCGCGCGGTCGCGGGCCACGCTGACCACCAAGGACGGCAACGCGCACTGGCTGGGCGAGCCGCCCGCCGGAGTGCCGGTGGACGGCAGCCCGGTGGACGCCGTCCGCGACACCATCGAGGCCCTGCGCACGGACCGGTTCGAGGGGCTGCCGCCGTTCACTTCCGGCCTGGTGGGGTTCCTGGGCTGGGAAACCGTCCGGCATTGGGAGCGGCTGGTCAGCCCTCCCGAAGATGACCTGCACCTGCCCGAAATGGCCTTGAACCTGGTCACCGACATGGCGGTCCACGACAATGTGGACGGCACTGTGCTGCTGATCGCGAACGCCATCAATTTCGACAACAGCTCCGAACGCGTTGACGAGGCCTGGCATGACGCCGTGGCCCGGGTCAAGGCCCTCCTGGCCAAGGTCAGCAGCCCCGTGGCCCAGCCCGTGTCGGTGCTGGCTCCTGCTGCACTGGACTTTGCCTCCAGCGTCCAGGAACGCTGGGACGAAAACGAATACCTGGCCGCCCTGGACCGGGGCAAGGAAGCCATCGTCGACGGCGAAGTCTTCCAGGTGGTCATCTCGCGCCGGTTCGAGATGGAGTGCAAGGCCTCAGCGCTGGACGTGTACCGGGTGCTGCGCAACACCAACCCCAGCCCCTACATGTACATCTTCAGCCTCGAGGACGCCGACGGCCGGGAGTACTCCATTGTGGGCTCGTCGCCCGAGGCCTTGGTCACCGTCACAGGCGGGGAAGTCATCACGCACCCCATCGCCGGATCACGGCCGCGCGGGAAGACCGTGGAGGCGGACAAGGCGCTTGCCGAGGAACTGCTGGCCGACCAGAAGGAACGCGCCGAGCACCTGATGCTGGTTGACCTGTCCCGGAACGACCTGTCCAAGGTCTGCGTGGCCGGCACGGTGGACGTCACCCAGTTCATGGAGGTGGAGCGCTTCAGCCACATAATGCACCTGGTGTCCACGGTGGTGGGCCAACTGTCGCCCCAGGCCAAGGCCTACGACGTCCTCAAGGCGACCTTCCCTGCCGGCACGCTGTCGGGCGCCCCGAAACCCAGGGCGCTGCGCCTGCTTGACGAACTGGAACCGCACCGCCGCGGCATCTACGGCGGCGTGGTGGGCTACCTCGATTTCGCCGGCGACATGGACATGGCCATCGCCATCCGCTCGGCGCTGCTCCGGGACGGCCGTGCCTACGTCCAGGCCGGCGGCGGCATCGTTGCGGACTCGGTGAATCCCACGGAGGCGCTCGAAACTGTCAACAAGGCCGCGGCGCCCCTCCGCGCAGTCCACACGGCCGGCTCGCTGCAGAACATTTCCGCGGAGTCACTGCCCGGCGGGACCGACGCCTGATGCCCCAGCAGGAAACGGCGTCCGGGCAGGCCGGCAGCGGAAAGAGGGCTGCGCCCGCCTGGGCGCGGAAGTCAACGCTGGTGCTGCTCATCGCGGTCCTGGCGCTGGCGGTTTTTGGCACCACCACGCAGACTTGGATGACCGTCACCCTGGATCCCAACCAGGTGGGCCAGGCAGGTGCCGGACAGGAACCGCTGAAGGTGCAGGGCAGCGATGCCGCCACCACGGTGACCGCGCTGGCCCTGGTGGCGCTGGCCGGGGGACTGGCCGCGGCAATCGCAGGCAGGATCGCCCGGTGGGTCATCACCGCCATCATCGTCCTCGCCTCGGCAGGCATCATAGCCGCCGCTGCCACCGTGCTCGCCGATCCCCTCGCCGCAGCACAGGGTTCCATTGCGGCCGCGACAGGCGTGAGCGGCAGCCAGGCACAGGTGGACGTCACCGCCTTCCCCACCCTCGCCGTCGCCGCCGGCTGCCTGCTGGCACTGGCGGCCCTGCTCATCATTCCCGCGGGCCGGCACTGGAAGACGCGAACCAAATACGACGCGCCGGCGGCGGCGGGCAGTGCTCCCGCGGCGGGGCCGGTGGACGAGATCGACAGCTGGGACCGGCTCTCCCGGGGGGACGATCCCACCTGACCCTGGCGGAGCCCCGCAGCCGGTGACGGCAGGGCGGCCGCCGATAACAGGTCACGGCCCAAAAAATGGCAGAATGTAAGCAGTATTCATCCTGAGGAGATTTTCCATGAGCAAAGCACCTGCGTCCGTTTCCAAGTCCGGCACCCGCACGGTAGCCCCCGGCGCCATCGACCACAGCCAGGAACTCGGCCACGGCAATAGCCCCGCCGCCTGGACCTGTGTCATCACCATGCTGGTGGGCGCGCTCATCGCATCGATCGCGTTCGTCATCGCCAGCACCCCCATCTTCATCGTCGGCGCCGGCGTGATGGTGCTCGGCCTCATCCTCGGTTACGTCATGCGCAAGGCAGGCTACGGAGTCGAAGGCAGCAAGCTCAAGAACTCCGGCCACTGATGGCAACAGTTCTCGACGACATCAACGCCGGTGTCCGGGAGGATATGGAGGCCAGGAAGCGGCTCGTTTCGCTGGCTGAACTGAAGGACCGGGCCCAGGCCGCTGCGCCTGCCCGCGACGCCTGGGCCGCGCTTGGCGGTCCGTCGCCGGCCCGCAGCGAGCTCAAGGTCATTGCGGAAATCAAGCGGCGCAGCCCCTCCAAGGGCGACCTCGCCAGCATCGGCGATCCCGCGTCGCTCGCCCGGCAGTATGCCGACGGCGGGGCTTCCGTCATCAGCGTCCTCACCGAGCAGCGCCGTTTCAACGGGTCCCTGGCGGACCTCGATGCCGTCCGTGCCGCCGTCGACGTCCCCCTGCTCCGCAAGGACTTCACGCTGGACGAGTACCAGATCTGGGAAGCCCGCGCCCACGGCGCGGACCTCATCCTGCTCATCGTTGCGGCCCTTTCCGACGCCCAGCTCAACGAATTCAGCGCCCTCAGTGCCGAGCTCGGCATGAACGTGCTGGTGGAAACGCATACCGAAGAGGAAATCGAACGCGCCGCCGCGGCCAAGGCCCGCATCATCGGCGTCAACGTGCGGAACCTGAAGACGCTCGACGTCGACCGTTCCCTGTTCGCATCCCTCGCCGGACGCATTCCGGCCGGTGCGCTGGTCGTGGCGGAATCGGGTGTCAGGGACACCGACGACGTCACTCACTACGCCGCCAGCGGCGCCAACGCGGTGCTGGTCGGGGAGGCGCTGGTTAGCCACTCCACCCCGCGCGAGCGGATCGCGGAGTTCACGGCCGCCGGCGCGGCCGCCATCGCCGCCCGCGGCTGACCGGCCGCGCTGCCCGCAAGGCTGCCGCAGGGCCGCATCTAGGGGGCAGCAATGTCCGGTATTTCTTCCGGCCCCGGCCGGACCATACTTTTGACCGATCAACTTCGAACAGGACGGGACTGATGGCCGACGCACCCTCAGGAAACGCTGACAACAAGGCCGCGGACGCATTCCTGGCGGGCGGCTCCCTCCGGCACGCTCCGGGGCCGTACTTCGGCAGCTACGGCGGACGCTGGATGCCCGAGTCCCTCATCGCAGCCCTGGACGAACTCGAGGAGACCTTCGAGAAGGCAAAGGACGATCCCGACTTCCGGGCCCAGATCGCGGACCTGAACAAGAACTACTCGGGCCGCCCGTCGCTGCTGACCGAAGCCAAGCGGTTCTCCGAACATGCCGGGGGAGTGCGGGTGTTCCTCAAGCGCGAGGACCTCAACCACACCGGATCGCACAAGATCAACAACGTGCTGGGCCAGGCCCTGCTCGCCAAGCGCATGGGCAAGACCCGCGTCATCGCCGAAACCGGCGCCGGCCAGCACGGCGTGGCCAGCGCCACGGCCGCAGCCCTGATGGGGCTGGAGTGCGTGGTCTACATGGGTGCCGAGGACTGCCGCCGGCAGGCCCTGAACGTTGCCCGGATGGAACTGCTGGGCGCCACCGTCATCCCCGTCACCAGCGGTTCGCAGACCCTTAAGGACGCCATCAACGACGCCCTGCGCGACTGGGTGGCCAACGTGCACAACACCCACTACCTGCTGGGCACCGCCGCCGGGGCGCACCCGTTCCCCGCCATGGTCCGCTACTTCCACGAGGTCATTGGCGAGGAAGCGCGCGCCCAGATCCTGGAGCAGGCAGGCCGCCTTCCGGACGCCGTGTGCGCCTGCATCGGCGGCGGATCCAACGCCATCGGCATCTTCCATGGCTTCCTCGATGATCCGTCCGTCAAGATCTACGGCTTCGAAGCAGGCGGCGACGGCGTGGACACCGGACGCCATGCTGCCACCATCACCCTGGGCAAGCCGGGCGTCCTCCACGGCGCCCGCTCCTACCTCATGCAGGACGACGACGGCCAGACCATCGAGTCGCACTCCATCTCCGCGGGCCTTGACTACCCGGGTGTGGGCCCGGAGCACTCCTACCTCGCCGACATCGGGCGGGTGAACTACGAGCCCATCACGGACAGCGAGGCCATGGAGGCCTTCCGACTCCTCTGCCGCACCGAGGGCATCATTCCCGCCATCGAGTCCTCGCACGCCCTGGCCGGGGCCATCAAGGTGGGCCAGCGGCTCGCCGCGGAAGACGCCGCTGCCGCCCGGGACAAGATCGTGATCGTGAACCTGTCCGGCCGAGGCGACAAGGACGTGGCCACCGCCGCCGAGTGGTTCAACCTGTTGGACAAGGACTCCGCGGAATCGGAAATCGGCAAAGAGGGAGAGCAGCTGTGAGCAGTGCAGGAATTGACGGCAGCGCACAGACGGCCGGCAAGACACAGATGACCAGCAAGTCGGCAGCGGCCATCGACAAAGCCCGCGCCGAGGGGCGTGCCGCGCTCGTCGGCTACCTGCCCGCCGGGTACCCCACCGTGGAGGAAAGCATCGCCGCAGGCATCGCCCTGGCGGAGAACGGTGCCGACCTGATCGAAATCGGCATCCCGTACTCCGATCCCGTGATGGACGGCCAGGTCATCCAGGCCGCCACCACGCAGGCACTGGCCAACGGCTTCTCCGTCCGGCAGGTCTTCGACGTGGTCGCCGGCATCACCGCCAAGACTGACGCCGCCGTCCTGGTGATGACTTACTGGAACCCCGTGGTCCGGATGGGCGTGGACGAGTTCTCCCGCCGCCTGGCCGAAGCCGGGGGAGCCGGGCTCATCACGCCGGACCTCATCCCGGACGAGGCCGACGAATGGATGGCCGCCTCTGACAAATACGGGCTGGACCGCGTGTTCCTCGTAGCACCGTCGTCCACTGCCGAGCGCATGCAGCGGACCGTCGACGCCAGCCGCGGCTTCGTGTACGCCGTGTCCATCATGGGCGTCACCGGCGCCCGTTCCTCGGTGAGCACCGCCGCGCGGAACGTCGTGGCCGCGGCGCACGACGCCGGCGCGGAACGCGTCTGCGTCGGCCTGGGCGTCTCCAACGCCGAGCAGGTCCGCGAAATTGCCGCCTACGCCGAGGGCGTCATTGTGGGCACCGCACTGGTGTCAGCACTGGGCAATGGCGGCGTGGACGCCGTCGGATCGCTGACCAGGGAGCTCAGCTCCGGACTTGCCAGGGAAGAAGCCTAACCAATGCAGAGCCTCCTCCAGGCAGCCGTCCTGGTGCCCGCCAGCATTCCCAGCCCGGACTGGTCCGGATTCGACATCCCGCTGCCGTGGGGGACGCTGCGCATCCACGCCTACGCCCTCTGCATCCTGGCCGGCATCGTTGCAGGCCTCTGGCTGACCTCGGTCCGCTGGGCCAAGCGCGGCGCGCCTGAAGGAAGCGTCTGGGACATCGTGGTGTGGGCCATCCCGTTCGGCATCATCGGCGGCCGCCTCTACCATGTGTTCTCATCGCCCGACGCCTACTTCGGCCCGGGCTTCGATGGCACCGGCGACCTCTCGCTGATCCCGCAGATCCAGCGCGGCGGCCTGGGAATCTGGGGTGCCGTGGTGCTCGGCGTCGTCGGCGCCTGGATCGGCTGCCGCCGGGCAGGCGTCAGGCTTCCCGCCTTCATGGACGCTGCCGCGCCCGGCCTCCTGCTGGCCCAGGCCATCGGCCGCTGGGGCAACTGGTTCAACCAGGAACTCTTCGGCGGGCCCACCACGCTGCCGTGGGGCCTGGAGATCGACGCCGACAACGCGAACTTCCCCGCGGGCGTTCCCGCCGGCACACTGTTCCACCCGACGTTCCTGTACGAATCGCTCTGGAACCTTGCCGGCGTCGCGCTCCTGCTAGTCCTGGACCGCCGGTTCAACTTCCGCCGCGGCCGGCTGTTCTGGCTGTACGCCATGTACTACACCCTGGGACGGGTGTGGATCGAGGCCATGCGGATCGACGACGCGGAGCAGATCTCGCTCTTCGGGCTCACCACGCGCCTGAATGTCTGGACGAGTATTTTCGTCTTTGTGACTGCGCTGGCCGTCTTCATCCTGCTGGGCAGGAAGGGCCGCCCGGAGCCCGACACCGTCTATCTTCCGGGGCGGGAACCGGCAAAACCGGCCGTGACCGGGGACGCTGGGGGCACCGAAGACGGGGTCCGTGATACGGACCCGGTTGTCTCAGATAGTGAATCGCGTGATAATCTCCCTGATAACCAAAACGGTTCCAGGCCTGATTCCGCCCCCACGGAAAAGGCCACGGCGGCACCCTCCGGCTCCAAGCCGGGGACGGATGCCACGGCTGCCGGACACTCCGGCAGCACAGCCACAGGATCCGCATCGGAGGCCGGCACCAGCAAGTAAGCGCCGGCCTCACGCAGGGCAGCAGAGCCACCGCTCGGAGCTCCCGAAACCACAATGTCGTGGCATGGGGTTCCAGCCGGGCAGCATAGAGCTGCTGCCGGATGGAGCCCTGGGCAGGGGCCTCTGTAACCGTTAGTTCAGCAGGCCGGGCTGACCTACAATTTCCATGAAGTAACACTTTGTTGTGCCCATCATCTGGGGGCCTGACGAGTGGGGCCAACGGTGTCCCTTCCATACGCACGATCAGGAGGAAGGACGTCTTCCATGACCCAAACTCTGCACACTCCCAGCTGGTCCGAACCGGATCAGCGAGGCTGCCTTGTCGCCGTTCAAGCGCTTCGCAGCCCTGCCGGAGGCCGCCGGGCTCTACAACCCCGAGCAGGAGAAGGACGCCTGCGGCCTTGCGATCATCGCAACCCTCCGCGGCGAGCCCGGGTACGACATTGTTGACGCCGCACTCACCGCCCTGCGCAACCTCGAGCACCGCGGTGCCGTGGGCGCAGATGAGGGCACCGGTGACGGCGCCGGCCTCCTGATGCAGATCCCGGACGAGTTCTTCCGGGCGGTCACCGAGTTCGAACTTCCCGCCCCCGGCCAGTACGTGGCCGGCACCGCGTTCCTGCCTGCGGAACAGCGCGAAGCCGATGCGGCGAAAGCCGGCATCGAGGGCCTCGCCGCGGACGAGGGGCTGAAGGTCCTTGGCTGGCGCGAAGTGCCCGTCGTCGCCGACCTGGTGGGCGCCATGGCCCGTGCCTGCATGCCCTACTTCTCCCAGCCCTTCCTCGCATCCGCCACGGGTGAGGAACTGGACCGCAACGAGCTTGATGCCCGCGCCTGGCGGATCCGCAAGCGCGCCCAGAACAAGTTCGGCGTCTACTTCCCGTCGCTGTCCTCGCGCACCATCGTGTACAAGGGCATGCTCACCACCGCCCAGCTGGAGCCGTTCTACCCGGACCTCTCGGACAAACGCTTCAAGACCAAGCTGGCCATCGTCCACTCGCGCTTCTCCACCAACACCTTCCCGTCCTGGCCACTGGCGCAGCCCTTCCGCACCATCGCCCACAACGGCGAAATCAACACGGTCAAGGGCAACCGCAACTGGATGCGCGCACGGCAGTCCCAGCTGGCCAACCCGCTGCTCGGCGACTCGCCCGAAGAGCTGTACCCCATCTGCACGCCCGGCGCCTCCGACTCCGCCTCCTTCGACGAGGTGGCGGAACTCCTGTGGCTCTCCGGCCGACCCATCACGCACGCGATCATGATGATGATCCCGGAGGCATGGGAGAACCACGCCACCATGGATCCGGCCCGCCGCGCGTTCTACGAGTACCACTCGCTGCTGATGGAGCCGTGGGACGGCCCCGCCGCCGTCTCCTTCACCGACGGCAACCTCGTGGGCGCCACCCTGGACCGCAACGGTCTGCGCCCGGGCCGCTTCTGGATCACCGAAGACGGCCTGATCGTCTTCGCCTCCGAGGTGGGCGTCATCGACGTCGAACCCTCCAAGGTGGTCAAGAAGGGCCGCGTGTCGCCCGGCAAGATGTTCCTGGTGGACACCGACGCCGGCCGCATCATCGACGACGAAGAGGTCAAGGCAGAGGTCGCCGCCGCCAACCCGTGGGCGGACTGGGTCAAGGACAACCTGATCGACCTCAACGACCTTCCCGAGCGCGAGCACGTGGTCCACACCGCCGCGTCCGTGAACATCCGCCAGCGCACCTTTGGCTACACCACCGAGGAGCTGAAGATCCTGCTGGGTCCGATGGCCCGCACCGGTGCCGAACCCTTGGGCGCCATGGGCTCCGACACCCCCGTGGCCGTGCTGTCCAAGCGCCCCCGGCTGCTCTTCGACTACTTCGTGCAGTCCTTCGCGCAGGTCACTAACCCGCCGCTGGACGCCATCCGCGAAGAGTTGGTCACGTCGCTGACCTGCGCCATCGGCCCCAACGGCAACCTGCTGGACACCAAGCAGGTCCGCCAGCCCCAGGTCCAGCTGCCGTTCCCCGTGATCAACAACGACCAGCTCGCCAAGATCGCCAACATCGAGGACGCCGACGGCAACCGCGTGGCCATGAAGGTCCGCGGCCTCTACCGCCCCGAGGGCGGCGAAAACGCCCTGCGCGCCCGGCTCACCGAAATCTGCGAGCAGGTTTCCGGTGCGATCAACCGCGGCGTGCAGTACATCGTGCTCTCGGACCGTGACTCCAACGCGCAGTGGGCACCCATCCCGTCGCTGCTCCTGGTCAGCGCCGTTCACCACCACCTGCTCCGCAGCGCCAACCGCACCAAGACCGCCCTGGTGGTCGAGGCCGGCGACGTGCGCGAAACGCACCACGTGGCCGTGCTCATCGGCTACGGCGCCTCCGCCGTGAACCCGTACCTGGCCATGGAATCCGTGGAGCAGCTGATCGCTGCCGGCGACGTCACCGGCGTCACCCCGCAGGACGGCGTCTACAACCTGATCAAGGGCCTTGGCAAGGGCGTCCTGAAGATCATGTCCAAGATGGGCATCTCCACTGTGGCGTCCTACACCGGCGCCCAGACGTTCGAGGCACTTGGCCTCGGCCAGGAGCTGGTGGACGAGTTCTTCGCCGGCACCCACTCGCAGCTGGGCGGCGTGGGCCTGGACGTGATCGCCGCCGAGGTCTCGGCACGGCACCAGATGGCGTACCCCGAGGGCGGCATCGAGCAGCCCCACCGTCCGCTGCTGGGCGGCGGCGAGTACCAGTGGCGCCGCGACGGCGAACCGCACCTGTTCAACCCGGAGACGGTCTTCCGGCTGCAGCACGCTACCCGCGAACGCCGCTACGACATTTTCAAGGCGTACACCAAGGGCGTGGACGACCAGTCCACCAACCTGATGACGCTGCGCGGCCTGCTGAAGTTCAAGAACGACCGGCCCGCGGTTCCGCTCGAGGAAGTGGAGCCCGTCTCCAGCATCGTCAAGCGGTTCTCCACCGGCGCGATGAGCTACGGCTCCATCTCGCAGGAGGCACACGAGACGCTGGCCATCGCCATGAACCGGCTGGGCGGCAAGTCCAACACCGGTGAGGGCGGCGAAGACGTGGACCGCCTGATGGATCCGGAGCGCCGCTCCGCCGTCAAGCAGATCGCCTCCGGCCGTTTCGGCGTGACCAGCCTCTACCTGACCAACGCCGACGACATCCAGATCAAGATGGCCCAGGGTGCCAAGCCCGGCGAAGGCGGCCAGCTGATGGCGCAGAAGGTCTACCCGTGGGTGGCCAGGACCCGCCACTCGACCCCCGGCGTCGGACTCATTTCGCCGCCCCCGCACCACGACATCTACTCGATCGAGGACCTCGCGCAGCTCATCTACGATGCGAAGCGTGCCAACCCCTCGGCCCGGGTGCACGTGAAGCTGGTGTCGGAAGTCGGAATCGGCACCGTGGCGTCCGGCGTGACCAAGGCGAAGGCCGACGTCGTGCTTGTCTCCGGCCACGACGGCGGAACCGGCGCCTCGCCGCTGAACTCGCTCAAGCACGCCGGTGTTCCGTGGGAGCTCGGTCTCGCCGAGACGCAGCAGACCCTGATGCTCAACGGCCTGCGCGACCGCGTGGTGGTGCAGGTTGACGGCCAGCTGAAGACCGGCCGCGACGTTGTGATCGCAGCCCTGCTGGGCGGCGAGGAGTTCGGCTTCGCCACCGCCCCGCTGGTGGTGGAAGGCTGCATCATGATGCGCGTCTGCCACCTGGACACCTGCCCGGTGGGCGTTGCAACGCAGAACCCGGAGCTCCGTGCCCGGTTCAGCGGCAAGCCCGAGTTCGTGGTCAACTTCTTCGAGTTCCTTGCCGAGGAAGTCCGCGAGATCCTGGCAGAGCTCGGCTTCCGCAGCCTGGAAGAGGCCATCGGCCACGCCGAGGTCCTGGACACCCGTGAGGCGATCGACCACTGGAAGGCCGACGGCCTGGACCTGGACCCGATCCTGCACGGGCTCGAGTTCGACGACGACGCGCCGCTGCGCAACATGACCGGCCAGAACCACGAGCTGGACAAGCACTTCGACCAGCGGCTGATCACCATGTCCACCGAGGCCCTGACGGACCGCAGCCCGGTGAAGATCACCGTGGACGTCATCAACACGGACCGCTCCGTGGGCACAATGCTCGGCCACGTGGTCACCAAGACCTTCGGTACCGACGTGCTCGCCACGGACACCATCGACGTCACGCTGAACGGCACCGCCGGCCAGTCCCTGGGCGCCTTCCTGCCCGCAGGCATCACCCTGCGGCTGTACGGCGACTCGAACGACTACGTGGGCAAGGGCCTCTCCGGCGGCCGGATCATCGTCCGCCCGGACCGCACCAATGTGTTCAAGGCGGAGACCAACGTCATCGCCGGCAACGTCATCGGTTACGGCGCCACCAGCGGCGAGATGTTCCTGCGCGGCCAGGTGGGCGAACGGTTCCTGGTCCGCAACTCCGGTGCCACCGCCGTCGTCGAAGGCATCGGCGACCACGGCTGCGAGTACATGACCGGCGGCCAGACGCTGATCATCGGCCGCACCGGCCGCAACTTCGGCGCCGGCATGTCCGGTGGCACCGCCTACGTCCTGGACCTGGATACTGCCAAGGTCAACAAGGACGCCCTGCAGTCCGGCGAACTACAGCTCCGCGAGCTGGACGCCGAGGACCGCGACATCGTGCACGGCCTGCTGGTCAAGCACGTTGAAGAAACTGACTCCCAGCTGGCGGCGCGCCTCCTCGAAAACTTCGATGACACCGCCGCCCGCATTACCAAGGTGCTGCCGCGCGACTACGCGGCAGTGCTGCAAACCCGTCTCGACGCCATCGAAGAGGGCCTTGACCCGGACGGCGAAGAAGTATGGTCTCGAATCCTGGAGGTGACCGGTGGCTGATCCACGCGGATTTCTGAAAGTACGCCAGCGTGAAACCCAGCCGCGCCGTCCCGTTCCCGTCCGCATCATGGACTGGAAGGAAGTGTACGAAGCGCAGGAAAAGGGCACCCTTAAGGCCCAGGCCGGCCGCTGCATGGACTGCGGCGTTCCGTTCTGCCACCAGGGCTGCCCGCTGGGCAACCTGATTCCCGAGTGGAACGACCTCACATGGCGGGACAAGGGCGAGGAAGCGATCGAGCGCCTGCACGCCACGAACAACTTCCCGGAGTTCACCGGCCGGCTGTGCCCCGCACCCTGCGAGGCGTCCTGCGTACTGGGGATCAACCAGCCCGCGGTGACCATCAAGCAGGTTGAGGTCTCCATCATCGACGAAGCGTGGGACAACAACTGGGTCCACCCGCTGCCGCCGGCGCGCCTCACCGGCAAGACGGTCGCCGTCGTCGGCTCCGGCCCTGCCGGCCTGGCCGTGGCCCAGCAGCTCACCCGCGTGGGCCACACCGTTGCCGTATATGAACGCGATGACAAGATCGGCGGCCTGCTGCGGTACGGCATCCCCGACTTCAAGATGGAAAAGGAGCAGGTGGACCGCCGCGTCGAGCAGATGAAGGCGGAAGGCACCCGCTTCCGGACCGGCGTCGCCGTCGGCACCGACGTGACGTGGGAGCAGCTGCGCCGACGCTACGACGCCGTCGTGGTGTGCACCGGCGCAACTGTTCCGCGCGACCTGCCCATCCCGGGCCGCGACCTGGACGGCATCCACTTCGCAATGGACTACCTTGTGCCGGCCAACCGCGCGGTGGCGGGGGAGACCATCGAAAACCAGATCCATGCGCAGGGCAAGCACGTGGTGATCCTCGGCGGCGGCGACACCGGCGCCGACTGCCTCGGCACTGCGCACCGGCATGGTGCTGCGTCCGTGACCACGCTCGCCATCGGCAAGCAGCCGCCGGCCGAGCGCGCCAGCCACCAGCCCTGGCCGACGTTCCCCACCCTGTTCGAGGTGGCCAGCGCCCACGAGGAAGGCGGTGAGCGCACGTACCTCGCCTCCACCGTTGAATTCGTGGGCGAGGACGGCAAGCTGACCGGCGTCAAGGTCGCTGAAACTGAATTCGTTGACGGCAAGCGCCTGCCGAAGGCCGGCACGGAACGCATCATCCCCGCGGACCTGGTGTTCCTGTCGCTGGGCTTCACCGGCGCGGAGCCGGCGGGCATCACTGAACAGGTGAACGCCGAGTTCGACGGCCGCGGCAACGTGGCACGCGACGGCTACTACATGACCAACACCGAAGGCGTGTTCGTGGCCGGCGACGCCGGCCGCGGACAGTCGCTGATTGTGTGGGCCATCGCCGAGGGTCGTGCGGCGGCTGCCGCCGTGGACAAGTACCTGATGGGAAGCACCATCCTTCCCGCTCCCGTCGCGCCGACGGACCGCGCCATCGCCGTCCTCTAGCGCTGCACCCCGCGGGCAGAAGTTCACCCCCGCGACAACTTAACCAATGCAAGTGACCAATAGGGTAGGTATATGAGACGCGCAAAAATTGTGGCTACTTTCGGCCCCGCAATTGCCAGCTATGAAAACACCCTCGCGGTGCTGGAAGCAGGTGTTGACGTCGCCCGGATGAACATGAGCCACGGCGACTACACCGTGCATGACAACACCTACGAAAACGTCCGCAAGGCTGCAGCGACCTGGGCAAGGCCGTGGCCATCATGGCCGACCTCCAGGGTCCCAAGATCCGCCTGGGCCGTTTCGTCGACGGCCCGCACGCCCTCGCCGTTGGTGACACGTTCACCATCACCACCGAGGATGTTCCCGGTACCAAGGACATCTGCTCCACCACGCTGAAGAGCCTCACCGAGGACGTCAACGTGGGCGACGCCCTGCTGATCGACGACGGCAAGGTTGCCCTGCGCGCCGTGGCCGTCGACGACGTCAAGGTGGTCGCTGAGGTGACTGTCGGCGGTATGGTGTCCAACAACAAGGGCATCAACCTGCCCGGCGTGGCCGTCAACGTTCCGGCGCTGTCCGAAAAGGATGAAGAGGACCTGCGCTGGGCGATGCGCCGCGGCGTGGACCTGGTGGCACTGTCCTTCGTCCGTGACGCCTCGGACATCACCCGGGTGCACGAGATCATGGACGAGGAAGGCCGACGCGTGCCGGTCATCGCCAAGATCGAGAAGCCGCAGGCTGTTGAGCAGCTGCCGGAGATCATCGACGCGTTCGACGCGATCATGGTGGCCCGTGGCGACCTCGGCGTGGAGCTTCCGCTGGAGGAGGTGCCGATCGTGCAGAAGCGCGCCATCGAGCTGGCACGCCGCTGGGCCAAGCCGGTCATCGTGGCCACCCAGGTCCTGGAGTCCATGATCGACAACCCGCGCCCCACCCGTGCGGAGGCCTCCGACTGCGCCAACGCCGTGCTGGATGGTGCCGACGCCGTCATGCTGTCCGGTGAGACCAGCGTGGGCAAGTACCCGATCGATACGGTCAAGACCATGGCCCGGATCATCGAGTCCACCGAGGTCCACGGCCTGGAGCGCGTTCCCCCGCTGGGGACCAAGCCCAAGACCCGTGGCGGCGCCATCACCCGTGCCGCCGTCGAAATCGCCGACCAGCTGGACGCCAAGTACATCTGTGCGTTCACGCAGTCCGGTGACTCGGCCCGCCGCCTGTCCCGCCTCCGCCCGATCAAGCCGGTGTTCGCGTTCACCCCGGTGGAGCAGGTCTGGAACCAGCTGGCACTGACCTGGGGCATCCAGCCGGTGCTGGTGCAGATGGTGGACCACACCGATGCCATGACCGCGCAGGTTGACCGCAGCCTCGAGGAAATGGGCCTGGTGCAGGACGGTGACCTGGTGGTTATCGCCGCCGGTTCCCCTCCCGGAAAGGCCGGTTCCACCAACTCCCTGAAGGTGCACAAGGTGGGCGACCTTGCCGACTCCACCCGTGCGGGGGACGTCCTCAGCAACAAGGAAAAGCTCGGCCCCTGGCCGGAAAAGAAGAAGAAGGCTTAGCCCTTCTGACCACGAAAAGGACCCCTGCCGGGCTGGCAGGGGTCCTTTTAGTGCCTGGGGCTGGAACCCGGCAGGACGCCGTCGAGCGTTACCTGCCGGGACGCCAGCGTCAGTTGACCTGGTTGATGATGGTCTCGGCGACTTCGCGCATGCTCAGGCGGCGGTCCATGGAGGTCTTCTGGATCCAGCGGAACGCTTCGGGCTCGGTGAGGCCCATCTTGGTGGTGAGGAGGCTCTTGGCGCGCTCCACGAGCTTGCGGGTGGCGAACTGCTCCTGCAGGTCCGAAACTTCGCTTTCGAGGGCCTTGATTTCCTCGTGCCGGGAGAGTGCGATCTCCAGTGCCGGGATGAGGTCTGCCGGAGTGAAGGGCTTCACCACGTAGGCCATGGCGCCGGCGTCGCGGGCGCGCTCCACGAGTTCCTTCTGGGAGAACGCGGTCAGCAGCACCACGGGGGCGATGCGGGCCTTCACGATCTTTTCTGCTGCGGAGATGCCGTCCATGACGGGCATCTTGACGTCCATCAGCACCAGGTCCGGCTTGAGTTCCTCAGCGAGCTGGACGGCCTTCTCGCCGTTGTCCGCCTCGCCCACGACGTCGTAACCTTCGCCGCGCAGGATCTCAATGATGTCGAGGCGGATGAGGGTCTCATCTTCGGCAACAATGACGCGGCGCGCGGGCTGGGACGTGGGCTTGGACTCCGTTTGTTCAGTCACGGGATCTCCTTGAAAAGGTACGGCGGGACATCACTATCTTAGGTGCCACCGCGGCTGTACTTGGCTTGCATGGTCATCCGCGGCGTCGGCGGCGCGATTCTGGAATTCAGCCTATCTGCATGTAGAGTAATTCCGCGTACGTGAAGCGATCGCGTTGCTCACAGTCAGCTGTGGGCGTACTTTATTGCTCAACGTATTCCGCGCCCGAGTGGCGGAATTGGCAGACGCGCCGCACTCAAAATGCGGTATCGAAAGGTGTGTGGGTTCGAGTCCCACCTCGGGCACGGCATATCCCCTCGTCAGAGGGGTTTTTGCTTTGACGTGTGTGCAAAGCTTGGTCGCGTCGTCTGACGGGTTGTGTCGCGGGCTTTGGCCAGGCCGTGGCCTATTCAGGTGTGTGGGTGGCGGGTCCAGGACTCTGGCTGGTGGGGCCTCCGCCTGCTATGACTGCTTTCTTGCGCTTCCTCGTTCCGGTTCTTTGATTGGTCAGGTTCGGCCAACACCTGTCCATGGTCCAGGGGAGCGGGAGCGACATGATTGCGGCCGTTTCGATCTAGGGCGTCCTGCAAAGCAGTTTCAAGGCGGCTAGGCGCAGACATTCGCCGGCATTCGTCCTGCCAAAGGTTGTGTGGACAGTGTCCACACTTACGGCCGGTTTATGCAGGGGTCGGCAGCGTCGCGTCCAGTATCAGGTTTGGCCCCGATTCCTTGCGTCCATGTCGGAAAAGGCGAAACCGACTGAGAGGCTGACGCCCCGGCAACCACAGCCGGACGTCAGGTTGTGGTGTACTGGATGGCACAGTCGGCGAAGCCGCGCGCCACCAAGACGGGTTGGCGCAGCGGGTGCGCAGGTGTTGCTTGTCCGCGTTCGGACGGCGGGCCTCAACGGTTGAGATGCTTCCTTGGGGGTGCCCCTCCCATGCAGTTCGAGGCAGAGCATTTGTCGGCGCAATCGTGGCTTGTTACAAGGTCGAGCTGCGCGCTGCCGTGTTGTCCTCGCCAGTCCATATGGCCCGCTCCACCACGGGCCTGGTGACTCGCCACGCAGGGAGAATGGATCGCGACGCACCCAGCGTTGATCAGCAGGTCGTTTGGCTGCCCACGCGGGACTCGGAGCTGCAATCATCGAATTCATTCGGATCGTCCGGCACAGGGTCGCCGCGATCATCTAGCGGCTCTGGGCCCGACACTGCCGAGGGATCGACGCGTTCCCGGCCTGAGGAGGGTCGGAATCCAGGAGCTCTTTCGCTGCCTGGAACTGCTTAATACTAGGCATGTTCTACAGAAACTCTTGATAGTAGAGAGGTCCTCCAATAACATCGGTCGCGTTGAGACGCACGTCACCAGGCGAAGGAACGCCTCGTCCTAAGTTCGTGCACCAAGAAAAAGGAAGCTGATGAAAACTCCCATGCTCTCTATCGCCCTTCCCATTTGGGGTGAGGGCGATCGAACACCGACTGTCTCATCGCTCCTGGCGGCGATCGACGCCGCAGAGACTGCAGGCTTCGATCGGGTCGTTGTCTCAGAGCACGTGGTCTACGGTGACGACACCAGCGAGTACGGCAATCCCGCAACTGGTGGTACGGAAGGTGGGCGCCAACCAACGAGTCCTGACGGGCTCTGGCTGGAGCCGATGACGGTTCTTGCGATGGCCGCTGCCAGAACGACTCGGGTGCGGCTCGGCACGACTATCCTGCTGGCCCCCCTCCGTCGGCCTGCGATCCTGGCCAAGACCGCCGCGACCCTAGACTACCTGTCGCTCGGGCGATTGGATTTAGGTGTCGGTGTGGGCTGGCAGCGAGCGGAGTACGAGGCCTGTGGGCTCGACTTCGGTAAGCGCGGTCGTGCGCTTGACCAATCTCTGGAAATCTGCCGCCGGTTTTGGGACGAGAACGTGACGAGTTTCGAGAGCGAAGGCCTCGCCTTCGAGAACCTGCACATGATGCCCAAGCCGATTCAGAAGCCCTTGCCGATCTGGATCAGCGGCACCCTCAATCCCGCAGTAGTGAGGCGCCTGTCGCGCTATGGGCAGGCGTGGTTGCCGTGGGGAGACGAAGCAGTGAATTTAGGCGCGTCAATTCCCGCGATGCGCAGTCATGTGGAAGAAGCCGGGAGGGATGCTTCCTCCATCGGTGTTGTCGTCCGGACCCAGGTGGTGCGATCGACCGACGGAGGAGTCGACGCGCTCGCCACGGCACAGGAGGCTGCGCGCCTGGTAGACCTCGGCGTGACCGATGTCGTGTTGGCGCCGCCAGGTCTGGATGTCCCCACGGGTCGCGTGATCGGCGACGAGGAGATGGCGGTGGCGATGAAGGAGCTCGTCGATACCTTCTGGCGAACTTACTCTGGTTGAGCCGATCGGGATAAAGTGCAACTCACCAAGCGGTTTCGCCGCGGGCGGCCGCTGTGCAGATGGCGCGCCGGGACATGAGTTGGCCCACGTTTCATCTCTCCGTACTGCTCCTTGACCACCTGCCGACGGTGGTCAAGGAGTGCAGGACATCGCAGACTTGGAACGGCGTCCGAGTACGGCCCAGGAGACTGAGCTCCCCTCCACGGTGCGGTGTCCGGTGATATCGGTCAGCAACCGTTCAGGCGGTGGTGGTGAGTTCACGCTGCCCCGGATCGTTAGTGCCGATGTCCGGGGGCTGCGGTTCAGGTACAACGTCTGACCGCAGGTGACGAAGGAACTGGGCCTGGGCCGGCATACTCGTGCAGTCCTGCTGCCGGCCGCCCATGTGTATTGTCCACAGACGTCAGGGACACTCGCCGTGGCTAAGTGACACAAGAAGCCCTCGAATGGAGTGGAGCTCGTCTCAGACTTCGATTCATAAGGAGGTCTTCAGTGTCCCGTGATAAGGCGCTCCAGATGCCGAAGGGTATGCTCCGGGCTTGCCTGGTGCATAGTCGAGGACGGTTGGCCGCTGTGCAGTGCCGCGATCAAGGTCAACCGCCGGTGGGGTATGGCACGGATCGCCTTTCTGCTGGGCATCCACCCCTTCGACGGTGCACCGGGTGCTGTCCTGGTTCGTGTGGTCCGTCTTTCCTGGCTGGACCGGGCCAGGGGCAGGGTTATACGCCGGGCGACGAACACGCCCCACTCGCGGATTTGGTCCACGTGGACTCCAAGAAGTTCGGCCCGATCTGATACGGCGGCCACCGGGTCACCGGCCGGGCCGCGGCTAGATGGAACAAGGCCGGCGCGGACCCGAACCGGACCAAGATCAGCACTCCCAGCTCGCCTAAGCGAAATCCTGATTGATGAGAAGACGGACACCGTGGCCGGATTCTGAGAGCGCGCCAACGCCTACTTTGAATCCTGCGGAATCGTGTTTAGACGGGTGCTGACCGATAACGGCTCCTGCTACCGCTCCCGCCCCTACAGGCCCCACACCAACGGCAAAGTCGAAGCACAAGAGCTCCATGCTCGATGAATGTGCCTACACCAAACCCTATGAATCAGAAACCGAGCGTGTTGCCGCTTTCGCCGACTCGCTCCATCACGACAATCACCACCGAGACCGCACTTCACTTAGAGATCAGCTTCCGATTAGCCGCGTTACCGACCTCTAAGTCAACACACCTAGGACTTTGCAGCTGACAATGTGGAAGCAGCATCTAAGACGGCTGCTGCAAGATTGGCGCTGGTCTGGACATCGTTCATCCACAGCGGCACGACAACCGGATGGACTCCGGCACGGGCGATAGGATCAGAAAGCCTCGCGTCGGCGCTGTCAATGAGCCAAGCATCCAAAACGCCGCCCTCGGAACGCGCACCATAGTGCAAGGCCACGGCATCCGCGCCGGTCCTAACGCCGACGGCGGCCAAGCAGGCCTCCGCCATGCCCCTCACGGCAGCTCCGGAGATAATGGGCGAGATTCCCACGACCGGGGCCGGTGTTGTTTGGATCCCTTCCCGGATACCCGGAACGTTCATGATCGTGCCGACGGACACAACGGGATTTGACGGGGCCAAGACGACCACGTCGGCAGCGGAAATCGCTGTCAGAACGCCCGGCGCCGGGGCCGCTTCCGTGAGCCCGGCCTGTATGAACTCGCGGGCCGGGCGCTGGGCGCGGTATCGGACCCACCATTCCTCGAAGTGCACAACCTCCGGCACGTCGGCAGTAGGGCCATCCAAAACGACTTGGGTTTCAACTTCCTCATCGCTCATGGGCAGCAGCTCTATACCGATATCCCACCTGGAGGCCAGCTGCCGCGTAACGTGGCTCAACGCCAATCCCGTGCGCAGCAGATGAGAGCGGGTTATGTGGGTGCCGATATCCAGATCACCGAGGGTAAACCACGGCCAGCCAACGCCATAAGCGGTGAGCTCGGCACTGACGCGCTCCGTTTCACCGCTCCGACCCCAGCCCCGCGATTCGTCATTGACGCCGGCGAGGGCATACATCACGGAGTCCAGGTCGGGACAGACCCTCAGGCCCGTCAACCACATGTCATCGCCGGTGTTGACTACTGCGGTGATTTTTGCCGTCGTTCCGCCGGCGCCGTCCGGCATCGCCTGACGCAGATGGTGGCGCAGCCTTTTAGGAAGCGTGCCCCGCCCACACCACCTGCGAGCACTGTGACTTTCATGCGCTAGCTCTGCCTTCTGTTAGTCGAGGATTCAACAGTTGACCTTCGTCCTGCCTCGAAGCCCTCTTGGAATCCTTCTGAATGTGCTTCTGCCGATCCGAGGCGGAACAAGTCGTCTTCCGCAGGACGAATTAGGGTCTGAGCTCCGGGCTCCTGCATCGGCCGAATGAGGTGGCCCATGCCGTGGACGACTGCGACCGGTCGGCGCGAGGTCTTGCCCAGAACAAGATTAGCTGCCCCTGCTATTTCATCCGCTACCGCTGTAACTGTGACATCCATGGTCCTATCGAAATCGTCTCGTGTACCGCGCAAATCATGAGTGACAGCCATTCCCGCAGCGCCGATAGCAAGGTCGGTTTGCCCCAAGCGCCAGGGGCGGCCCAAAGTGTCAGTGATGATCACCCCCAAGTCGAAACCGAATAACTGGCGCAGCCCGATGCAGAGTTTTCGGGCTGACGCGTCCGGGTCCTCCGGAAGAAGTAGTACCGTGCCGTCAGGCGTATTGCTCGCGTCGACGCCCGCGGCGGCGAGCACCAAACCCCACTTATTCTGGACGATTCGGGTCACGCCGCCGGGGTGTGGTTTGCTGGCGACCAATCGTACTGTTTCGGCCGTGATGGCATCCTCACGGCTGTCTGCCTGCAAAGAACGTCCTTCTGCCTTTGAGACTATTTTGCTGGTCACAACGACGATATCCCCGGCGGAAATTTCCGCTTCCACGGCGTTCCCAATCAGGGTCACCAGGTCATCGCCAGCCACGATCTCGCCAATGCCACCGATCCCAATGACCGCGACATGCTGTGGCGGCTCCTCAGCTTTACGCACTTCTAAGCCATCGAAGTTATTCTGGTTCATTCCGTGTCCCTTCAGACGCAGCCGTCTATTTTTCGAGTGTCCTGACCATTACCCGACCGCACGTGACTCCGCTGACCAGCGGTCATAGTCGATCGTCCGGACGACCACGACGCAGCCTCCCTATAGTGCGGTAGCCACTGCATCGGGGGCGACCGCCCTCGCACGCCGGGACTTCGCGGCTGCCGTGCCCTTGACTGGCACGACAATCGTCCAGGTGTCACTCATGAGCATCCATCCATCAGGAACCGGAACTAGGAACCTCTCCGCTAAACTTGACAAACCTGTGGGTTTTCCATGCTGGGACGGCCGGTAGGGGTGGCGTTCCTCGCCTCCCCGCCGTTGTGGCTCTTGACGAAACCGGCCGAAGGTCCGTTGCCTATGAACCATCCAAGCGTGGTGAGCGGCCGGTACCGCCAGCACTCCAGTGGGTCCACACATATCACACCCCTCAAGGAGGCTGGACCGACCGCGAAGTCGGCCAATGTCTCACGCGCTGCTTTACCTGTCACCTATACCCCCACCTCAACAGCACAGTCACGACAAAAGGTGTTCCCGGATTCCAGATCCTCCACAGAGCTACCCTCCGCTGAAAAGCGTTACGTAGGACTTCACCGATCATGATTCGGGGTTTGTTGACCAAGAACAGCCAGAACCACGCTTTAGCCGACGATGCGCACTCGGCACGGGCATCCTCGCATGTCGTTTGCGGCGGAGCAAGTGTTCCGTTGGGCTGAAAACCCCTGCCACAGCGTATTTATAGAGATCGACCAGTAACTGGCCGAAACATTTTGACTTTGTGATACGTCTCACCCATAGTTACTTGCATTTGCACCAAGTAACTCGGACGGAGCTGGTGCGCCTCGCCGGGGTTCTTGCCGGACCATGGCGGTCCGGTGACTCGACGGTGAGAAGAGGCGATCCGCGGCAACGATGTTGCGTTGTGGTCTGGGTTACGAACTGAGGAGAACTTGTATGAACCGCAAGGTCGGTAGTCTGCGAAAACGGCTCTGCCTTTGCCGGGGTGAGGATTCGGGCGGAATTCGTCGGGTTCGCGGTGGTAGGGCCTCTGACTGCCCTGCGACATGGTTCCGGAGTGTGGCTAGGTTCGCTAGCCAGCCCGTTCACCACGACGCGAGGTGGGAGACCCTCCCCGACGCAGAGGTCTTTCCTGCATTTGACCGTTTCAAGGCATGCGACGAGGAGTCAAAATGAGCATCAGGATCGGCTATAAAGCCTCCGCGGAACAATTCGACCGAGGACCTTGGTCGAGTATTCGGTTCTTGCCGAGGACATCGGTCTCGATTCCGTGATGGTTTCGGACCATTTCCAGCCGTGGCGCCACGAGGGCGGTCATGCCCCCTTCGCGATGGCCTGGATGGCCGCCGTGGGGGAACGTACCAGCCGGATTGTGATGGGTACCAGCGTGCTCACACCCACATTCCGCTACAATCCGGCCGTCGTCGCGCAGGCCTTCGCTACTTTGGGCTGCCTGTATCCGGGTCGGGTCATCCTGGGCATGGGCACCGGTGAGGCGCTGAACGAGGTTGCCGTCACCGGGGCCGACTGGCCGGCATTCAAGGAACGCTTCGGCCGGGCCCGGGAAGCGCTGGAACTGATGCGCCGGCTGTGGACCGAGGACAGGGTCAGTTACAACGGCGAGTACTATCGCACGGTCAATGCGACCGTCTATGACCGTCCCGCAACTCCCGTTCCGGTCTATATTGCCGCCGGCGGCCCAGTGGTGGCCCGGTACGCCGGCGCAGCCGGCGATGGCTTCATCTGCACCAGCGGCAAGGGCATGGACCTTTATACGGAGAAGTTGCTGCCGGCCGTATACGAGGGTGCTGCGGCCGCCGGACGGGATGAGGCCGGCGTGGAGAAGATGATTGAGATCAAGCTCTCGTTCGACACGGATTACGCCCTGGCACTGGAAAACACGCGGTTCTGGGCGCCGCTGTCCTTGAGCCCGGAGCAGAAAGCCGGCCTCGAAGATCCGGCGGCCATGGGCGCCGCGGCTGACGCGCTGCCCATCGAACAGGTCGCCAAACGCTGGATCGTCGCTTCGGATCCGGAGCAGGTCAGGGACCAGGTCCTGCCCTATGTGGAGGCAGGGTTCAATCACCTGGTCTTTCACGCCCCGGGCCATGACCAGCGACGGTTCCTGTCCCAGTTCGCTGAACACCTTATGCCGCGCCTGCGGGCACTGGGCGCAGGCGGCTCCGGTGTTTGAAAAGGGAGACCCGTGCCGTCCTTGTTATGAAGGTCCGTTATGTCTAAACAGTCCGTTATGTCTAAACAGTCCGTTCTGAATCCTGCCCCCCTCACTGATGCTCTCGCTCGTCTCGAAGATACAGGTGAGACGGACCTCGCTGGAGCGACGGCGCTCTTCGGAGCTCGAGGCGACAACCTCGACCGGTTGCTGAACGTTGCATCGCGTCTCCGCGACGACGGCCTCGCGCGCGCCTCCCGCGAGGGCATCATCACGTATTCGAAGAAGGTGTTCCTCCCCGTCACGCAGCTGTGCCAGGACCGCTGTCACTACTGCGTCTTCGTCGAGACGCCGGGCGGCCTGCTGAAGAAAGGGATCCCCACCTACCTACCGCCGGAAGAGATCCTTCGCATCGCTCGCGAGGGGGCAGCGCTCGGCTGCAAGGAGGCGCTCTTCACCCTCGGCGACCGTCCTGAGAACCGCTGGCCGGTCGCGCGGCAGTGGCTCGAGGACCACGGCTACACCTCGACCCTCGACTACATCGGCGCGATGGCCGAACTCGTGCTCACCGAGACCGGCCTCCTGCCGCATCTCAACCCCGGCGTCATGTCGTTCGCCGAGCTGCAGCGGCTCCGCCCGGTCGCCGCGTCCATGGGCTTGATGCTCGAGACCACGGCCACGCGCTCTGGAGCGAGCGCGGGGGAGTGCACTTTGGTTCCCCGGACAAGGATCCTGCTCTGCGGATGCGGGTGATCGACGACGCCGGCCGCTCCCGGATCCCGTTCACCACCGGGGTCCTCCTCGGCATCGGCGAGAACGACGCCGAGCGCGCCGACGCCCTCTTCGCCATCCGGGCGTCGCACCAGCGGTACGGCCAGGTGCAGGAGACCATCGTCCAAAACTTCCGCGCCAAACCGCACACCGCGATGCAGAACGAGACCGACCTCGGCCTCGAGGAGTACGCCGCCGCGGTTGCGGTCGCCCGGATTGTCATGGGCCCCGACCACACCATCCAGGCCCCGCCGAACCTCAGCGGACTTTCTGAACTTCTGCTGCTGGTGCGCGCAGGCATCAACGACTGGGGCGGCGTCAGCCCGCTCACGCCCGACCATGTCAATCCCGAACGACCCTGGCCCGAACTCCAGACGCTTGCCGAGCTGACGGCGCAGGCCGGATTCACCCTGCGCGAGCGGCTCACCGCACACCCGGCCTACCTGCAGGATGCAGAAACCTGGCTGGATCCGCGCATCGTCCCCGCCGTTACCGCTCTCGCCGATCCGGTGTCCCTACTCGCTGACGAGGGCGCACGCCTGAGGCCCGCGCCCCCCGCGGCGCGCGGCCCGCGACCCCGCTCGGCGGATCCAGTTACAGTTCTTGTCGCCGCCACCGCTCCTCCTGTCGATCGCGGCGTGGCCGCCGGACTGCCACGCCGCGCCGACCCCACTGTTGTCTCCGCGCTCGCCAGAGCCTCGATCGCCCCGGAATCGCTGACGGACGCTGAGTATTGCTCCCTGCTTACCGCCCGTGGAGACGACCTCAATGCGGTAACGGCGCTGGCCGACGAGGTCCGCTCCGCAGCGGTCGGTAACACATTGACCTACGTCGTCAACCGCAACCTGGACTCGTCGCTCTACAGCAAGGGGCTCACTGACGACATGGTCCGGCGGCTGGTCGAGGAGTCCGTTACGCTCGGTGCGACCGAGATCTGTGTCCAAGGTCCGATCGACCAGGCGCTGCCGGGCACGGCCTACCTCGACCTGGCTGCGGGCATCCGCGCAGCCGGGCCCGACCTCTCACTCCACGCCTACCGCCCCACGGAGGTGCTCGACGGGGCGCGCCGGACGGGTGTTAGTGTCGATGCTTTCCTCGAAGGACTGCGTGAGGCGGGCGTAACGAGCGTTCCTGGTACCGGGGCGCGAATTTTGGACGACGGCGTGCGCGCGCTGCTGAGCGAACGCACCGATCCGCCGGTCGACGAGTGGATCCGGCCGCTCGTGGCCGCCCACCGGGCGGGTCTCCGGTCGACGGCGACGATCGTCTACGGTCACGTCGAGACGCCGCCTCAGATCGTTGCTCACCTGCGTCGGCTGACCCAGATCCAGGATGAGACTGGCGGTTTCTCGGAGTTCATCGCCATGCCGTACGTGCCGTTCGACGTGCCCTCCGGGGTGCGGGCGGTGGCTGGTGAAGGGCCTGGCCTCGAAGCCTCGCGGGCGCTCCACGCGGTCGCGCGCCTTATGCTGCACGGCCGGATAGACCACATACAGGCCGCATGGACCAAGCTCGCTTCCACGGCGCCAGGGCCGTGCTCGCCGGGGGAGCGGACGACTTCGGCGGTCTGCTGCTCGACGGAGCGATCTGGCCGGAGGCTGGCGCCGAGGCGTACCGCGAGGCGACGCCGGAAGACGTCCAGCGGATCGCGACCCCTCTCGGCCGCGAGGCTCGGGAACGTACGACGAGCTACACACTTGTCCCACGGGGCTCCACATGATGCTTGTTGACGCCGGGACGGGCACGGGCCTGCGAGAGATCGTAACCGGAGTCGCGCAGCTGCCCGGTAAGTCCCTCGAGCCAGTCGTGATTGCAGTCGACCCGGCTGGCCTGGATCCCGAACTCGACGCTGCGCTGCCGCAATTATCACGGCGGCGTCAGGTCTTCGTAGCCGGCGCGCGAGTCTCCTCGGGCGAGCTGCCCGACCGCTTCGCGCTCCTTGTCGCGCCGGGCTGCGAGACTCCCCTCGCTGCTGACGCGCGGGTCTCCGCCCTGATCGTGCTGGGCTCCTCGGCCCCGGACGTCCGTTGCCCTGTCCTCATCATCGTCCCGGAAGGGTTGCCCGCGGCCGATTCGGCAGCCATGGAAGTGCGTTTCGCCGAGGCGGGGCATCCCGCCGAGCAGGCGCATCTCATCGACTCATTCCTGCGCGAGCCGCGGCGATACCCGGCCCACAGCACCATCCCGCGAGCCCGGCCGTGATGGAGGCTAAGGACAACCAGACCTTCGTCGCTGAAGCGGTCGACGCTGACGCCGTCGGCGAGAAGCCCGCCGCTCCCGAGCCCGTTGACACCGTCATCATCGGTGCGGGCTTTGCTGGCCTCGGCGCCGCGATCCAGCTCGCGCGTTCGGGTGAGCGGTCGTTCGTCGTCGTAGAGCGCGGGGCCGACGTCGGTGGGACCTGGCGCGACAACGTCTACCCGGGCGTCGCCTGCGACATCCCGTCACATCTCTACTCCTACTCGTTTCGGCCACGCACTGGCTGGAACTCCTTCTATGCTCCCGGGGCCGAGATCCTCGACTACCTGCAGGAGGCCGCCCGTGAGGAGGGCATCCTTCCGCACCTCCGCTTCTCGTCAGACGTGCTCGAGCTTGCCTGGGACAGCACCACCATGTCTTGGACGGTCGTTACTACGCGCCAAACATACCGCTGCCGCTGGGTTATCGTGGCGACGGGCCGGCTCTCCGAGAAGCGGATGCCTGACGTGCCGGGGCTCGACTCGTTCGCGGGCCCCGTGTTCCACTCGTCCGAGTGGCCGCGTGACCTCGACCTGGCAGGCAAACGTGTTGGGCTCGTCGGAAGCGGTGCCTCTGCCGTGCAGATCCTGCCTCGCATGGCCGAGGTGGCCGACGAGATAATTCTCTTCCAGCGGAGCGCCGCGTACGTCGTTCCCCGTGACGACCGCGCCTACACTGAAGGCGAGAAGGCCGCCTGGCGAGACGAGCCCGAATCCCTGGTCAAGCTCCGAGCGCAGATGTTCTGGGACGCCGAAACAGGTTTTGCAGCGAGGCTGGGCGCCGCGGGCCCCCTCACCGCGCTCCGCGACCGGGCGCGACGGCACCTTGAGGCGCAAATCCCCGACCCATCGCTCCGCCAGGCGCTGACACCCCATTACGAGGTCGGTTGCAAGCGCGTCCTGCTATCAAACGATTACTACCCGGCCCTAGCTCGCGAGTCGGTGCGCCTCGAGCAGTCGGCACCAACTGCCGTCGAGGGCAGCCGGGTCGCTGCCGCCTCGGGAGCGACCTATGAACTCGACGCGCTCATCTTGGCGACCGGCTTCCACTCGACCCGGCCACCAATCGCGCACAGGATCCGTGGCTGCGACGGCCGCACCCTCGACTCCGCCTGGTCCCACGGTATGGTGGCGCACAACTCCACCACCGTGGCTGGCTTCCCGAACCTCTTCGTCATTGACGGCCCCAACGCCAGCCTAGGCCACAACTCGGCCGTGCACATGATCGAGTCGCAGATCGCGTACGTTCTCGAGGCCGTCCGGTACCTGCGCAGCCACGACGTGGCGGCTTTCGACGTCCGGCCGGAGCGACAGGCAACCTACGTCGCCGAAATCGACCGTATGGCCGAGACCACCGTCTGGCTCACTGGTGGCTGTCGCAGCTGGTACGTCGACGAGCGGAGCCGCCGTCTGACCCTTCTATGGCCGGACACCGCCTCGGCGTTCCGGGAGCGGCTCGCCCGGTTCGACCCGGCCGACTACCTGCTCAACGTGCAGACTGCCTGAGCGTTTCCAGGGCCGCCGCTGTCCGTAGGCCGAGCCGCCCCTCGAGCCGTTCGACGTCCGCCCAGGTGTCGACGTCCGAACGCAGCCCCGACATATCGTCAAAATCGAGCTCGACGTAACTCACGGCGCGGTGGGCAGCACGAGAACCCTCGCCGAACGCAGGACGATGTCGCTCCGGGTTGAGCGCGGTAATCAGCGTCGTACCGGTTCCGGCGGCATCTCCGACGAACGCTAGTTCAATGGCTGAGGCGAGCCGCAGTGCGAACTCGAGCTCAGTCGAAGTGATTGCTGGCAGGTCTCCCTGGAGCACGGCAACGGGGCCAGGGCCTGCCACTTTGATCCCGTAGAGCACAGCTGCGTGCAACCCCTGTCCTGGATCCTGCACGGTTTCGGCGCCAAGGGCACGGAAACCGGCGGCAGCGGCGTCGGAGGTGACGACAACGACGCGGGCCACCAGTAATGCAACAGCCACCGTATCGAGTGCGATCGCCCGCGCAAGACCAAGATCACCACCGAGCCGGGACTTCGCGGCTGCCGTGCCCTTGACTGGCACGACGATAGTCCAGGTGTTAGTCATGGCGAGACACCTCAAGTTGTGGCCGAGCTATGCATGCCCGCTCTGCAGAGCGGGCGGGACGGGCAGCGTTCGTTTCCATATCGGAGCATTCGCGGGGGTATTGCAATGAGTCTGCCTTCGCTGGTTAATTTTGCTGGGGTCGACGAAGTGCTGGATGGTACGCTCGCGGCATTAGGCAAGGACCAGTTTCGGACTGAGGCGATTGGGTCCCAGCCGGGTCCAGAGATACTTAGCGCGGAGCGGGGAGTTATAACGAGAAGTGCGAGGACTCTGGGGGAGACAGACAAACCGCACCCAGGATTGCGGGCCTGCAGTAGGAGATGCAGCCCGATACACCCAGTAACATCGGGGAAGATAGAGGGAAGCACGATCGCCGAGATACTTACGGGGGTTGGGGATCGTCCATATGCCAAAAGACGACAAAGATGCTCGAGTGGGTTGCTGCTGCCTAATCCAGATCCCGTCTCCATCCGACGCAAGGCCCAAATGCCGGCTACGGTGAAGAACAGAGGATCCTCGACAACTCTTGCCACGACCCTTTCTGGGCGAGACAACCCTGGTTAGGTGCTCTACATCTATTTTCCCGATGACGTATGCTGCGTGCCTCATGCCAGGTAACGCACCGAAAGCCGATCTGGTCGGGTCGCGACCATCCACGCCGGCTGCGGCCAGCAACGGGGGCTTCCCACCGCCCAAGGCGGCCGGAGAACGTTGCGGCGTGCTCGGGCCGCTTCGTCGAGGACGAACTGCTCCCGGACCACGGCAAGGAAGAATAGGCGCAGCGCGTGCTAGGCGAAGTCTGACGCCAAGGCCAGGCGTTCCGTGTCGCGACATTGCCGGGGAACACTAGGGCGTAGGTGCCGTTTGGGACTATAACGTTGTGCGCCTCACGGAACGCCCAGCCTTACCCGGATCATCCATTCGTGAGTAGGCTGCCTTTGACGTGGGTCGTTTTGAAGGCCGCAAGGGCCTCCGCGACGCCGTTTGCAACGTCGTTTCGGTCGTAGCCGAGCAGGGCTGCTTCTTCGGCGTCGGGCTCGTAGCGGATCCAGTTGCCGCGTCCCTGGACCATCGTGTGGCTGGGGAACACGGGGTGCTCCTCGTCGCGTGCTTCCAGTCGGACTGGGTTGCCGACCGCCTCGAAGAACAGGTTCAAATAGTCGGCAACGCTGAGGGTTTCATCGCCCACCAGATAGGCCTTGCCAGGTTCGCCGCGGAGCAGGGCGCCTTCGATCGCTTGGCTCAGCGAACGGTAGCTCATGAAGTTGGTGCCGCCGGTGGGGGCGTACAACGGCGCTTCGACCAGACCCAGTGCCCACTCAAAATAGGGGTCAAGGAAGTAACTGGGCAGGCCGGGAACGCCTCCGACCATGAACGAGGGATTGACGCTGATCACGTCGAAGCCTGCTTGCCCCTCGGCCCGGGCGCCTTCGCAGGCGAGGTGACGTGAGCGCAAGTAGGGACTGTCTTTCACCAACTCCGGCGTGGCTTGTGGGTACGCGGAGCCGATCTGGACCATACGCTTCACGCCCGCCTCGCGCGCGGCACGTGCGAAGCGGGGAATACCCTCAACGTTGGCGCGAATCAAAAGCTCCTCAGCGTTTTCCGACGTCGGCAAGTGGCGCATATCGTTGCCCGCGGCGAAGACGACCGCATCGAAGCCGCGCAGCCGGTCGGGCGTGAAGTCCCTTCGGACATAATCCCCCTGCAGAAACGGCAATGTTGCCATGAGTGTATTCTTAGGCGGGGCTTTGCGGGAGGCAATTGTAATGTCATGCCCTTTGCCTTTGAGGTAACAGGCTGCATGTGCACCTAAAGCGCCTGTGCCCCCTACGACAACAATCTTCATCTTTAGTCCTATCGTCCTTGCAGTGATCGAAGTCGGCAATTTCAACAACGAATGCCGATCTTGCTTTATTGAATGTGAATCCTGTCGCGGACACCGGCGGATCCCTACTTACGTGAAGGGTGTCTCCGCTACGAGTTGGAGCGTTACCTGAAGCGCTTTCCAGTCACTAGCACTGCCCCTAACGACTTCTGGGTCACCAGTCACAATCGCTAAAGACTTTGACGCATCAGTTCCCGTTCGCGGACGCGGGCTATCGCGTGGCTAGGGCGTCCTCGGGGAGTCGACGAAAGCCCCCGACCCCGCCCTTGGTGCCATACTCTTCGAACAGCATCAGCTGCGTTGCGGAACGGTCCATGAACTCTTCCTCGTCCGCGACGATGGGGCCAGCGATCTCTGGCCGGGCGGCAATAACTGCCATCTCCTCGAGGTCTTCGCGGCGATACCAACTCTCGGTGATGACGTCGTAATCGGGTTCGCCATCCGCATGCTGGTCAAACGGGTCGAACTTTGCGTCGTCGATCCGATAATTCCGCCGGTAGTCGATTGGATGAGGGAGTAGCTCAAGAACGAGCTTGACGTGGTGGTTCTCGTAGTAGTCCCTGAACTGTTCGAGCGTCAGGCCGGGCTTGCGCTTGAAGTGGCAGATTAACTTAATCAAGGTTTGTTCTGTCTGCACGGATTCTCCACTGTAGAAGTTTGGCAAATGAAAGGTCTGAGCGCAGATACCCCGCGTGGGGCACATGGGAGCGGACTCGACGGTGAGCCTCGCAGTTGCGCCCCTACTGTGTGATTCGAAACGTTACTTTAGGCATTGTCCACTTACAAGCCCTGCCCCGTGGACTTCGTGCTGTGGGTCGTGCAATCTTACTGGAATCATCCTTAAGTAAGTCGGAAGGGCTGTCTCCGTGTCAAGCCGGCTGCTCGTCGAACCAGCAGGGAATTTGCTCCCGATCCGACCTAGCTGTGGCGATCGTCATGCAGGGCCAGCCCCCGGCTCCTGGGGGCGTGCGTGCATCTGTCTACCAGCCGAGTTCTACCCCGCGTTGCCGCGTCCAGCTACTGCGGCGGGGGGGGGGGCTTTGGATTGGCCCCGGACATTTCCGACGAACGGTAAGGCGCAGCGTGTGGCGTTGAATAACCGATTTCGAACCAGTGCCTTAGACACTTCGCTTTGGCGTATCTAGAGGTACTGACTAGTAAGTGGCGCAAACCTGTTGACTTTGTGGCACGGCTCACTCATAGTTACTTGCATCAGCGCCGAGTAACTCGACCGGGCCCGTAAGGGTCGCTGTGGTGCTTACCGGACCATGGCGGTTCGGTTACTCAGTTGCCACGCCGGTCGGGAGGCTTGTTGGCCTTGCAGTGTCCACGTCAGGAATTAGCTAGTCGGGCGGTCTTGGGCGATGGACGTCCACCGTCAGAAGCGCCGGTTTGTACTCGCGGCAATGATGCCCGAATGCGGCCCAGGTACTCACTAAGGAGAATTTTGTATGAACCGAAACTTCGGCTATCTACGAAAAGCGGCTTTGGCCGTTGCCGCTATGACGGCCTCGGCGCTCGTCTTGTCGGGATGTTCAGGGCAGGCGGCCCAGGAAGGGTCGGGAAATACCATCAAGGTTTTTCTCAGCTACGCCGGGGAGAACGCCATAAACTCTCACCCGCAGACGCTGCTTGGCGCCGAAGCGGCAGTGAAAGCGATTAACGCGAACGGCGGAGTCAAGGGCCGCCAGATCGAACTGGTCGCGTGCGACAACCGGTTCGAGGCGCAGCAGGCCTTGGTTTGCGCGCGGCAAGGATCGGCAAAGGACATCGTCGCGTGGGTGGGGCAGGATGATATTCAGTCGGATCAATCCTTACCTCTTCTGGCTGCCGCGGGAATCCCCTCAGTCGGACTCTTCAGCTATTCCAATCCGGCGGACTTCACCAGTCCCGCAAGCTTCCCCATCACGGCCGGTGCGACTGCTTCAAACCTTGGGATTCCCCAAGTGCTTGAGCAGTTGGGGGTGAAGCGGGTCATGTCCCAAGCGTGTGAATATCCGGCCTGCGGCATCCTCGCAGAGCAGATTTCGACCTTCGGTCCGGAATTTGGACTGGACGTTGCTCCGGAATCCTTGGAGGTGCCTAACGCGGGTTTACCGGACTACTCGCCGGCGGTTCAAAAAACGAAGGGTATTGGCCCTGAAGCCGTCGTTCAGATCCTCTCAGGGGGAACGTCCATTGCGCTTATCAAGGCTGCCCGGGACATCGGCTTCGAGCCACTGTATGCAGGGAATCCTCAGGCAATTACGGAAAAGGAGGCCGCGCAGAATGGCGAGCTTCTTGAGGGATACCTCACTCCCGCGGCATTCCCGTCCCCTCGGGCACATGCGGATTGGCCGATTATGCAGAAGTACATCCAGGATCGGGGCGCCCACGCTGGTGTGACGGGTGAGGAATGGATCGCCGACGCGGTCCTGGATACGTCGTGGAACAACGACATTAATGCGTGGCTGTCCGTTTACGCGCTGGCTAAGGCCGTTGAGCTCATCCCCGGTGACGACGTGACTGCCAAGACTTTGACCGACACGTTGAATGCGTCAGATACGAGTATTGACCTTTTTGGTTTCCAAACGTGGACCCCTGGTGTGGCGGGCCCTGCCGGTTATGAGCGGATGCCACAAATGGTTTCGTACTTCAACGAAATTAAGGGTGGGAAGATCGCTGCCATGGACCTCGCTCCCTTTGATCTGGTTCCGATGCTGAATAAAAACAGCAAGTAACTGGCCCGGTCCGGGCTGTTTTCGAGTCTGATCGTTCGGATTCAGCAGCCCGGGCCGGGTCCGGCCGCAACATTGTCTCTTGATACCAGGCGCGAGGATGGCGCCGAGTCCTGCTCGCACTGTGCGTTTAGACGTTGGCTTTCTCGTCGCTGATTGGAAAACACTTTGATTGAAGTTCTTCAGTACATGGTTCTTGGCCTTGGCGCCGCCGCTGCATACACCTTGTTGGGTTGCGGCGTGATTCTCATCAATCGCGGTTCGGGTGTGGTGAACTTCGCACATGGTGCAATGGCGCTTGTTGCGGCGATGTTGTTTCTCACTCTCAGGGGCCAGTTGGGTCTGCCGTGGGGCGTTGCGATCATTCTGGCTGTCGCAGCCACAGCGGCCCTTGGTGCTCTGGTGTACCTGGTGATCATGCGTCCTTTGGCGCAAAGTTCGGCTACCGCGCGGACGATCGCGACGCTGGGTTTGCTTATCCTCATCCAAGGCGTTGTCGTGATCGTGTGGGGCACGGGTCCATTCAATGTTGAACGGTTCCTACCGTCGGGCACTATAGATGTGCTGGGCGTGGTCGGGAGCTGGGATCGACTGATTCTCTTCGGGATCGCGATTGTTGTAACAGTGGTCTTGTGGCTTACCGCGAAGCACACCGCCGTGGGCTTGGCACTGAGGGCGATAGCGGAAAACGCGCGGGCGACATCTGCACTCGGTTGGTCGCCCGTGAAGTTGGGACTGTTGACCTGGTCTGTTGGTGCAGGTCTTGCGGGGCTCGCAGGAACGCTGATCGCCCCTATCACCACGATTAGCGTGGACACGATGCCGTTGATGATCATCCCTGTGCTCGCTGCGGTTCTTCTCGCATCATTCAAGTCGTTCCCGTTGCTGCTCGGGGCGTCGGTAGTGGTTGGTGTAGGTCAATCCTTGATCTTCAGCTTCATTCCCATCCCCGGGATGTCTCAGAGTCTTCCGTTCATTCTGATTCTGATTTTGTTGGTTGTCCGGGGCAAGGAACGGGTCGGCCGCTCGCATGTTATTGAACGGTTGCCGATGGTTGGGACAGGGCAAATCAGATGGGGAACCCTTACGGTTATTGTCGCCGTGATTGCGGCGGGGATAGGGTTTTGGTTCAATGACCCCTTCCTCGCGGCCGCGATAGCAACGTTCGGGTGGTCGCTCATCGTGTTGTCTGTGGTGATGCTGATCGGGTACTCCGGTCAGCTGTCATTGGCGCAGGCAGCTTTGGCCGGGGTCGCCGGGTTGATTGCTTCCCATTCAGTGGCATCTTTTGGTGTTTCACTGCCGCTGGCTATGGTGGTTGCGGTCATAGCGACGGTGTTGATTGGGCTGGCCTTTGCATTGCCGGCGTTGCGGACGAACGGTATCAACCTCGCGATTGTGACGCTCGGGATTGCGAGCATCACGGCCGAGTTCATTTTCAAGAATGAGCTGTTTGTGGGCCCCTTCGGGAGTGTGTTCATCCCGAAGGTTGAATTGTTCGGCATGGACCTGGACCCGTTCCTGAACCCTCAGGGCTACGCAATTTTCGCGTTTGTGGTCTTCCTCGCTTGTTGCCTAATCGCAGCGTCGATTCGTCGTGGAACAGCGGGCGGGCGACTGCTAGCCGTTCGGACAAACGATCGTGCCGCCGCCGCGCTGGGAGTAAACGTCATCGGTGCGAAGTTCTACGTTTTTGGGGTGTCGGCGGCGATCGCAGGCCTGGGTGGCATCATTCTGGCATTCTCGTCGCCCGCCTTCAGCCCCGCCACGTTCTCTCCAATGCAATCAATCTCAGTCATCGCCTACGCGTTCTTGGGCGGCGTCGGATTTATCATCGGTGCACCAGCCGGCGGTCAATTCGCTCCGGGTTCTTTCGGGAGCTGGCTGATCGACGTAATTTGGCCGGGTGCCACGGGCACTTGGCTGCAGGTCATAAGTGGACTCATGGTCATCTTGTTTGTTCTCCTGCAGCCAGACGGGTTCGCTCGCGACTGGGTACGGACCGCCGCGGCAATACGTGGCCGCCTTCGCGGTAAGCAAACCAAAGGGAACGACGCAGCAGCCCGCCCATCGGCCCAGGGTGCTCCTGAGACCAAACGGAAGGATGGCCGAAGCGCCCTTCTGGATGTTATCGGCCCCGAGGTTGCCGCAATCTCAGTCCCTCCGGTGCGGTTGGTGGTCGACTCGTTGGGTGTGCGTTTCGGGCAGAAGGTCGTAGCGGTGGATGGCGTATCGTTCCATGTCGATCCAGGCGAAGTCGTAGCCTGATCGGGCCCAACGGTGCCGGTAAGAGTACGTGTATTGACGCGATCAGTGGATTCGTGCCGAGTACGGGACGCGTCCTGCTCAACGGGGAGGACGTCTCCCGCGCTCCCGTCCACATCCGATCCCGGAAAGGCATGGCGCGGTCCTTCCAGTCGCTGGAGCTTTTCGAGAGCCTGTCCGTGCGCGATAACCTTCTCATCGCCGCTGATGACGGACGCGTACGCCACTACGTCCGCGACCTTTTCTGGTCCAAACGCCCGACCCTGAACCCCATCGCACTCGCGGTGGTCAAGGAGTTCGGACTTATTGACGTACTTGACAAGCGTGTGGATGACTTGCCCTACGGGCAGCGACGACTCATTGCCGTAGCCAGAGCGATGGCTGGTTCACCTTCGGTGCTGTTACTTGACGAACCCGCCGCCGGGTTGGGCGACGATGAAACCCGCGAGTTCGAAGCGTGATAAGGCAGATAGCGAGCTGGGGAGTAGCCATCCTGCTGGTTGAACATGATATGGGACTAGTGATGGGAGTCAGCAACCGAGTCGTGGTCATGGAGACAGGAAAACGAATCGCCATGGGCCTGCCAAGGGAAATTCAAGAAGATCCGGCTGTCATCGAGGCCTACCTGGGCCAACGAACCGACGAAACGGAACACAACCTATCTGACGCTGCAGGGCGCGGAGTGGAGGTATGACTATGTCCGCAGTGCTTGAAACACACCAACTTTCCTCCGGCTACCATGGACACGCCTTCGTAACAGACCTCGACATCTCTGTAGAGCCTGGAGAAGTGATAGCTTTGCTCGGTCCTAACGGGGCGGGGAAAACGACAACGCTACTTGCGATCGCGGGAGAACTCCCTGCTCTCAGCGGCACCGTGGAGATGTTCGGACGGAAACGAACTGACGCACTCTATAAACGGGCTGCAGATGGGCTCGCGTTCGTCACCGAAGAACGTTCTGTCTTCATGCAACTTACGACTGCGGAAAATTTCCGGGTCGGTGGAGCGGACGCAGTAGAGTGCCTACAAATGTTCCCCGAACTCGAACCCCTCATGAACCGCACTGCTGGACTCCTCTCCGGCGGCGAACAACAGATGGTAACCATCGCGCGCGCGCTGAGCAGAAAGCCTAAACTCCTACTCATCGACGAACTTTCCCTCGGACTAGCCCCGCTCGTGGTTCACCGACTCCTTGACGTGGTAAGGGACGCTGCCTCTACGCATGGCATCGGCGTTATCCTCGTCGAACAGAAGGTTGAACTCGCCCTCGCTGTCTCCAACCGAGCCTATGTCCTCCGCGACGGAAAGGTCATTCTCCAGGGCCCCTCGGACCATATCGGTGCCCAAGTCAAAGAGCTGGAAGAGTCCTACCTGTCCGGCATCGCGGATAGCTAGGCTAGGTGTGCTGGTTTTGACGGGATTGTGGGAATGACGGTCTGACACGCCGTCTTTAGGCCTGGTGCGGAAAAACCTGCTCAATACTGGGGAATGTACTTCCAACTGGACAAGCACGCTGGGCATCAGGCGAGCATGCCGTGGTCCCCAGCGTCGGCCAGGTACCTGATTTTCTTGTCTCCAGAGCGTTCTTCCTGTTTGAAGTTCTAGGTCATGTCTGAAAAGCGGTTTCCTGGGACAAGACACCTCATTGGGGGCCGGTCGTGATGCGGGGGTTGACTCCGTACTGCGGTGGCACTCCCACGTGGTCGCGGAGGGTTTTACCCTCGTAAGTGTTGTGGAAGATGCCACGTTCGCGTAAGACCGGGATGACCTGTTCGACGAAGTTGCCGATTTCGGTGCTGAAGTCGTCGAAGTTGAGCATGAAGCCGTCCGCAGCGCCGGCTTTGAACCATTCCTGGAGGTGGTCGGCGACTTGTCCGGCGGTTCCGACGACGGAAGGGTAAGGGTCGAACACGGCGTGGGCGAGGATGTCACGGGGTGACCATCCCGCGTGGGCGAGCTCGACTGCGCGAATTGACCGCGCGTCCTGGGGGTGAGCTTGCACGGCGGTGAGCTGCGCTGTGGTGAGGGGTTCGTCGGGACGGGTGAGTTGCTGCTGCAGGCCAAGGTAAGCGCTCAGGCGTGCCAGGGGGCCGCGGATGTCGGTGTGGGCGTCCAGCGCGAGGCGGGTGTCGAGGGCGTCACGTTCGGTGTCGCCGGTGGTGAAGCCGGCGAAGGCGAGATACTTGATGTCCTCGGGATTCCGGCCGGCCTGTGCTGCGGCTTGTCGGATGGCCTGGCGTTGCGCCCGGCCTTCTTCGATGCTGGACGGCATGGCGATGATGATGTCCGCGTACATGACCGCCGCTTGCAGGCCGTAGCCGCTGCTAGCGGGCATGATGATGACCGGCTGTCCCTGCTCGGACGGAGGAACCGGTAGCGGGCCGCGCGTCCCGACCTGGGTGCCATACAGGTTCACCGGTTTCACATGTGCCGGATCGGCGTACCTTCCTGCTGGTCGGGCTTGCCTGCCTCGTACCCCCAGCTGCCCCACAGCGCCTGGACGACCTGCATTACTTCGTGAAGTCGTTCGTACTTCTTCTCCCGTGCAGGGGGTTCCTTGCCGAAGTTCGCGAATGCATCGGGTTCGAAACTTGGTACCGCGTTCCAGCCGACCCGGCCGTTGCTGATCACGTCGAGGGTTTTGAGCTGACGGGCCAACAGGTATGGCTCAAAGAAGGATGTGGAGGCCGTGCCGGCGAGCCCGATCCGTTCGGTCGCCTGAGCGACCGCCGACAGCGTAACGATCGGGTCCATGTTGAACAGCGGATTCGATACGGCCAGGTCTCCGTGCAGGAACAGCCGGTCAGCGATGAAAACGAACTGTAGACCACCCCGCTCTGCCGTCCGGGCATGCTCAACCGTTACATCTATGTCGGTGTAGGCCTCTGGGTTCACGTGGGGCAACCGCCAGGCAGCAGGGTGCGCACCAAAACTGTTCGTCAGGGCTACGCCCAGGATCATGTGTTCGCTATTCATCTACGTTCTTCCATGGTCGTACTGATTGGTGGCCTATTCGGGGCACACCTGTATGTGATCGGTGGGATCGCCGGACCGCCGCCGGAGTGCCCTTGACAGGACTCATCTCCCTGGCTGCCACCAACGGGTGATAAGGCGATGCTGGTGGTTGCGGGGGCTAGTCTTCTGTGCCGACGACCCGGGGGTCGAGGCCGTACTGTTCGGCGACGCCGAGGTTCTCGCGAAGGGTGGTGCCGATGTAGTCGCTTGGGTAGATGCCGCGTTGTTGGAGCACGGGTACTACCTCGTCGACGAAGGCATCGACGCCGTCCTCGAAGATGTCAGGTGAGAGCCAGAAACCATCCGCGGCTTCCGCTTCGAACCACTCCTGAATGTGGTCGGCGTGCAGTGCTGCCGGGCCTACCACGGTGGGGTGGTAGTCGATGACGCCGTGGGCGAGGATGTCGCGGACAGTCCAGCCCTGGCGGGCGACGTCCAGGGCGATACCGGAGCGTGGATCCCGTGACGGGTAAGCTCCGGAGAGCTGCTCGGTGGTGAGAGGCTCATCGAGTCGTCTGCGGTCGATCTGTACTCCCAACATGTTAGCCAGCTGGGGTACCTGTGCTTTGAGAGTGTCTCCAAGGATCGAGATTCGACGGTCGAGGCCCTCGCGAACACTCGGGGCAACGGTGGGCATGATCCCGGCGAAGAACTTAATGTCATCGGGATCACGGCCGGCCTCTTCCGCGGCGCGCCTTACCATCGCACGCTGCGCCCTTCCGTCCTCGATGGTCCAAACCTCACCGATGAAACCACTGGCGTAACGGCCCGCGAGAGCCAGCAAGTGAGGACTCGGACCCCCGGAGGAGAAGATCACGGGTTGGCCTTGCTCCGAGGGCGGAATTGCCAGGGGTCCGCGTGAGGCTACGTACTTACCCTGCAAGTTGACCGGTTGAAGCTTCGAGCTGTCGATGTACTGGCCGGAGGCCTGATTCTTGATCCAAGCCTCTTTCTGCCAGCTGCCCCACAGCGCCTGGACGATCTGAATGGACTCGTGGGCCCGCTGGTAGCGTTCCGAGCGTTCGGCGACAGGCTTACCGTAGTTCGCGGCCACCGCGGGGTCGCTCGTGGTGACGGCGTTCCAGCCCGCACGGCCGTGGCTGAGCACATCCAGCGCCTTGAACTGACGTGCGTGGTTGAACGGCTCCTGGAAAGAGGTGGAACCGGTGGCCACGAACCCGATGCGTGAGGTGGCCTGCGAGATGGCAGTCAGTGCGATCATCGGGTCGATGATGTTGCGCACGCCCCCGTGTTCGATGTCTCCGCGCACCGCGGGGAAATCCGGGATGAAGAGGAAGGCGAACTTGCCGCGTTCGGCCGCTTGCGCATAACGGATGTTCGCTTCAAAGTTCGCATAGTTTTCCGGGTTGACCTGAGGGGCCCGCCAGGCGTTGTTTAACGCCCCGGATCCGTCGTGGAGCGCCAAGCCTAGGATGAGTTTCTTCTCTGTCATGTGGGTGGTCCTTAGTCGTAGGGGCTTGTTAGCGGGCGAGGCGGTGCGCGCCGCTGCCGAAAAAGATGAGGGGAAGCTGCTCGGTGTCGCGCTGAAGCTCAAGAACCCGCAGCAGCGTCAAGGCGTGATCGCCGGCCTCGATTTCTGTGTCGAGCTGCACCGTGAGCCTTGCAAGGGCGCCGGCCACGAAAGCAGCACCGGACTCGACCTGCATATTGAGACGGGCGAACCGTTCAGCGGAAGGCAGGCGCAACTCCTGCAGAACATGCGCCAGCTGCTCACCCAGGACGCTCACCCCCAGCGAGGGGCCTTCCGCAGGGCAGGCCAGCTCGTTGATGTGTGCGCGAACGATATGGACACAAGGGGCGGGTCAAGAGAGACCGAGGCGAAGGAGTTCCCCGAGAGTCCAACGACTTTGCCCTCAACCTCGGCGGCGACGAGGACAAGACCCGTGGGGAATCCAGCAAGGACGTGACGCATCTCGAGTGCGGTGACAGGCCCGGATGACAAAGAATTTTGGTGCATAACTCCATCTTGGAACCTTCACACCCTGTCAATGTCAAGTTAGGCTGAGGGTCATGAAGATCAGTGAACTCTCCGCGAGGACCGGCGTGGCGACCCGCATGCTGCGCTACTACGAGGAACAGGGACTCATTACACCCCAGCGCTTAGCGAACGGATACAGGGACTACGACGGCTACCTCGTCGACCGGGTCACCAAAATCAGGGGCCTGGTTGATTCCGGTGTGCCCACCCGCATCATCGGTGACATTCTTCCCTGCCTCAACCAATCCCAGGAAATCATCGTTCGGGATCCAGACCCCGAACTGCGGCGCATGCTGGTCAATCAGCGCGACGCTATGATCGAGCGCATCGCATCTCTCAAGCAAAACCGTGACGCCCTCAGCCGATATATCGCCGCCATGGACCAGGCGATGCAACCCACAAAATAACCCTCAGTTCGTCCACAGTTCCACTGCCGGGCAACGCAGCGAGTAGTAAATTCATCGGCCTAGTAGCCGGCCGCCCCACGTACCAGCGCCGCCAAAGTCAAGCTCATGTAGGGGAAAGATGATGCAACGCGGAAGATAAGGCGCTGAGTTGACTTAGAGGTGCAGAGAAGCAGGCGCGCGAAAACAGGCCTCCCGGTGCATGATCCCGGAGGAGGATTGGGCGCTATCCCGGTGGGCCGGTGTCAGACTGGTTCCACGGCCGGCGGCAGGTTAGGCCCTAAGGGACACGTCAGTTGGACGGAAGGTGGTCTTTGCGGCGAGGGCCAGCGAGAGCGCTGACACGCAGCGGAGCCGCACGTGACGTCCTCGTCTGGATCGTTCGAGGCTCTCGTGCGCACCTTGGTGCGGCATTTGATTCTTCGACGGGAGCCGAATTGATCGGGGAGTTAAAGTACCGGACGCCGAGCCCATATTCGGGAGCTCGGCCGTCCTGGATGCGTTAGGGCATCACGTAGGTAGCGGGCCGGACTGAACCTGCGGCCCTTGGAAGGACGCGTGAACGCCGGTCCGCGGGTGACGGGACGCTGCCGCGGTGCCCGTCAAGGCCCTACTGGGGTCGGATCGAGTGGCCAGGGTTGAGGGCCATTTGACCGCCATCAACAGGAATCGTGTGGCCTGTAATAAAGGACGCGTCCTCGGAGGCCAGGAACAGAATGGCAGCAGCCTGCTCCTCACCCCGGCCCATTCGCTTCCACGGAACCCGTGCGATGCGCGCCTCAAAGGCCTCGGGTTCGCGCTTCTGCCATTCAAAGGAAGCTGGCGTTTCGGTCATTCCCGGGGCGACGGCGTTGACGCGGATACCGTACTTTGCCCACTCCACGCCCAAGGCCTTCGTGAGCCCTACGACCGCGTGCTTGGCAGCGGTGTAGCCGGCGTCGTTGGGCAGGGCAGCAAGGCCCGCGAGGCTGCCAGATTGACGATGGCTCCCCGGTTGCGCGGAATCATGGAGGCGTTAGCGACTGCCTGGGACATGAAGAAGGTTGCCGTGAGGTTGACGCCAATCACTCGGTCCCAGGAGGCATACGCTTCTGCAGGCTGCATGTTCTCGCCGCCTGCATTGTTGACCAGAACGTCGATGGACCGTGGTCCTCAACGATCTGCTGAACAGCCTTTGCGGCTCCTTCCCGGTCGGTGATATCAAACCCTGCGGCGGCAGCATTGCCGCCCAGCGAGTTGATTTCTGCAACGACCGCGTCCGCAGATTCCTGGTGAAGGTCGTTGATGAGTACCAGGGCACCTTCCTCCGCGAACTTGAGTGCGGTGGCTCGTCCGATGCCGCGGCCTGAACCGGTGATGAGTGCGACCTGGTCTTTAAAACGTGACATTTAAGCTGGCCCTATCTTCTGCGTGGTGCGTATCCCTCATTGGATGCGCTGGAATGAGCAAATGCTCCAAACGCGACACCAGGGGCGAATATGTTGGTGTCGGCCTCGATCACTTCAGCACACGAATCGTACGTAAGTCAATAGGGTGCCGGCTGGCAGTTCTGCGGAGTGCTTCGCATTCGCCGGTGCGCGGCGCGGCGCTAACGAATGTCCTCCTCGGGCTCGAGGAAGCACCGGTGCCATACTTACGACGCGGGACGTCCCGCCGTCGTAAGGCTGCTTTTGGTGCCTGACAGCAAAGGCGTGGGCTTACAGAGCTGGCCAGCCGCTGTCGACGGCGTGAATGTTCAAGCCGTATATGGGAAGGCGCTCGAGGCTGCGAGCTTCACGGCGCTGGCGGACCGGGATCATGGCCATCACGATGGCGTTCTTGACCCGGAAGCATCCAAGGTCATGTTGTAAGGGTTTGCGGTTTGTGGGGCGTGCGTACATATTTTTTTGATTGTGCCGA
>NZ_AOFD01000031.1 GCF_000332815.1 Arthrobacter nitrophenolicus
CCGCCAGCCCCAGCCACGCGCCGTGACTGCGGCCGGCCGCACCGCCCCGGCCGCGCCGTGGTGGTTGGGTGCCTGCATCAGGAGAAGACGGGCTCCGTTGCCGCCTTGCGGGAAGCGAAGGAGCTCAGGACGCCGGTCCTGGCCAGGCCGCGGGTGGCGATCCAGGACAGGGCACCGGCGATGATCGCGCCGGAGATGGCGGTAAAGATGATGTAGGCCAGCTTGTCGCCGCCGGCGTACGCGATGTTCCATCCCCACGGGGCGAAGGAGTCGTTCAGGCCGCAGAACAGGCCTGCGGCAGCACCTGCCAGCAGCGCCACCGGCAGGTTGAACTTCTTGTAGACAAAGATCGCGAAGATGATTTCGGCGCCAAGGCCCTGGACGAAGCCCGAGAACAGCACGGACGCGCCGTACTGCGAGCCCATAAGGAGCTCACCGGTGGCTGCGACCGTCTCGCAGAACAGGGCTGCGCCGGGCTTGCGGATGATCAGCATGCCCAGCACGGCCGGGATCATCCAGCCGCCGGCGATCAGGCCGGTCAGGGGCGGGTAGACGGCGTTCATGGGGCCGGACACCGCGGCCGCGCCCTGGGACCAGGCCCAGAAGATGACGCCGCCGGCGATGGCGATCAGGGCCGCCACCACGATGTCCACGACGCGCCAGGACTTGCTGGTGGTCTTCTTGATTGCTGCAGTGCTCATGGAATCCTCCTGGGAAACAGGAGGGGAAAGCACGGCAGTCGGCACTTCGCCGCTGCCGGACTTCGAGAACTCGACTCCCTTGCGCCGGTACTAACCGGATCAGGTTCGAGGGTCTGCGGCTGTCCGCACTCTCAGCGCCCACCTGCGGTTCCCGGCCTTGCCAGGTCCGACGGCGGCGCTCCCCTGTCGTTATGTGTTGCTTGCTTGGATGATGCGTTGGATTGCCCTGTTGGGCGTGGTCCAGTTTACACCTGGACAGGGGTAGATTGTGGGCCATGACCGCCAATAAGCCGCATGTGACCGAGTTCGACCCGGACTCCGAGGACGCCCAGCCGGAGGGATCCCTGCAGGCCCTCATCGGCCGCATCGAGGGTGAAATCCACGAACTCCAGTTCCCGGGCTTCTCGATGGATGACGCGCTCAACCTTGGCCTCCTCCTGGTGGAGCTGGGCAAGGAGCGCAGCCTGCCCATCGCGATCGACATCACCAAGGGTGAACAGGTGCTGTTCCATGTGGCACTGCCGGGCGCCACGCCGGACAACGAACACTGGATCCGGGCGAAGCAACGGACCGCTGCGCGGTACGAGGTGCCTTCCCTGCTGGTAGGGCTTCGCGGGCGCCTGCGCGGAGGCAGGATCGAGGACGAAGGCTGGTTCGACCAGAGCCGCTATGCGGCCCACGGCGGCTCTATCCCCGTTTACGTAACGGGGGTGGGGGCAGTTGCCACCGTCACCGTGTCCGGACTGCCGCAGGTGCAGGACCATGACCTGGTGGTGGAGGCCATGCGTGAGGTGTTGCGGTCCGCCGGGGCTGACGGGGCACCATGACCGGCAATCCCGCTGACAACCCCGTCCGGGCGGCGGTGGACAGGGCGGAGGACGAGATGATCTTTATCGGCCCGGACCATCCCTACTATCCCCTGCTGGCCGAGCTGGTGTCCGCCGTCGGCAAGGCATGGCAGCAGGGGTACGACCAGGCCCGCAGCGGCGGGCACCACACGAACCCCTACACCTGGACCGGACCGGCCTGACGGGAACATCCTGGCCGGCCTTAGCTCCGGGCGCGGAAACCAAGCTTGCTTAGCTTTTATTAGTAATCATGCTTACTATGTTGTTTCCACCGCGTACGAGGAGTCCAGGACATGGCAGTCAGCACCCGTCCACCCGGCGTCCGGACCGCACTGCAGTGGTCCGCGCTGGGCGTTGCCGGCGTCTTCCTGTTCGCCGGCATCCTTGGGTTCGTTCCGGGCATTACCAGCAACTATGGCTCCCTTGGCTTCGCCGGACCCGGCTCGGGGGCCCTGCTGCTGGGCATATTCCAGGTGTCCGTCCTCCACAACCTTGTCCACCTCCTGTTCGGCGCCGCCGGACTGTTCATGGCACGCACCCACCGGCAGGCCCGGAACTTCCTCACGTACGGCGGCGTCATCTACCTGGTCCTGTGGCTGTACGGCCTGCTCATCGGGGACGAGACCCCCGCCAACTTCATCCCCGAAAACTATGCGGACAACTGGCTCCACCTCATTCTGGGGCTGGCCATGATCGTCCTTGCCGTCCTCCTCTCGCCGCGGACCACCCCGGCGGGCAGCCGGAAATCCTGACCTGACCCACCTGCCGCCAGCGCAGACGGCACCGCCACAACCCGAAACCAAGGAGCATCCCATGCGAATCCCGGAACCCCGAGGCCCCATCAGCGGCACGCTGCTCGACGTCCTGGCGGGTGCGCCGGCGGGCCCGGCCGAAGCCCTGGCCGGGCTGCGGGAGCTCACCTTGAACCGGCTGGCGGAAACTGCGGACATCATCGGCGACGACGATGCGCAGCTGGCCCTCTTCTGCCTGTACGAACTGCACTACTCCGGCCTCGACGGCGTCACGGACGCGTGGGAATGGGATGCCGGGCTGATCCAGGTCCGTCAGGCCCTGGAAAAGCCGTTTGAGGCGGCCCTTCGCGCGGCAGCCGGCGACGCCGCCGGCGAGCTGGACCTTCCGGCTGCCGCCGACCTCACCAGCGACGCAGTGGCAGATGTGCTGTTCAGCCTTGCCGGCAGGGACACCGGCCCCAGCGTCTCCCGCTATGTGGCCAGGAAGGCCAGCCTTGACCAGCTCAAGGAGTTACTGATCCATAAGTCGGTGTACCAGCTGAAGGAGGCGGATCCGCACACGTGGGCGATCCCCCGCCTCAGCGGCCGGGCCAAGGCGGCGCTGGTGGAAATCCAGGCGGACGAGTACGGCGGCGGACGTCCGGACCGGATGCACAGCGCCCTGTTCGCCCGGACCATGCGGGGGCTGGGGATGGATGACTCCTACGGCGCGTACATCGATACCGTTCCGGCGGTTTCCCTGGCGGCCGTCAACCTGATGTCCCTGTGCGGGCTGAACCGGCGCCTCCGCGGCGCCATCATCGGGCACCTGGCCATTTATGAGATGACGTCTTCGCAGCCCAACCGGTTCTACGGCAACGGCTTCCGCCGCCACGGCTTCGATGCCGGCGTCACCCACTACTTCGACGAACATGTGGAAGCCGATGCGGTCCACGAGCAGATCGCGGGCCGCGACCTTGCCGGCGGGCTGGTGGAAGCCGAGCCGGAACTGCTGGATGACGTCCTGTTCGGGGCAACGGCGGTCATGGCCATTGACATCAGGCTTTCCGCCCACCTTCTTGAGTCCTGGGAAAACGGCCGCTCCTCGCTCAGGGCGGCAATGCCCGTGGCAGCATGACCGCCCCTGCAGGCGGAGGAGCCGCCATGGACCAGGACCCGCCCGAGAGTTCCATCGTGGTGTGCCCGGACGGGCCACTCATCGTGCGGGGGGACTTCGAGATCGTCACGCCCTCAGGAGAGCCGGTCCCCCGCGAACGGAAGACGGTGGCCCTGTGCCGGTGCGGGGCTTCAGCGATCAAGCCTTACTGCGACGGCACCCACAAAATGATCAAGTTCCGGACGGACCCACGTGGTTGACACCCACGGGGCAGCGCACAAGGATGGATTCTCGGAAAGCGTTTTCTGATCCGAGGAGCGTGCGCACTTGCACAGCCAACAGGCAGTCATCGACCGCGAAACCCTGGTGCGCCGCCACAACGTGGAGCAGCGCACCATTGATCCCCGCAGCCCCATTTCCGTAGGCAACGGGGAATTCTGCTTCACCATGGACCTGACAGGCCTGCAGTCCCTGCCCGCCCGGTACCCGGTGGCCGCACGGGACGGGCTTCCGCCAGGCACCCTGCTCGGTACCCAGTCGCAGTGGGGCTGGCATTCCATTCCGCCCGGGCAGGACTACACGCTGGCCGGATCCACCGTCCTTTACGATTCGCCCCGGGGCCCGGTGCCGTACGTGGACATGGTGGGCGGCATCGTGGACGGGCGGGACACCGGTGCGTCGGACAGCGAGGCCTGGCTGCGGGCCAACCCGCACCGGCTGGACCTGGGGCGGATCGGCTTCGTCCTGCCGGCGCGCGGAAAGCCGGAGCTGGCAGCGGACGACATCTCCAACACCAGCCAGGTCCTTGACCTCTGGACCGGCACGGCCACCAGCAATTTCAGGCTGCAGGGGCATCCGGTGACAGTGTGCACCGCCTGCCACCCCGGCAGGGACGAACTCGGCTTCAAGATCGAATCTGCCGCCCTGCAGCACGGCCTGGCCGTCTCACTGGCCTTCCCGTACGGCTCCGGTGCCTGGCACAACGCTGCCGACTGGTCCCGCCCCGACGCCCACACCACCACGCTGGCGGAGCGGCAGGCTGCCGGCGGCGGGCGGAACTGGGTCATCACCCGGGACCTGGACGGGTCGGCCTACCGGGTGCAGGTCATGGGCAGCGGCATGGAGCTGGAGCAGACCGGCCCGCACACCGTCTTGGTCCAGGCTGCGGCCGGACAGCAGGTCCTGGATTTCAGTGTCCACTTCACCAGCACCGGTACGGGTGACTGCCAGCCCCGCGGCACCGGGGGCATCGGAAGCGCCAGGCGTACCGGAAACACCGGCGGCGGGGATGGCGCACCGCAGAAGTCCGGGGCCGGCACCGCCGTCATCCGGGCCTCCCGCACGGTGTGGCCGGAATTCTGGAAGTCCGGCGCCGCCGTCGAACTTTCCGCACCGGACGATCCACGCGCGGCGGAGATCGAACGCCGGGCGGTCCTGTCCCAGTACCTCACCGCCATCAACTGCTCCGGCTCATTGCCGCCCCAGGAAACAGGACTGGTCTGCAATTCCTGGCGCGGACGATTCCACCTGGAGATGCACTGGTGGCATGCAGCCCACTTCGCGGCCTGGGACCGGACCGAACTCCTGCTGCCCGCGCTGCGCTGGTACGCCTCCATCCTGGAGCCCGCCCGGCAGACAGCGAAGGCCCAGGGGTTCGACGGCGTCCGCTGGCCCAAGCAGGTGGGCCCGGACGGGCGCGAGAGCCCCAGCCCCATCGGCACGTTCCTCATCTGGCAGCAGCCGCACCCCATCCACCTCGCGGAACTGGCGTACCGGGCGGAGCCATCGCGGGACCTGCTGGAGGAGTTCGCGGAGATTGTGTTCGAAAGCGCCGAGTTCATGGCCGGCTTCGCGCACCCGACCGCCCGCGGTTATGAGCTGGGCCCGCCCCTGGTGCCCGCCCAGGAGAGCTACGAATCCACCAGGACCACCGCAAGCAACCCCACCTTCGAGCTCGCCTACTGGCAGTGGGCCCTGCGGGTAGCCAACACCTGGCGGGAGCGGCTGGGGCTGCCGCCCCGGAAGAAGTGGGCGGAGGTGGCGGACGGGATGGTGCGCCCCACGGTGGTGGACGGGGTATACGCGGCCATCGGTGTGGAGCCGTACACCATCCGCACGGACCATCCCTCCATGCTCTGCGCGCTGGGGGTGCTGCCGCGGACGGACCTCATCGATCCCGCCATCATGCGCGCAACCCTGGCCAGCGTCCTGGCCGACTGGGACTGGGACAGCACCTGGGGCTGGGACTATCCGGTGATGGCCATGACCGCCGCCAGGCTCGAAGACCCGGAAACCGCCGTCGACGCGCTCCTGCTGGACGCAGCGAAGAACCTGGTGCTGCCCAACGGCCACAACCGGCAGACGGAATCACTGCCGCTGTACCTGCCGGGCAACGGCGGGCTGCTGGCGGCCGTTGCCCTGATGGCTGCCGGCTGGGACGGCGGCCCGGACCGGGATGCGCCCGGTTTTCCGCCGCACTGGACTGTGAACTGGGAAGGCCTGGTGAGGGCGCCCTGACGTGGGGCGGCCACCCTGACGTTAGGCTAGGGGAAGTCCTGATTTCACGACGCTAGGAGGCACGGAATGAACTTCTTCATCAAGCTGCTGGGCACGGGCATCAGCCTGCTGGCCGGATTCGCCGGAACCAAGGCAGTGGACGTGATCTGGGAAAAGACCACGGGCCGGAAGCCGCCCAAGGGCGACAAGGAGGATGTCCCCACCACGCTCCGCACCGCCCTCACGTTCGCGCTCGTGTCCGCGTCGGTGAGTGCCGTGATCCAGGTGCTGACCAACCGCGGGACCCAGCGGGCCATCACCCGGTTCGCGAAGAGCCAGGACGTCGTCTAGCCGTTAAGACTGGCGTTCAGGGCCGTCGCCGGAGCCGTCCTCGCGGGCGGCCTTGGCGGCGGCTTTTTGCACCACTGCCTCCAGCTCGTCCGAGGTGAGCAGCTCGCGGTGCAGGTGCTTGGTCCGGTAGCCTGCCCGGCCCACCATGTGCGCCGAGACGGGCACCGTGAGGAGCTGGAAGATCCAGGCCACCAGCAGCACCGGCCACACCCACCACGTCCGCATTTGCAGCCCGATGGACGCCAGCAGCAGGAACAGGCCCAGCACCTGCGGTTTCGTGGCGGCGTGCATGCGGCTCAGCAGGTCCGGAAAGCGCAGCAGGCCAATGGCCGCGCCGAGGGACATCACCGCGCCCACCACCATGAACACGGCGGACACCAGGTTGATCCAGCCGTCCGCGCTTGCCAGGTCGAAGGTCCAGGTATCAGGGCTCACTGGGCTGCTCCCTCCGGTCGGCCACGAACCGGGCCACCGTCACCGATCCGATGAAGCCGATGACGGAGATGGCCACCACCAGCATCAGGTTGTTAAGGTGCCGGTTCACCGCCATGTCCACGCACAGCGCCCCGCCCAGGATGGCAAGCAGCACGTCGGAGGCCAGGACGCGGTCCAGCAGCGAGGGCCCGCGCGCGATGCGGATGATGGCCCCGGTGGCGGCCAGGGAGAAGATGACGGCCGTGACGGCCAGGACGGCCTGCATCATGCGGCTGCCTCCATCCGGACTGCTTCCAGTTCTTCGCGCGTGCCCATGATCCGGATCAGTCCGGCCTCGATGGACCTCACTTCGTTGCGCAGGTTTTCCACGTCCTCCGGGGTGCTGATGTTGATGGCGTGCAGGTAGAGGGTGGACGTTGACCGGTCCACTTCCACCACCAGGGAACCGGGAATCAGGGATATGACGTGCCCGGTGGCGGTGACCATCAGGTCCTGGTGGCTCCGCAGGGTAACCGCGACGACGGCGTTGGTCACCTTGGGTCCCCTGGTGATAGCGAGGTGCAGGACCTGGGCGCTGGCAACAACCACCTTCGCCAGGAACGCCAGGGCGAACGGGATGGCGTAGAGGATGTTGAAGCGGCCGCTGAGCTCCACCGGCGGAAGGTAGAAGAGCCGGGCGACGGCGACTGCCAGCAGCGCGCCGAACAGCAGGTTGCCGGGGCTGAAGTCCTGCCAGAGAGCACCCCACACGATCACCAGCCACACCAGGAGCGGCAGTTCCTGGCGCAGTGAAATGCGGCGGCGGCTCATTGACCTCCTCCCGCGGTCCGGACGGGTGGCACCACGGTGTCCCCGCCCATGACGGCCTGAATGTACGGCGTCCGGTCCAGCATGTCTTCAGCCGCCCGGTCGGACAGTCCGAAGAGCGGCCCGGCGAAGACGGTAAGGGACACGCCCAGCGCCACCAGGCCCAGCGTGGAGCCCACCATGGTCCGCGGCAGCAGCGTTGCGGAGCGGGTGGCGCTGGTCCGGGAGGTCAGCAGCATGCCGGTCCGGCGGGCACCGCCATCCTGGCGCCCTTCCCCCTGGACCTGCCCGTCCGCCTGTGCGTCCTCGTCCGGCCCTGCCAGCAGCACCGGGTCCGGGTGCTCGGCATCGGACGGCCGGCGCCAGAACGCGCGGTTCCAGACCCTGGCCACTGCCAGCAGCGTCAGCAGGCTGGTGAGGACGCCGCCGATCACCAGTGCGTAGGCAAGGGGCGTTCCCAGTTCGATGCCGGCCTGCATTAGTCCCACCTTGCCCAGGAACCCGGAGAACGGCGGGATGCCGGCAAGGTTCATGCCGGGGATGAAGAACAGCAGCGCCAGGAGCGGCGAGAGCTTGGCCAGCCCGCCCAGGCGGTCCACGGAGGAGCTTCCGCCGCGGCGTTCGATCAGCCGGTCACCAGGAACAGGCTGGTCTGGATGGTGATGTGGTGGGCAACGTAGAAGACCGCCGCGCCCAGTCCCGCCACCGAGGACATGGCCAGCCCGAACACCATGTAGCCGATGTGGCTGACCAGGGTGAAGGAGAGGAGACGCTTGATGTCGCTCTGCGCCAGGGCACCCAGGATTCCCACCACCATCGTCAGCAGCGCCGCCACCATCAGGGGCGTGTTCAGCGAGTCCCCGGGAAACAGCAGGGTTTCCGTACGGACCATGGCGTAGACGCCCACTTTGGTCAGCAGGCCGGCGAACACCGCGGTGACGGGGGCCGGGGCCGTGGGGTAGGAGTCGGGCAGCCAGAAGGACAGCGGGAAAACGGCCGCCTTGATGCCGAACGCCACCAGCAGCATCACGTGCAGGAGGGTCCTGGTGCCCTGGTCCAGTTCCCCCAGCTTGAGCGCGAGGTCCGCCATGGTCACGGTGCCGGTGGCCCCGTACACCATGGCAATGGAGATCAGGAACAGCACCGAGGACACCACTGACACCACCACGTAGGTGACGCCTGCGCGGATCCGGGGGCCAGTCCCGCCGAGGGTCATCAGCACGTAGCTTGCGGTCAGCAGGATCTCGAAGCCGACGTACAGGTTGAACAGGTCACCGGAGAGGAACGCGTTGGACACGCCGGCCACCAGGATCAGGTAGGTGGGGTGAAAGATCGAGACCGGCGCGTCGTGGTCGCCGTCGGCCATGCCCTGGCCGGTGGCGTACACCAGCACGGCCAGGCTCACCGCGGACGAGACCACCAGCATCAGCGATGAGAACTGGTCCACCACCATCACGATGCCCCACGGCGGCAGCCAGCCCCCGATGGTCACCGCCACGGTGCCGCCGTCCCACACATGGGCCAGCAGGAGGCATTCGAGCAGCAGGGTCAGGGACAGCAAACCGATGCTGACGGCCTGCTGCGCCCGGGAATGCCGGATCAGCATGAAGGTCAGGGCAGCACCCAGGATGGGAAGTACGACGGCGAGCGGGGCAAAGCTTGCGATGTTCACTTTCCGCCTTCTTCCGGGCCGGGCTCCACGTTCCGGGAGCCGGGTTTTTCCTCGGCAGCGGCATCCTCGGCCGGCATTTCGCGGCCGCCGGCCACGAGGGTGGCCGTGCCGGCGGCACGCCCGCCGTCACCGGCCGGGCGGTGGTCGGAGATGTCCCGGCCGTCACCGCCCAGCATGGTGAGCGGAAACTCGGAGGTCTCCGCCGGGATTTCGGCATCGTCCTCGGCATCGAAGCTGGGGGTCTCGGCGACGCGAAGGTCTTCCACGTCATCCTGGATCTCATCGCGCCGGGCAAGCACCCAGGTCCGGTAGATGATGCCGAGCATAAAGGCTGTGACCGCGAAGGAGATCACGATGGAGGTCAGGATCAGCGCCTGCGGCAGGGGGTCGTTGTAGTCCTCGGCCGCAATGTCCTTGGAGTACAGCGGAGCCAGTCCGGCGTATCCGCCGGTGGCGAGGATCAGCAGGTTGGTGGCATTGGCGAGCAGCATCAGCCCCAGCAGCACCCGGGTGAGGCTGCGTTCGAGGATGAGGTAGATACCGCAGGCGTACAGGGCACCCATGATGATCAGCAGGGTCAGGTTGACGCTCATGTTTTGCCCTTCGCTGTGGTTTCCGCCGGAATGCCGTCCGGCTCCTGGTCCTCGGCGGGAGCGGCTGCGCGTTCCTCGAAGTGCTCGTCGATTTCGGCGCCGAGGCTGCGCAGGACGTCGAGCACCAGCCCCACCACCACGATGTAGACACCGATATCGAAGATGGTGGAGGTGACGAACTTGATGTCGCCGAAGACGGGCAGCCAGAACTGGATGATGGCGGTCTGGAACACCTGGCCGCCCAGCAGGAGCGGGACCACGCCCGAGGCCGCGGCGATGGCCAGCCCGATGCCCAGCAGTGCCCCGGCGCTGACGGGGGTCGCCTCCCGCAGTTCAAACCGCCCGCCGGCGAGGTAGCGGATGGTGAGGGCAAGTCCGGCCGTCAGGCCGCCCGCGAATCCGCCGCCGGGAAGGTTGTGGCCTGCCAGCAGCAGGTACAGCGAGAAGATCACCAGGGAGTGGAAGACCAGGCGGGTGACCACCTCGAAGATGATGGACCGGCGCTCCGGCGCGAGGGTCCGCCCGGCCACCAGCCAGGCGTCCCGGGTGGCGGAAGCGAATTTCCTGCTGATGGCCAGGGCCGCGCCGTCCCGGCTCCCGGGATCGACGCCATGGTGGCGCCCCACGGATCCCTCGGCCACCGACGCGGACATCAGGATCCGGTCGCCCCGGCCGCGGACGAAGATCAGGCTTGCCACACCAGTGGCGGCGAGCGCCAGGACGGTGATCTCCCCGAAGGTGTCCCACGCCCGGATGTCCACGAGCGTCACGTTCACGATGTTCAGCCCGCCGCCGCCTTCATAGGCCAGTTGCGGGAACTCCAGCGAGACGGGAGTGGCGATGCGCGCTCCCATGGCGAAGATCGCGGCGAACACCATGGTGGTACCGAATCCCAGGCCGATCAGGACGCGGACCACCCGGTACTTTCCGCCGGTGCGGTCACGGAGTTCGGCCGGCAGGCTGCGCATGGCCAGCACGAAGGCCACCAGGATGATGGTCTCCACCAGCATCTGGGTAAGGGCCAGGTCCGGGGCGCCCTGCAGGGCGAACATCAGGGCAATGCCGTAACCGGTGACGGACACCATCAGGACTGCCAGGAAGCGCTTGTTCGCCTTGACCGCGGCCAGGGCGCCGATCACGATGCCGGCTCCCACCACGAGCTGGAGCGGCGAGCCGGGATCCACCAGGTAGAGGCCCTCGGGAAGCGGTTTGCGGGCGGCGAGGATGGCGGCCAGGGGCAGCACGAACGCCACGCTGAGGATGACGGCCAGGTAGTAGTAGAGCGAACCGCGCTGGGTGCGGCCGGTAACCCAGACGGCAATGTCGTCCAGGGCGCCGATGGTCAGCTGGTAGGCGCGGTCGGCGTCCACCCAGGCCGGCACCTTGGACTGCAGCCGCACGACGGCATTCCGGCCGAAGTACATTGCCAGGCCCAGCGCGAAGGTCAGCGCTGTCAGGCCCAGCGCGGGGGTGAAGCCGTGCCACAGCGCCAGGTGCCTTGCCTGCTCAGCCGGGGTGCCGGCGTCGGGCGCCGTGGATGCGAACAGTGCAGCGTAGGGCTGGAGCCAGGCGTCGACGGGGACCGGCCAGAGCCCGTACACGACGGTGAGGAGGCTCAGGATGGCGGGGGCGGCCAGGAAGGACGGCCGGATTGCCTTGAACGGGGTGGGCTCCACGCCCGGCTTGGTGGCGAACGCCCCCCACATGAAGCGCGCGCTGTAGGCGAACGTGAGGATGGATCCCAGCACGATTCCGCCAAGGACCACCGCTCCCCACGGCCCGGCGGCAGGGTCTTCGGCGTGGTGCACGAAGGCCTCCAGCACCGATTCCTTCGCCACGAACCCGGCCAGCAGCGGGACGCCCGCCATGGACGCGGCACCGACGCCCGCCACGATGCCCAGGGCGCGGGAGGACCGGAAGACGCCGGAAAGCTTTCCGACGTCGCGGGTGCCGGACTGGTGGTCGATGATGCCCACCACCAGGAAGAGGGTGGCTTTGAACAGGCCGTGGGCCAGCAGCATCGCCAGTCCGGCCAGGGCGGCATCGGGCGTGCCCAGCCCCACCACCATAGTGAGGAAGCCCAGCTGGCTGACGGTCCCGTACGCGAGGATGAGCTTGATGTCTGTCTGGCGGAGCGCGCGGTAGCCGCCCACCAGCATGGTGGCCAGGCCCAGCCCCAGCACCACCGGCTGCCAGTAGGCCGTTTCGGAGAAGCCCGGCGCGAGCCGCGCCACCAGGTAGATGCCGGCTTTCACCATGGCCGCGGCGTGCAGGTACGCGCTGACGGGAGTGGGGGCTGCCATGGCTCCGGGGAGCCAGAAGTGGAAGGGAACCAGCGCCGACTTGGTGATGGCACCGACGAGGACAAGCACGACGGCGGCGCTCACCATGGGGCCGGACGCTCCGCCCGCCAGGGCGGGAGCCTGGCCGAGGATCGCGGAGATGCGGTACGTTCCGGCGGCATGCCCCAGCATGATCAGGCCCACCAGCATGGCCAGGCCGCCTGCCGTGGTGACCATCAGGGCCTGCAGGGCAGACCGGCGCGCTGCCAGCCTGGTCCGGGCGAACCCGATCAGGAGGTAGGACAGGATGGTGGTGAGTTCCCAGAAGATGAAAAGCAGCAGCAGGTCATCCGCCACCACCAGGCCGAACATGGCGCCGGCGAAGGCCAGGAGCTGGGCTCCGAATGCTCCGAGGTCCTGGTCCTTCCGCTTGAAGTACCGCCCGCAGTAGGCCAGCACCAGGGAACCGACGCCCAGCACCAGCAGCGACATCACCCAGGCCAGCGCATCCAGGCGGAAGGCGAATTCGAGGTGCAGGCCGGGAATCCACGGAAAGACCTCGGCCACAGCACCGGCTGCCGAGTAGACGGGTGCGTGCTGGAAAAGGAGCCAGGCGAAGGAACCTGCAGGGACAACAGCCAGGGCGTAGAACGCATTGCGGCCCCAGGCCCGGAAGAGAAGCGGCGCCAGGACAGCCACCGAAAAGTGCACGGCAAGGACTGTTACCACTGGATTCTCCGCAACGTCAGGGATTCGATTGTCAAAAGTAAAGCAGGCGGCAAAAAGTAAGGTTCGGGAACAGGCAGTTTATCAAGTCTCTTTTGCCTCCGCCCCGCATCGGGTAACATGACCGCCGCCTCCCCCGGCATTCCGGGGCAGGGTCCGCGCCGTGTTCGCCCTCGGCGGATACGATGCATCGTATGAACAGCGCCAGCGCTCCGGGGGCCATGCAGCCGGCCTCGGACCTTGAATCAGGCCAGCACGCCTCCAATAAGGGCAGAATCCTGGCCTGGGCTTCCTGGGACTGGGGCTCCGCGGCCTTCAACGCCGTGATGACAACCTTCGTCTTCACCGTCTACCTGACCTCCAGCGCCTTTGGCGGGGAAGATCAGGCGTCCGCCGTGCTCGGCGCTGCCCTTACCGTGGCGGGCTTGGCCATCGCCCTGCTGGCCCCCGTGACCGGGCAGCGTTCCGATGCGGGCGGCCGGCGGAAGCTCTGGTTGGGTGTGAACACCGCGGCCGTCGCCGTCCTGACCGCCTTGTGCTTCTTCGTGTTTCCGCGGCCCGAATTCCTGCTCCTGGGCGTGTCCCTGATCGCGCTGGGAAACATCTTCTTCGAGTTCGCCGGCGTCAACTACAACGCCATGCTCGCCCAGATATCCACGCCCCGGAACATCGGCAGGGTCAGCGGTTTTGGCTGGGGTGCGGGATACCTGGGCGGAATCGTGGCCCTGCTGGCCGTCCTGCAGTTGTTCGTCCAGCCCAGTTTCGAGTGGTTCGGCGCGTCCACGGAGGACAGCCTGAACATTCGCCTGGTGGCCGTTTTCTCCGCCTTGTGGTTCTTCGTATTCGCCCTGCCCGTGCTGTTCGCCGTCCCCGAACTGCCCCGCACAGGCAAGGGCAGGCAACTGGGCTTCCTGGCCAGCTACGGTCTGCTGGTGCGGCGGATCAAGGCGATCTATGCCACCAGCCCGCACACCATCTACTTCCTGCTGGCAAGCGCCGTATTCCGTGACGGGCTTGCCGCGGTCTTCACGTTTGGCGGGATCATCGCGGCCGGAACCTTCGGCTTCGAGCTCTCCCAGGTCATCTTCTTCGCCATTTTCGGGAATGTGGTGGCGGCGGTGGGGGCCGTGATCGGCGGATTCCTGGATGACCGGGTGGGACCGAAGGCCGTCATCATCGGTTCCCTGCTCGGCCTGCTGGCCGCGGGCACCGTGATCCTGGTCCTTGGCAACGGCGAGTACGTCTTCTTTGGCATGGCCTGGGCAGGCAGCACCACGTTCTGGGTGTTCGGCCTTTTCCTCTGCCTGTTCGTGGGTCCCGCCCAGTCCTCGTCGCGCGCGTACCTGGCGCGGCTGGCACCACACGGCGAGTCGGGTGAACTTTTCGGCCTGTATGCCACCACCGGCCGTGCCGTCAGCTTCCTTGCTCCAGCCTTGTTCACCCTCTGCATTGCCGTTGCCACGCCGCTGGTTCCTGCCGGCGAGGCCCAGCGCTGGGGGATCCTGGGCATCATGGTGGTCCTCCTGGCCGGCCTGCTGGTCCTGCTCCCGGTGAAAGCGCCGGACGAGGCGCCTATTGCGGTTGTTCCGGCGGCCTGAATCCGGGCAGGACTTCCGGGCTCACTGACCGCACCCCACGGGCGCCCCCGGAAGACTAGGCTTGAAGCATGAACGTGGATGAGACCAACCTTCCGGGCCTTGGCCTGCGGAAGGATTTCATGACAGCCTCCGGCCGCCGAATCGGCGTGGTGGAGCTGCGCGAGGGTCAGACGGAACTCATCATCTCCACCTGGGATGATCCCGATACCTGCCAGGCGTCCATTCCGCTGACCAGCGACGAAGCAGCCACCCTGGGCAACCTCCTGGGCGGGCAGCACCTGGCCATGAAGCTGACCGAAGAGCACAAGGACTACCCCGGAATTGTCACCCGGCAGTTCTCGATCGCTCCCGACTCCCCGTTCCAGAACCAGCCCATGGGTAAGGCATGCATCCGCACCCGGTGCGGCGTGTCCATCGTGGCCATCATGCGTGAAGGTGAGGTGCTCCCCTCGCCGGGCCCCGACGCCGTCCTCCACACCGGGGACCTGCTGGTGGCAGTCGGAACGCAGGAAGGTCTCGACGCGGCAGCCGATATCCTGCGCCACGGCTGAGTCCTATGGACCCGCTGGCCCTGACCCTCATTGAACTGGGGGCCGTTGTGTTCTGCCTCGGCCTGTTGGCCAGGCTGGCCGGACGGATCGCAATGTCACCCATCCCGCTCTACCTCCTGGGCGGGCTCGCTTTCGGCGCAGGCGGCATCGTCAAGCTTGAGGGGATGCACGAATTCGCCCACATCAGCAGCGAAATCGGGGTAATCCTGCTGCTGCTTATGCTCGGGCTGGAATATACGGCAACCGAGCTCTTCACGGGCCTGCGCCGGTCCTGGCAGGGCGGTGTGCTCGACTTGGTACTGAACTTCCTGCCCGGTGCCGCGCTGGCCTACCTGCTGGGCTGGGGCGGTGTGGGGGCCATGGTGCTGGGCGGCGTCACGTACATCTCCTCATCGGGAATTGCGGCCAAGGTCATCACCGACCTCGGCCGGCTGGGAAACCGGGAAACGCCCGTGGTGCTGTCCATCCTGGTGTTCGAAGACCTGGCCATGGCCGTCTACCTGCCTGTCTTGACCACCATCCTGGCCGGGGTCAGTTTCCTCGGCGGGCTCACCAGCGTGGGCATCGCGCTTGCAGTCGTGAGTGTGGTCCTGATGGTTGCGCTGCGGCACGGGCATCACGTGTCCAGGGCCGTCCACAGCGAGAACTCGGAAGTGTTCCTCCTGAACGTCCTTGGTGCCGCGCTGCTCGTGGCCGGACTCGCTTCAGCCATGCAGGTATCCGCCGCGGTGGGGGCGTTCCTGCTCGGCATCGCCATTTCCGGCGCCACAGCCCACAACGCCACCCGCATCCTTGAACCGCTGCGGGACCTGTTCGCGGCAATCTTCTTTGTGGCGTTCGGGCTCAACACCGATCCTTCGTCCATCCCTCCGGTACTGGGATGGGCCCTGGTGCTGGCCGTCATCACCGCCGCCACCAAGATGGTCACGGGCGTCTGGGCCGCGAAGCGTGCTGGCATTGCCCGGCGCGGCCGCTTCCGTGCCGGAGCAGCGCTGATCGCCCGCGGCGAGTTCTCGATCGTGATCGCCGGCCTGGCAGTGGCGTCGGGAGCGGTACCAAATGAACTTGCAGCCCTGGCAACGGCCTACGTGCTGATCATGGCCGTGCTGGGCCCGCTGGCGGCGCGCTACGTCGAACCTCTGGTCGGCGCAGCCGGCGGCGGCAGGCAGGGAGTTCCGGCGAAGGCGTAAGCGCGGTGCCTGCGGAATGAGGTGGCTGCCGGATCCGGAGCCGGCTAGATGCTGGTGCGGTGGAAGTTCAGGTGGCTGCGGCTTGCGGTGGGCCCGCGCTGGCCCTGGTAGCGGTTTCCGTACTCGCCCTGGCCGTAGGGGTACTCCGCGGACGATGTCAGCCGGAAGAAGCACAACTGGCCGATCTTCATGCCCGGCCACAGTTTGATGGGTAACGTGGCCATGTTGGACAGCTCAAGGGTGACGTGCCCTGAGAAGCCGGGGTCGATGAATCCGGCGGTGGAGTGCGTCAGCAGGCCCAGCCGGCCCAGCGAGGACTTGCCCTCCAGCCGGGCAGCGATATCGTCCGGCAGCGTGACGGTTTCGTAGGTGGAGCCCAGGACAAACTCCCCCGGGTGCAGGATGAAGGCTTCGTCCTCTTCGACTTCCACCAGCCGCGTCAACTCAGGCTGCTCCTGCGCGGGGTCGATGTGCGCGTACTTATGGTTGTCGAACAACCGGAAGAACTTGTCGATCCGCACATCCACGGACGACGGCTGCACCATCGCGGGATCGTAGGGTTCCAGGACGATCCGCTGGGAATCAATTTCGGCACGAATATCGCGGTCAGAGATCAGCACCGTCCCAAATTACCGTATGGCTTATCCACACCAATATTTTTCCGTTGTTGCTGTGGCCTCATGGGGCTAATGTTGCCTCAGATACTCAGGCGCCGGATGGTCTCCCGGATGGCCCAACAGAGCTGGGGATGTTGTGAATAGATTGGTAGCGCCCTCTTTCATTGGCGTGCTCTGCGCCCTGGCGCTGGCCTCCTCGTCAGCGGGCACCCACCCTGCTACGCTGCCGGCCAGCGACCCGGCAGTCGCCGCCGGTCCGCGGAGTGTCCTGCTGGAGCCCGCATTGCGCGGCGGCGGCGCGGGCGGTGCAGGGGACCCGTCAGCAGGATCACCGCTCACCCCTGCCGTGGAACCGGAGATCCGTCCGGCGTCGCCGGCCACAGCATCTCCCGCCCCGGAGGCGCCCGCCCCCACAACCTCGGGGACGGCCCCGGCCCCCGAGCCCGTGACGTCCGAGGCCACTGCCGCCGGCACGGCTGATGCCGCTCCGGAAGTTCCGTGGATCCCGCCGCTGTGGGCGCCGGATGAGGAACTGGGAAAGTCCGCACCGGCGCTGCCCGCCCCCGAATCCATGCTTGCCGTACCGAGTCCCGAAGCCCTGGTGCGGGATGACAACTCGGCCGCAATCCTCACGGTTTTCAACCGGATCAATGAATACCGGGTGTCCAAAGGCCTGGCGCCCGTGAAGTACCACCCCACAGTGGCGGGATTGGCGCAGGAGTGGTCGGACAACATTGCCTCACGCGAGGTCATCGAGCACCGTGCCAACTTCTGGACTGATCCCCGCGCCCTGAACCCCAACAATGGCGCCGGCGAAGTGATCGCCATCCGCACCGACCGGGATGCGGCATTGCTGGTGGAGTGGTGGAAGGGCTCGCCCGGCCACAACGCCATGCTGCTCGACCCCAGGTTCAACGTGATGGGCGCCGGCATCTCCTACACCGACCGCACCTACAAGATCTGGGGCGTGGTGAACTTCTTCGGCTACACCACGCTTCCGGCGGGCACCGTCAATTCGCCCGGCGGCGCCAGCAGCGGCGGCGGAGCCGCCCTGCCGCCTCCCGCTCCCACCATGTGCGATGCCACGGTGCGGCACATGCCGCCCACGCTGGACCTGTCCGCCGCAGCCATCACGGGCCCCGGAGACCTGGTCACTGTAGATGCCACGGGCCAACTCCTTGCCCGCACCTCGCTCGGCGCACGCTCCTACGGGTCTATAAGGTTGATCGGTTCGGGCTTCTACGGCGTCAAGGAAGTCTTCGTTACGGACTGGGACCGCGACGGGGCCTATGACCTGCTCACCCAATGGACCAACGGCAACCTGACTCTGCACCGCGGCATTGCCGCAGGCGGGTTCCAGGCACCGGTCACCCTCGGCGCCGGAGGGTGGGACACCCTGACCTTGGCCGTGGGCGGCTGGTGTGCCAATAACCGGATGCCCCAAATCCTTGCCCGGGATGCCGCCGGCAACCTCTACCTGTATCCCAACAAGGGAACCGGTGACCTCGCCGCACGGACCCTGGTCGCCAGCGGGCTGCCAGGCGGCAGGCTGGCCATGGTGGACTACGATGCCGACGGCTTCCAGGACCTGCTGGCCATCCGCACCGACGGAGCGGTTGTGCTGTACCGCGGCTGGGGAACCACGGCGCTGCGCGCCGAAGCCCGGCCCACCGTTGCCACCGGCTGGCAGGATGCCACGGGCGTGAAGGCCCTGCGGGACGTCACCGGGCTGAACTCAACCGGCGTGGCCCTCCGCCGTGCGGGTGACGTTGTCCAGTACTGGGACCTGACCGGTGGAAGCCTTGCCTCGGCGTCGAACATCGCAGGGCCGTGGACCGGCCAGCGGCTGGCCCAGTAAGCGGGCCCGGTAGGCGGACCCGGCAGACGCGACCAGCCGGGACCTAGACGGCGGGCTGGAGCTCCAAGACGTCCTTGAGCCGCTCCAGCTGGGCCACTTCTGCCCGGACGCTTCGCTGGACCATCTTGTTCAGCAGGCCCAGCCGGTCAAGGAACGCGAACCGGCCCTCGGCCTGCGCTTCAACCGCGAACCGGACCCGGGTTCCCGCCTCTTCCGTGCTGAGGTAGTAGCCGCCGCTGCGGTTTGCGGGGCCGGACAGGACCCGGAACTCGATTTCTGCGCCCGGACGGGCCTGGGTGATTTCTAGGTCAGCCGGGATGCTCAGCCCGGACCGGCCCGCGACCATCTGCCGGTAGACGGCGCCCTTGGCCTCAGCCGGGCCCTGCAGCAGCTTCACGCTGCGGACGCCCTCGCGCCAGAGCGGAAGATTGGTGGCGTCCAGCAGGTAGAGGTACACAGCCATGGCGTCACGCCGGATGAGGACCTCGTGTTCTGCGAATGCCATGTAAATCTTCCCGTGGTTGCCGTCGGCCTGCCGCGCTGGCCGCCTCCCCCTGACGCCGCAGCCTTCCGGTTCAGGTTAACCAGCGCTCCGGACCCGCACCTAGCCAGGGCCTGCGACGTTATTGAAGAGTTACTGGATGACGCCGGGGCCCACGGGACACGGCCAACAGCGCTCAGGGTTGGGCGGATTGAAGCTACATCTGCGCTAAGCTAAGTTCTGCCCCGCGCGAGCGGCGGCAGTGCGGCTGTAGCTCAATGGTAGAGCGCTAGCTTCCCAAGCTTGATACGCGGGTTCGATTCCCGTCAGCCGCTCCAGTTTCCCCTGTATTGCCGTGGCCGCGCACGGACCGTATTAGGTGCCGGGGTGTAGGGTCTGTAGTCAGGAACCTTTCGGTTCCGCTACAGGAGCAATCATGGCTGATAAGTCCCCGCGTCAAACGGCATCAAAAAAGTCCGGCAAATCCATCAAGGAAAAACGCGCAGACAAGAGGGCCGCTTCCGCGCCGGCCAGTTCCCTGGATATCCCCTCCGGCAAGAGCGCTGCCAAGAAGAAGTAGCCGGGAAACCGCCGGCTGGAAGCCGACCGACGGCCTGGAGCAGCTACCAAAGAATGCTGGCGTTTGCTTCAGGCTGCCGCTGTCCGGTCCACGATCTGCAGCGGCCGGCGCCGGTCCTTCAGGTCCACCCGGAGCGTGAGCGCTGCTTTCCGGGCCAGCAGGACTGACACTGTCAGCGCCGCGAGCGCAGGGGCCCGCCCGAGACCAGGAGTGCGGCGTGCGGATCCGCGTGTTCGGCGATCCAGCCCAGCATCGGCCCGCCCAAAGCCTGGCCGCCGATAAGCACCATGATGTAGAGACTCATCACCCGCCCCCGGATCCCCATGTTCGAACTGACCTGGACCAGCTGGTTGGAGCCGGTGAGGAACATCAGGCACCAGAATCCTGACAGGACTATCGCGGCGCCGAACCAGGCCATGGATGGTGCCAGCGAGGCCAGGCAGAGCATCGCCCCGTACATGCCGGCGCAGAACACCACGGACCGCAGCCGCAAGCGCCGGCGGCGGGTGGACGCCACTGCCCCGGCCAAGGCGCCGAGAGCCACCAGGGCGTTGAGCAGCCCGTAGCCACCTGCACCCACCGCGAAGACGTTGTCGGCGAACGCTGCAAGCAGCACGGGCAGGCTCATGGCGAACACTGCAATGAAGCCAGCCATCAGCCAAGGCCAGAAGATGGTGGGCTTGCCCAGTGCGTAACGAAGGCCTGCCCGCAACATCCCCTTGCTCTTGGGCGCAGGGGCGCTGACAAACAGCTTGTCCTTGCGGAGGACCAGAAGCATCGCCACCGTGGAGCAGCAGGCGGCGGCGTTGGCAGCGAAAGCCCAGCCCGCACCGACGGCGGTCAGGAGCAGGCCGGCCAAAGCCGGGCCGATCAGGCCGCCCAGCTGGAAAGTTGTGGAATTCACGCTGATGGCATTCCGCAGGTACTTCGGACCTACCAGTCGTGCACGAACACCTGCCGGGCCGGCTGGTCCAGGACGGTGACCAGGCCCAGCACCAGGGCGATCACGTAGACATGCCATACCTCGATGGTTCCGGTGAGTGCGAGGACAGCCAGCGTCGCGGCCAGGACCGCTGCCAGGCTCTGGCACAGAATGAGGATCCGGCGCTTGGCGAACCGGTCAGCCACCATCCCGCCCCACGGCCCGAAGAGGAGGGACGGCAGGAACTGCAGGGCAACGGTGATTCCCACGGCCGTTACGGAGCCTGAAAGCTGCAGCACCAGCCAGTCCTGCGCGATGCGCTGCATCCACAGCGCGATGACGGCCACGAAATGCCCCATAGCGAAAATCCGGAAGTTGGGCACTTTCAGGGAGATGAAGGTGTGCCGCCAAGGGAGGTGTTCGGCCACAACCGGGAGCGGCTGGGTGTGGATGTCCTCCATGGGAGGGGCAGATGCAGAACCTGCAGAATCGATGACGGGCTGGGTGACGGTTGCCGACGACGGCGGTGGGGGTGCCACAGTGGTGTCCTCAAATTGCGGGCGGGCTGGGATGTCCTTAACGCTAGGCTGGGCAGGAAGATTATGGAGGCGTATCGTGCCTATAACTCCCATTGCAGTACGTAATGCCAGTCAAGACTGATGGAGTCCGCCGTGTTTGAACCCGCCCAGCTGCGCTCCTTCCTGGCAGTGGCCGAAACGCTCAGCTTCACCAAGGCCGCCGAGCGCCTGGGCCTCGCGCAGCCCACCATCAGCCAGCACATCCGGAAGCTGGAGGCGGCAGCCAAGCGCGTGCTGATCGCAAGGGACACCCGTGACGTCCGGCTGACAGACAACGGGGATGCGATGGCAGGGTTCGCCCGCAACATCCTGTCCGCCCATGACGCCGCGGCGCGCTATTTTTCCGGTTCGGCGATGCGCGGCCGCCTCCGGTTCGGCACGGCGGACGATCTTGCCATTACCGGCCTGCCCCGGATCCTCCGCGAGTTCCGGCAGATCTACCCGCAGATCAACCTGGAGCTGACGGTGGGCCAAAGCGACCAGCTGTACCGAAAGCTCAACGCAGGCCAGCTGGACCTGGTGTTCGTGAAGTGGGTGGCCGGCGCCAAGGACGGCACGGTGGTGCAGCACGATTCGTTCTCCTGGGTGGGCTTGGAGCAGACCAGCCTGGAACCGGGCAACCCGGTCCCGCTGATCGCCTATCCCTCGCCCAGCCTGAGCAGGAAACTGGCCATTGATGCCCTCGAAGCACACGGCAGGACCTGGCGCATCACATGCACCACCCGCCAGATCAGTGGAGTCCTGGCTGCCGTCCGGGCCGGAATCGGCGTGGCAGTCATGCCGACGTCGCTGGTCCCGGAAGACCTGAAGATCATCACGCGGCGCTTCGACCTGCCCGCCGTGGGGGACGTGGACTTCACCCTGATCCGCAATCCGCTGGCCAACTCGGAAGTCATCGATGCGCTCACGCAGTCCATCGTGGGCAGGACTATCAACCGCCAGGCCTAGGAACGGTACTCCCGCGGGGCCAAACGGCAACCGGAGCAATACGCCACCCCGTGAAATCTATCCATTGATGTCAGAACGTTACCTAATCTATGCTGGTCTCCCAGGGTCAAGCAGCTGGCCGGTTCTCTTACACGGGCGTGCCCTGAACAACAGAGCTTTCCGCCCGGGACAGGCAGCCAATGAAGACAGCCAAGAACACCCATTTCAGTGCGGCCCATGCACACCCGCACACTCCTGCGCGGCCCGCAACCCGCCAATCAATCCTCGGCGCGGGAGTAGCAACCACGGATTCCGGCTACGTGGGCAAGCCAACCTGCGACAAGTGCCGTACCGACGAATTCATCTACCTTGAGTCCTATATACCGCCCACCTACCGGCGCGACGGTGCAGTAGCCACCCTTGGGGAAGTGGCCTACACCTGCACCCGCTGCGAGGACTTCTCAGCACACAGCGTTCCCGTGACGTGGACGCCGCCCGGGTGGTACCTGGGCTGACGCCCGAAGGTCTCCTGCCGCGCAGCCAGCGCGGACACTGACAGCAAACAAGGCCGGGCGGCCACCCGGGAAGGTGGCCGCCCGGCCTTGTGTTTGCCTGCGCCTGGTTAGAGTTGCCTGCGCCTGGTCAGATCAGCGCATCCGAGAGGTGGTTCGGGGTGCCGAAGCGGTGTGCCGTGATGCTGACGGCCTGCTCGTGCAGGAACGGCAGCAGTTCCACGCGGCCCGCCTCCGTGACCGGGTGGGCGTACACCGCCAGGTCGGGGCGACCGCCGGTTGCCTCGGCGAGCGCGGACGCGTCCCCGCCGATCAGCCGGATGCGCGCTCCGGAAAGCTTGCCGGCGGAGGCAAGGCGTCCCGCGGAAGCCAGCCAGCCGGCGTCGGACTCTACAGTCACGTCGATGTCGAGCGCGGTAAGCACCGGGCGCAGCTGGGCGGGAAGTTCGACGGCGGTGGACACCGTGAGCTCCGATCCGGCCAGGACGCCGGCTGCCACGGTCCGGACCAGGTCCGCGAGCGCCGCCCCTTCGGACAGGCGGACGGTGACGGGCAGGCTGCGGTAGCGGAAGATATTGCGTTCCGCGCCCAGGCCGGACACGTCCTTGGCGGTGCCGAACTCCTCTGCCCAGGCCTCGGCGTCGGACGCAGGGCACGCTGGACGGATTCAAGCCCGGCCGGCTCCAGGGCGGCGCCGGCGGCGTTGATGATGCGGCGGACACCCGGGTGGGTAACGGAGGCAGTCGCCGTGCTGCGTGCTGCAGCCCAGTCGCCCAGGCCGGCCAGGTAGTTGGGGCCGCCTGCCTTGGTGCCGGCACCCACTGCGGACTTCTTCCAGCCGCCAAACGGCTGGCGCTGCACGATGGCACCGGTGATGCCACGGTTGACGTAGAGGTTGCCGGCCTGGATGGAGTCCAGCCAGATGCTGAGTTCCTCCGAGTTGAGGGAGTGCAGCCCGGCGGTGAGGCCGTACTCGATCTGGTTCTGGATGGCGATGGCCTCCTCCAGGGTGTCCGCTGTCATCACGCCCAGCACCGGGCCGAAGAACTCGGTCAGGTGGAAGTAGGAACCGCGCTTGACGCCGTAGCGCACACCCGGGCTCCACAGCTTTCCGGTCCCGTCCAGCTTCTTTGGCTCCACCGCCCAGTTCTCGCCTTCGCCGAGGGTGGTCAGGGCGTTCAGGAGCTTGCCGTTGGCAGGCTCGATGATGGGGCCCATCTGGCTGGTGGGATCCTGCGGGTAGCCCACCTTGAGTGAGGTGACGGCGTCGATCAGCTGGTTGTGGAAGCGCTTGGACTTGGCCACCGAGCCCACCAGGATGACCAGGGATGCGGCGGAGCACTTCTGGCCGGCGTGGCCGAACGCGGAGTAGGCCACGTCCTTGGCTGCCAGGTCCAGGTCCGCGCTGGGGGTGACGATGATGGCGTTCTTGCCGCTCGTCTCGGCCAGCAGCGGCAGGTCCTTGCGGAAGGAGCGGAACAGCTCGGCGGTCTCGTAGCCGCCGGTGAGGATGACGCGGTCAACGGCCGGGTGGGAGATGAGCTGCTTGCCGAGCTCACGCTCGCCCAGCTGCACCATGGTCAGGACGTCACGGGGCACGCCGGCTTCCCAGAGGGCTTCGACCATCACGGCGCCACTGCGGGCGGCCTGCTTGGCCGGTTTGATGACGACGGCGGAGCCGGCGGCGAGTGCCGCCAGGGTGGAGCCGGCCGGGATGGCGACCGGGAAGTTCCACGGCGGGGTCACCACGGTGAGCTTGGCAGGGACGAACGTGGCGCCGTCGACCTTGTCCAGCTTGCGTGCGGACTCGGCGTAGTAGTGGGCGAAGTCCACTGCCTCGCTGACCTCGGGGTCACCCTGGTCGATGGTCTTGCCGGTTTCGCTGGCCATGACCTCGAGCAGGTCAGCGCGGCGGGCCTCAAGGACGTCGCCGGCGCGGTGCAGGATTTCGGCGCGCTCGTCACCGGAGAGCCCGCCCCAGGCCTTGCCCTTTTCGACGGCGGTGGCGATCACCGTGTTGAGGGTGGCCTCGTCCTTGATGGATGCGGCGGCCACGGAGGCGTGGCCGAGGGTGGAGGACGGGATGCGGTCCAGGATGGCCCGGCCCCAGTCGCGGTTCGCGGGCAGGGACGGGTCGGTGTCCGGGGTGTTGCGGAAGCCGGTGTGCGGCATGGGAACGGGCGGAAGGCTGCGGTTCTGCTGGCGGTTGGCCGGCGGCACGCTGTTGTCCAGGGCTTCCAGGGAGGACAGGAAGCGCTGCTTTTCGCGTTCGAACAGGGCCTCGTTTTCGCTCAGTTCGAACACTGCGGACATAAAGTTGTCCTGGCTGGCGCCCTCTTCGAGGCGGCGGATCAGGTAGGCGATGGCGACGTCGAACTCGGACGGGTGCACCACGGGCGTGTAGAGCAGCAGCGAGCCGACGTCCTTCTTGACGGCCTCCGCCTGGCCCTGGGCCATGCCCAGGAGCATTTCGAATTCGATACTCCGCTGTGCGGTATCCGCGATGCCGCGCTGCTTGGCCAGCAGCCAGGCGAAGGCGATGTCGAACAGGTTGTGACCGGCCACGCCGATCCGGATGTTCTTGATCCGCTCCGGGTGCAGCGCGTAGTTGATGACGCTCTTGTAGCTGGTGTCGGAGTCCTGCTTGGTGCCCCAGGTGGCCAGCGGCCAGTCATGCAGGGAGGCTTCCACCTGCTCCATGGGCAGGTTGGCGCCCTTGACCACGCGCACCTTGATGGCAGCGCCGCCGTTGGCACGGCGTTCGGCTGCCCAGTCCTGGAGCCGGATCATCGCGGAGAGTGCGTCCGGGAGGTAGGCCTGGAGCACGATGCCGGCCTCGAGGTTCTTGAACTCGGGTTTGTCCAGGATCCGGGTGAAGACCGCGATGGTCATGTCCAGGTCCTTGTACTCCTCCATGTCCAGGTTGATGAACTTGGCTTTCCCGCCGGTGCTGCTTCCGGGGGCGGCGAAGGAGTTGGCGAGCTGGAACAGCGGGGTGAGCTTGTCGACGACGTGCTCCACGGCTTCGTCGAAGGCCCAGGCGGAGTGCGGGGCAACGGTGGAGGAAACCTTGATGGACACGTAGTCCACGTCCGGGCGGGCCAGCAGGGTGTGGGTGCCTTCGAGCCGGCGCGATGCCTCGTGTTCGCCGAGGACTGCCTCGCCAAGGAGGTTGACGTTGAGCTTGATGCCGTCCTTCCTGATCTTGGCGATGGCCGGGCCCAGCTTGGCGTCCGTGGCATCCACGATCAGGTGGCCCACCATCTCGCGGAGGACCTTGCGGGCGATGGGGATGACAACCTGCGGCATTACCGGGGCCATGGTGCCGCCCAGCGCGACGGCGCTGCGCATGTACCAGGGCAGGAAAGCCGGAACCTTGGGGGCAAGCTTGGCCAGGTTGCGGGCGGCGACGTTCAGGTCCTCGGGGCGGACCACACCGTCCACGAAGCCCACCGTGAACTCCAGGCCATTCGTCCTTGAGAACTCCGGCAAGCTGCTCGGCGGAAGCGTCCACCGGAACCTTTGCGGCCTCGGTCAGCCAGCGGCGGACCAGGGCCACTGCGTCGTCTGCCAGGGCCTTGGCCTGCGGGACATCGACGTCGACGGTCTGCGGCGCAATACGTGCGGCAACTGCCGGCTCCATTGCTACGTGGGTCATGGCTTTTCCCGTTCTTTCCTGGGGGTTTGGAGTGGTCTTATCCACCAGTATGGGCCTGCGTTCACATAAGATAAAGCGATGTTTTCCAACCAATACAGGTTAGAAAAGATGAAGCATTAAACCCCCGCCGAACTCCACCCTCCCGCACTTAATGCGGGAAAAACGGAAACGCCCTATCACCCTCCGCATGAAGGTGATAGAGCGTCCGTGTTTGAGCGGCAGTAAGTGAGAGAGGGAGCGTCCCCCGGGGCAGGTCAGCGGAGCGGGCGGTGCATCTCCACGAGCTCCTCGTGCCGCGGGCTGTCCGGGTTCATGAGGGAGTGCCGGCGGCCGTAGAAGAAGTAGATGGCCAGGCCGATGACCAGCCAGACGCCGAACCGCAGCCAGGTTTCCCAGTGCAGCTGGAACATCAGGAACGCGGACGCCAGCACGCCGAAGGCGGGAATTACCGGCATGAACGGCAGGCGGAAGGTCCGCGGCGCATCCGGACGCTTGTAACGGAAGATGATCACCGAAAGGCAGACGACGACGAACGCGGCCAGGATGCCGATGTTGGTGAGGTCCGCGACCTCCTTGATCGGGAACACGCCAGCCAGGAAGGCCGAGGCGACGCCGGCGATCCAGGTAACGCGCTGCGGCGTGCCGTGCCTGTCCGTCTTGGCGAACCAGCCGGGCAGCAGGCCGTCGCGGCTCATGGCGAACCACACGCGGGTGACGCCCAGGAGGAAGGTCAGCATCACGGTCAGGATGGACAGCACCGCGAACACCGAAATGATGGTGGCGATGACGGGCAGGCCAACCCCGGTGAAAGCCGAGGCGAATCCGGCCTTGGGGTCAATGTCCTTGTAGTTCTGCATGCCGGTCAGGACCAGGGTGGCGGCCACATAGAGCAGCATGGCGATGATAAGGGACAGGATGATGGCCTTGGGCATGTGCTTTTTGCCGTCGGTGGCCTCCTCGGCCGCGGTGCTCATGGCGTCATAGCCGAAGACGGCGAAGAAGACCGTGGCCGCGCCGGCCAGGACCGGGCCGAAACCGCTGGGCATGAACGGGTTGTAGTTGTTGGTGTCGATATAGAAAACGCCCAGGCCGATGATGAAGAGGATCAGGATCACCTTGATGGCCACGGCGACGAGCTCGAACCGCCCGAAGGCCTTAGTGCCGCGGGAGAGGATCCAGGTGACCAGGAGGCAGACCAGGATGGCCGGGATGGCCGGGATGTTGACGATGCCGCCCTTGCCCTCGTCCGCCGTCGACGTCATCCAGACGGGCATGTTGATGCCGATGCCGGAGAGGAAGGCGTCAAAGTAACCGGAGATGCCGATGGCCACCACGGCCACAATGGCAATGTATTCCAGCAGCAGGTCCCAACCGATGAACCAGCCGATAATCTCACCCAGCGCCACGTAGCCGTAGGTATAGGCGGAGCCTGCGCGCGGGATCATGCCCGCGAATTCGGCGTAGGACAGCGCCGCGGCCGCCGAGGCCAGGCCGGCAATCAGGAACGAGAACAGCACCGCGGGCCCCACTCCGGGCGTGCCTTCGCTTCCTGCCGCCACCAGTCCCGCGAGGGAAAAGATGCCGACGCCGATAATGCCACCTACGCCAATCGCGGTGAGCTGCCACAGTCCGAGTGACTTGAACAGGCCACTGTGCTTGTTTTCTTCCTCAATGTCGTCAATCGCTTGCGCCGCATGACTGACTGGCTCATATCTCTAGTGCTCATCAGGAACTCCTGCTTGGGGTGCGACCCCGCCGCGGCACGCCACGAAATGGCTGTGACGGGGGTAACTCGGTCCCAACAGTATGCAAGCCTCCTTGCATTAGATAAAGTGACTACTTCTAACCTATATTCGTTAGTTTCGGTAAGGATTCCCTCATGCTCGACGTCCGCAGGCTCCGGCTGCTCCGCGAATTGAGCATCCGCGGGACGCTGGCGGAGGTGGCGGACGCACTCCAGTACAGCCCGTCGTCGGTGTCCCAGCAGCTGGCCCTGCTGGAAAAGGAAGTGGGCGTCGAACTGCTCCGCAAGACAGGCCGGCGGGTGCAGCTGACGCCGCAGGCGGAGGTGCTGGTGGCGCACACGGCCCAGCTGCTGCAGACCATGGAGCAGGCGGAGGCGGACCTGGCTGCCTCCCTCACCACGGTCACAGGAACGGTCCGGATCGCCGTGTTCCAGTCTGCGGCACTGGCGCTCATGCCGGACACGCTCACCCGGATGTCCGCAGCCTACCCCGAGGTCCGGATCGAGATGATCCAGCGCGAGCCGGAAACCGCACTCCATGAGACCTGGGCGCGGGACTTCGACCTTGTCATCGCCGAGCAGTACCCGGGACACGCCGCGCCGCGCTACCCGGAACTGGACCGCATCAAACTGACCACGGACGCCATCCGGCTTGCCGTACCGCCGGAGTCCGACGGCGTCCCCGCCATCCGCGGGATCGAGGACACCGCGGAACTCGCCTGGGTCATGGAGCCGCGGGGGGCAGCGTCGCGCCACTGGGCGGAACAGGCCTGCCGCAGCGCAGGCTTTGAACCGGACGTGCGCTTTGAAACCGCAGACCTGCAGGCGCAGATCCGGCTTATCGAGTCCGGCAACGCCGTGGCCCTGATGCCGGACCTGGTGTGGACAGGCCGGGGCACCACCGCCAAGCTGCTGGAGCTGCCCGGCAAGCCGCACCGCACGGTGTTCACCTCGGTGCGCCGTTCCAGCGCCAAGCGTCCCGCGATCCTCGCCGCACGGGAAACCCTCGCGGCCGCCGCGGAGGCTGTGGCACGGCAGGCCTGACAGTGTTCCCTGCGTCACTGCGCCCGACCAGGCCCGGCGCTAGACTGGTCCCGTTATGAATCGAACAATGTTCAAGTCCAAAATCCACCGGGCCACCGTCACGCACGCTGACCTGCACTACGTAGGTTCGGTCACCGTTGACCTGGACCTGCTGGAGGCTGCCGACATCCTCCCCGGCGAGCTTGTCTCGATTGTGGACATCACCAACGGTTCACGGCTGGAGACGTACACCATCGCCGGCGAGCGCGGTTCCGGTGTCATCGGCATCAACGGCGCTGCGGCGCACCTGATGCACGAAAACGACCTCGTCATCCTGATCACCTATGCGCAGATGACCACCGAAGAGGCAAAGGCGTACGAGCCCAGGGTGGTCCACGTGGACGAAAACAATAAGGTGGTCCAGCTCGGCAATGACCCCGCCGAGGGCATCACACCCGGCCTCCTGCGCCCGCCGTTCGCACTGAACAACGCCGACTTCTAACCGGAGCGTGGTCTCCGGTACGCTGCCCCGCCGCACCCTGCAGGTTCTTCATTGCTAGGCGTGCTGGCGGGGTTCTTTGTGGTGTGGTGCATCATCCTGGTGGGCTGGTTCGTGGGCCGGCAGAAGGTGCTGGGGGACAACGCCCGGCCGGTGCTGAGTTCCCTCACCTTCTTCGTGGCCAGCCCCGCGCTGCTCTTCGAAACGCTGAGCAAGGCCCGCCTGCAGGAAGTGTTCGCCGCTCCCCTGCTGGTCACGGCGGTGGCTGCCATCGCCACGGCATTACTCTTCTTCACCATCGCCAAATTCTGGCTCAAACGTTCACTGCCGGAATCCCTGATGTCCTCCATGGCTGCCTCGCTGGCCAACTCCGCGAACCTCGGCATCCCCATCGCCGTCTACGTCCTGGGGGACGCGAGCTATGTGGCCCCGCTGCTGATCTTCCAGCTCGCCTTCTTCACCCCGCTGTTCCTGCTGATCCTGGATTCGAGCACCAGTTCGCACCGCACCACTTTCCTGAGCTTCATCTTCATGATCCTGCGGAACCCGATGATCGTGGGCTCCGCGCTCGGCCTGGTGGTTGCCGGCACCGGCTTCAAGGTCCCGGAACTGGTGATGGAACCCATCCACCTGATTGGCGGGGCCGCCATCCCTGCCATGCTGATCGCGTTCGGCATGAGCCTCAACGGGACCCGGCCGCTCCAGGCATCGTCGGAACGCCGGACGGACACACTGCTTGCCAGCGGTTTTAAGCTGGCCGTGCAGCCCGCCCTGGCCTATGTCTTTGCCCGCTTCGCCGTGGGGATGGAAGGGCACGCGCTGTTCGCCGTCGTCGTCACCTCCGCGCTGCCCACCGCCCAGAACGTTTTCGTCGCCGCCAGCCGGTACAAGACGGGACTTACGGTGGCAAAGGACACCGTGCTGATTACCACCGTGGTGGCCGTGCCTGCGATGATCGGCGTCGCGCTGCTGCTCACATGATGGGAGAAAACTGATGGGAAGCATCCTCGACACCGTGGTGATCGGAGGCGGGGCCATGGGCTCGGCCGCCGCGTGGGCATTGTCCCGCCGCGGCCGCCAGGTGACGCTGGTGGAGCAGTTCGGGCCGGGGCACGCCATCGGGGCGTCGCACGGCAGCACCCGGAACCTCAACCCCGGCTACCACCGGCCCGAGTATGTGGCGATGCTGGCCGAAAGCCTCGCGCTGTGGGACGACCTTGAGCAGGAAAGCGGCGACCAGCTGCTGTCACGCACCGGCATCGTCACCCACGGCCCGGAGCCGCTGCTGCCAGGGATTGCCGGCGCCCTCACGCAGGCGGGCATCCGCGCCGAATTCCTCCCCCTCGAGGAAGCGGCAGAGCGGTGGCGCGGGATCCGGTTCGACCAGCAGGTCCTGCACATGCCCGACGGCGGCCAGCTCAACCCCGAAGCCGCGCTTCCCGCCTTCCAGCGGCTGGCGGTTGCACGGGGCGCCGACATCCGGCACCACATCAAGGTGGTCGACTTCCAGGTGATGGACGACGGCGTCCGGCTGGTCCTCGAGTCGGCGTCCGGCACCGAGACGGTCACCGCCGCGCAGGCTGTAGTAACTGCAGGCGGGTGGACCGGGAAACTGCTGGCCGCTGCCGGCGGCGGGGCGCTTCGGATTCCGCGGCTCACCGTCACCCAGGAACAGCCGCTGCACTTCCGGGTTGCGGATGAGGGCGCCGTGTGGCCCGGCTTCAACCACTACCCCGGCACCGGTGCGGAGTACCAGCTGGTACTCCCCCGTGTACGGTATGCTGACGCCCGGCGAGGGAGTCAAGGCCGGCTGGCACGGCACGGGACCGGTGGTGGATCCGGACCGCCGGTCCTTCCAGCCGGAACCGGTTCAGCTCGCGGCGCTGCAGGACTACGCCCGGACCTGGCTGCCGGGGGTGGACGCGGATTCCTTCGAGGCGGTCAGCTGCACCTACACCACCACCCCTGACGAGGACTTCATCCTGGACCGGATCGGCCCCGTGGTCATCGGCGCCGGCTTCTCCGGGCACGGCTTCAAGTTCACGCCCGTAATCGGGCGGATCCTGGCGGACCTGGCCACCGGAACCCGGCCCGCGCCGGAGATCTTCCGCGCGTCCCGGTAGCCCGTCGGGCCACTGCTACTTCCTGCCTCCCACCGCATCCAGCAGGCGGGCGCAGCGGATAAAGCCCAAGTGGGAGTAGGCCTGCGGGTGGTTTCCCAGATGGGTCTCGGTGCCGGGATCGTACTCTTCGGGCAGCAGGCCGGTGGGGCCGAACAGGTTCACGAGCTGGTCGAAGAGGTCCCAGGCCTCCTCGATCCGCCCCACTGCCACGTAGGCCTCAATCAGCCACGTGGTGCAAATGTGGAAGCCCCCTTCGAGGCCCGGCAGCCCGTCGTCGTACCTGTAACGGAACACCGTGGGGCCCACCCGCAGCTCGCGCTCGACGGCGGTGACGGTGTCCAGGAAGCGCTGGTCCGCCACGTCCAGCAGCCCGGACAGGCCGATATGGAGGACGGCGGCGTCCAGGTCCGGGCTGTCATAGGACACCGTGTAGGACGAGGCGGACTCGTCCCAGCCTTCCCGGAGGACTTCCTCCCGGATGGCCGTTGCTGTGGGTTCCCACTCGGGAACGGGCACCCTGCCGTGCCGGGCGGCGGTGCGCAGGGCACGGTCAAGGGTCACCCAGCACATGACCTTGGTGTAGACGTGGTGGCGGGGCGCACGACGGGCCTCCCAGATGCCGTGGTCAGGTTCGTGCCAACGCGCCAGCACAGCCGAGGCCATCTGCACCATCAGGTCCCAGTGGCTGTCCGCAAGGTCCCCGTCCCGCTCACTCAGGGCGGAGATCAGTTCGGCGATCGGGCCAAAGACGTCCAGCTGCACCTGGTGGTCGGCGGCGTTTCCGATCCGCACCGGCCGGGACCCCGCATACCCGGGAAGGCTGTCAATCACGGCTTCCGTGGAGAGCGGCGCCCCGGTCACCGAGTACAGCGGATGCAGCCACTCGGGGCCGGGCGCGTGCTCCAGGATCCGCCCCAGCCAGTCCAGGAATCCCGCCGCCTCCCGGGTGGAGCCGAGGTCCACCAGGGCGTTCACGGTCATGGAGCCGTCCCGCAGCCAGCAGTAGCGGTAGTCCCAGTTCCTGGTGCCGCCGATGCCCTCGGGCAGTGAGGTGGTGGGGGCGGCGAGCACGGCGCCGGTGGGTTCGTGGACCAGGGCACGCAGCACCAGCGCGGAGCGGCGGACCAGCGAGGGTTTGACGGACGGCAGGTCCAGTTCCTGCACCCAGCTGCGGGAGTGAAGGGCAACGATGGCACGCCGGTCGATCTCGCCGTCGGAATCCGCCGGCTGCGGCTCGGTGTCACCGCAGCGCAGGTTCAGCACCACCGGCCCGTCCTGCAGGTTGACCACCGCGGTGGCCGTGGCGTGCCGCCCGTCGGACGTGACGGCAAACTGCACGCCCGGCGCGAAAAGGACGATGGGATCCGAGGTGCCCATCACGTGCAGTTCATCACCGCGGGCCTCCATGCTGAAAGGGGCGTTGGCATAGTCCGGCCGAGGGGCGAACACAATCCTGGCGGCACCGCTTCCGGACAGCACCCGGACCAGGCTGGTGATGCCCTCCGGCGCAGGCTCCAGGTAGTCCGTGACCGTCACGTCCGCCCACCGCGTCTCTACGATCATGGTGCTGTCCACGTAGCGTTGGCCCAGCACCTGGGAGCCTTGACCGGCTCCACCGAAAAGTGGCCGGCCGCGTCTCCGCCGAGGATGTGGGCGAAGAGCGAGCCGGAGTCCGGGAGCGGATGGCTCATCCAGCAGATCTTTGCATCCGGGGTCACCAGGGCCGTGGACGATCCGTTGCCGATCATGGAATGCCGTTCCAGCCCCACGGCATCCTCGCCGAAGAGCCACGCCCGCCGAAGCTCGAACAGGATGGCAAGGACGCGCGCGAAGGACTCGGGATCGCGCAGGCGGTGTGCCGCGCGTGTCTCCCCCGGCCCGACCCGCACTCCCATGTCCGGGCCGCGGAGGGTGGCGATGGCCAGTTCGTCGCTGTAGGCGTCCCCCGCGTACAGGGCGGCGCTCGCTCCCAGCCTGGACCGCAGCGCCTCCAGCGCCTCGGCCTTGGACGGCTCCACCACGGACAGATCCAGGACCGAGCCGTCCACGATGAAGAACAGCCCGTGCGCGCGGGCCACTTCCCGCGCCGTCTCGGTGACGGCCTGCACCACGTCAGCCGTGGCGGGGCGGGTGTGGATGGAAACCGCCACCGGTTTCCGCTCCACCCAGATTCCCTTATGGAATCCCACTGCCTCGTTGACCGCGGTGGTGGCTTTTTGCAGGAGGGCTTCCGTGGCAAGGGGCTGGGCATGCGCAAACCCCATGTCCGCCTCAGCCCCGTGGGAGCCGATGAGGTGCACTTCCGCAGGCAGCCTGGACACGGCGGCCAGGTCGCGGAGGGAGCGGCCGGAAATGACGGCGGCGTGGGTGTTGGGCAGCGCCGCCAGCGCGCGCAGTGCTATCGCCGCGCTGCCCAGCGGAAGGGTCTCGGTGGAAATGCCCTCCGCATCGCACAGGGTTCCGCCGTAGTTGCAGGCCACCAGAAGGCCAGGCACCCGGGCCAGGATCTTGAGTTCGGCCAGCAGCGTGGGGGTCAGCCCGTCGTCGGCGGCCTCTGACTGCACAAAGGACCGGAGCAGCCCCAGCGGCAGGGACCGGGTGAGCAGGGCGGTATCGGCCACGGTCTGGTTCAACGGCGTCGGCATGGTGGCACCCCTTCGGCAGGACACCCGGAAAGGCAGCCGCCGGATGGCCGGAGGTTACCGGGTGGTGCCCCGCTCCGGAGCTGGAAGGATTCCGGAGGGGGCACTCCCCATGGTCCGCCCGGCCGGTTTCACCCGAAAGTCCCCACCATTGCGTATGTGTAAAAGTCCGACGGCGGCGCGGTGCCCCCCCCCCCGATCAGACCCGGGCCAGTCCCGCAGCCTGTGCCAGCAGCTCGACGGAGCGCAGCCGCTCCGCGGTGCCGGGGCTCTGGTGGGCCACGATGAGCTCATCGGCGTCGGCGTGCCGGCCGAAGCTGTCCAGGTAATCCAGGACGACGTCGGGCGTGCCCACCGCTGAATAGGTCATCATCTGCGAGAGGTGCTGGCCCTGGGGCGAGTCGAGGATCATGTCCGCCTCGTCGTCGGTGAACTCGCGTCCGCCGCCGAAGAAGAGGGAAACCCTGGCGCGCTTGGTGGCCTGCAGCATGGCCTGCGCGTCCGATGCGGAGTCGGCGGCGATGACGTTCACGCCTGCGATGACGTGCGGCGCGTCCAGCTGGGCCGACGGCTTGAACTCCCGCCGGTAGATGGCGACGGCGTCCTGCAGCGCGTTCGGGGCGAAGTGTGACGCGAAGGCGTACGGCAGCCCGAGTTGTGCCGCCAGCCGCGCACCGAACAGGGAGGAGCCCAGGATGTACAGCGGAACGTTGGTGCCCTTGCCGGGTGTGGCTTCCACGCCCTGGATGCGGGTGGGGCCGGTGAGGTAGCCCTGCAGTTCCAGGACGTCCTGGGGGAAGCTGTCCGCGGACATGGGATCCCGGCGCAGGGCCCGCATGGTGTTCTGGTCGCTCCCGGGAGCCCGTCCCAGGCCGAGGTCGATCCGGCCGGGGTGGAGGGTTTCGAGGGTTCCGAACTGCTCGGCAATGGTCAGCGGCGAATGGTTGGGCAGCATGACGCCGCCGGCACCGAGCCTGATGCTCTCGGTGTGGGCGGCTACGTGGGCGATCAGGACACTGGTGGCCGATGAGGCGATGGAGGACATGTTGTGGTGCTCGGCGTACCAGACGCGCCGGTATCCCAGCCGTTCCGCGCTCTGTGCCATGGCCACGCTGCCTGCGAAACTCTCCGCCGCCGTCTGGCCTTTGCCGATGGTTGCCAGGTCGAGGATGGAGAGCGGGAGAGTCACGTGGGGGCCGGCCTTTCGAAGCGTTGCGTAGTTTTGCCCGTCGGGTCGCGGCGGGCACCTTTGGCATAACGACGGCGGGCCCCGGCTTATTTCTGTGACTTGCGGAATACTCAGCAAACTTATGATGTTGCCGCCCTAAAGCAAGCAAGTGGAACAGACAGGAGAAACACCATGGCAAACATCCTGATGGTCGTCTCGGCAGCCGACTCGCTCACCATGAAGGACGGCAGCGAACACCCCACCGGTTTCTGGGCGGAGGAGCTGGTGGTGGCGCACCAGACCCTGCTCGACGCGGGGCACACCGTGCACATCGCCACGCCCGGTGGCCGCAAACCCACCGTGGACCAGGTCAGCCTGGCAGCGGAATCCGCCGGCGGCGAGGAGCGCGCGAAAGGCTTCCGGGACTACCTCGAGTCGATCGACGGCGAGCTGTCGCAGCCGCTGGCGCTGGCCGGCGTCGACCCAACCGCCTATGACGCCGTGGTGATGCCCGGCGGGCACGGGCCCATGGCGGACCTGTACAAGGACCCTGACCTGGGCAGGCTCCTGGCTGCCGCGGACAGGGACGGCAAGATCATCGCGCCGTTCTGCCACGGTCCGGCAGGGCTGCTGAGTGCGACGGGTGACGGCGGCGCGTTCACGTTCAAGGGCCGCCGCCTCACGGTGTTCAGCAACGAGGAGGAGCTGGGCGGCGGCACCGGAGAGAACACTCCATGGCTGGTGGAGGATGCGCTGAAGGAGAAGGGCGCCGTGATTGAGAACGGTCCGGCCTGGAGCTCCAACGTGGTCCGCGACGGCAACCTCATCACGGGGCAGAACCCGCAGTCCAGCGAGGACGTGGCCAAGGAAGTGATCAAGGCTTTGGGCTAGGTCTTCAGGCAAGGAAGTGGCCCGGTCCTAGGACCGGGCCACTTCCGTTCGGCGCACGTCGTTGGGCGCCGGCCTCCCCACCACTTAGACGGCGCAGCCTCCCAGCGCGATCGTTCCGTCGACGGCAGCAATCTGCTTCTGGACGTCACCCAGCTTGGCTGTCAGGGAGTTGACGACCAGCTTTTGGGCAGCAACTGCATCCTTGTTCGCCTTCTTTTGGCCTTCCAGAGTCCGCAGCGTGGTCTGCGCCTCCGTCACCTGCTGGTCCAGGCTGGTCAACTGGTTCTGCAGAGTTTTCAGGTTGGCTTCCACCGCACTGATCTCCCCGTTGAGCTGGTTGAGCTGGTCCGCGAGCGGTGCCACCCGACTTTGCAGGGACAGGATCTCGTTTTCCTTGGCGGTGATCTGGCCATTGAGGTCAGAGACCTGCGCGGCAAGGCTTTCGGCCAGCTTATTGAGGGATTCGACCTGCGTCTCCTGCGCGGCCACGGCACCGTTCGCTGCCGCCAAGAGGCCCTGCAGCTCTGCCAGCTCGGCCTGCAACGCTGACAGCTCCTCTTTCTTGGCATCAACGGCGTTATCCGCTGTGGTGAGCTCGCTCTGTGCTTTCGCCAGGACCTCCTCCTTCTCCGCCAGCAGGGCCCTCTGGTCGGTGGCAGCCTCCTGAGCCTGCTGCGCGTCGGTCACCAGCCCTGGAAGTTCCGCTTCCAGGTCGGCGACCACCTTTTGCTGGGCCGCGACGGCGGCGGCAGCGTCGGAGGCCGCTTGCTCGAGCGTTACAAGTTGGCCGTGAAGGGTGGAAAGTTCGTCCTGCTTGAGCGTCACCGCAGCATTGGCCTGGTCAACTTCTTCCTGCAGGGCCGGAACCTGTCCCTTGAGGTTGGCGATCTCGATCTCTTTGGCGGCCAGCCCTGCGTTAGCTGCATCGAGTGCTGCCTGCAGCGGCGCCGCCTGCTGTTGCAGTGAGCTGCTCTCCGTCTGCTTGGCCAGCAGCTGGGTGTTAAGGGTGTTCACCTGGGTCTGCAGAGTTGTCAGGTCGCCCTGCAGTCCGGAGATCTGTGCGGTCTTGTCTGAGATGAGGCCGTTGACGACGGCCAGCTCGTCCTGCTTAGCCTTGCGCTGATCAAGCAGAGCCTGCTTCTCATCGTTATTGCCCTTGATGGCGGCCATGCGCTTGGTGAGATCGTCAATTTGCAGGTCAAGCGTGGTCTTCCTGGCCTGAAGCGCTGCAAGCTCGTTCTGGGCCGTGGTCAGTTCAGCCTGCTTTGCCGTGACGCTTGCACTCAGCGTGGTGATCTGACCCTGAAGGGTAGCGATCTCCGCGCTGAGGGTGCTGATCCCGGCCGTATTGTCCTCCACTGCTTTCGCGGCTTCCGCGGCAGTGTCTTGCAGGGTTGCCAGCTCAGCCTCAGCCGCTGCTATGGCGTCGTTTTGAGCGCGGAGGGCATCCGTCGCATGGGTAGCCGTCAACTGGAGGGACGCCAGTTGACCCTCGGCCTCGGTTATCTGTGCCTCTTTATCATCAACTGCTGCATCTGCGGCTGTCGCCGTTGCGGCGAGGTCGGCCAGCGTCTGCTCCTCCTCCGCCAACCGCTCCCTCGCAGCGTTCAGCGTCTCACTTGCGGTAGCGCTGTCCGCTTCGAGGACCTCCAGATCCTCCTGGGCCTTGGTGACTTCCAGCTGCGCCGCGTAGACAGCGGCTGACGCCTCTGCCACCGCCGTGGAAAGCGCAGCCAGTTCACCCTCGGCCTGCTGGATCTGGGTTTCCTTGGCGGTCACGGCACTGACGGCATCAGCCGCAGCTTTCTGCAGTCTTTCGAGCTCGGCCCGAGCCGCGGTGAGCTCCTCGCTGTTGGCGGCCTGTTCTGTAACGATTTTGGCTAACTCGGCTTCCAGGCCTTTGACTGAAGCCTCGGCTGCTGCCAGCTCTGCTTGGAGCGGCGAAAGCTCGCTGACAACGCCAGCCCGCTCACTCTGAAGACCAGCGAGGGCAGCTTCGGCTTCCGTAACCTGCGCCGCTGTGTCGGCTTGCTCGGCAAGCAACCGTTCCAGTTCCTGTTTTGCTTCAGCCTCGGCATCAGTGAGTTGCTGCTCCTCGGCTGCAAGCTCAGCCAGCGCCTTGTCAGCAGCGTCAATGCCAGCCGCCAGCTCGGCTTCCTGGGCCGTGAGTTGCGCCTTCTCAGCCTCCAATTTGGCGATGACATCCGCGTTCTTCTTTGCCGCTGCCTTCAGCAGGTTCTCCTGGACCGTCCCGCGGTGGGCGAATTGGTTAACAACGCCGTTGCAGATGCTGGTATTTGACGTGGTTCCTGCAGCAAAGGCCGGCTGGACCAAAACCAGGCCGCTGGTGAGTAGACCCGGCAAGACAACTGCTGCAGCAAGACGGCGGGAGAGGACAGATTTGCTGGGGGAAGTGCGCATGCGAGCTCCTGAGACCATCGGGCGGCCCACGTTGGCCGCTGCCTGCACTAAAGGTAAGTTCCAGCCCCACCGGAGAACACGCGTAATTGGCCACCTGACTTTGACCTTCAAGTACTCGTTTTCCGAAGCGGCCGGGCCGCGCGACTACTTGGTCAAGGCCCAGCCAGGGCACGGAATATGACCGCGCCGGTCTCCCGGTTAACCGCGGTTACTTCCTGCATCCCCGCATTGCGGCGGCCTTTGATTCACCTTCCGGGGCTGCCGGATAGTTGCTCCAACGCATCCGTTTCGTTGCATCACCTACCGACTTTCCAGGGGAAAATCATGACCATTAAGGCCAAGCCCACCGCTGTCGCGGCTCTGACAGCAGCAGCGCTGCTGGGACTGGCAGCCTGCGCAGACCCGGGCGCGACGGCGGCGACGGCACCGAGTCCGGCAAGTACGAGGCCGTACTTGCAACGTGACCGTGACCGAGGCCCGTAGGGAAAAGTTCGGCTTCGCGACCTACCGCAACGACCTCCTGAGCTTCTATGCGTAGAGCGGGTCCGATATCGGTGAGATCAAGGAAGCTAAGAACGTGGCGGGCAAGCGCAACGTCGTGGGCTCGGGCACCTACCAGGAAGCAATCCTGGTGCGCTGGTACGAGGAGAACAGGCCCAAGAAGTAGGCAGCCTGACGACGAAGGAAACCGGAACATAAGCTGTTAGAGGAGCTGATCCAGTTTCGGCGGAGAAGGGACAGGCGATGGCGGAGACGGATACCACTGACAGCCGCCTGGCGCAGCTGCTGGCCGCGACCGTTCGGCGTGACCCGAACGCCACTATCGAGCTGACGGTGGTCGTTGACGGCACCATCATCTCGGGATCGGCCGTCTCCGAGCAGGCCTGGGAGCGACGGCAGAACGACCAGGTCCGGGCCGGAAGCCCGGAAGTGGCGGACGCTCTTGAGTCTGGGGCGCCGGCATCGGACGAACGTAAGCTGAGCCAGGATCCGTACCTTCACTTTCTCGGCCCTGTGCTTGTTACAGGCGGCCGGAAGGTTTGCCTGCAGGCAACGAGGTCGATCTTCGGAAAGTCTCCGCCTGGAGTATCGGCCGGATGCCCGCCGACCAGGAATGGCACCGGCCTTCCTACGACTGATCAGGCCTCGACTGATCGCTTCACATGCAACACGATGTGATTTCTAGAATGGCGGAGGTACCGGAGGCTTTGCGGCTGAGGCCGGTTCAGCGGTTTCGGCGCGGCCCGCATCCCTGTCCACTGCGCCGGCGTCTGCGGCACCGGTGCTGTAGGTCCTGCCCAGCGCAGAGCGCCATCGAAGATCGCCGCCATGGGACAAATGCTCATAGCTCCAGGCACCGATGGACTTGAGGGCATGGTGCCTTCGGCACAGCAGTGCCAGGTTCCCCGGCTCGGTGTGCCCACCGTCCTGCCATTCGATGGTGTGGTCCACTTCGCATCCTCGCGCCGGGCGGGCACAACCCGGAAACCGGCACGTGCCGTCCCGGCTGTGCAGGTATCGGAGCAAGGCCTGGGGCGGACGGTAAGCCGTTCGGCCAACTCCCAGGGCCTGGCCCGTGCTGAAGTCGGTAAAAAGACGGTGCCAGTTAGGAGCCAAGGCCGCCAACCTGAGTGCCGTGTCCGCATCAATGGGTCCGTACCCCTGGAGCTCAGCGGTGCGCAGCCCGGTCGCGCCGGCCTCGTGTGCGAAGGGCGCCGCAGCAGGTACGCCGGCGAGAACCTGTCCTACCGGGATGGTTACCACGACTTCGGGGCGGAAGGGCCCGATTCCCTCACTGGATCCGCCCAGAAGCCGGTAGGCCAGTGCATCTGCACGGTACTCCGGCAAGGTTCGTGGTGGTGTGCGGCTTCCGGGAGCGGCGGCAGTACCCGGCACTTGATACGTGTCCGCTTCCGCAGCCCGGGCGCTGGCCAGCCGGGCGTCGCGGTCAAGCCCGTTGAAAATGGGGAGGCCGGCCTCTGCCGGCAGATAGGCGGTAATAGTGCACATGCCGTCCCGCTCAGGCGTGAACCATACACCCCGTTCACGCCGGGCCGATGCCTTCCGGGACGAGAGGCTTTCGGGATGGAGCCGCTCGCGCAGCCGACGCAGGCTGGTCCGCAGTTCGACGGCGGTGCGGAGCCGGCCCTGGCGCGTCCGCGTGCGCAGCAGGGCTATCCGCGAGAATTCGCCATGGTGGGCTGCGGGCAAAGAGCGCGCCTGTTCGAGGATGACTCGTGCATGCGCGGGGGAGATTTTTCCTTCCTCAACCGCTTCGAGGACCTCCCATTGACACGTGGTGAGCTCCACAGCGTCATTCACGGACTGGGCTGCTGATCCTTCCGAAACAGCACAGGCTGTTGCCACCTCCGTAACCGCGAGGGCGTGGGCCTCTTCTCCGCCAAAACGCATGGGCTGGCTGCCATCGCGGGGCGGCATCTCCTCAGCAACCGCTTCTTCGACCCGGGCAACGGCCCGCATCTTCATGGCAGTGGCCCAGGCAATAAGCCGGTCGGCTGACTGTGCCAACCCAAGAGCTTCATCAGCAGTCAGGAAGGAGGGCAGCGGATAGCTGACTTCACCGCCGAGAAGCGGCCCGCCGTCCGCAAACCGGACAGCAGGAAACCAGACGTCGTCAGCTGCCAGTTCCGTCTGCACGTGCGCCCCTTCCCCTTAATGTCCTTGGTGTCCTTTTCCGCTGACTACAGCTTAGGAAGGGGGTCTGACAATTTCGGAGGGACCTACAGAACCTGCTCCCACACCGTGAGTGCAGCCTGATCTTCCCCCGTCAGGGTCGACGACGGTCGCATCCACCCAGGCCGTACGGGCAAGGACACTGCTGCGCCAGGCCAGGACTGACCTCGCCGGTACAGCGGCTCCGGCACTGGCCGCCGCTAAGCTTGCGCCATGGCCAGGAAAACCACAGCAGAGAAGCTTGCCACCATCCAGAAGGGCTACGCCCTGGAAGGCGCCACCATCGAACTGGGGGCTGCCATCATCGACGGCGAGCTGCACAAGGATGCTCCGGTGCGGCTGCCGCTGGCCATGATGAACCGGCACGGGCTGGTTGCAGGGGCGACCGGCACCGGCAAGACCGTCACGCTGCACATGATGGCCGAGCAGCTGTCCACGGCCGGCGTCCCCGTTTTCCTGGCGGATATCAAGGGCGACCTTTCCGGGCTGGCCACGGCGGCAACAGGCAGCGAAAAGCTCAGCGTCCGCACCGAAAGCATCGGCCAGCCCTGGCAGGGCCGGACGTTCCCTGTCGAATTCCTGGCGCTCGGCGGCGACGGCAACGGCGTCCCGGTCCGCGCCACAGTCTCGTCCTTCGGCCCCATCCTGCTCTCGCGCATCATGGAATTGAACGACACGCAGGAGTCCAGCCTGCAGCTGGTGTTCTACTTTGCGGACAAGAACGGCCTGGAACTGGTCGACCTCAAGGACCTGCGGGCCGTCATCCAGTTCCTGACCTCCGCCGAGGGCAAGGACCAGCTGGAGGAACTCGGCGGGCTCTCCAAAGCCACTGCCGGCGTGATCCTGCGGGAACTCGTCAACCTGGAAGCACAAGGGCTGGAGAAGTTCTTCGGCGAACCGGAGTTCGATACCGCCGAGCTGCTGCGCACCGCCCCCGACGGCCGGGGCGTGATCACCTGTCTGGAGCTGCCCACCCTGCAGACCAAGCCCATGCTGTTCTCCACGTTCCTGATGTGGCTGCTGGCCGATCTCTTTGAGGACCTGCCGGAGGCCGGCGACCTGGACAAGCCAAAGCTCGTGTTCTTCCTGGACGAGGCGCACCTGCTGTTCAACGGGGCGTCCAAAGCCTTCCTCGAGGCGATCACCACCACCGTCCGGCTCATCCGGTCCAAGGGCGTGGGCATCTTCTTCGTCACCCAGACCCCCAAGGATGTTCCCGCCGACGTTTTGGGCCAGCTGGCCAACCGGGTGCAGCACGCCTTACGGGCTTTTACCCCGGAGGACGCCAAGGCCCTGAAGGCCACCGTGTCCACGTTCCCGGTCAGCGACTACGACCTTGAGAAGACCCTGACATCAGCCGGCATCGGCGAAGCGGTCATCACCGTCATGAATGACAAAGGCGCCCCTACGCCGGTGGCACATACCCGCCTGCGTGCGCCGGAATCCGTGATGGGTCCCAGCGAGGAAGCCCTGGTCCGGAGCACCGTGGCCGGCTCGGCACTCCTGCCCAAATACGGAACCGCGGTGGACAACCCGTCCGCCTACGAGAAGCTGGCCGGCAAGACCGCCGCACCCACGGGTCCGGCAGCGGAAGTTCCGGGCCCGCTGGACGTGGATGAGGAGGCCCGCCGCATCGAGGAGGAAATCCTGGGCAGGCCGAGCAGCAGGACAAGCAGCAAACCCGCGTCGCGCCGTGACGAGACACCTGTTGAGGCTCCCCGCAGGCAGTCACAGCCCCAGCCCGGTGGCGGGATGATGGACGACCTCGGCGCGGTCCTTGGCGGCGCACTCGGCGGCGGCCTGAAGAGCATGGCCAGGTCCGTCGGTACCCAGCTGGGCCGTGAATTGTTGCGCGGCGTGTTTGGCACGTCGTCCCGGCGCCGCCGCCGCTGACCAAAGCGCTGTCTACGGCGCCCTGACCGGCTGCGCCGTACGCCGCCGTCGGACGTTTTCCCCACGTTTCTGCCCCGGGTAGGGGAGACACCAACTTTAGTGTGCGATCGCACTAACGTTACTGTAAGGAACGTGCAGATGAGTCAAGCGTTGGTGAGGATAGCGGCCGGATGGCTGCTCGGCCTCATGCTTGCCGTGGCCGGAGCCGTCGTTGCAGTGAACCTGGTGAACAACACCGTGGCGAGCCCGCAGCAGCCGGTCCGCGAATATCTGGACGCCCTGCAGGACGGCGACGGCGGCAGGGCGCTGGGGCTGCTGCGCGCCACCGTGCCGCCCAGCAACGCCGCAATGCTGGACGGGACCGGGCTGCAGACCGCGGCGTCCCGCCTCACCAACGTGGAGATCGGCGACCCGCAGGACCGCCCGGGCGACCAGGTGGTGGTGCCGATGGAATACACGATTGACGGCAGCCGCCTCAGCACCGAATTCCTGCTGGAGAAAACCGGCACGGAGTGGATCTTCTTCAACACCTGGGCATTCGTCCCCTCCCGGCTGCCCACGCTGGACATCACCGTAGTCAACGGCAACCAGGCCAACGTCAACGGCGTCCCGGTGAACATGCCCAACGGCCGGAACTCGTTCGCCGTGTTCTACCCCGGCGAGTACGAGGCCGCCCTGAACGGCCAGTACTTCTCCGCCCCCGCCACCCGGGCCACCGTGACGGCCCGCGATGTTCCCGTGGCACCGCTCAACCTGCTGACGCAGGCAACGGGCAGGCTGAAGGAAGACGTGGCGGACAAGGTCAAGGAGTTCCTGGACGGCTGTGCTGCGGAAGCGGGCAAGGAGCAGAAGCTGCAGCCGGACTGCCCGTTCTATTACGCCAGCAACAACCGGGTGCAGGACGGCAGCATCAAGTGGACCGTCACGGAGTATCCCAACGTCTCCATCGAGCCGTTCGACGGACGCTGGGTGGTGGCTCCTCTGGACGGCAAGGCCAAGGTGGAAGCGCTCCAGCAGAACTCCTTCACCGGCATCTGGTACCCCCTCGAGGCAGAGGTGGACTTCAGCTTTACCACCCGCCTGGACGTCTCCGGCGACGCGGTCAAAGTCACCCCGATGCTGAGCTTCTAGCTCGCCTCGCAAGCACCGCCAGCACTTGGGCCACCATGGCATCCGGGTGGTATACAACGTCGGAGTAGTAGTACCGAAGGGCCGTGTAGCCCTGGACCACGGACTCGTTGTTCCGCCGGTGATCCTTCTGGACCTGGTTCCACTCGGCATGGTGCCGGCCATCAAGCTCCACCACCAGCCAGCCGTCCAGCAACAGGTCGACGTAGCCCACCCGCGCCAGGTAGAACTGCGTCTGCACAGAGATGCCTGCCTGCCGAAAATATGTGCGCGCCAGTGTTTCGAGGAGTGAGTCGGATCCCCGGTCCACCCAGTCCAGCACCGCCCTTGCTTTCCCGTTCCGTTTCCCGGGCAGCCGATGGCGCAGGAAGCCGACGGTCATGTCTCCCCTCGATACCGCGCACTCCACCATGACCAGCGACTCCGGGAAGGGCAGACACCGCAGAGCGTGGACCAGCACATCGGCGAGCGCAGCGACCGGACGAAGCCTGGAAGGTGGCAGCAGCAGCCCTGCGTGGTGGACGGCAGGGTCACCCACTGCTGCCTGCCGCTGGTGGTAGACGTGCCGAAGAACCGGAGGCTTCACGCACCAGAGGTTGTAGTACGGCGCGGCGCTGGAACAGGTCAGCAATTCCCGGTTCCGCAGTACGGCAACCAGGTCCGGGGACGCCGTCGGGAGGGCGTAAAGTCCCCGGTCCGGTTGCAGGATGCCTCTACGTACAGCCCGTCTTGCCAGTGGGGGTGCAGCACCCGGAGTCGGCCCTATGTGAAGAACTGGAGGTATCCATCAACGTCACGTCAGGCACGCTTTTGGCTCCACTGCGCACGGCAGGCCGCGCGCAGTCGCGGTTCTTGCGGGGGTACGGCCGCAAAAGGCTGCCTGCCGTGACATCAAGAGACACAGCAGGCAGCCTTTAGCATTACGACGGCGGGGCGTCAGTCCATGCCGCGGAGGTCCAGGACGAGCTCGGTGTCGCCGTCGGCCTGCAGGACCACGGGGATGCCCCAGTCCTGCTGGTACAGGTGGCAGGCGGCGTGGTCCGGGATCTCGCCGTCCTCGGTCTCCGGGCCGTCACAAGCGGCAGCGCGGGCGGTAATGTGCAGCACGCCCTCCGGAATCCCGGACGAGAGCTCCACGGTGCGGAGCAGCCCCACGGAGGTTCCGCCGCCGGACACCAGGAGCTCCGGCGGGGTGGAAGAGATCTTGAGCTGCGTGGGGTCGCCCCAGCGGTCGTCCAGTTTCTGCCCGGTGGGGGCGGTGAACCGGACAGTGAGCTCCAGCGGGCCGGGCGCCACAGGGCTCTTGGGCCGGTGCGTCTGGGACGCGCCCTCGTCCACCTGCTGCGCTTCCTTGGGGATGGGGACGTACACCAGCTGGTGCTGGTTGGCCTCCACTACTACCAGCAGCGGCTCGGAACCGGCCGAATGGGTGTGGTCCACGATGACGTCTGAGGGTTCCAGGAGTCCCCGCGCCAGGGTTGAGACGGTTCCCGCCGAGGGGTCGTAGCGGCGCACGGCGCCGTTGTAGGTGTCCGCAATCGCCACGGAGCCGTCGGGGAGGACTGTCACGCCCAGCGGGTGCTGCAGGCGCGCTTCAACGGCAGGACCGTCGCGGAAGCCGAAATCGAACAGGCCCTTGCCCAACGCAGACTCCACGGTGATGCTGCCGGCATCGTCGATCACGAGCTTCCGGAGCGCCGACGTCTCGGAATCGGCCACCCAGATGTTGCCGTCGCCGTCCTCGGCCAGGCCGGAGGGCTGCGCGAACCAGGCTTCGTGGGCGGGGCCGTCCAGGAGGCCCTCCAGGCCGTTGCCGGCGATGATGTCCACTTCGCCGGAGACGGGGTCGAAGCTGAAGATCTGGTGGGTGCCGGCCATGGCGATCACCACGGCGTTGAGCTTGCGCGACCAGACCAGGTCCCACGGCGAGCTCAGCGACACCTCGAGGGGGTGCCCGCTCAGCCGGCCGGTGAATCCGGCGGCGTCCTCGTCCACGCGTGCGGGGCCCGTCTCCAGCAGGCGCTGGACACCGTTGCCGGCGAGCGTGGAGGCCTTGCCGTCCGTGAGGGACAGTCCGCGCAGGCGGTGGTTGACGGAGTCTGCAATTACGACGTCGTAGCCGACCTTGGCTGCCACATCCTCCGGCAGCAGGACCAGGCCCTGGGGTTCGTTGAACTGCGCCGTTGCGGTATCGCCGGCCGCCGGGCCGTCCGCATAGCCCTTGGTGCCGGAACCGAAGGTGGCCAGGACCGTCGTGAAGTCGGTGCCTAGTTCCACCACCCGGTGGTGCCCGGTATCGGTGACCAGCCAGGAACCCTTCTCCGCAGCATCCTTCACTGCGGCACCTGCTGCGGGGCCGCCGTCGGACGCTTCATCTGCGCCCGAGCCGCGGCCGGCGGGCAGGAAGAGCGCCTTGCCGGGGAACCGCAGGGTGCCCGACGTCGGTTCGGGCGCCACATAGGGGCCGGAACCGCGGTGGAGGGTGCCCTTGGCCTCGTGTTCGGCGATGAGCTCGGGGATCAGCACTGCCAGGCCGTCCGCGTGGCCCTCGCCCGACAGGTGCGCAACGATGTAGCCTTCGGGGTCGATGACCACCAGGGTGGGCCAGGCGCGGGCGGTGTAGGCCTTCCAGGTGTCCAGCTCCGGATCGTCGAGGACCGGGTGGTGGATCTCGTAGCGTTCCACGGCGGCGGCCAGGGCCACCGGGTCGGCCTCGTGCTCGAACTTGGGTGAGTGGACGCCGACGGTCACCAGGACGTCCGAGTACTCCTCCTCCAGGGGACGCAGCTCGTCCAGGACATGGAGGCAGTTGATGCAGCAGAACGTCCAGAAGTCGAGCAGCACGATCTTGCCGCGGAGGGCCTCAAGGTCCAGGGTCTTGCCGCCGGTGTTCAACCAGTTGCGGCCCACCAGTTCAGAGGCGCGGACCCGGGCGTGGGTGCGTACGGTTTCGCTCATCAGCGTCCTTCCAGCTTGTTGCGTTCAGCCAGCTTGGCGTCGCGTTCGGCCAATTTGGCAAACATATCGTTGTAAGCGGTGAGATCGGCGTCGTTATTCCTGTCCGCGGCCCGGTCCACCCGCTTGGTTTCCCGTGCGTCGGAACGGGACCACATGATGGCGACGCCGATCGCCACCAGGAGGGTGGGCACTTCGCCGATGCCCCAGGCCACTGCGCCGCCCTTCTGCTGGTCCACCAGCGCGGAGTCTCCCCACGCCCGGCCCAGGTTGCCGAAGTAGTCGGCGGCCAGGAGGTTGTCCCCGCCCATGATGGCGACGCCGAAGAAGGCGTGGAAGCCCATGGTCGCCAGCAGGAGGAGCAGCCGCAGCGGATAGGGCGCGCGGCGGGGCAGCGGGTCAGTGCCGATCATGGTCAGGATGAAGATGTAGCCGGTCAGCAGGAAGTGCACGATCATCAGCTCATGGCCCACGTGCTCACGCATGGCGAAGCCGAACAGGTCCGAGTAGTAGAACAGGACGATCGAGCCGGCGAAGTTGGCCGCCGCGAAGAGCGGGTGCGTCACTACCTGCGAGAACTTCGAGTGCACGAAGACCAGGATCCACTCGCGTGGCCCGCGCGAGCCGTCACCGCGGGGCTGCAGGGCGCGCAGCGCAAGCGTGACCGGGGCGCCCAGCACCAGGAAGATGGGGGCAACCATGGTCAGTGCCATGTGGTCCACCATGTGTGCGGAGAACAGTATGCGGCCGTAGACCGACGGCGGCCCGGAGGTGATGTAGGTCAGCACCAGCAGGCCGATGACCCAGTTGATGGACCGGAACCACTGCCAGGAGTCGCCGCGGCGGCGGATTTTGGCAACGCCCAGGAAGTAGGACACCAGGCCAAACAGCGCGAACGCGATCCACAGCCAGTCCAGGCGCCATTCCGTCAGCCACCGTTCCGCGGTCAGCTCCGGGGGAAGTTCGTAGCCGGTGAGGATGAAAGCGGGCGAGGCGTCCGGCGCGTAAGTGGTGGGCTGCGGCGGGGCTGAACGGCCCAGTGCGACGGCGATGCCGGACGTTCCGGCCATTACCAGGAGCTCCGCGAGGATCAGCTGCCAGAGCACCCGGCGCGACGACATCGTGTTGCCTTGGCGGCCCAGCTGCGGGATGACCCACTGGCGGTGCATAAAGCCGATTCCGCCCAGCACCAGCGTGGCGGCGGTCTTGGCCAGGATCAGCTGGCCGTACGCGGAGCCAAAGAGGTCGGCCCAGCTGGTGATGCGGATGCTCGCGTTGATGACGCCGGAGGCGAGGACCAGCACGAACGCGAACCCGGCGAGGCTGGAGAACCTCTTGAGCGTGGCCTCGGTGATGTCGCCCGCAGCCCCTGCCTTGGCACCGGTCAGGATGCCGGAGAGCAGGGCCAGCATGATGATGCCGCCCACCCAGGTGCTGACGCCCACCAGGTGCAGGCCCAGGGAGTTGATGGCGCCCTCGTGGTCGGATGAGCTGGAGGAGTGTCCGATCAGGGCTGTGGGCACGAGCCTATCAGTGCCAGCATGAGCGTGAGCGCCAAGCCCCCAAGCGACCTGACGCCGAACAGCGCTGTGGTCACCACGGCAGCGATGATGGTGACGGCCAGCCAGGCACGGCCGGTTTCGATGTCGGTCATGAAGTACACGAGGGCCTGGGTGAACTCGGCGTCACCTGACAGGCCTTGGCCGGCCACGTCCGCGTAGGTGAGGACCAGGACTGCGATGGCCGAGAGGGTCCAGGCTGCGCCGGCGGCCGCCGCTGCCGCCAGGGCCCTGCTGAAGGCGGGGTGTTCCGGACCTTCACTCCCCTCGGCCCTGTCCCTGCTGCGGGGGGCCAGGCTCCTGGGCAGGATGCCGACGGCGAAGACCAGGCCGCCGATGACCGTGGCCAGTGAAATGTTGTGGAGGGCCTTGCTGACGGGGAGTCCCCATCGCACCAAGGCACCCGGATCAGCAACGCCCCGGGTGGCGGCCGCACCTGAAAAGATCAGGGCCACTGTCAGGCCGAGGAACAGGGTTGCCAGTCCCGCGAGCTGCCAGGGCAGGGAGACACCCAGGGCATCACCGCCCGGCCCCCGTCCGCCTTTGCCGGCGGGCAGGGGTGTGGTGGATTGGGATTTTGCGGCAGAAGACACCACTCCATTGTCCGCTACGCCTGCCCGGGCCGCGAATCTGCTGATCAAGGGGCAGGGCCCATGCAAAAGGGCGGCAACCGGATGGTTGCCGCCCTTTTCTGTCCGGTCCGCCGCTAGGATGGCGGACCGGGAAGAAGTTGCTTACTTCTTGTTGGAGACCGCAGCCTTCAGCTTGGAGCCGGCGGTCAGCTTGACGCTGTGGCCTGCTGCGATCTGGATGGTCTCACCCGTCTGCGGGTTGCGGCCGGTGCGTGCTGCACGGTCGGTACGCTCGACGGCGAGCCAGCCCGGGATGGTGATCTTCTCGCCCGCGGCGACGGAAGTCTCGAAAACCTCGAACAGTGCGTCGAGGACGGAGTTGACGGCTGCCTGGCTGGTGCCGGCCTTGCCCGCTACCTCTGCAACAAGTTCACTACGGTTCTTAGCCATTTATGTCCTCCTGGACGATCATGATTCTGGAGCCTATACGCGGCATGCGCACAAGCCACTGTTCGAAAACTTACCAGCTTGGACGGTCGAGGGCGGCAAATTCCGCGTGTTTCCGCGACTTTTTGAGGTTAATCACCGGATTTTGGGGGGTTTGCGGGCCTTCAGGCGGCCGATCCTCCATCAAATTCCACGCCCCGTACCCCTTCGGGCACGCTCTCTCACCTCCTGCAAGGCCTGGCGGGATGCTCTCTCATTTGTGGCGGGTTTCAAAACCTACTCGCCGGGGGTTTGGTGGT
>NZ_AOFD01000032.1 GCF_000332815.1 Arthrobacter nitrophenolicus
AGGTGGCCGGGCCGTCGTCGTCCCGTTTTCGATTGCTCCGTAACCGCCCTTATGAAGGCCGAAAACGGCGGTTACGGAGCAATCGATGGGTTAAAGGCTCGGCGCCGCAAACGTGTCGCACTGGTTGATGTCGCCGGTTTCGAAGCCGCGGTAGAACCAGCGCTGCCGCTGCTCGCTGGAACCATGCGTCCAGGCCTCCGGCGTCACCCGTCCGGTGGCCGCTTCCTGGATCCGGTCATCGCCCACCGCCGAAGCCGCGGACAGCGCGTCATTCAGGTCCTGCTGGGTGAGGGGCTCAAGGAACGGCTGGCCGTCCGGACCCGGCTGGGTGGAGGCGTGCTTTGCCCACAGCCCGGCGTAGCAGTCGGCCTGCAGTTCAACCCGGACGGCGCCGGACTCAGGGCCCTGCGGATCCTGCTGCGCGCGGTCCAGGTAGCCCAGGACGTTCTGGATGTGGTGGCCGAACTCGTGCGCCACCACGTACTCCTGGGCCAGCGGCCCGCCGGAGGAACCGAAGCGGTTCACCAGTTCCGTGAAGAACCCGGGATCGAAGTAGGCGGTGGTGTCCGTGGGGCAGTAGAACGGTCCCACGGCACTGGAGGCCGTTCCGCAGCCGGTGCTCACCGCCTCGTCGAAGATCACGGTCTCGGGCTGCGGATACTGGACGCTGTACTGCTCCAGGTAGGCGGGCCAGAACGCGTTGAGGCTGTTGACGGTGCCGGTGATGCGGCAGTCCACGCGCGCGTCGGCGTCGGCCCCGGTTTCGCAGGCCGGCGCCGTACCCTCGCTTTGCGGGGCAGGGGCCGCGCCGCCCGCCAGGCCTTCGAGGAGCTGGGGATTGATGCCGAAGAGCGCCGCGATCAGCAGGATGAGCCCGCCACCGATGCCGCCGCCCACCTTGACGCCCCGCCCCATGCCGCGCCGGTCCTGGACCTGCGAGGGATCCAGCTGCACATTGTCATTGAAACTCATAAAGTCACATTACCCCTGGGCCCGGAAGTCAATCCGTGCAGGCCGGTAAAGTTGATCCGATGCCTTTCCTCAACAGAATCCAGCGATGGGCCGGCGAACGGCCCAACGACACCGCCGTCGTGATCGCGGGCCGCCGCCTGTCCTGGGCAGAGCTCCGGGACGCCGCGGCCGGCCAGGTTGCGGAGACGAAGGCGGTCACCGCACTGTGCGAGGCCAATTCCGTCGATTTCGCCGTCAACTACGCGGCCGCCGTGGCGGGCGGGCGCCAGTGCGCCGTCCTGGATCCCGCCTGGCACAAGCACCTGCAGGACGACATCATCCGCCGCATCGATTCATCCGCTTTGCCCGCGGCGGTCTCGCCTGATGACGAACTTCGCGACGGGCCGGGGGACATCACCTTCCTGATTGGGCTGACGTCCGGCACCACGTCCGTGCCCAAGGCCTTCACCAGGTCCCGGCGCTCCTGGCAGCAGTCCTTCGACGCCTCCATCGAGTTCTTCGGCCTGCGGCAGGATGACGTCACGCTGGCGCCCGGACCGCTGGCGGCCAGCCTGAACCTGTACGCGCTGAGCGAGTGCCTCTACGCCGGCTCGGAATTCCAGACGCTCGAGCATTTCGACGTCGGGGACGTCCACTCCGCGATCACCCACGACCGCGTCACCCGGCTGGTTTTGGTGCCCACCATGCTGCGGATGCTCAGCGAACGCGGCCTCACCGGCTGCGTGGACGCCTCCGGGGTGCGCACCATCATCTGCGCCGGTTCAAAACTGGACGCCCGGACCCTTGAGGCTGCCCGGCGCTGGGCGCCGCACGCCACCATCTATGAGTACTACGGCGCCTCGGAACTGAGCTTCGTCTCCGGGGCCGGGCTGCCTGCCGGCCAGCCCGCGGCCGTCGGCGGAACCGGCATCGGCCATCCCTTCCCCGGAGTAGACGTTGCCATCCTCGACGATGACGGGAGGCCGGTGCCCGGCGGCGCGTCCGGCAACATCTGCGTGCGGAGCGGGATGGTCAGCAACGGCTATCTGTGGGGGGACGACGGGCAGGCCCTGCGGTCCTTCGGTGACTGGTTCACGGTGGGGGACCAGGGCTATCTGGAGGCAGGGGAACTCCACATCCTGGGCCGCCGCGCGGACATGATCCTCACCTCCGGCAAGAATGTCTATCCGCACGAGGTGGAGCTTGCCCTCGCCGCGGTGCCCGGGGTTGCCGCCGCGGTGGCTGCCGGAATGCCGGACGATCTCCGCGGCCAGCGCGTGGTGGCGGGCATCGTTCCGTCCGCCGGCGGGGTCACTGCGGCGCAGCTGCGGGCGGGCCTGGAGGGGATCCTGCCCCGGGACAAGCGGCCGCTGCAGTACTTCGTCCTCTCGGAACTTCCTGTGACCGGCGCCGGCAAGATCAGCCGCACCATGCTTCTCGATTGGATTCACCATCATGACCGGCGGGTGCGGAACCTTGGCGCCTGAAGTGTTGCCGGCGGACCGGCAGCCGGTGATCGTCGCCGCCAGGCGGACCCCGGTATGCCGCACCAACGCGGCCCTTGGCAGGCTGCGGGCCCACCAGCTGCTGGCACCCGTGCTCCGGGAACTGCTGGCCGACACCGGAACGGAACCGGCAGCCGTCGACGATGTGGTCATCGGCAACGCCGTGGGCGGCGGCGGGAACGTGGCCCGCCTGGCACTGCTGGAGGCGGGCCTGCCGGTCAGTGTTCCGGGCATCACCGTTGACCGCCAGTGCGGTTCGGGCCTGGACGCCATCGTCCTCGCTGCCCGTTTGGTGGCAGCCGGCGGCAGCCCCCTCTTCCTCGCCGGGGGAGTGGAAAGCACCAGCACGGCACCCCTGCGCGCCCACCGGACGGACGACGGCGGCGCTGACTTTTACCGGCGGGCCCAGTTTGTGCCGGCGGACTTCGGTGATCCGGACATGGGCCCGGCTGCCGAAACAGTGGCCCAACAATTTGGGATCAACCGGGAGCGCCAGGATTCCTTCGCGCTGGCAAGCCACCGGCGGGCCCTTTCCGCCGCCGACGCAGGGCACTTCGACGGCGAACTGGTCGCCGTGCCCACCACTTCCGGAACTGTGGCGGCGGATGACGGTCCGCGCCGCGGCCTCACTCCCGCGGTGATGGCGCGGTTCCCGGCCGTCTTTGTGGAAGGCGGAACCGTCACCGCCGGAAACTCCTGCTTCGACGCCGACGCCGCGTCCGCCGTCGTCATGACGTCCCTTGAACGGGCACGGGCAATGGGTGCCGCCGACGGCCTGGTAGTCCTAGGCACCGGAACCGCTGGTGTGCATCCCGAGATCCTGGGCGTGGGGGCCGCCATAGCCGCCCGCGATGCCCTTGCCGGGGCCGGCCGGACCGCCGATGAGCTGGACTTTGTGGAGTTCAACGAGGCATTTGCATCGCAGACCCTGGCCTGCCTGGACCAGCTGGGGATCGCGCCGGAACGGGCGAACATCGACGGCGGTGCGCTGGCGCTGGGCCACGCCTACGGGGCATCCGGCGCCGTCCTGGTAACACGCCTCCTGGCGCAGGCACGCCGGGCGGGCACTCCGGGCAGCCTGGCCATGGCCATGATCAGCAGCGCCGGCGGGATGGGCACGGCCGCCCTGCTGGAGTACCGGCAGCTCCAGGACGGCTAGGCCCCGGGCACCTGAGGGAGCTTCAGTCTTCGGCCTCATCGTCGGCTTCGCCCAGTCCGCGGGCCGCGAGAGCCTCGCCCGTCTGGCGCGCGAACGCCACCGAGGTAATGAAAACCGGCAGGACCAGGGCCCGCGGATTGCGTTCCAGGCCCCGGGCCCGGGCGGAATCACGGACGTCGGCGAAGGTTCCTGCAATATAGGGGATGCTCCGCAGCATGATCCCGATGGTCAGGGCGAAGCGTTCCGGATCGGCCCCGAACCTTTTGAAGGGACCCGCCGCCCTGACCACGCCGTCCAGGAGTTTGTGGACCGGGGTGGTGGCGGTGAGCAGGGAAGCGGCCACCACGCAGACCAGGATGTTCAGGACAATCCTGCCCGCCGTCGGGGCGCCCAGCTGCCACCACTGGAAGAGTCCGATGACCAGCAGGACGGCAGCGAGCGGGCGGACGGCACCCCACAGCCGCTTGGGGCCCGCGCCGGACAGCAGGAAAAGGCCGCAGAGAGCGCCAAGCATCCCCAGCGACATCCGCCAGTCCACAGTCACGAACGAGGCCAGGCCGCAGGCGAACACCAGGAGGAACTTCAATGCCAGCGGCGCACGGTGGACCAGCGAGTCCCCCGCGACGTAGTTGGCGAGCAGGAAGCCGTGGCCCCTCACGGCTGCGCTTCCTGCGCGTCCAGGCTTGCCAGGCAGAGCGCCCGGTAGGCGGCCACGGCGGGGGCGGCAGCGCCGTCGAACACCACCTTGCCCTGGTCGATGACCAGGACACGGTCCATGTCCAGGGCCATGTCCAGGTCATGGGTGGACATGATGATCTGCTGGTCCAGGCCGGCCAGGGTCCGGCGCAGCAGTTCGCGGTTGCGCAGGTCCAGCAGGGTGGACGGTTCGTCCAGGACCAGGACGGCGGGTTCGACGGCGAGGACGGCGGCGAGGGCCACCAGCTGCCGCTCGCCGCCGGACAGCTCGTAGATGCTCTGGTCCGCCAGGTGCAGCAGGCCCAGCCGGTCCAGGGCGTCTTCCGCCTGTCTCCGCCGCTCGGCACCGTTCTTCACGGACCGGCGCAGGGACAGCTCCACGTCCTCCCTGCCGGTGGGCATGACCAGCTGGGAGAGGGGATCGGTGAAAACAAACCCAACGGTGCGGCGCACGGCCCGGACCGAGCGGACCGTGTCCGCGCCGTCCACCAGCACACGGCCGGAACTGGGCTGGACGAGCCCGTTGACCAGGCGCAGGAAGGTGGACTTTCCGGAACCATTGGCACCGATGACGCCCACCCGCCGCTCCGTCAGCTGCAGGTTCACGCCGTCCAGGAGGACCTTGGGTTCCGGGAGATGGTCCACCGGAACGGTTACGGCTGCCTGGTCAAAGGTCACGTTGGGCATGGCCAGGGTCCTAGGCTTGCGCGGGCTGCGGGGCGGTCCGCTTGACCCTGCGGACCAGGATGTCCGGGAAGGCCCGGTGCAGGGCGACGGCGATAAGCGCAGCCAGGACGTTCTTGATGATGTCGCCGGGGTAGAACACAACATCGCTCAGGAAGGCCTGGCCCCAGGTGGCCTTGGTGTTCAGCACGATGCCGGCGATGCCCAGCGAGTGCACAACCACCACGCTGGTGACCGTGGCGGAGAGGAACAGCCACAGTGCCCGGGCCTTGATGGTCCGGCGGATGACCACCGTGGCCAGCCAGCCCACGATTCCCGCGGCGATGGGGAAAGCGATGATGTAGCCGGCGGACGGTCCGGCGAGGATGCCCAGGCCGCTGCGTCCCTGGCTGAAGATCGGCAGGCCCGCGAGGCCCAGCAGGACATAGAGTCCGACGGCGGCGAAGCCCCGCCCGGGGCCGAGCACCAGGCCGGTCAGCATGACGGCGAGGGTCTGGAAGGTGATGGGGACGCCGAAGCCGTTGACGGCAAGGCCGGGGACCAGTGCCGAGGCGGCCACCAGGGCGGCGAAGACGGCGATCAGGCCGAGGTCCGTGGCGTTCCAGCGGCGGCGGCCTGCATGCGGGGTCTTTGTGGCGGCGGTTTCGGTGTTGCTCATGGGGTTCCTGTCGGGGTTGTACAAGCGGAATCTAATGTACTGCCGACGCTACCGGGATGGAACCGGGGCCATTTTGTAGGTGCCCTACTAAAAGGGCGGGCGGAGGCTGAGGGACTTAGCCAACTGCCACAATGGCTTCATGGGGTGGACACGGATACGGGAGTGGCTGATTGGTGCCGCAGGCATGCTGGTTGTCCTGGGTATCGCAGCCGTGGTTCTCTGGTGGGCGGCCAGCGACCCCGCCGGAAGGAACGGGGACGGACCTTCACCGGTCCCGGGCGCGGCAAGCCCGGTGGGGACAGTGCCTCCAGAGGACCTGCCTGACGGTGGGGTGTGGTTCTCCGATGTGTCGCTTGATGCGGGCTCGGTGGCTGCGGGAGGCTCACTGCTGCGCGACGTCCGGGCCACCGGGCAGGACGTGGTGTCGGGGCCGGACGGGATGGCTGCCGCACGGCTCGACGTTGAGGCCACCGTGCCGTTCGACGTCGTCGCCGGCGAGCTTGGTGACGGGGCAGTGGTCGGGGCAGCAGGAGGCGGCGAGGCCAGGGTGGTCCGCACAGTTGAGGCTTTCGGCCGGGAACTGCGCGTCACAGCCACCGGCACTGTCGAGGTGGCGGCCGGAAGGCTTGTGGTCGAGCCGCGCTCGATCGACTTCGGCGGTCCTGGCTTTCTCTCGGACGCGACTGCCGCCGTCGTCCGCAGGCTCGTGACCATTGAGCACGATGTTGAGGGGCTGCCGGAGGGACTCGTGCTCCGGGACGTCGCGGTGCGCGCTGATGGCTTTCGTGTCAGCCTCCGCGGCGAGGACGTCCGGCTCGCGCCGTAAGGGGTGATGCCCTGGGCTTAACGGCCCGGCTGGCAGGGGATGCCTTGGGAGAATGGAGTCATGGACTTTAACCGGCTGCTGCAGATCCGGCGAATCTTTGCCCAGCCGGCGGCGCTGGAGCTGCCACGCGGCAAGGAGATCGTCGCGCGATGGCCGGAAGCCGACGTCGTGCCGGTGGACAACCACTGGAACATTCCCGAACTGCACGGCGACGAAACAAACGTCCCGCGCTGGTCCCGGATCAAAACGGAAGCGCTGGTGCTGGGCGTCAAGAAGGCGCTGACCGTGAAGCCCAACGGCCGGTCCGCCGATTTCATCGCACCCTCCACTGCGAACGGCTGCGCCATGGCATGCGCCTACTGCTACGTGCCCCGGCACAAGGGGTACAGCAATCCGGTCACCGTGTTTGCCAACATTGACCAGATCGCGGGGGCACTCGAGCGGCACGTCCTGCGTCAGGGCATCAAGCTGGAGCCCAACCAGTGTGATCCCGAGCTCTGGGTCTATGACATCGGGGAAAACAGCGACTGCTCCGTCGACGCGCTGGTCAGCGACAACGTGGAGGACCTCGTCTCGCTGTTCCGGGACCTGCCCACCGCCAAACTGTCCTTTGCCACCAAGTACGTGAACCCCGCGATGCTCAATTGGGACCACGGCGGGCACACCCGGGTCCGCTTTTCCGTGATGCCGGCGGACCTGGCCAAGTCGGTGGACGTACGGACCTCGCCTGTGGCCGAGCGCATGGCAGCCATCAACGACTTTGTGGCCGCTGGCTACGAGGTGCACGTGAATTTCTCGCCCGTTATCGTCACGGACACCTGGCTCAGCGACTGGGAGGAGCTGCTGCGCCAGCTCGACGCGACCCTTACGGATGCCGCGAAGGCGCAGCTCGCTGCGGAGGTCATTTTCCTGACGCACAACGAGCGGCTCCATGAGGTCAACCTGGGGTGGCATCCGCAGGCTGAGAAGGTGCTGTGGCGCCCGGACCTGCAGGAATCGAAGGTGTCCTCCAACGGCTTCAGCAACGTCCGCTACCGTTCAGGAGCCAAGGCCGGTTACGTCCGGCAGCTGACCGCGCTGATCCAGAAGATCGCGCCGTACTGCCGGATCCGCTATGCGTTCTGAGGCCTGAAGCCGGACCGGCCGCGCTAGACTTGTTCGACCATGACTGGTGCCCGATACCGTCTGTTTGCCTGGCTGGTTGCCTGGTGACCGTCCTCGCTGGCTGTGCGCCCGCCGTCGGCCTTAACGAAAATTCTTCGCCGCAAACGGCGCCGGCCACTTCTGCCCCTCCGGCCGCGCCGGAACCCGCCGCCGCGCCGCCAGCTGCCCCGGCTCCTGCCCGGACGCAGGCTCTAACTCCCACGGAGGCTCCCGTACCGCCCCCGGTGCCGCAGCCGTTCGCCCTCAACCTGTACCAGGAGGGGGACTTTGTGCCGCAGTACACCTTTGACTGGTGCGTTGCGGCGAGCATCCAGATGGCGCACAACCTGATCGACGATACGGGCGGCGGCACGTGGAGCGCTTCGGCCCACCAGGGGGAGCTGTGGGAGATGGCGCGGGCACGGTCGTCCAACTCGTACAACGGGGCGAACCCGCGGGGATGGGCACAGGTGCTGACCGAGGTGGGCATGGGGCCGTACTCAGTGGTCAGCGTGCCTGGCTATCAGGACGCGCTGCGGACCGCGGCGCGGGCCATTTCCGAGACCGGCCGCCCGGTGGGGCTTGTGATGTGGAGCGGCCGGCACGCGTGGGTGATGAGCGGGTTTGAAGCGGTGGGCGACCCGGCAGTGTTCCCGGAGTTCACCGTCACCGGTGTCCGGGTCCTTGATCCGCTGTACCCGCACGGCAGCGAGCGGTGGGGTCCGTCGCCCGTCCCCAACAGTCTGCTCACGCCCGAACAGCTGGCAACGCAGTTCGTGATCCGCGAGCCGCGGCGCTGGAGCACCGACCTGCCGGCGGGCTACCTGCTGGTGCTGCCAACGCAGGGTTAGCCGATTCCTGGTTTAGTCGTGCCCTTTCTCTTGGTCCCCGTCTCCTGGCCGGGAGCCGGAAACCGCCTGATACGCCTCGTTTCCGGCGGTTCAGGTTCTACTGGCGTCCGCTGGATAGTGCGGTACACGGTGGACCGGGCAACGTTGAACAGCGCCGCGATTTCAGCGGTCGTGTGCTGGCCGCGCCGGTAAGTGTCTACAAGGAGCTTTTCCTGGGCGGGGGAGAGCTTGGGCTTCCTGCCCCGCAGGCGCCCTTTGGCTTTGGCGATCTGCATTCCTTCCCTGGTTCGGGCCCTGATCAGGTCCGATTCGAATTCGGCCACCATGGCCAGCATGTTGAAGAGCAGCCGGCCAACAGGGTCATTGGGGTCGTGGATGCTGCCGCCGATGCTCAGCTTTACCTGGCGCCGGGTGAGTTCCTCCACGATGTCACGTGCATCAGGAAGGGATCGGGCGAGCCGGTCAAGCTTGGTAATGACGAAAGTGTCTCCTTTCCTGCATGCCGCCAGGGCTTCCCGCAGTCCGGGGCGGGCCCTGTTGGTGCCGGTGTATCCGTGATCGACGAAGATCTGCTCGTCCTCGACGCCAAGGGCGCGGAGAGCGTTGATTTGCGCGGTGAGTTCCTGTTCGGCCGTTGATACGCGGGCGTAGCCGATATGTAGTGCTGTCATGGCGCGAACTGTAGCGCTTGGGCGACCTTCAGCGGGCAGTTTTTTCGGCGGGGTATTTGCAGGTCTTTTGCTCAAACGCTGCGGAAAACTCTTGTCAGTTTCAGAAGTCGTCTGCACCAATGTCCAAAGCCGTCTGCACGGGCTGGCCCGTTGAGCCAGAGGTTGTCCTGAATCGCCAGTGATTAGAGGCAGGACCGGCTATCGAGACGTTGCGTAGGCGGGGTCCTGCCTGGACGACACAGGGCTTCCTCAACGGGAGATCACACCAGGAAATTGCGATGTCCATAAAGTTCGTTGATCCGGATCAGCCCAAGGAGTCACGGGCCTACGGGACGCCTCGTCGCCGGGCCTCTGCGGGACGATTAGCCGCGGGGAATAATTGTCCAATCGCACGTTAAACTCGTGCGCTCGGCTTAGTTCCACATGTAGTAGTTTGTGAACAAACAGCCTATGGCTTCTTGACCCATTACGACTACGACAGTTCTGGGAGCCTGATTGAACCAGATGCTTGGCCCTATAGTTTTCGGCTCCATCTCTCTGGTGATCGGAGCTATCTCGTTCTGGGGCCGCTCACGGCTTTCACATATGGGAGCCAAACTCTCTTCGGCGGTGAACGAGAACATCAATTATGAGGAAGCCTATCGACGACGGCTCCGATACGGCTACGTCTCCGGTCTGATATTTCTTTCAGTAGGTGCGGGGTTCCTAATTTTTGGAGTCGTTAACCTGCTAACCAATACGGGCTGAGTAACAGTGGTACCGCTGCGCAGAGGATGAACCAGCCGGGGAAGTCCCACTGTGGGTTAGTCGCTGTTACGCTGACGCCACGACCAGTCGTCGGACGCTCGCGTCCAATTGCTGCCCGCGAAAATAGGTAATGGACCAAGTCTGGAGAGGCCATGAAACCGCTCGAAGCGCCCCGAGCAATGCTCGTGTTTGCGGGGATCGGAACCTTGATGTGGGGGGCTTTCGGACTAATGGAGTTGTTTTCAGACGACGTTTCCTGGCGGATTTACGCCTACTTGCTGATGACGGCAACTTGCCTGTACATGGTCATCCGGGCTGTCCTTACGATTCGCCAGAGAAGGCGTTCTGAGCTGTAGTCAGCGGTTTCCCACACGGCCCGGCTGTTGTTCACGTCCCGTTGGAGCTTCCCGAAGTGTGGCGTCATGTCATAGTTACAGCAAGCAAGAGGGGCTAGCCAGGGGGAAATACGGTGTACTTTCCGAATCAACTGCTTTCGCGCTTGGTGGGCGACCGGATGTATTCCGTCGAGTTCGTGCTCAACAGCTATGTCCAGTTGCGGTTTGATGGAGCTCCTGATGCCGGTTGCCCCGTTACCCTCAACTGCTATGTTTGGCCCCTCGTAGAGCGGGCGGGTCGCCTCTGGCATGAGCAGGACCTAGGCTACGGTGACGCGTTGCGCCGAATGACTCCAGGCACCGTGATGTCCACTAGCGAAGAAACAGGAACTGGGATTCGAATCGAACTCGATACCGGCACGGTAGTAATCCATCCAGCGGTAGAAGAGGTCCATGTCGAGATTGCCGAACTGAAGGGTTTCCCCGATGGATCTTGGATGGTCTGGCGCCCAGGCGAGGAAACCTTCGAAGACCTGCGGTGACAAAATTCAAAAGGCATGCCCATGGGGTCAGTTCCCGTACCGGTATCTGATAGAGGAAGAAGAATTGTCCTGATCGCGATTCCCAAGCGGACCGGTGTTGACGGTCAAACAAACCGTAGCCGTTCGGAAAGAAGACGGGTCTGTGCTCCTGTGGGGTATAAAGCGCTCCACAGGGAGTGTGATAGTCACTCCAGTGGCACAAGCACGACCGTAAAACGGCCTTTAGTGGTAGCCGTGCCGGTGAAGGTTGCTAATTCGACTCTTCGTCAACGCATCTAACATCACCATGATGCCCATTTTTGGCTTCGGCAGCCAAGTAAAAATTCTTACCACGCGGCGACATGCCAGCTCACCAGGTCAGGGCCAGCCGCGGGACGGCCCCGGAGCCGGCCGCATGTCGATCAGGGGTCGTATCCCCCGGATCTGGCGGTCAAAAACATTGCTGCGCTTGCAAAGAGGGACAGCAAGACCCCTGTGAAGCCTAGGGTCATTAGCGCGATCCGCCGCGAACCCCACGACTTGCCTTTCTGACGCGGGTAGCGCGACTCGAAGATAGTTATGGGGAAAGTCATCACTAGGCCTATCAACATGAGTGCTAAACCTAGTTGCCCGCTAATCATGAGGACCTTCCCGATCAGGGGGCCCCTTGCTTGGAGTGTCAGCTTTGGGGGCTTCTTCCGCCTTTTTTCGGGCGTAATCACGCCGGACCATCGCAAGCACAGCCAGTTCTAGGCTTAGGAAAGCAACGAGACCTGCCAAGGTTCCGAAAAAGGCCTGAATAAGGCCAAATGCGAGGAAGCCTGGGCCTATGAGAACTAGCAGGAGCGTCAACGGTGAAAGCTGTTGAGACTCGGCGCCCATCCAGCCCTCGGGCGTGGTGGCCCATTTGCTCACACGACCCTTTTTCCGCTTGGCTCCGTGGGGCTCCATGCCATTCAATATAGACTCCGGCTGGGCTCCACAGGAGTGCTGCAGAAGGTGAAGCTACGCCACCCTCAATGGGGAGTGTTCCATTGAGGGTTCCCTTTCATCGGTCGATGCCTCGAAACTTTCCTGGCTCAAACGCTAGGGTTGTGAGCCGTCGGGTCCGCGCGCTTACCTCTGGGTCGCGTGCGAGGATACCGATATGACGTCCAACGCTGCAGAGGAACTAGCCATTGCCATCGGATTAGCAATAAGTGGCGGCCACGGACACCAGTACGACGCCAAGTCCACATGCCAGCACGGTAGCCTCGTCGAACAGTTCGCAATTACCGTCCACCCGAACGCTATGCGATGGTCATCAGCTAGTCTCAAAACCGGGCGGACACAGTCTTTTGACCCCCAAACTCTGACACTGCACGATGGGGAAGAAGCCAGACATTTAAGTCTTGACCGAATACCGGGCTCCTTCGCAGAGCAAGTGCAGCTCGCATTTCCACTGTTGTTAGCGGCCATGAAAAACTGCCCATAGGCGGCCACGAAAATGCCCACTGACGGCCAGTAAAACTGCCCACCGGTGGCCATGAGATCTGCCCACTTCCTCAACTGAACCTGCCGCGTCTTAAGCGGTGGGGGCCTCTCCCCGGGATTTGATGACGGTGTCTAGTCGCACCAAATGTCGTCCCAGGAAGAGGCCCTGTATGAAGCATGACGGAGAAATCATGGAAATTCTTGCTGCCTACGATCTGACCGGATCGTTGCGCGCCACGGCCGAGCTCACGGGCTGCTCCCATCACACCGTTGCCAGGCACGTCGCGGCGCGGGACGCCGGCCGGCCGATCGCCGAACCTGTTCCCCGACCCCGGGTCACGGATGCTTACCTGCCCAAGATCGAGGAATGGGTCGAGGCGTCCAAGGGCCGGATCCGGGCCGATAAGGCCCACGAGAAGCTGATGGCCCTTGGTTATGTGGGGTCGGAGCGGTCCACGCGCCGGGCGATCGCGCAGGTCAAGGCCGCTTGGCGGCTTGGCCATGTGCGTGTGCACCGGCCGTGGATTACCGAGCCGGGGATGTGGCTGTTATGAAGAATTCTTCATAACAGCCACTATGCAGAACCCGGAATTATGCGGAAAGTACCCCGACAGCGGCTGGGAACCGGCACCATCACGGCGATCTGGCCCGGGTAGCTTTCTGCATAATTACAGGCCTTCCAGGAAGGCCAGCAGTTCGTCGGGTGGGTGGTAGCGGCCGGGGCGGGATCCTGGTGGGGCCGTCCTGTCAAGCGCCCGTTGTTTGAGCGTCAGGTCGGCGTGGAGATAGATCTGGGTGGTGCGGATGTTTTCATGGCCAAGCCAGAGGGCAATGGTGGCAATATCGATCCCGGCCTGCAGGAGCCGCATGGCGCAGGTGTGGCGTAGCGTGTGCGGGGAAATCGTCTTCAAAGCCAAGGATGGGCAGTCTTTCGTTGCCGTCTTGACGTGCCGGGCAACGATTTTTGCCACCGCATCCCGCGTCAGTTTCTGGCCCGAGGGACCGGGAAAGAGTGGGGCCAGTCGTTGTGGTTTTTGCTCTGCAAGCCACGCCTTGAGGCGTGCACCGGCGTCCTTGCCCAGGGGGTGATCCGTTCCTTGCGGCCCTTGCCCCGGCAGGAAAGGTAGGCGCCGGATTCCAGGTGCACATCGGCTGCGGTTATGTTGACAATTTCGCTGACCCGCAGGCCAGTGACGATGGCTACGAGCAAAAGCGTCCGGTCCCGTCGCCCCCGCCATGTTGAGGCATCCGGCGCGTTGATCAGGGCGGTGGATTCCTCTTCCGTCAGGTAGGTCACGATGGCCGTGTCGGAGCGTTTTGCCGGGATCGCCAGCACGCGTTGGATGAGTTCAGCATGTTCTGGAAAGTCGTAGGACGCGTACCGAAACAGCGCCCGGATAGCCGCCAGCCGGGCGTTTCTGGTGTGGATGCTGGCCCCTCTGCTTCTTTCTAGCCAGGCAAGGTAGCTGCCAATGAAAGTGGCATCGAGGTCTTCAAGCTTCAGGCTTTGAGGTGCCTTGCCGGTTTCCTCCTTGGCGTAGTGCAGGAGCAGCCGGAACGCGTCGCGGTATGAGGCCACCGTGTTCTGGCTTGCCCGGCGCTGCCCCATGAGCCGGCGGAAGAAGAAAGACTCCAGGATCGGTGCCAGGGCTGTCATGATTTCTCCGCCAGATAGGAGCCGAGCCGTTCCGATACCAGGGACATCAATTCCGGTGTCCCGCTCAGATACCAGTACGTCGCTTCCGGGTTCTGGTGCCCGAGGTAGGTCGAGAGCACCGGCAGCAGCGGCCCGACGTCCACGCCCGTGCGGTACCAGGCCTGAAGAGTTTTCACGGCAAAACCATGTCTCAGGTCATGTAGATGGGGCTGGTGACGAAAACCGGGCCGAATCACTCCTGCTTCCCGGGCCAGCCGGGCAAAGACCTGGCTGGCGTTGTCCGCGATCAGGCGCGTGCCACGGGTGGAAAGGAACACGGCGGGATCCTTGGGATGCGGATAGGCGGTGTCCCGGATGCCCGAGTATTCCTTCAGGGCGGCCACCGTGCTCGGATGTAGCGGCAGCTGCCGCGCTTTCCGGTATTTTGCTTCCCGGATCGTCAAAAGCCTTTGGCCCCAGTCGACGTCGGAACAGTCCAGGTTGGTGGCTTCGCTGCGCCGCATGCCTGTCACGGCAACCAATGAAATATAGGTTCGGTAGGTTCGGGCACGGAAGCTGGGGGTGAGGCGGTCTGCGGCCGCCAGCACCCGGTCCAACTCGTCATCGGAAAAGATGTAAGGCGCCGGCCGGTGGTACCCATCGTGCAGCAGCGACTGTTCAGGGACCTGCGTGAGGGGGTCGAAAGCCTGCAAGTATTGGGCGAAGGGACGCACCGCGCCCAGGCGCGCGTAGCACCACACCGGGTCGGCGCCTGCTGGCAGTGTTGCCCATTCCAGCACCCGCGAGCTGGTGAGATGGGTGTCGCCGGAGCGCTGAAAGTACTTGATGAAATCCAGTAGCAGTTGCCCCTGCTGCTTCAGCTTGTAGCCCATGCTCCGGCGCATGTGCAGATACTGCTCGGCCATCAACGCTACGTCGTTCTGGGGCATGGTCATGGCTGGCTCCCAGGCCAAGGCAGCGCCAGCGCACGCAGCGACTTGTCGTCGACTTTTGCGTACTGGGCCGTGGTGGCAGGGCTGCGGTGGCGCAGCACTTGGCCGACCTCGGCCAAGGAAGCACCGGCACGCAGCAGTTGAGTTGCCGCGGTGTGCCTGAGCCGGTGGGCATGGATTCCCTCAAGCCCGGCACGCCTGCTCGCGGCCAGGATCACTTCGGAAACCCCGGCAGATGCCAGCCCTCCCACGGGTGCGTGAACCCTGAGAAACAGCGCATCGCCGGCACCCTCGGGCCGACCTTGTCGCAGGTATTCCGCCAAGGCTGATCCAACATCCTGAGGCAGCGGGAGCTTCTCTTCACAGCGCCCCTTGCCCCGAAGGACGATGTCCCCGGTGCGCCAATTGAGATCCGTGAGCGTCAGGGAGGCGACTTCATTGGCACGCAGCCCCAGCCGGACCGCCAGGACCAGAATCGCGTAGTCACGCCGCCCCGTCGCAGTGTCCCGGCCGCACGAGGCCAGCAGCGCATCCACTTCCGGCATGCTCAGGCCTTGCGGAATGTTGCTGTCGTGGCTGGCCACGGACGGCACCGCGCCAGCCAACGCCCGGTCAGACAGACCTTCCATGAACGCCCAGCCCAGAAAGGACCGCAACCCCGTGATCGTATATTTGACGCTTCCGACCGATTGCGCACCGTAAAAACCGGTGGTGAAGAGAATGACCTCCGCCCCGCCCATGGTCTCCAGGGAACGGGAACGAGCCGACAGCCAGTCCATCAATGCACTGGCTGCCCGAAGATAGTTCCGCACTGTTTTGGCCGCGAGTCCCCGCTCATTCAGGAGGTAGCGCTCAAACCGCCTCAGAATGATCAGTTCCGGACTCGTCCGGTCCGGTGGCGGCTCAGGAACCGGGATCACGCCCAAGCGGCGCAAGTACTGCATCAACCCAACAAACGACGCCGGTGTCGGACGCATCCAGTTTGCTTCCTCAGCCAGCTCGTCAACGAACCGCTGCAGCACCTCATCCGTCAGGGCCCCGGTATCCAGTCCGCGCGCATCCATCCAACGGCTCAACCGCCCCACCAGCGAACCCAACTGCTGCGCCGTTGACATCGCATACCTACGCCCAGCCAATAACTCCCGGTAGCCAGCCACATACGGCGCCAAGGGGCCCGTCATCGGCCCCGGAAAATACTTCGTCATCTTGCTCACCTTCCCGTATCGAGAAAACAAGCATGAGCCGCCCGCGATTATGCAGAAAGCTATCCGGGCCAGACCAGCGTTATGGTGCCGGTTCCCATCCGCTGTCGGGGTACTTTCCGCATAATTCCGGGTTCTGCATAGTGGCTGCAGTACGACTTCGGCGACGGGCCGCGGATCGGTGGGGTGAAGACCATCCTGTTCGTGGCCTGGCTGGCGTTCTCGAGGTTCCGGATCGTCATCCCGCTGCGGGACCGGACCGCGCCGAGCGTCTTCGCAGCTCTGGACCGGTGCTTCCGGATCCTGGACGGGGCACCGACCTACGTCCTGACCGATAACGAGAAGACCGTGACCACCGCTCACGTCGCCGGGGTCCCGGTGCGGAACCAGCAGACCCTGGACTTCGCCCGCCACTACGGGGTCACCGTGCTGACCTGCCAGCCGGCGGACCCCGCCACGAAAGGCGGCGTCGAAGCATCGGTGAAGCTGGCTAAGGCCGACATCGTCCCGACAGAAACCAACCTCCGACCCGAGTATGCCTCCTTCGTCGAGCTCGAGGCCGCCTGCCAGGCCTTCATGGACGAGGTCAACCACCGCGAACACCGGGCCACCCGCCGCAGACCGGCTACCGTTCTGGCTGAGGAACAGCCCCGGCTGCACCGGATCCCCGACACAGCCCACACGATCGCGTTCGGGCTGGCCCGGACCGTCCCGGAGAACACCCCGATGGTGACCTTCGAGAACGCCCAGTACTCCGTCCCGGCGCATCTGCTCGGGGCCCGGGTATTCGTCCGCTCCCACGGCACCGGGCCCGATGAACAGGTCATCATCGTCCACCACGGCCCCGCCGGTCCGGTCGAGGTCGCCCGCCACCACCGGGCCAGGCCCGGCAGCCCCGCGGTCATCGAGGAGCACTTCCCCGGAACCAGGACCCGGATCCCGGGCGACTACGCCGTGAAGGCACGCACCGCCGGGGAGGCCGAGTTCCTCGCCATCGGTGAGGGCGCCAGAACCTGGCTCATCGAGGCCGCCGCGGCAGGAACGGGCAGGATGAACGTGAAAATGGCTGAGGCCGTGACCCTGGCCAAAATCGCCGGCACCGAAGCGGTCGACCGGGCGCTGGGCGACGCCGCCCTGCACGGCCGCTTCGCCCACGGTGACCTGCCCTCAATCCTGAACGCCAACATCCGCCGCACCACCACCCACGCCGCGAACGAAACCCGGTCACTGACCCAAGGCACCAGCGCCTGGGCCGGCCTCGGCGCCGGACCCTCCACCACGTCGAAGGAGCAGAACCGATGAGCCCCGTCACCACCGCCGCCCCGCCCCTGCCCGCAGACCTCGAAGCACTGATGCGGCAGCTGAAAATGCCCCACGCCCGGGCACTGGCCCCGGAACTCATCGCGACCGCGCGAGCCAGCGCTGGGAACCGGCAGAAGTCATCAAGGCCCTGTTCACCGAAGAAACAGCCGGCCGGGCACGGTCCATGCTCGCCACCCGCCGCAAGGCGGCAGGCTTCCCGACCGGGAAAACCTTCGACGCCTGGGACCCCGCTGCCTCGTCGATCCCGGCACCAACCCAACAAGCACTCCGGACACTGGAATGGATCACCCGCAGGGAGAACCTGGTCGTCTGCGGGCCCTCAGGCACCGGGAAAACGTTCTTCCTCGAAGCCTCGGACAGCAGGCCGTCGAAGCCGGCATGCGCGTGGCCTGGTTCAGACTCGAGGACCTCGGCGCCCTGATCCGCGCCCACCGCACCGACGACAGCGTCACCAAAGCCGTCACCCGGATACTCCGCGCCGAACTCGTCGTGATCGATGACATCGGGCTCCTGCCCGTGGCCACCGACGCCGCCGAAGGCCTCTACCGTGTCGTGGATGCCGCCTACGAAAAACGCTCTGTCGCGATCTCCTCGAACCTGCACCCGGCCGGGTTCGACGAGCTCATGCCGAAAACCCTGGCCACCGCCACCGTTGACCGGCTCCTGCACCACGCCCACGTCTGCCAGACAAGCGGCGACTCCATCCGCCTCACCCAAGCCCTCGCCGGAAAAGGAGTCACCCAACTGAACTAAGACGACCCGGATGGCCAACCCCCGCCGTAACCCTCAGTGGGCAGATCTGTTGGCCATCACCGGGCAGTTTTAACGGCCACCGGCGGGCACTTTAACTGGCCGCCAGTGGGCAGAAACTAATGGCCATTGACACACTGTCGCTGCCGATCTGGGGCCGACAGCGTGACGAATACCATCCAGTCGCTGTCGAGCAGCACAAACGGGAGACGATCCTGATACTCCGTCACCGCGAAGACAACGGAATCTTCGGCTCTCTGGTTGTAGATCGCGACACCGGCGTGGCCACGAGACTAGTGACGCCCACGCGAGCCCTGCTGCAGGAAGTACAGCAAATGAGCACTTCCAATGACGGTGCCGTGAGTTTTGGCTTCGTCACCGGATCCGAGCCATAGGAACACGGCCAAAAGCACGACATACCCAATTCACCGCGCTGAATCTGAATTGGGCTTGAACCGGACCGTCCCACAGAGGGTTAACTACCGCGATCTAAGGCGTTTCCTAATAAGGGGCGACAACAATTTGGACGTCGTCCTCATAAAGAACGTTTCCTGGATCGTGGGAGTAGAGGACCTGCCAGCCCACCCCGTACCGGGTGAGAAGCTCCGTGTAGAACTCCACTCCAGTCAACAGGTGCATGGCACTGCACTTGAACCAAGACTGCGCTCTAGGGTTGATCGTGCGATCGTAAATCGATCTGTCTATCGTCGTTGGGTCTGTGTATGCGGTGTCATAGTGATCGTTCGCACTGCGCCAGGAAGCCCAGTCTTGGGAGCTGAGCTTGCCATCCTTAGCCAAGCCGTTGGCTAGAGCGAAAATGCCCGGGTAAGAACCGCGGTCGTTGGGAACGCTTGCCTGATAACGAACAAATTCATTCTTCATGCTGGCTAGGTAATCACTCGGCCAGGGATCCGGTTGGATTTGGCTTCGTGTTGCCAGAACGTGCCCCGTTGAGGGTTCCTCGTGGAGCCGCTAACGGGACAACTTCAAGGTTCCATTCAAGACAACCACCACTAGACGCTCGGGGCACAAAACAATGTACGACAGGCAGTCAGGCTTGCTCCGAATGCTATCTTGAGCCACAAATGCCGAGTCGAGAAAGCTCCGAAACGACTAAACGAGCTTCACAATAAGAGGTGACCCGCCAGTGAACAGAGAACTCGTCCTACCGCCTGGTTTCGGTGATTACGCCTGGGAATTCGAGGCCAAAGGCTACCTGGATGCCGCAGTGCGCATCGACGGCTCGCTGATAAGCGTGAGCTTCTATGATCCCGTTCGCTTGCAACAAGACATAGCTGCCGATATCCAAGCAGGCCGGATCTTCACCGTTAAACGCTTGCTCGTTATCGAACAGGTCACGATTGAAAACATGCAGTGGGCAGTTGCGGAAGCGCCATTAGATTTCTTTGGATGATCGCCACGCTCCGATGGCCCTAAGTCGCAATTACACTGCTCGTCCTGGTTTCTCCTCGGAACCATGGGAAGCGTCCCGCGGACGGTTGGTCGGTTGGGAACCCTCTCCGGACGATGAGTATTAGCCGAGGACCACTTGTACTGGCTTGAATCTGAAAGGTCCACCACACTCGCGTCCAAAGGGGTATTCGCCTGTGGACTCCGTTTCTATTGGCAGGGCACTCGTTAGGCGATTTCCAGAGGTAGTGCTGGCGACCACGTATATCGAGGTGACGCTGACCGGCGGAATCAGGTAGGGCGGGGATTGCGGCACTAGCCATTTACCTTCCGCGTTTTTCGTCACCTGCTCAGGAATGCAGCCCTCGCCGAAACAAGCTAACACCGATTCCGGCGGGGTGGAGAAGGATAGTTCTACGTCACCCGCAAACGCCCAGCCCATTGCTGGACATGCTCGGTCTGCGCCTGCCATGCTACCGACCACGAGGGCGGATCCCAGCACGGCGGTACCCGCGGTTACAGCCAGCAGAATTACTCCCCGAGGCTTCATAGTGCGAGCCTACGCCGTCGATCAGATCTCCAAGGAACCTCAAGCGGACGCCCCGAAAAGCGTTGCGCGCGGTTCCCGCTATGTGCCGACACTGGCGTATTCGCCGTTCAGTTCCTTGGCCAGTCGTTCGGTGTTCCACGTTGAGGGTTGCCCGCCTGCCTTGCGGCTGAAGTCGACGACCATCCAATTCTTGCCGTATACGAGATGGATCTTGCCCTGATTGGTGTTAGACAAGAGCTGGTAGCTTTCCCTTAGGGCGTTTTGATCCGGGTAAAGGTCTAACTGGACATTCTCAAAGCACAGTTTCTGTGCTGCCGTGAGCGGAACACCATCGCCGATAGGAACTATCGGTTCGCCAGCAGGATCAGATTCACAGCCCAGGATGCCATCGACGGCAGTGTATGCCTCATCGATAGAACTGAATGTGCGTAAGTTTTCGCTTTGCGGTTGGTCTTGGGGCGCGCACCCCGTGAGTGGGATCGCAACCATAAAGGTTGCTACGGCAGCTTCTACCAAACGTCCACGTTTCATTTATTTCTACCTGTTAACGCCAACCGAAAATAGGGCCAGTTTTGCCGATTGAAAACAGGGCCACGGGTTGCTGTTCTATTGTGCCTGAAGCTGGGTTCTTGTCTTGTTCCGGAGCCGGTAGCTGCTACCGGTGAGGTTCAGGACTTCTGCGTGGTGAACGATCCGGTCGATCATCGCCGAGGCCACTGTCGCGTCGCTGAAGACCTCGCCCCACCTGCTGAAGGCGAGGTTGCTGGTAAGCACCAGGGAGGCGTGTTCGTAGCGGGATGAGACTAACTGGAAGAACAGGTTGGCCGAGTCCTGGTCGAAGGGAATGTAGCCGACTTCGTCAACGATGAGCAGCTTGTAACGGCGCAGCTTGGCCAGTTCCTGGGGCAGGCGTCCGCGGTCGTGGGCTTCGGCCAGTCTCGATACCCACCCGGTCGCGGTGTCGAACAGGACGCGATGCCCGGCGTGTGCGGCCCGGATCCCGATCCCGACGGCCAGGTGGGTTTTCCCGGTGCCGGGCGGGCCCAGAAGGACCACGTTCTTGGCTTCCTCCAGGAAGACCCCAGTTCCCAGGTGCGCGACGAGGTTCCGGTCCGCGGCGGGCTGGTGGTCGAAGTTGAACTCCTCCAGCAGCTTGTGTCCGGGGAACCTCGCGGCCCTGATCCGCAGGGCGGCCCCGGAGGCTTCGCGTTCGGCAACCTCGCGGGAGAGGACAGCGGCGAGGTATTCCTCGTGTGACCAGCCTGCCTCCCGGGCCCGGTCGCCGAGGGTACGGTAGCCGTCGGCGATCCGCGGGGCGCGCAGTGCGCGGGCGTAGTACTCGATGTCCTTCACTGCAGCGTTCACCGTGCTGCCCCGGAGAGCTCGCGGGCATCGTCGGGGATGGCGACGCCGAACAGTTCGTCATAGATCGACAGGTCACGTTCCTCCACTACCGTGGACCGTCCGGCCTTGACGCTGCGGTGGATCCGTCGGAGGGAGGCGGCCTTGTCTACGTGGCCGGGGTCGGTGAAGATCTGGTGCCTGGCCCACCGCCGCTCATGGCTGGCCAGTAGCCGGCCGTCTGCGCTCACGGTGACTTTTTCCAGGTCTGCTTCGACGTTCACGATCCGCCCGATCGCGCCCGGGTCCACGGAATAGTCGTTGGAGAAGACCCGCACGTAGTAGTCCCGTGGTAGCCGGACGCTGCTGCGGAAGGCGAACTCGGGCGCCACTGGCGTTAACGGGCGCATCGCATCCCGGTCCCGGACGAAGAGCTCGATCGGACGGCCATGACGGGTCCGGGAGTAGCGCGCGTTCGCGCGTGGCAGCCAGTCCGCGAGCTGATCGTTGAAATCCAGCGGGGACGCGAACGTCCGTCCGGGCATGAAGCCTTGGCGGAAGTAACGGTTCATCCGCTCCACCACTCCTTTGGATTCCGGATCCCGTGGCGGCAACTGCCGGATCTCGCAGCCCAGGACGCCCGCGAACGCCGCCGCCGGCTCGGTCAGCCGGCCCTGGCCGATCCCTGATTCGTTGTCCCAGACCAGCTGCTTCGGGACCGCGCCGGCCTCCTGCAGCAGCGACCACATCCCGCCAAGCAGATCAAAGGTCGTGCGGGTCGGCAGCATCCTGGCCTGGATATATCCGGAGAACGCGCTCGTCATCACCAGCACCGGAGGCTTGCCCTCCTGCCCGTGCCCCAGGGGTAGCGGCTCATGGGGGAACCATAAATCGCACTGCATCGCCTGGCCCGGTTTATGGACCAGCCGGTCCACCGGATCCGCCGGCATATATTCGGGCCGGAGTCCACGGACCTTGTCCCGGAACAAGGATGCAGAGCCCGTCCAGCCGACGCGTTCGGCCAGTACTGAGGCCGGCATCGTCGGCGTCTGCACCAACAAGGCCCGCACCTGTGGCGCGTAAGCATCAAAGCTCGAACCGGCCGGTTTCCGCTCATACTTCGGTGGCCGCTCTGCCTCCAACGCCCGGTCCACCGTCCCCCGCGAAACCCCGAGCTGTTTAGCCAGCTCCCTCTTGGAGATCTTCTCCGTCGCGTATCGGTGGCGTATCTGCGCCCAAACATCCAATGTGATCACCTTCCATAATGGTCAGTGGCCTCATTTTCAGTTGGCGTTATTGGCCCTATTTTCGGTTGGCGTCAACACTACCCCCAAGCAGAATTTGTTGTGTTGCCAGCCTAGAACTGCAGCGGGAAACAAAGCATGGGTCCAGCTGTTCCGCAATGAAACCGATATGACCAGTTGCAGGTAAGCGCACGGTAAAGGATCGTCTGCCGACAGTCCCGCTTATTTTTCGTTTTCCGGCGTCCTTGGCGGGTTCCGGGAACCGATAAGCCTGTTCGAGCCAGCCGGCACCCGGCTAGTCTTTCGAGATGACGGATACTGGCCGCTCAGATGAACCACTCCAGCAACTCCCGCAAGGACTTCCTCGCCGCTACGCCGAATACAAACCGGCGTCTGCAGTGCCAGCGACTCCTCCGACCAATGTGGGTGGTTACGACGAGCTACTGGCCCACTTCCGCGCTGTTGGGAAGGAACTTCCCCGCTCCAAAGAAGGCCTCGCCGCCGTCGACGAACTTATGGACGGCCACCCCGACCGGGCCGCACTGGCAAAGCTCGTCCGTGCCATTGGCATGTTCTACGGTGACGTACTCACGCACACTATTCCCGGGGCGCACTGGATAGAAGAAGACAGCCCATGCGTCCAGGTAAACCGGACCACAGCTGTCTCTGTGGTTTTCGTGGCCGAAAGGCGACTAACCATGGGGATACCTACGCTCATGCAAAATTATGCGCACGTACTGGAAATGGTGACGTCAGAAACCTGAGCGAACCCAAAATATTGATGCTGGTGACTTACCGGCAAGATGCTGGTCGCGCGTCGCGTTATAGGTTCCCAGCCGACCTTCGTTCACCGAACGCTTAGCGCGCATCAAGCAACATTGATCTGAGTTCTCCTGCACGGGAAGCCATGGCCCGACGCTGGCCTCCGGTGAATCTTCTCACCTGCAGGTCGATGACCGCCCGGCTGCTCACGGCCCCGATGCCCAACAGCTGACCCACACGACGGATTGCTTCGTCCACTGTCTCGGAATCGTCAACCACCCGGAACATCTCATCGCGCCGATCCATTGCCTGCAAAAGAGCCTCAAGGGTTGCTAATTCGTCCCTCGCATGTCGCTCATCCTCATCCATGCCGCGATTCTTGCACGACCAGAGGCCTCGGAGCATCCTTCGTCCGGTTGAGGCGTATGCTCTGGGCTTATTCGGGATTGGGGGAAGGACCCGCACGTGAAAAGCCGAACGCGTCATTTGATGGCTCTCGCCCTGTTGCCTCTTGCCCTCGTGGCCTGTGGTAAGACACCAAACGAGGCAACCACCAGCTCTGCGCCGCCGGGCCGCTGGCACGTGTCCGTTCTCGGCCCCAGGGAGAATGATGCCTCGATCGAACACTGCCTGGAAGACCCACTAATCGAGGAGGCCATTCAATCTGCAAACTTGCCCTCAACGCATCTCAGCATCAAACTGCTCGAAACCGCTACTCAGAAGGAAGCCGAGCGAATCGCTGATTGCCTCCGAGCGAACGCAGGCAGCGGCGAAGTAAGCATCACACGACAACGGAACTGATTACGGGACACCAGCACCCCCTGCTGGCCGTCCCGCAGACGGTTCCACTCGCGACGTTAGCGAGATCGCGAGCTGTACGGCTGAAGTAGGCTGGCAAAGTTCAAGCTGGACGGCTAAACCATTGGGGGTAACGATGGACATTATTCTGACGGTCGTATTTGCGGCCATATTCTTTTACGTTCTCTATGGAGTCATCCGGGCGGCGACCCGAGATGGCATCATTGCCGCCAGGCAATCCGAAAGAGGTCACACCGCTTATGAGGCCGATTCGCTGGAACATCGTTAAAGTTTGCAGTGTCGCGGTAACGGTAACGTCGTGCTTGCGCACCGCGGCTTTGATGGTTACACCCGGTCCATTGAGGCCCGAATACCAATTTCAACGTAGATTGGCCTGTGCTTCCCCGAGCCCTCCCGCATTATGCTTTTCCCCATTTGAGAAGCATAGAAGGCAGCCGAGTGGGAAACGCGGAATATGGACCAGTTAGGGCGTGATCGTCAGAGTTTCCACGGGCATGACGCAGGAGGCACGTATGAGATCCGTAGCCCCTCCCGCCCTGTTGTTCTTTCCGGTGTCGTCGCACCAGTCGATCGCGTAGGGCATGGCGGTCACCGTCGCCTTGCCAACGGGCATGTCTGCAGGAACCGTGAAAGCATAAGTGAACTCTCCGGCGTCGCTCATCGGAGCCGTTGTATTGACGACCTCTGCGCCCTTGGCATCGGTGACAATTACCTGGATCCGGGCATCAGTTCCATACCGCGGATTACAGTTCGCTGCGGGTGCGGAGACGGTCACCGTGTCTCCCGGCTGCACGCTGTCGGGAGAAACAGTGTAGGACGGCGGGAAACATGGAGGCTCGCCGGTGGTGAAGGGCCCGCAGGCACCCGCGGACCCCATCACGGTGCCGCCCAGTACTGTGGCAACCAAGACGGAACGCAATCCCGCCGGCAGGGCTGGGCGGAATGACAGCTTCATCTCCCCAGTGTGGGGCAGACGGAACGACGGGAACAGGGCTGAACGATGCAGACAGACAGCGGCTGGGTGGACGTGCCCCACGCCCGGATCTACTGGGAAGCCACGGGAAATCCTGATGGTTTTCCTGTCCTGTACCTGCACGGCGGGCCAGGTTCTTCACTCGGCCAGGGCGGTTACCGGAAACGCCACGACCCGCGCCGCTTCCTCACGGTAGGACTGGACCAGCGCGGCTGCGGCCGCAGCACTCCGGCAGCTTATGAAGACCTTGACCATCTGCACGACAACACCACCCAGACACTGGTTCAGGACATCGAGGCGGTCCGAAAGCACCTCGGCATCGAACAGTGTATTGTCACCGGCGCATCCTAGGGCAGCACGCTGGCCCTTGCATACGCGCTGGAGCACCCCGGACGCGTCCTCGGCATCGCCCTGGTGGCGGTGACGACAACCAGCCCGGCAGAGATCCAGGAGATCCTGGCCCGCGCGCACCGGCTCAACGGCATCCCGGACATCTGATCCACGGCCGGCGGGACATCAGCGGCCCCGTCGTGACCGCCTGGCGGCTGCACCGCCAATGGGCAACAAGCCGGCTCGTCATCGTCGAGGACGAAGGGCACGGCGGCCCGGCGTCGATGACCGCACTCACGCAGGCAGTCGAGGACATTGCGGCAACACTGTGAGCCAGTGCCCGGCAAAACACCGAAGGGACAGCCAACTAAGGCAAGGTCCCCAACGGTTGAACCGGGCGGTAGACTTGTACGGGCCGTTCTCCGGCCATTCTGCCCCGCGTCCTCCTGATCCTCCCGAGGCTGGGGCGTTCCCTGTTGTGAAAGGCCTTACCTGCTGTGATTACCGTCCAGGACCTCGAACTGCGCGCCGGCGCCCGGCTCCTCATGGACCAGGTGAGCTTCCGCATCGACAAGGGCGACAAAATCGGCCTGGTGGGCCGTAACGGCGCCGGGAAGACAACCCTGACCCGCGTCCTGGCGGGGGAGGGCCTGCCGGCCGCCGGCAAGGTCACCCGCAGCGGCGAGATCGGCTACCTGCCGCAGGACCCGCGGACCCCGGACATGGAGCAGCTCGCGCGGGACCGCATCCTGTCCGCACGCGGCCTGGACGTCGTCGTCGGCAAGCTCAAAAAGGCGCAGGCCGACATGGCGAGCGAGGACGCGGAGGTCCAGCGCAAAGCCATGGCACGCTATGACCGGCTGGAGGCCGAGTTCCTTTCCGGCGGCGGCTACGCCGCGGAAGCGGAAGCGGCGGCCATTTCCTCCAACCTCGCGCTGCCCGAGCGGATTCTGAACCAGCCGCTGAAGACCCTCTCCGGCGGCCAGCGGCGCCGCGTGGAACTGGCCCGGATCCTGTACTCCGGTGCCGAAACCATGCTCCTCGACGAGCCCACGAACCACCTGGATGCGGACTCCATCTCCTGGCTCCGCGACTTCCTCAAGAACCACCAGGGCGGCCTGATCGTGATCAGCCACGACGTCGAACTGCTCGAGGCCACGGTCAACAAGGTGTACCACCTGGACGCCAACCGCGCCCAGATCGATTTCTACAACATGGGCTGGAAGCGCTACCTGCAGCAGCGCGAAACGGACGAGCGCGCCCGCAAGCGCGAACGCGCCAACGCCGAAAAGAAGGCCCAGGTCCTGATGGACCAGGCCAACAAGATGCGTGCCAAGGCCACCAAGGCCGTGGCCGCGCAGAACATGGCCAAGCGTGCCGAGCGGCTCCTCAGCGGCCTGGAGGCGGTCCGCGAGCATGACCGCGTGGCAGCGCTCCGGTTCCCGGATCCCTCGCCGTGCGGCAAGACCCCGCTCACGGCCGAAGGGCTCAGCAAGTCCTACGGATCGCTGGAAATCTTCACCGACGTTGACCTCGCCATTGACCGCGGGTCCAAGGTGGTCATCCTGGGCCTCAACGGCGCCGGCAAGACCACGCTGCTGCGGATGCTCGCCGGCGTGGACCAGCCCGACACCGGGGACATCGTTCCCGGCCACGGCCTCAAGGTGGGCTACTACGCCCAGGAACACGAGACCCTGGACCACGACCGCACGGTCCTGGAGAACATGCGCTCGGCCGCACCGGACATGAAGGACGCCGAGGTCCGCGGCATCCTGGGCTCGTTCCTGTTCTCCGGGGACGACGTGGACAAGCCCGCCGGCGTGCTCTCCGGCGGTGAGAAGACGCGCCTGGCCCTGGCCACCATCGTGGCCTCCAGCGCCAACGTACTCCTCCTCGACGAGCCCACCAACAACCTGGACCCCGCCAGCCGCGCCGAAATCCTCGGCGCACTGCGGAACTACACGGGCGCCGTCGTCCTGGTCAGCCACGACGAAGGTGCTGTGGAAGCCCTCAACCCGGAGCGTGTGGTGCTGCTGCCGGACGGCGTCGAGGACCTGTGGAACGAGGACTACCTGGACCTGATCACGCTGGCCTAGCGCCTAGCGCCCTAGCGCCTAACGGACCCGGAGCTCCCGGGCTCCGGTGATCTCGCGGAGCTGGCCGTAGGTGATGCTGAACATCGTGGTGTGGTCACCTGCGCCGGCCCAGAGGAGCTCCTGGCCTCTGAGTGACTCGTCCAGGAGCGTCCGGATCTTCCGTGGGTGGCCCACCGGCGACACGCCGCCCACCGCCTGGCCCGTATGCTTCAGCACAAAGTCCGGTGAGGCGCGGCGGATCCTTCCCTCGCCGAGGTGCCCCGCCACCAGGGTTGTGTCCACCCTTGCCGCCCCGCTGGCCAGGATGAGCAGCGGTTCGCCGTTCAGGTCAAAGACCAGGCTGTTGGTGATCGCCGCGACGTCGCAGCCCAGCGCTTCGGCCGCCGCGATCGCGGTGGGCACCCCGGCCGGGAAGCTGCGCACGGTATCCCCGACGCCGGCTGCCACCAGCGCGGACTTCACCAAGGCGACGGGGCCGGCACTGCCGTTGTCGGCCATGGGTCAGTACCCCTGCGCGTCCAGGAGCGCGTCTTCCTCTTCCTCGGACGTCGCCTTCTTCCGCTTCCGCGGCGGGGACGGCCGACGGCGGGCTGACGCGGCGGAATGGACGGTTCCGTCATCCAGGGCGTCATCCTCGGCGTCGATGGCCGCGTTGCGCGCCTGCTGCCGGGCGGCGTAGCCGAAGCCCACGAACATCAGGATGCCGAAGGCGAACCACTGCAGCGAGTAGGACAGGTGCGTGCCCTCCTCGGTGGACGGCTTCGGGAAGGCGGCCGGCATGTCCGCTGCCGGCGGCGTCTCGGACGCGAGCTGTCCGTACGCGCCGGTCAGCAGGGGATAGCCGAGTTCCTTGGAATAGGCGGCAAGGTCGATGGATGCCAGCTGGCCTTCCGGTGCCCCGCGCTGCAGTTCGGGTTCCGGATGCTTCAAACGCACGACGGCGGTGACGTCACCGGCGGGCGGCGCCGGCACCGAGTCCGGGCTGCCCGGGTTCTTGTTGCCGATGGGGAGCCAGCCGCGGTCCACCACCACTGTTTCGCCGGACTCCAGCCGGAACGGGACCACAACCTCGTAGCCGGGCTGCCCGTTCAGCGGACGGTTCCGCACAATGCGCTGGCCTGCCACGTCATAGGTGCCCTTCAGCTCCACCTGGGTCCACTCCTTGGCCGGATCCAGGCGGCTGAACTGGTCGCGTGCCTGGTCAAAGGGAATGGGCGCTGCGGAGTAGTTGGTCACCACGCGGTTGATCTCGGCGAGCGTCTCCGCCCGGCGGTCCATCTGCCAGCGGCCGAGGAACACACAGGCGGTGGCAAAGATCGCGGCCAGCAGGAGATAGCCCAGCCACTTGCTGGAGAACAGGAAACGGTACATTCAGCTGTCCTGCTCCGGGGCGCTGTCCGGGGAGCCGGCGTCGAGCGGGAGCGTTTCCTTCCACAGCCCGCGCGTCTGCAGGTAGTCCTCCAGCCAGTCCCGGTGCTCACCGCAGGCCAGCCAGATCTTGCGCCGCTCGGGGGCATGGATCTTGGGGTTGTTCCAGAGGAGCTGCCAGGAGGCGCCGGACCGGCAGGCCTTGCGGGAGCAGACTGCCCCTGGTTCGGCCAGTGCAGGATCGGTCCCTGCAGCAAAGTCGAAGATGCTCATGATGCCTGCCGCTCCTCCCCGGGATCGGTCCCGTCGTCGTCGATCAACTCACCCTGCAGCACCTCACTGCCGGGACCGTCGTCGCGGGCGGGCTGCAGCGGGCTTTCTATTTCGGCCAGGGGAGCGGAGTCCAGCAGCGAATCGCTGTGCGCCTCGGCTTTGTCGTTCCCGTTCGCGATGACCACCGCGATCCACGGCAGGAACACGGCGCCGGCAACCATGACGATCTTGAACCAGCCGTCCACCACAAAGATCAGGATCAGGCACACCATGCGGATGCCCATCGCCAGGGCGTACTGGATCATGCGTTTGCGCATGTCCTCGGAGTGCGCACCCGCGGCATCCGTAATGCTGTGGACCTCCGAGTCACCGGAGAACCGCCCGGGTTCTCCGGCCGCGGTCTGTCCCGCATGGTTTTCAAGGGTCACGGTGGTTTATCACGCTCCAAAGGCTTGCATCAATTCTCTCACCATCGGCAGTGCCACCCAAACCCGTGCCGGAGCTGGCGATAAGATCGTCAGGCAGCCCATCCCACCCTTGCTACCGCGGCAGCGTGCCGCAGAATTCCGGAGCGTCTTAATGACTGAAGCAGTTTCCGCCCCCCGCAGCGTCCTCATCACCGGCGGCAACCGCGGCATCGGCCTGGCCATCGCCGAGGCATTCCTGGCCAACGGGGACAAGGTGGCCGTGACCTACCGCAGCGAATCACAGCTGCCGGACGGAATCCTCGGCGTCAAGGCGGACGTCACCGACGAGGCATCCGTGGACGCAGCCTTCAAGGAGGTCGAAGCCGCCCACGGCCCCGTTGAGGTCCTGGTTGCCAACGCCGGGATCACCAAGGACACGCTGCTGCTGCGCATGAGCGAGGACGACTTCACGTCCGTCATCGACACCAACCTCACCGGTGCTTTCCGCGTTATCAAGCGGGCCTCCAAGGGCATGATCCGCCTCCGCAAGGGCCGTGTTGTCCTCATCTCGTCCGTCTCCGGCCTCTACGGCGCCCCCGGCCAGATCAACTACTCCGCCTCCAAGGCCGGCCTGGTGGGCATCGCCCGCTCCCTGACCCGCGAGCTCGGGTCCCGCGGCATCACCGCCAACGTGGTGGCCCCCGGCTTCATCAACACGGACATGACCGCCGAGCTCCCCGAAGCCACCCAGAAGGACTACCTGGCCAGCATCCCGGCGGGCCGGTTCGCCGAGGCGTCCGAGGTGGCCAACGTGGTCCGCTGGATCTCCAGCGACGAGGCCGCCTACATCTCCGGCGCGGTCATCCCTGTAGACGGTGGCCTGGGCATGGGCCACTGACCCCTTCCGCCAAACTAGCCCCGCGGGGCTTCTTTGTGGGACCCGGACAACGGAATCGGCACCGGCCGCTGGCATGATGGACAGCAGGCCTTCATGGATTTAGACGTATCGAACAAAAGGAGCCCCTATGGGACTGCTGGACAACAAGACCGCCATCGTCACCGGATCATCGCGCGGCATCGGCGCTGACGTAGCCAAGATCCTTGCCGGCGAGGGCGCCGCCGTCGTCGTGAACTACCGCCAGAAGGCGCCCCGCGCCAACAAGGTGGTCCAGGGGATTGAGGCCGACGGCGGCCGTGCCGTGGCCGTGGGTGCGGACCTCACCACCCAGGAAGGCGTCCAGGCCCTGGCCTCCGCGGCGATGGAGAACTTCGGTTCCCTGGACATCCTGGTCCTCAACGCCTCCGGCGGCATGGAAACCGGCATGGGCGAGGACTACGCGCTTAAGCTGAACCGCGACGCCCAGCTGAACATGCTCAACGCCGCGGTGCCGCTGATGAAGGAAGGCTCCCGCGTGGTCTTTGTGACTAGCCACCAGGCGCACTTCATCAACACCGTCCCCACCATGCCCGCCTACGAGCCGTGGCCCGCAGCAAGCGTGCCGGCGAGGACGCCCTGCGCGAGCTCATCCCCAGCCTGGCCGAGAAGGGGATCTCCCTGGTGGTAGTGTCCGGCGACATGATTGAGGGCACCGTCACCGCCACGCTGCTGGACCGCTCCACGCCCGGCGCCATTGAGGCCCGCCGCGCAGAGGCCGGCAAGCTGTACTCCGTGGAGGAGTTTGCACAGGTGGTGGCAGGAATGGCGACCGCCGACGTCGAATCCGGCCACACCGAATACGCCGGCGGCGCAGACTACTTCGGCAAGGGCGCGCAGCAGTAGCCCAACCTGCCAAGAAGAAGGAGTCCGGTGCGTGCACCGGACTCCTTCTTCTTGGCTTATTCGAAGACGTTCAGACGCCGGCGACGTATCGGACGGCGTCCAGGTAGGGCATGTTGACAGCGGCGTCCGCCACTGCCCGGACGGCGGGCTTGGCGTTGAAAGCGACGCCGATTCCGGCCGCCCCCAGCATGTCCAGGTCGTTGGCGCCGTCGCCCACGGCCACCGTGTGTTCCAGCGCGATGCCCTCGGCGGCCGCCCATTCGCGCAGGTACTTCTCCTTGGCAGCCCGGTCCACCACTGCGCCCAGGACCTTGCCGGTCAGCACGCCGTCGACGATTTCCAGCTCGTTCGCCTGCCAGTAGTCCAGGCCCAGTTCCTCGGCGATCGGCTGCAGGATCTGGTTGAAGCCGCCTGACACCACGGCCACCACATGGCCTGCCGCCTTGAACGCGGCCACGAGCTCGGCGGCCCCTTCGCTGAGCTTCACTTCCTGCCGGACGGAATGGACGACGTCGGCCGGCAGCCCCGCCAGGACCGCCACCCGGGCGTGCAGGCTTTGGGTGAAGTCCAGCTCGCCCCGCATGGCGGCTTCGGTGACGGCGGCCACCTCTTCGAACTTGCCCGCATAGGCCGCGAGGAGTTCGATGACCTCCTGCTGGATCAGGGTGGAATCCACATCCATGATCAGGAGCTTGCGCGGGGCCGACCGGAGGCTGCCGGGAACAAGGGCGGTGTCCTGGCCGTCGATGCCGGCTTCGGCCACGGCCCGGCGGAGGGCGGCGAGGCCGGCGGCGGTGGCGTCCGGAAGGGCGAGTTCCGCCACCTGAACGCGGTAACGTTCGTCACCCAGGGAGTCTTCCCGCAGCACCTGGCGCCGGCGGCGGCCAGGACGGAACGCAGCTGCTCCAGCCCGTTTGGAGTCATATTTTGGCCATAGCTGACCGCAGTCACGTTCGAAGTCATGCCTGCAATCTTATCGAGCCGCCGCCGGGTCCTTTGAATTCATTGCGCATGGCCCCGCATCTGCGCAATCCCGCCGGTGGAGGCCGTGTTTCGGTGCCCGGCCACCGGTTATCAGTCGGCCTCTTTTATGTCCTAGTGTCTACTCCTATGAGTGATGTTCTGGAATTGTCTTCCGTCAGTGTTGTCCGAGGTAAGAAAACCCTGCTGGACAAGATTGACTGGGAAGTCAATGAAGGAGAACGTTGGGTCATCCTGGGCCCCAACGGTGCAGGCAAGACCACCCTCCTGCAGATCGCAGCCGCTCGGCTCCACCCCAGCAGCGGCACCGCCGGCATCCTGGACGAGACCCTGGGCCGCACCGACGTGTTCGAGCTCCGCCCCCGCATCGGCCTCTCCTCGGCAGCCCTCGCCACCCAGATCCCCGAACACGAGAATGTCCTCAACGTTGTGGTGACGGCAGCTTACGGAGTCACCGGGCGCTGGCGGGAAGGCTACGAGCGCAACGACGAACGCCGCGCCTTCCGCCTGCTGAACGAGTGGGGGATGGGCCCGCTGCTGAACCGGACCTTCGCCACCCTGTCCGAAGGCGAACGCAAGCGCGTCCAGATTGCCCGCGCCCTCATGACGGACCCGGAACTGCTGCTGCTCGACGAGCCTGCCGCAGGCCTGGACCTCGGCGGCCGCGAGGAGCTGGTGCACAAGCTCGGCGAACTCGCCAGCGACGAGGCGGCTCCGGCGATGGTCCTGGTGACCCACCACCTGGAGGAAGTCCCGCCCGGATTCACGCATGCCATGCTCCTGCGCGACGGCGGCGTGGTCGCCGCAGGCCCGATCACCGAAGTCCTCACCGACGAGCACCTCAGCACCACGTTCGGCCTTGACCTCGATGTCACGGAGAGCGCCGGCCGTTACACCGCCACCGCGCGCCGCTAAGCGGCAAGCAACACGATGGACCTGCTCAGCAGCATCCTTGTGTCCATCGCCGGCCTCTGGGCCGGCACCATCAACGCGGTGGTGGGCTCCGGCACGCTGGTGACGTTCCCGGTGCTCATTGCCCTGGGCATCACACCGGTGGTCGCCTCCATGAGCAACGCCATGGGGCTGGTGGCCGGCGGTGCCGCGGGGGCCTTCGGATACCGGCGGGAACTCAAGGGCCGCGGCCGCCAGCTGCTGCGCCTGCTCCCGGCGTCGCTCCTGGGCGGCATCTCCGGTGCCTGGCTCCTCCTGCACCTGCCGGAGGAAGTCTTCCACTATGTGGCACCTGTGCTGCTGGTGGTGGCGCTGCTCATGGTGGTCTTCCAGCCCAGGCTCCAGGCGTGGGTCCGGAACCGCGAGGAAAACCCCGAACACGCGGTGCGCGACAAGCGGCACGGCGTGCTCCTGGTGGTGCTGGTCTACCTCGCCGGCGTCTACGGGGGCTACTTCGTGGCAGCACAGGGGATCCTGCTGGTCGGGATCCTGGGAGTCTTCCTGACCGGCACCATGCAGAACGCCAACGCCATGAAGAACATCCTGGTGCTTGGCGTGAACCTGGTGGCTGCCGTATCCTACCTGCTGTTCGCCTTCGACCGGATCAACTGGCTGGTGGTACTGCTCATCGCGGTCAGTTCGAGCATCGGCGGCCTGCTGGGCGCAAGGTGGGCCGCCGGCTCTCGCCGACGGTGCTGCGTGCCGTGATCTTCGTGCTGGGGCTGGTGGCCCTGGGATTCATGACCGCCAATCTGCTGAAATAATCGCCCGGTGACAATCCACTATCTTGAGTCCGCGGACGATCCGCGCGTGTCCGACTACACCCGGCTCACCGACGTCCACCTGCGCAAGCTCCGCGAGCCGGCGGAGGGCATGTACATCGCCGAATCCTCCGAGTGCTCCGCCGTGCCCTCGCAGCCGGCCACCAGCCCCGGTCGTTCTTCCTGGCCGAGAAATGGCTCGAAGACCTGCGGGACGTCCTTGACGAGCATCCCGACGTCCCGGCCTTCATCGGCAAGGCGGCGCTGCTCGAGGAAATCACCGGGTTCCACCTGCACCGGGGCGCATGGCAGCCATGCACCGTCCGGCCCCCGTCCCGCTGCCTGAACTCCTGGCCGGCGCCCGGCGGGTGGCCGTGCTGGAGGATATCGTGGACCACACCAACGTGGGCGCCATCTTCCGGTCCGCCGCCGCCCTGGACATCGACGCCGTCCTGGTCTCGCCGCGGTGCGGAGACCCGCTCTACCGCCGGAGTGTCCGGGTCAGCATGGGAACGGTGTTCCAGGTTCCCTGGGCCCGGCTGGATAGCTGGCCGCAGGATCTCCAGGTCCTCAAGGACCACGGCTTCGAGGTGGCAGCCCTGGAGCTCACGGCGGACGCGCAGGATGTGGACGTCGTCGCGGCACGGAACCCCGACAAACTCGCCCTGGTGCTCGGCACCGAAGGCGCCGGCATGAGCGCGGAGACGCTTGCCGCCGTCGACCTCGCCGTGAAGATCCCCATGCGGAACGGCGTGGACTCGCTCAATGTGGCGGCGGCGTCGGCCGTGGCGTTCTGGGAGCTGCGGGCACGGGCCTAGCCGGTTCGTCAGCACCACCGGTGTCCGCTATGATTGATAGCTGGTTGTCCTGCTGATTCCGCTTCGGCGCAGCAGAACATTCCATCCCATTCATACCTGGCAGCTGGCAAAATCCAGCTGCGTGAACAAAGGTCCCATTATGAAGTCTGATATCCACCCGAAGTACGAAGCTGTTGTTTTCAACGACCTGGCTTCCGGCGTCAAGTTCCTGACCAAGTCCACCGTGTCTTCCTCGAAGACCATCGAGTGGGAAGACGGCAACACCTACCCGGTCATCGACGTCGAAATCTCCTCCGAGTCCCACCCGTTCTACACGGGCAAGCAGCGCATCATGGACTCTGCAGGCCGCGTCGAGCGCTTCAACGCTCGCTTCAAGGGCTTCGGCGGCAAGAAGTAATTCTTCCTCCAAGCTTCATCGGAAGGCCCGCACCGGCAACGGTGCGGGCCTTCCTGCTTTAACACCGTGGACCCATTTGCGGCAGGATGGACGACATGAGCCACCACCTCCTGCCGCACAATGAGTCCAGCAACCGCCTGCACGGCGAGTACAAGGTCCCGGGCGGGAAACTGGTGGTGGCGGACCTGTCCGTGACCGACGGGCACCTGGCGGACGTCTCCATCAGCGGCGACTTCTTCCTCGAACCGGACGAGGCCCTCCTGGACATCAACCGGGCACTGACCGGCCTGCCCGAATCCACGCCCGCCGCCGACCTAGCGGCGGCTATCACGGCAGCGCTTCCGGCGCACGCCGGCCTGTTCGGCTTCTCCGCCGACGCCGTGGCCGTCACGGTGCGCCGGGCACTGGCCAAGGCAACCTCGTGGACCGACCACCACTGGAACGTCATCCCGCCCGCGGTCCTGCCCACCGAAATCAACGTGGCACTGGACGAGGTCCTGACCGAAGAAGTCGGTGCCGGCCGGCGCAACCCCACCCTGCGGTTCTGGGACTGGCAGGAACCGTCCGTGGTCATCGGCAGCTTCCAGTCCGTCCGGAATGAGGTGGACCCCGCCGGCGTGGCAAAGCACGGCATCAGCGTGGTCCGCCGGATCAGCGGCGGGGGAGCGATGTTCATGGAGGCCGGCAACTGCATCACCTACTCGCTGTACCTGCCGCAGACCCTCGTTGACGGGCTCAGCTTCGCCGATTCCTACCCCTTCCTGGACGCCTGGGTGATGGCAGCCCTGGAGAAGCTTGGCATCACGGCCTTCTACGTGCCGCTCAACGACATCGCCACGGACCAGGGGAAGATCGGCGGCGCTGCACAGAAACGGCTCGCCAACGGCGGCATGCTGCACCACGTCACCATGAGCTACGACATCGACGCGGACAAGATGGTGGAGGTCCTCCGGATCGGCAAGGAGAAGCTCTCGGACAAGGGGACCCGCAGCGCCAAGAAGCGCGTGGACCCGCTCCGCCGGCAGACCGGCCTGGCCCGGACGGCGATCATCGAGGCCATGGCGGAGGTTTTTACCGGGCGGTACGGGGCCACAACCTCAGCCCTCACCGAGAGTGAACTGTCCCTGGCCCGTGAACGCGTGGCCATGAAGTTCGGTACTGAGGAATGGCTCCACCGGGTTCCCTAGCACCGCACCCCGCGCTGACCGCCGGGATGGGCGCGCAGGGACTGCCCGTGCGCAGCGAGCCGGGTGGTCGCTGCGCACGGCGGCACAAGGCTACGGCGCTGATGAAACCACGACGGCGTCCTGGGCCGTGAGTGCCCGCAGCAGGTGGCTGCGCTGCTCCACGATGATGCGCCGCAGTGCGCGCGGGGCGTCGGCGGATGCTGCCAGCCAGTCATCGGTCCTGCGGAGTACAGGGTGGTCCGCAGGTGCCATGCCTTCCGCGAGGTCCTGGTTCAGGGGGAACAGCCCGCGGACAATCCTGCTGGCGATTTCGATGCTCCGCCCGTCCCACACGTCCCGCAGGCACTCAAAGTAGGGTTCCACGTACGGATCCAGGAGGCCGGCCGGGGCAGTGGTGAAGCCGCTGATGGTGGCGCTGAGCTGCTGGTTGGAGAGTGCAGTGCCGTGGACGGCTTCCTGCCACGCGGCGGCCTTGACGGCGGGGTCCGGCCGCGCCGCAACGGCTGTGGCATGGCCGGCGCGCCCGGATGCGGTGGTGTCGCGCGCCAGTTCGGCATCGAGTTCGGCAAGGGTTGCCTGGCCGTTCGCGGCGAGTGCGTGCCAGAGATGCCAGCGGCGTTCGGCGTCCACCGCCAGCCCCTCGAGGGGTGCCGTACCGTCCAGCAGTCCGCGCAGGCGCGGGAGCAGGGCGGGCTCGTGCCTGCTGAGCGTGCCCAGCGTCCTGGCCCACGCCAGCTGGTGGTCGGACCCGGGGGCGGCACGGTCCAGCTCGGCAGCGACGGCCGCCAGGAACGAGGACCGTACACCGTCCCGTCCGGCAGCCGGGGTGTAGCGTTCGACGGCGGTGCAGGCGTTCTCGAGGATGTTCAGCAGGACGCCGATGCCGGTTTCCGCCGGGCCGAACGCCGCCACCGCGTCGACGTAGCGTGCGGCCGGGTTTTCCCCGTCCCGGGCCGAGTTCCACAGCGCCGTCCAGCACAGGGCCCGCGCCATGGGGTCGATGATCCTGTCCAGTGACGCCAGGACAGTGTCCAGGGAGACCGGATCAAGCCGGACCTTGGCGTAGGTCAGGTCGTCGTCGTTGAGGAGCAGTAGCGCTGGCCGCGGCTTGCCCGCCAGGTCCGGAACGGGCGTGGCGGAGCCGTCGACGTCGGTTTCCACACTTCCGGTGCGGACCAGGGCGCCGGAGGCGTCGAAATCGTACAGGCCCACCCGGAGCCGGTGCGGCCTGGGCTTGTCCCGTCCCGTGACCGGGTCCGCGGCCTCCTGGACGATCGCCACACTGCCGATGGCGCCGTCGTCCGTTGCGTCCGGCGTGACCTCCAGGGCGAGGGTGGAGATGCCCGCGGTCTGGAGCCACTTCCGTGCCCAGCCGGACAGGTCCCGGCCGGAGGCGGCGCTGAGTGCCGCCAGGAGGTCCGCCAGGGTGGTGTTGGAGTACGCATGCTTGCGGAAGTACTCCCGCGAGCCTGCGATGAAAGCGTCAAAGCCCACATACGCCACCAGCTGTTTGAGCACCGAGGCGCCCTTGGCGTAGGTGATGCCGTCGAAATTCTGCTTGGCCGCTTCAAGGTCGGGGATGTCCGCCACGATGGGGTGCGTGGTGGGCAGCTGGTCCTGGACGTACGCCCACGCCTTCCGCTTGTTGGCAAAGCTCACCCACGCGGAGTCCCAGCCGGTGGCCCGGTCAACGCCCAGGGTGCCCATGTAGTCGGCGAAGGATTCCTTGAGCCAGAGGTCATCCCACCACTGCATGGTCACCAGGTCGCCGAACCACATATGCGCCATCTCGTGCAGAAGGGTGTTGGCACGTCCCTGGTACTGGGCGTCGGTGGCGCGGGAGGTGAACACGTAGCTGTCGGTGAAGGTGACCAGGCCGGGGTTTTCCATGGCGCCCAGGTTGTACTCCGGCACGAACGCCTGGTCGTACTTGCCCCACGGGTAGGGGTAGGCGAAGAGCCGGTTGAAGAAGTCCAGCCCGTTCCTGGTCACCCGGAACAGCTCCTCCGCATCGAAAGAGTCCGCCATGGACGCCCGGCAGTACAGGGCCAGCGGGATGTCCAGGGAGGTCCCGTCGTCGAGCGTTGCCTGCCAGCGGTCCTCGGCCTTGAAGTAGGGGCCGGCCAGCACGGTGGTGATGTACGTGGACATGGGCTCCGTGGTGGCGAAGTCCCAGCGGGCGGTAGCGGGGTCGCTGGTGAGCAGCGTGCGGGCCGTTTCCACCCCGTTGGATGCCACATGCCAGTCCGCCGGCGCCATGACGTGGAAGGTGAAGGTGGCCTTGAGGTCGGGCTGCTCGAAGTTCGCGAAGACCCGCCTGGCGTCGGCCGGTTCGTACTGCGTGTACAGGTAGCACTGGCCGTCAGCGGGATCCACGAAGCGGTGCATCCCCTCGCCGGAGCGGCTGTACAGGGCGGTGCCCGTGACGGTGACCTGGTTCTCGAGCTGCAGGTTGTCCAGCCGGATCCGCGCCCCGTCCACCACGTCCTCCACCCGCAGGCCCTTGCCGTTGAGGAACACGCTGTGCACCCCGCCGCCGATGAAGTCCAGGAAGGTTGATGTGCCGGCCTCGGCGGCGGAGAAGGTGATGACGCTCCGGCTGGTGTAGCCGGGGACGTCCGGATCCGCTGCCTGCCGCACGTCCAGCGAGACGTCGTAGCTGGTGGTGGTGATCAGGGCTGACCGTTCGGCAGCCTCGTCGCGCTGCAGATTCTGATTCGACACCCAGCTATCTAATCACGGTGCCGGCGCGGGGATCAGCGGGCGATCAGCAGGGCGGCGGCGAGTCCCAGGGCGGCAATCAGGAGCCAGGACGCAAGGGCCGCCAGCAGGGCACGCCCGCCGGTCAGGAGCAGGGTGCGGATCCGCACGGCCGAGCCCAGTCCGAACAGCGCCGCGCCCAGCAGGACGTCCTGCAGCACCGCCCCCGCTTCCAGCCATTCTCCGGACACCCAGCCGGTGGACCGGAGTCCCGCCATCGCCACGAAGCCGAGCACGAACAGCGGCACCACGGGCGGAAGCTTCGGGTCCGCCCCGTCGCTGTCCGGGCGGACCGCGAGACGCTGGTGCGTGCCGGCCATGGCGGCCACCGGTGCCAGCAGCAGGACCCGCGTGAGCTTGACGACGACGGCGATGCCCAGCGCCGCCGTACCTGCGGTTTGCGCCGTGGCCACCACCTGGCCGACGTCGTGCACGGATGCGCCGGTCCAGGCGCCGAAGACGGGCGCGGTGAGCTGGAGCGGATGCACCAGCAGGGGCAGGACGCCGATGGCGAGCGTCCCGCACAGCGTTACCAGGGCCACCGGCAGGACCGTGTCCACGTGCCGGATGCGCCGCACGGCGGCGATGGCGCCGATGGCTGAGGCGCCGCAGATCGAGAACCCGGTGGCCACCAGGAGGGCCGTCACCGGGGGCAGCCGGAAGAGCCGGGAAATCAGGTACGTGCCGCCGAAGCTTGCCGCCACCACCCCGGTGATCAGGACCAGCGAAAGCCAGCCCAGCCCCAGGACATCCATGACGCTGACCTTCAGCCCCAGCAGCACGATCCCGCCGCGCATCAGGTGCTTGCCGGCGAAGTCGAGGCCGGGCCTGGCCCGCCCGGCAGTCCACACGCCCGCCAGTGGCAGGTTCGCCGCCAGGACCCCCAGCACCACGGCCATGGTCATCGCCGGCAGGGCCGGAACCACGGCGTGGACCAGGAATGCGGCCACCAGGCCACCGCGGCGGTGGCCAGTCCGGGAAGCAGCCGGCCAGCGCGGCGGGGCTGTCCCTCACCGGACGCTGGATGGCTTCTGCTGACTGGCACCTCCCTACTGTGCCGGATGCGGCGCGGAATCAGCGAACCGGCGGCCCCGGCCAACACGCCAATTGAGGGCCGGTTTATGAGTTCGAAACAAAAAGATGGTTGGCTATTGGGCATGCCAGACCTATTCCAGGACTACTCCGAGGCCGCAGCCCGGACCGGAGCCTACGATGAGATGTTCGCCCCAGGCCAGCAGGCACGGGACTCGTACGGGCAGGTGGCAGAGGCACTCCGCAAGCTCTCCCTGCTGACGTCAGTGCCCGCGCCGACTCGATGGCCCGCACCTTCCTGGACCGTGGCGTCACCTTCGACTTCGCGGGGGAGGAGCGCCCCTTCCCGCTGGACATCGTGCCGCGGGTCATCCCCGCCGCCGAGTGGGATGTCCTGGAACGCGGCGTCGCGCAGCGCGTGCGCGCGCTGGAGGCGTTCCTTAACGACGTGTACGACAAAATGACCGTGGTGTCCGACGGCGTGATCCCCCGCCAGCTGGTGACCACCAGCGCGCACTTCCACCGGCAGGTCCACGGCTTCGAGCCCGCAGGCGGCGTCCGCGTGCACATCTCGGGCATCGACGTAGTGCGTGACGCTGCCGGGACGTTCCGGGTCCTGGAGGACAACGTGCGCGTCCCGTCGGGTGTCAGCTACGTCCTGGAAAACCGCCGCGCCATGGCCAAGGGCCTGCCCGAAGCGTTCGGCCAGCAGCTCATCCGCCCGGTGGAGGAGTACCCCCGCCGGCTCCTGTCCGCCCTGCGCAAGACCGCACCGGCCGGCGTCGACGACCCCACCGTGGTAGTCCTGACCCCCGGTGTGTTCAACAGCGCCTACTTTGAGCACACGCTGCTCGCGGGCCTGATGGGCGTGGAGCTGGTGGAGGGCCGTGACCTGATCTGCCGCGGAAACCGCGTGTACATGCGCACTACCGCCGGTGAGCAGCGCGTGGACGTCATCTACAAGCGGATCGACGACGACTTCCTGGACCCCCTGCAGTTCCGCGCCGATTCCATGCTCGGCTGCCCGGGCCTGGTCAACGCCGCCCGCGCCGGCGGGGTCACCATCGCCAACGCCGTGGGCAACGGCGTCGCGGACGACAAACTGGTCTACAGTTACGTTCCTGACCTGATCCGCTACTACCTCGGCGAGGAGCCCATCATCGCGAACGTGGACACGTTCCGCCTCGAGGAGAAGGAAGCCCGGGAGTACACCCTGGACAACCTGGCCGAGCTGGTGGTCAAGCCGGTGGACGGCTCCGGCGGCAAGGGCCTGGTGATCGGCCCGGACGCCTCCAAGGACGAGCTGGACGCGCTCCGCCAGCGGATCATCAGTGATCCCCGCGGCTGGATCGCCCAGCCGGTGCTCCAGCTCTCCACCGTGCCCACCCTCAGCGGCGACAAGTTCGGTCCCCGCCACGTGGACCTGCGCCCCTTCGCGGTGAACGACGGCGACAACGTCTGGGTGCTGCCCGGCGGCCTGACCCGTGTGGCGCTGAAGGAAGGGTCGCTGATCGTGAATTCCAGCCAGGGCGGCGGCTCCAAGGACACCTGGGTCCTCGCCGATTCGCCGCAGATGCCCGTGGAAACCGTTCCCCGGCCCTCCATCTCGGTGCGCGAGCGGGTCTCCGTCTGGCCGGTGGAGAGCAACTGGCGCGACCGCCAGTCGGAGCAGCAGCAGTGAGCCGGGATACAGCCCGGCAGAAGTCTTTTCCCTTTTCGGGCCCGCAGGAGGTAGCCGCGAATGCTTAGCCGAATTGCCGAATCCCTGTTCTGGATCGGCCGCTACGTGGAGCGGGCGGACGGCACCGCACGCATCCTGGACGTCCACCTGGAGCGGCTGAACCACCTGCCCATGGAAGAACGCAAGAGCGTGGCCCAGGAACTCCTGGCCGTCATGGGCGCCCGCCCGCAGAACGAGGACTTCGGGCTGCCGGAACTGCTGCACGCCCTTGCCTATGACAAGACCAGTGCCACGTCCATCGCCGGCTCCCTCGGCGCTGCCCGCGAGAACGCACGGCGTGCCCGCGAAACAGTGTCCTCCGGTCTCTGGGAGAGCCTGAACACCACCTATTACGGGCTGAGCCAGCACCGCAAGGACGTGGTGGGCACCTACCGGTTCTGCAACTGGACGCTGGAACGTACAGCCATGGTCAGCGGCCTGGCGGATACCACGGTGAGCCATGACGAGAGCTGGCTGTTCCTGGTGCTGGGCCGCTCCCTGGAACGCGCGGACATGACCGCCCGCATGCTGTCCACCCGGGACGTGCTGTCCGCGGGCATGTCCTGGGTGAACATGCTCCGCTGCGCCGGCGCCTACGAGTCCTTCCTCCGGACCCGCCGGGCGGCCTTCGGCGACCAGCATGCGGCCGAGTTCCTCCTGCTGGACCGGCTGTTCCCGCGCTCCATCGTCTACGCCCTGCGCGACGCCGACGAATGCCTGGCCAAACTCGACCCCTCAGCACAGCGGGTGGGCTTCATCAACGACGCCCGCCGGATCGTGGGCCAGGCCCGCACGTTCCTTGAGTTCCACCGCACCGACGACCTCATGTCCGAGCTGCCGGAACACATGGAGCGCGTGCAGAAGGCAGTGTCGCAGGCATCGGACGCCATTTCCCGTAAGTACTTCAATCAGGCGGATGAACTGGCCTGGGTGGGAGAAGTTTCATGACCCGGCTGAGCATCGCCCACAAGACGGCGTACAAGTACAACAAGCGCGTCACCCTGTCCTACAACGAGGCCAGGATGACGCCGCTGACGGACTCCCAGCAGGTGGTGCTGGAGTCGGTGGTGAAGGTCTCGCCGTCGCAGGCTGCCGTCAGCACCTACCGCGACTACTGGGGCACCCGGGTCACGGGCCTTCGACATGCAGATGCCGCATGAGCACCTGGAGGTGGTCTCCAACATCACCGTCGAGGTCCACCGGGCCGAGAAGATCCCGTCCGAGGCGGACATCGTGGGCTGGGACGTCCTGGCGTCGCCGGACACGCTGAACACGTTCAGCGACTGGCTGCCGCAGTCCCGGCTCAGCGGCCCCGGCGAGGAGGTCCTGGGAATCATCCCGGAGGTGGTTGCCGGGAAGAACCCGCACGAGGCCGCCATGGCCATCTTCGCGTGGATGCGCGGCGAGATGACGTACATGTCCGGTTCCACCGGCGTCACCACCAACGCCGAAGAGGCGTGGGGCCAGCGCCAGGGCGTCTGCCAGGACCTGGCCCACCTTGCGATCGGTGCGCTGCGCAGCTGCGGCATTCCGGCCCGCTACGTCTCCGGCTACCTGCACCCGCGCTCTAGCGCCGGCATCGGGGAGACTGTCGCCGGACAGTCCCACGCCTGGCTGGAGTGGTGGGACGGCGAATGGCGGAGCTGGGACCCCACCAACCACAAGCCGGCGGGCGACTTCCACGTCACCGTGGCACGGGGGCGCGACTACCGTGACGTCTCCCCGCTCAAGGGCATCCTGTCCGGCGGCGGCGGTTCAGCCTGAGCGTGAGCGTGGAGATCACGCAGCTCGCCTGACCAGTCCCGGGTTTGGGCTCCGATTTCCGGGTTTATGGCCGCGTTATTCCGGCGAGGACTTTGCGGCGCTGCTGTGCTGGGTCCACCAGGTCAGGGGATCTGTCACCTTGAACCGGCGTCCGGTCACGCTGTCCGGGGTGACCCGGACGAAGGCATCCTTGTGCCCCGCCTGCCAGGGGAAGAGGTAGAGCCGCGCCGTGTCCAGGACTTCCTCGGTGCCCCTGACCACGGCAGAGGTGCCCTTGAGTACCACGCTCCACGCCATGCCGGTCGAGGGATCCACGCCGTCGGCTTCAAGCGCCACGGGAGAGTCGCCCGAGGCGCCGGACAGCTTGGTGCCTTCGCCGGTACGGAACACTACTGTGCCGCCGTCCACGGTGTAGTTGATGGGGAAGATGTCCGGGCGCCCGTCGACCACGATGGCGAGCCGGCCGACGGATACCGTCCGGAGCATGGCCCAGCATTCATGGTGTTCAAGGTTCTGCACGGCGGACGATGGCTCTTCAGTGGAGGCTGGCTCGGCGTTCATGCCGCGAGCTTACCGCTACCAGGGGCTGGGTTTGTAGTCCTTCAGGAACACGCCGTACTGGTCTTCGCCGTTCTCGCCCATGACGATGGGATCGTAGACGCGGGCGGCGCCGTCCACCAGGTCCAGGGGGGCGTGGAAGCCTTCCTCCATGAGCCGGACCTTGGTGAAGTGGGGGCGTTCGTCGGTGATCCATCCGGTATCGACGGCGGTCATCAGGATCCCGTCCGTCTCCAGCATTTCCTGGGCACTGGTGCGTGTCATCATGTTCAGCGCAGCCTTGGCCATGTTGGTGTGCGGGTGCCCCGGGCCTTTGTAGGCGCGGGAGAACTGGCCTTCCATGGCGGAGACGTTGACAATGTACTTGCGCCGGGCGGTGGACCGTTTCATGGCTTCCCGCAGCCGGCTGACCAGCAGGAACGGCGCGGTGACGTTGCAGAGCTGCACTTCCAGCATTTCCAGCGGGTCCACCTCATCCACCACCTGGGTCCAGCTGTTGATCGTGGCGAGGTCCGGCACCAGCCCGCCGGCATCGATCGCCGTCCCGGACGCGATGCGTTCCAGTGAAGCGGAGCCGGTGGACAGTGCAAGCGATGTGATGGCGTCACCGGCCAGCACGGGATGCTCCGTGACGCTGCCGGCCAGGGCAAGCGGGTGCTTGTCGTGTGCGTGGCCAAAGGTCAGCAGCTCCGGACCGCCGTTGGACCGCTCCAGGGCAGCGGGCAGCGGCTCGTCCTCGGCATCCACCAAAGGCTTGTAGGCGTTGCCGGAGCGGCGGACGGTCTGCGCCGCGTTGTTGATGATGATGTCCAGCGGCCCTGCCTCATTGAGGGAGTCAGTGAGGGCCATGACCTGCGCGGGGTCCCGGAGGTCGATGCCCACGATGCGGAGCCGGTGCAGCCATTCCCCGCTGTCCTCCATGGCGGCGAAGCGGCGCGCGGCGTCCTTGGGGAAGCGCGTGGTGATGGTGGTGTGGGCGCCGTCGCGCAGCAGCCGCAGCGCAATGTACATCCCGATCTTCGCCCGGCCTCCGGTGAGCAGCGCCCGGCGCCCGGTCAGGTCGGTCCGGGCATCGCGCTTGCTGTGGCTGAAGGCAGCGCACTCCGGGCACAGCTGGTGGTAGAAGGCGTCCACCTGCGTGTAGTGCTGTTTGCAGATGTAGCAAGGCCGGGACCGGATGAGATGTCCGGCCACTTTCCCCGTGGCGGAAGGGGCAAGCTTGTTGCCGCGCGTTTCGTCGTCGATCCTGTCCGGCGCGGCGGTTGCCGTCTGGGCAAGGACGGCCCGGTCGGCTTCGGCGATGAGGTCCCGCTTGGTGACCCGGCGGTGCCGCTTGACGGCCTTGAACATCTTCCCGGTGGCGCGGCGCACAGAGATGTAGTCCGGGTGCTCCTCGTCATAGGCGTGGATGGTGTTCAGGACCTTGAGGCAGGCCTGGATTTCCTCAGGGGTCAGGTCGGGGGAGCTCATTAGGCTAATTTTACAGCCCGAAGCGGCAGCTTAAACGCCGCCGGCGGCGCCCCTTGGGGTGCCGCCGGCCACGGAACAGCCAGTCTAGGAGAGCCGGGCGCGGGGACCGGCGTCGGCTGCCGCAGCTGCATGGGTCTGGGCCACCTTGTCCACGGACTCCTGGACATCCGGGTACTGTGCCGCGGCGGCCTTGACCGCGTTGGGGACGAGGTGCAGGTTCCTGGCTGCCAGCTGCCTCTCCTCTTCGCCGGGCTCGGGAACTTTCTGGCCCTTGGCCAGGACGGTGATGCCGGACTCAGTGACCTTGAAGCCGCGCGCCCGGTCCAGGTCGGCGTCGAGTCCGATGGCTGCACCGGCGGGAACCTTGACGTTCTTGTCGATGATGGCCCTGTTGATGACCGCGCCCTCACCCACCTGCACCTTGTCCATCAGGACCGAGTCGATCACGCGGCTGCTCGTTGCCACGTAGACGTCGTTGGACAGGACGGATCCCTCCACCACGCCGCCGGAGATGACCACGCCGCTGGAGACGATGGAGTCGAGCGCCGTGCCCACGGTGTTGTTCTGGCCGCGGACAAACTTGGCGGGCGGGGAGATGCTCTGCCGGGTGTAGATGGGCCATTCGGAGTTGTAGAGGTTGAAGACCGGCAGCGGGGAGATCAGGTCCATGTGCGCGTCGTAGAAGGAGTCGATGGTTCCCACGTCGCGCCAGTAGGTGCGGTCCCGCTCGGTGGATCCCGGAATCTCGTTGAGCGTGAAGTCGTAGACGCCCGCCTCGCCCTGGTTGACGAAGTAGGGGATGATGTCCCCGCCCATGTCGTGCTTGGTGTCCAGCCGTTCGGCGTCGACGTGCAGGGCGTCCACCAGTGCGTCGGCGTCGAAGACGTAGTTGCCCATGGAGGCCAGGAACTGGGTGGGGTCGGCTGCAAGGCCGGGCGTGGAGGCGGGCTTCTCCACGAACGCCGCGATCTTCTGGGGGTCGTTCTGGTCCACCTCGATGACGCCGAACTGGTTGGCCATGTTGAGGGGCTGCCGTACGGCGGCCACCGTCGCCTTGGCGCCACTGTTGACGTGCTGGGCAACCATCTGGGCGAAGTCCATGCGGTATACGTGGTCGGCGCCGACCACCACCACAATGTCCGGGTTGGCGTCGTGGATGAGGTTCAGGGACTGGTAGATGGCGTTGGCGCTGCCCAGGAACCAGCTCTTGCCGACGCGCTGCTGCGCCGGCACCGAGGCAACGTAGTTGCCCAGCTGGGTGGACATCCGCCAGGTCTCGGAGATATGCCGGTCCAGGCTGTGCGACTTGTACTGGGTCAGGACGACGATCTGAAGGTAGCGGGAATTCACCAGGTTGGACAGGGCGAAGTCGATAAGGCGGTAGCTGCCCGCAAAGGGCACCGCCGGTTTCGCGCGGTCTGCCGTCAGTGGCATCAGTCTGTTTCCCTCACCGCCTGCGAGGACAATGGCCAGGACTTTTTTGTTCAACGGCATAGTGGTCGCTCCTGTACGCCTTCGTATCTCCCCAAACAGTCCGGCATGCCCGGACTCCTTCACACTAGAACAGTTATGCGTGAAGGACTACCTTGGGTCTTGTGCGAATAGACATTGTGACTAAAGAGTTCCCGCCGGAGATCTACGGCGGCGCCGGGGTGCATGTGGCCGAATTGAGCAGGGTGCTTAGTAAGCACGTTGACCTGCAGGTTCGTGCTTTTGGGGCTCCCCGCGACGCCGATTACCATGGCGCCCATGTGACGTCCTACTCCGTGCCGGAGGATCTTGGCTCGGCCAACGCCGCCGTCCAGACGCTCGGCGTGGACCTGCGGATCGTTCCGGACGTCGAGGGCGCGGACCTGGTCCATTCGCACACCTGGTACGCCAACATGGCAGGGCACCTGGCCTCGCTGCTGCATGGCATCCCGCACGTCCTGAGCGCCCACAGCCTGGAACCACTGCGTCCGTGGAAGGCCGAACAGCTCGGCGGCGGCTACGCGCTCTCTTCCTGGGTCGAGAAGACCGCCTACGAGGCAGCCGCGGCAATCATCGCCGTGTCCGAGGGCATGCGCCAGGACATCCTGCGCAGCTACCCCAGCGTGGACCCTGAGAAGGTCCGCGTGGTCCACAACGGCATCGACGTTGAACTGTGGAACCGGGACGAGAACGACGACGCCGTCCGCGCCCTGGGCATCGACCCTGCCAAACCGAGCGTCGTGTTTGTGGGCAGGAACACCCGCCAGAAGGGCGTGCCCTACCTCCTCCGGGCCGCAGCGAAGCTGCCCGACGACGTCCAGCTGGTCCTGTGCCTCGGCGCGGCAGACACCCCGGAGCTGGCCGCCGAGACCGCCCGGCTGATCGAGGACCTGCAAAGCCAGCGGACCGGCGTCGTGCTCATTGAACGCATGCTGCCCCGGCACGAACTGATCCAGGTGCTCAGCCACGCCACCGCCTTCGCCTGCCCCTCCATCTACGAGCCGCTCGGCATCGTGAACCTCGAGGCCATGGCCTGCGGCGCTGCCGTCGTAGCCAGCGCCACGGGCGGCATCCCCGAAGTGGTTGAGCACGGCCAGACCGGCCTGCTGGTGGACCTGGAGCAGGTGACGGACGGCACCGGCACGCCGCTGGATCCGGACAAGTTCGTCAGCGAGTTCGCCGCGGCCCTCACCGAAGTCGTGTCGGACCCCGAACGCGCCCGCGCCATGGGCCAGGCGGGCAGGCTCCGTGCCGAGAAGCACTTCTCCTGGGAATCCATCACCGAAACCACGCTTGAGGTGTACCGCTCGGTGCTGCCCGCAGCGCACTGACCCTCCTTCGACAGAACGACGGCGGCGCCGCTTCCCCCGCGGGGGAAGCGGCGGCCGCCG
>NZ_AOFD01000033.1 GCF_000332815.1 Arthrobacter nitrophenolicus
CCACGCTCGCCACGACGGGCGCCACCACGGCGGTCGTCGGCAGCGGGGGCAGTGGTCTCAGCAGCTGCGGCTTCGGGAGCCTTCTGATCTGCAGACACAGTGTCCTTTTCCTTGTTTGCTTCGGTCACAGTGACAGCCCACCTTCGCGTGCACCGTCAGCGACGGCGGCAATCCGGCCGTGGTACTTGTTACCACCGCGGTCGAAGACAACTGCCTCGACACCGGCAGCCTTGCACGCTCGGCAACGAGCTCGCCAACGCGCTTGGCCTTGGCGGTCTTGTCACCGTCGAATGCACGGAGGTCGGCTTCCAGAGTGGACGCGCTTGCTACGGTCTGGCCAATGCTGTCATCGACAACCTGGACAAATACGTGGCGGGCGGACCGGTTAACCACCAGGCGGGGGCGAACGGCCGTTCCTGCAATGCGCTTGCGGATACGAAGCTGGCGGCGGCTGCGGGCAGCAGCCTTGCTCTTGTTCGTGCGCTTCTTGTTAATGGCGATGGCCATGGTTACTTACCAGCCTTTCCGACCTTGCGGCGGATAACTTCGCCGGCGTAACGGATGCCCTTGCCCTTATACGGGTCAGGCTTCCGCAGCTTGCGGATGTTGGCAGCAACTTCGCCGACCTGCTGCTTGTTGATGCCTGAGACAGAGAGCTTGGTCGGTCCCTCTACTGCAAAGGTGATGCCGGCAGGAGCCGACACGTTGACCGGGTGGCTGAAGCCCAGAGCGAACTCCAGGTCAGATCCCTTGGCCTGAACACGGTAACCGGTACCGACGATTTCAAGCTTCTTCTCGTAGCCTGCGGTGACGCCCTGGATCATGTTGGCGATCAGGGTGCGGGTCAGGCCGTGGAGCGAACGGGAGGCGCGCTCGTCGTTCGGGCGGGTGACGGTCAGGGTGTTGTCTTCCAGGGCAACCTCGATGGGGCTGGCCACAGTGTGGCTCAGTTCGCCCTTGGAACCCTTGACGCTGACGACAGAGCCGTCAACCTTGACCTCAACGCCGGCAGGAACGGTGATGGGGAGACGTCCAATACGTGACATTATTCTCTTCCTTTCCCGTTACCAGACGTACGCGAGGACTTCGCCGCCCACGCCCTTCTTGCCGGCCTGCTTGTCAGTCAGGAGGCCGGAAGAGGTGGACAGGATTGCGATACCCAGGCCACCCAGCACGTGCGGCAGGTTGGTGGACTTCGCGTAAACGCGGAGACCCGGCTTGGAGATGCGGCGAACACCGGCGATGGAACGCTCGCGGTTCGGACCGAACTTGAGCTCGAGGGTCAGCTTCTTGCCGACCTCTGCGTCCTCTTCCTTCCAGCCGGCGATGAAGCTTCGGCCTTGAGGATGTCGGCAACGCGAGCCTTGAGCTTGCTGTAAGGCATAGACACGGTGTCGTGGTATGCCGAGTTTGCGTTACGCAGGCGCGTAAGCATGTCTGCGACAGGATCTGTCATTGTCATGGTGGGCTCTTGCCCTTCCTCGTAACGGTTTCCGCCGTCTGCTTCCGATGAAGCCGGCGGCCGGACCTTTTACGTAGTAATTAAGCTTCGGTCTTGAACGGGAAACCAAGCGCCTTGAGCAGCGCGCGGCCTTCGTCGTCGGTCTTGGCAGTGGTCACAACCGTGATGTCCATACCGCGGACGCGGTCGATCTTGTCCTGGTCGATTTCGTGGAACATAACCTGCTCGGTCAGACCGAAGGTGTAGTTGCCGTTGCCATCGAACTGCTTGCCGCTGAGGCCGCGGAAGTCGCGGATACGGGGCAGGGCCAGGGTGACCAGACGGTCCACGAATTCCCACATGCGGTCGCCACGCAGGGTAGCGTGTGCGCCGATGGGCATGCCTTCGCGCAGCTTGAACTGTGCGATCGACTTGCGGGCCTTGGTAACCTGCGGCTTCTGGCCGGTGATCTGGGTGAGGTCGCGGACAGCGCCGTCGATCAGCTTGGAGTCCTTGGCGGCATCTCCAACACCCATGTTCACAACAACCTTGACGAGGCGGGGAACCTGGTTCACGTTCGCGTACTTGAATTCATCCTGGAGCTGGGCCTTGATGGATTCTGCGTACTTGGTCTTCAGACGAGGAACGATCTTCGTTGCCGGAGTCTCGAGAGTCTCAGTCATTAGATGTCCTTCCCGGTGCTCTTGGACACGCGGATGCGGACGGTCTTCTTGACGCCGTCCTTCTCTACGGTGTCGAGGCGGAAGCCCACGCGGGTCGGCTTCTTGGTCGACGGGTCAACCAGCGCCACGTTGGAGATGTGGATCGGGGCTTCAACAACCTCGATGCCACCGGTCTTGGTGCCGCGCTGCGACTGACCGACCTTGGTGTGCTTGGTGACGCGGTTGATGCCTTCAACCAACACGCGGTTGGTGTCGGTGAACACGCGCAGGACCTTGCCCTGCTTGCCGCGGTCGCCGCCGCGCTCAGCCTTGGCGCCAGTGATGACCTGGACCAGGTCACCCTTCTTGATCTTTGCAGCCATGGACTAGAGCACCTCCGGAGCCAGAGAAACGATCTTCATGAACTTCTTGTCACGGAGTTCACGACCAACCGGTCCGAAGATACGGGTACCGCGGGGGTCACCGTCGCCCTTCAGGATCACAGCTGCGTTCTCGTCAAACTTGATGTAGGAACCATCCGCACGGCGGCGTTCCTTCTTGGTACGGACGATGACTGCCTTGACAACATCGCCCTTCTTTACGTTGCCGCCCGGGATTGCGTCCTTGACGGTGGCGACAATGACGTCACCGATGCCTGCGTAGCGACGGCCGGATCCACCGAGAACGCGAATGGTAAGGATTTCCTTAGCACCCGTGTTGTCGGCGACCTTGAGTCGCGACTCCTGCTGAATCACTATTTACTCCTTGCGTCGCGCCGGTTCTCAGACCGAAAATCTTCCTACGGAATGAGCCTTGCGGAACGGTTGATCGGGGTGTCTCTTGACCTGCCTGGATTTTGCCAGACCAGGCCTAAACGCCCGTGCCAGAAGCAGTTGCTCCCATCTGTCCGGGACGGATCCCGGGCGCACAGGAGCACTATGCTGTGGCACGCTTGTTTACGAGTTTGGTGAACGGCGCACGAAAGGCGCCATACAAACTCAAAATCTTAGCACAGATCGGCCGGTTCCCCATATCACCACAGGCCGCTCCCCCGCAAGCAACACGGCGCCACCAACGCTCCCCCACTTACAGCGCGCCCTCTTCCAACGGGTTCTAGGCGCCGTTAGTCAGCGGGCGTCGGGGTACGACGGCGTCACGCCCGGCAGCCTTTCGGGCCGCCGAAGGTGCCGCTCCCCCGGAAAGCCGCGGCACCGCCGTCGTAAGCCCACCGGAAGCGTGCACCGCGTGACGCAGGGTTGAGTTAAACGAGGCAGCCCCCGCTCCCGATGGGAGCAGGGGCTACAACAGCGAAGCAGCAGGTGCTACTTGGCCTTCTCGAGGATTTCCACGAGCCGCCAGTTCTTGGTGGCGGACAGCGGACGGGTCTCGGCGATGACAACCAGGTCGCCGATGCCGGCGGTGTTGTTCTCGTCGTGGGCCTTGACCTTGGAGGTACGGCGGATGACCTTGCCGTACAGTGCGTGCTTCACGCGGTCCTCAACCTGGACAACGATGGTCTTTTCCATCTTGTCCGAGACCACGTAGCCGCGACGCGTCTTGCGGTAACCGCGCTGCTCAGCCGTGGCTGCGGTAGCAGTTTCCGTCACGTTCTGGTCCTTTTCACTCACTTGGCATCCTCCTCGGTCTCAACCGTTTCAGCCTTTTCGGCCTTCTTGGTTGCAGCCTTCTTGGACTTCTTCTCTTCCTTGGCTTCCACAACCGGTGCGGCAACCTCGGCACGGATGCCCAGCTCGCGCTCACGGAGAACGGTGTAGATGCGGGCGATGTCCTTCTTTACCGCGCGCAGGCGACCGTGGTTCTCCAGCTGACCGGTGGCGGACTGGAAACGCAGGTTGAACAGCTCTTCCTTGGCCTTGCGGAGTTCTTCAACGAGACGCTCGTTGTCGAAACCGTCCAGCTTTGCGGGAGCCAGATCCTTGGATCCTACTGCCATTTCTATTCACCACCCTCGCGACGCACGATGCGTGCCTTCAACGGCAGCTTGTGGATTGCCAGGCGCAGGGCCTCGCGAGCTACCTCTTCATTGACACCGGCGAGTTCGAAGAGAACCCGGCCCGGCTTGACGTTGGCGACCCACCATTCCGGCGAACCCTTACCGGAACCCATGCGGGTTTCGGCAGGCTTCTTGGTCAGGGGACGGTCCGGGTAGATGTTGATCCAGACCTTACCGCCACGCTTGATGTGGCGGGTCATCGCGATACGAGCGGACTCGATCTGACGGTTGGTGACGTATGCCGGGCTCAGGGCCTGGATGCCGTACTCACCGAACGAGACCTTGGTGCCGCCCGTAGCAGCGCCGGAACGACCCGGGTGGTGCTGCTTACGGTGCTTGACTCGACGTGGGATAAGCATTTAAGCCTGTCCTCCTTCTACTGCTGCAGCGGGTGCAGCCTCACCTGCCGGCGCTTCGGCAGCAGGAGCTGCGTCAGCGGCCGGACGGTCGTTGCGACGGCGGCGATCGCCACGGTCAGCGCCACCCGGGCGGCCCGGACGGTCGCCGGAGCGGCCGCGGGACGGGGCGGAAGCGGCCTGGGCGGCCAGTTCCTTGGCGGTGACGTCACCCTTGTAGATCCAGACCTTCACACCGATGCGGCCGAAGGTGGTCTTGGCTTCGTAGAAGCCGTAGTCGATGTTCGCGCGGAGGGTGTGCAGGGGCACACGGCCTTCGCGGTAGAACTCCGAGCGGGACATTTCAGCGCCACCCAGTCGACCCGAGCAGGCGATACGGATGCCCTTGGCACCGGCACGCTGCGCGGACTGCATGGCCTTCTTCATGGCGCGGCGGAATGCCACACGGGAAGTCAGCTGCTCAGCAACGCCCTGGGCAACAAGCTGGGCTTCCATCTCGGGGTTCTTGACCTCGAGGATGTTCAGCTGGACCTGCTTGCCAGTGAGCTTTTCGAGCTCGCCGCGGATGCGGTCTGCTTCTGCTCCACGGCGGCCGATGACGATGCCGGGACGGGCCGTGTGGATGTCCACGCGGACACGGTCACGGGTGCGCTCGATCTCGACCTTCGCGATACCGGCGCGCTCCATGCCCGTGGACATGAGCTGGCGGATGCGGATGTCTTCGCGAACGAAGTCCTTGTACCGCTGGCCGGCCTTGGTGCTGTCAGCGAACCAGTGCGATACGTGATCGGTGGTGATGCCGAGTCGGAACCCGTGCGGGTTTACTTTCTGTCCCACTTAGCGAGCCTCCTCTTTCTCCGGGGTAGCGACTACCACGGTGATGTGGCTGGTGCGCTTCTTGATCTGAAATGCACGACCCTGGGCGCGCGGCTGGAACCGCTTCATGGTCGGGCCTTCATCAACAAACGCTTCGCTGATGATGAGGTCACCTTCGTCAAACGCAACGCCGTCGCGGTCCGCGAGGACCCGGGCGTTGGAGATTGCCGACTGTACTACCTTGAATACCGGCTCCGAAGCTGCCTGCGGGGCAAACTTCAGAATTGCCAGAGCCTCATTCGCTTGCAATCCACGAACAAGGTTGACGACGCGCCGGGCCTTCATAGGCGTTACGCGGATGTGGCGCGCAATTGCCTTGGCTTCCATTGCTTTCCTTCTCTCGTCTATGACGTAAGCGCAGGCGCCTAGCGGCGCTTGCCCTTACGGTCGTCCTTGACATGGCCGCGGAATGTCCGCGTGGGAGCGAATTCGCCGAGCTTGTGCCCGACCATCGACTCAGTGACAAACACCGGGATGTGCTTGCGTCCGTCGTGTACGGCGATCGTGTGTCCGAGCATGTCGGGGATGATCATCGAACGGCGGGACCAGGTCTTGATGACGTTCTTGGTGCCCTTTTCGTTTTCCCTGGCTACCTTCACAAAGAGGTGCTGGTCAACGAAAGGACCTTTTTTCAGGCTGCGTGGCATGTGTCCAGGCTCCTATCGCTTGTTCTTGCCAGTACGACGGCGACGCACAATAAGCTTGTCGCTCTCTTTGTTGGGGCGCCGGGTGCGGCCTTCCCGCTGACCGTTCGGGTTGACGGGGTTACGACCACCGGAGGTCTTACCTTCACCACCACCGTGCGGGTGGTCAACCGGGTTCATGGCGACACCACGGACGGTCGGGCGGACGCCCTTCCACCGCATACGGCCGGCCTTGCCCCAGTTGATGTTCGACTGCTCGGCGTTGCCGACCTCGCCGACGGTTGCGCGGCAGCGCACGTCAACGTTGCGGATTTCGCCGGAAGGCAGGCGCAGCTGGGCGAAGCGGCCTTCCTTGGCAACGAGCTGGATGGATGCACCGGCGGAGCGGCCCATCTTGGCGCCGCCACCCGGACGCAGTTCAACTGCGTGGATAACGGTACCCACGGGGATGTTGCGCAGGGGCAGGTTGTTGCCAGGCTTGATGTCAGCGTTGGCACCTGCTTCCACGAAGTCACCCTGGGACAGCTTGTTCGGGGCGATGATGTAACGCTTGGTGCCATCAACGTAGTGCAGGAGCGCGATGCGGGCCGTACGGTTCGGATCGTACTCAATTTCGGCTACGCGGGCGTCAACGCCGTCCTTGTCGTGGCGACGGAAGTCGATCAGACGGTACTGGCGCTTGTGTCCGCCACCCTTGTGACGGGTGGTGATCTTACCGGTGTTGTTACGGCCGCCCTTCTTGGGCAGCGGACGTACCAACGACTTTTCCGGCGTCGACCGCGTGATTTCGATGAAGTCCGCTACGCTCGAGCCACGACGGCCCGGGGTAGTCGGCTTGTATTTACGGATTCCCATAATTTATTTCCTCGTTAAAGTGGTCTCCGCTACGAGAGCGGACCGCCGAAGATGTCGATGGTGCCTTCTTTGAGGGTGACAATCGCACGCTTGGTGTTCTTGCGGGTACCCCATCCGAATTTGGTGCGCTTGCGCTTACCGGCACGGTTGATGGTGTTGATCGATTCGACCTTGACGGAGAAGATCTTCTCCACGGCCAGCTTGATCTCGGTCTTGTTCGACCGGGGGTCCACCAGGAAGGTGTACTTGCCCTCGTCGATCAGGCCGTAGCTCTTTTCCGACACGACGGGTGCAAGCACGACGTCGCGGGGATCCTTGATGGTGGCTGCGCTCACTTGGCATCCTCCTCGTTCTTAGCTGCCTTGGCGGCAACGAATGCGTCGTAGGCAGCCTTGGTGAAGACAACGTCATCAGACACGAGAACGTCGTAGGTGTTCAGCTGGTCTGCGTACAGAACGTGAACACCGGCAAGGTTGCGCACGGACAGTGCAGCAACGTCGTTGGCGCGCTCGATGACAACCAGCAGGTTCTTGCGGTCGGAAACACCGCGGAGCGTTGCCAGTGCGGTCTTGGCCGAAGGCTTGTCGCCTGCAACCAGCTCGGAGACAACGTGGATGCGTCCGTTGCGGGCCCGGTCAGACAGTGCGCCGCGCAGGGCAGCAGCAATCATCTTCTTGGGGGTGCGCTGGCTGTAGTCACGCGGGGTGGGACCGTGGACAATGCCACCGCCGGTCATGTGCGGAGCACGGATCGAACCCTGGCGGGCGCGGCCGGTACCTTCTGCTTGAACGGCTTGCGTCCTGCACCGGAAACTTCAGCGCGGGTCTTGGTCTTGTGGGTACCCTGGCGAGCAGCAGCGAGCTGGGCAACGACAACCTGGTGCAGCAGCGGCACGTTGGTCTGAACGTCGAAGATCTCTGCAGGCAGGTCAACCTGGACAGTGTTAGCCATTGAACTAGGCTCCCTTCACGGCGGTGCGTACGAGTACGACCTGGCCGCGGGCGCCGGGAACGGCACCCTTGATCAGGAGCAGCGACTTCTCGACGTCAACCGCGTGAACCGTCAGGTTCAGCGTGGTGTGACGAACGGCGCCCATGCGGCCGGCCATTTTCATGCCCTTGAAGACGCGGCTCGGGGTGGATGCACCACCGATGGAACCGGGCTTACGGTGGTTCTTGTGGGCACCGTGGGAAGCTCCAACGCCGTGGAAGCCGTGACGCTTCATAACACCGGCGAAGCCCTTACCTTGGTGGTGCCAACGACGTCGATCTTCTGGCCGGCTTCGAAGAGCTCCACGGAGAGCTCCTGGCCCAGCTTGTACTCGGCAGCATCTGCGGTACGAAGTTCGACGACGTGACGGCGAGGCGTAACGCCTGCCTTTTCAAAGTGACCAGCCAGCGGCTTGGTGACCTTGCGGGGATCGATCTGGCCGTAGCCGATCTGAACGGCGACGTAGCCATCAGCTTCTGCGTTGCGCAGCTGGGTGATGACGTTCGAGTCTGCCTGGACCACAGTGACGGGGATGAGCTTGTTGTTCTCGTCCCAGACCTGGGTCATGCCGAGCTTCGTGCCCAGCAGGCCCTTTACGTTACGGGTTGCGGTCATAGTTTCTCAGCACCTCCCTACAGCTTGATTTCGATGTTCACGTCAGCCGGCAGGTCGAGACGCATGAGCGAGTCAACAGCCTTCGGCGTGGGATCGATGATGTCGATAAGACGCTTGTGCGTGCGCATTTCGAAGTGCTCGCGGCTGTCCTTGTACTTGTGCGGAGAGCGGATAACGCAGTAAACGTTCTTCTCCGTCGGCAGCGGCACGGGGCCAACTACCGTTGCGCCTGCGCGCGTGACCGTCTCAACGATCTTCCGTGCTGAAACGTCAATGACCTCGTGGTCGTATGACTTCAGCCGGATGCGGATTTTTTGTCCCGCCATGTCGCCTGACTCTCTTTCAGTCTGTGCTTCCCCGGTTTAGGGCTGCCCTGTTCACTTTCCTGTTGTATGTGGCTGCCGAAGCATTTGAAGTCGTAACTACCACCCGCCGCACAAACTGAATCCGGATGAATCCGGGTTCCTCACCTTGCCGGCGTAACCGACCCCCGCGGTCGGGCGTGTCGCGCTCAACACGCATACAAATCCGCAATTCCATTGGGGTGGGTTATGTTTGGTCTTCAACCTGGACCCTGCATCCGGCATTATCCGGATCGGGACGCGAAGAAGCGCTTGAACAACTCATCTAGTATGTCGGAAATCCCCGGCAGATGCGAATCGTCCCTCGTGGGGCCGGGCCTGGCCGGGCCATTGCCCTTGGTTGCCTCCGAATGGATGATAAGGACATGACGCTGGAAAGCACTGAATCGGTGACGGAACTGGCCGGCCGGATGCCGCCGTCGTTCACTCTTGGCGTGGCGGCCGCCGCCTTCCAGATTGAGGGCGCCCTCGGTGAAGGCGGTCGCGGCCCCTCGGGCTGGGACGCGTTCGCGGAGAAACCCGGCGCCATCATGGACGGCCACTCCCCCGCCGTTGCCTGCGACCACTACAACAGGCTGCCGGAGGATGTGGCGCTGCTGCAGGAACTGGGCGTGGATTCCTACCGGTTCTCGCTGTCGTGGCCGCGGATCCAGCCTGACGGCCGGGGCAGCTTCAACCCGGAGGGCCTGGACTTCTACGACCGGCTGATCGACCAGCTGCTGGAGGCCGGCGTCTCCCCCATGGCCACGCTGTACCACTGGGACACGCCCCTGCCCCTCGAGCACCGCGGCGGCTGGCTGAACCGCGAGACCGCCGAACGCTTTGGCGAGTACGCCGCCGCAGCCGCGGCGCGCTACGGCGACCGCGTGGCCCAGTGGGTCACGCTCAACGAGCCCCTCTCGGTAACCCTGAACGGCTATGCCCTGGGCGTCCACGCCCCCGGCCACGCGCTGATGTTCGATGCCCTCCCCTCCATCCACCACCAGTTGCTGGCGCACGGGCTGGGCGTACAGGCACTCCGGGCTGCCGGCGTGACGGGCAGCGTGGGCGTGACCAACCTCCATGCGCCCGTCCGGCCCGGCAGCCGGAGCATCGGCGACCGGATGGTGGCCCGGATGTATGACCTGCTGATGAACCGGATCTACGCCGACCCCGTCCTGCTGGGCCGGTACCCCACGCTTCCGGTGTACGCCCGGCCGTGGCTGCGCTCCATCGGCAGGATCTCCGACGCAGACCTGCGCACCATCCACCAGCCACTGGATTTCTACGGCCTGAACTACTACTTCCCGGTGAAGGTGGCCGTCGGCCGGGGCGTCACCCCCATCCCGGCCAACACTCACAAAGCTGTGGCCCGGCTGCCCTTCCACGAGGTGGGGTACCCAGAGCTCAGCAGCACCGGATTCGGCTGGCCCGTGGCCCCCGAACATTTGGCCATCCTGCTCAAGGAACTCCAGGACCGGTACGGGGACGCCCTCCCGCCCGTCTACATCACCGAAGGCGGTGCCAGTTTTCCCGAGCCCGACAAGGTTGAAGGCACCCTGCAGGATGAGGAGCGGGTGCAATACCTGGCCACGCACCTGCGCGCAGCGCTGGACGCCACATCCCCGGGCGGCATGGCGGCAGGCGTCGACCTGCGGGGCTATTACGTGTGGACGCTGATGGACAACTTCGAGTGGGCTGCCGGCTACTCCCAAAGATTCGGGTTGGTCCACGTTGACTTCGAGACGCAGGCCAGGACCCCGAAACAGTCCTTCTACTGGTACCGGGCCCTTTCGCGGGCGCGGAAGAACCGGGCGGGCCAGTAGCCGGGCCCAGGTATTCCTTATCCGCGGAAGCCGGCAGAGCGGCCAGCTACTGGTTCTTGTTGGCCCGGTTGATCCGCTTGGCGCGGTCGATCTCGTGGCGGAAGTGCTTCTTGGCCCAGAACACGCCTGCCACCACCACGGCCACGATGATCAGGAAAATAAGCCATCCCATAATGATCTCCTCTCGATGCTGCCACAGTATCAGGGGAGCTTCCGCGCGGGGCCGTCCTTCCCGCCGGCAGCTTCAGCGCCCGTGCTGCGGTTGAGGCGCCACACGGCAAAGGCAATCAGTCCGACGGCGACAATCGCCAGCAGCGCGAAGGTGTACTCCCGCATTGCCCACAGGATGCAGGCAGCAACCCCGCCGGCGCCCCAACGAACAAAGAACCGGTCCCCAAGTACCAGGCCCGCCACCAGCAGCCCGGCCAGAAGGAGCAGGAGCCACAACTGCTGGCCGCCAGTCCCGCCCGCGACAACTCCGGCGCCGGACAGCGTGAGCAGGGCAGCCGACGCCGTTGCAAGAGCCCGGCCAGGCGCGTTCTGGCCGGCAAGGTACCGCAAGGCTGCGAGCAAGGTTCCCAGCACCACGTACCACTGGACTGCCCAGAAGGGGTCCGGCAGGTCCGCTGTATCGAATCTGAAGAGGGCCGCCCGCTGGGCCGCCGCAACCACTGCCAGTGCCCCGATTTCCGCCGCTACGCGGCGCAGTGCTGCAGGGGCTTCAAGCACGGCGACTCCGGCAGCACAAGCCAGCAGTGCAGCAGCACACCACGCTGTTGAATCGACCGGAAGCCCGGCCAGCGCAGCTGTGCCGAAGCCCAGGAAGGATGCGCCCGCCAGTGACCAGCGGCGCAGCGGCTCCTGGACCAGGCGGGAGGCCCTGGCCCGGCGCAGCGCATACAGGGCTGCGGCCGCAAGTCCGGGGCCGGCCAGCCACGGAAGATAGCGGCCCCAGTCCCCACCGAGCCCGTCAAATACTGGGCCTGCGAGCATGAACGCGCCGGTGGGCAGTGCTGCCGCCGCGGGCGGGTACAGCGCCGGGATCCGTTCAACGTCTGAGGCAATGAACAGGACAGCGGCCAGGGCAAGGACGGCGGTGCCGGAAACCCAGCCCGCCGCCTGCGGTGCAACCAGCAGGGCTGTGCCTGTGAAAGATACTGCTGCAACAAGCCACAGCCAACGCTCCACCCCGGCAGGCGTAGTGTGCCGACGGTTCCCCAGCACGCCTGCCCCTGCTGCGAGGAGGCCCAGGAGCATGAGGACCGCTGAGGTTTCCGTGTATCCCAACAGCGGCCCGGCCCCGAAAGTAGCGAACGGACCGAGCACCAGCACCCCGAACAACACGGCGTAGAGGCCGAAGTACAGGGCACCGCGGGCAACAAACAGACGGCGGGCCAGCACAGCGGATACGAGCAGCAGCGCCAGCTCCAGGAACAGGACGCCGCGGCCCCCGCTTTCACCCGCCTGGCCGTAGCGGAGGGCGTATCCCAGGGGCAGCAGGGCCTGTCCGGCCAGCGTAATCCAGACGGCTGCCTGCTGGAACGGCACCGACTGCAGGCTGGACCGCAGCAACCAGCGCACCGCATGCTGGGCCGCAAGGACCAAGGCGAACGTCAGGGACACCGCGGCCGGCGAAGCAGTGATGTCGTAGCTGAGGACCACCGCCAGTGCAGCCGTCAACACACGGGCCGCGACGAAGTACCACCCTTTCTGCAGGGAGGAGGAAGCAGCCGGCACCATGACTGCGGCGAACAGTGCGAAAATGCCGAGCAGCACCTCTACGAGGAGCAGGTTGCCGGACGAGAGGTACACCAGGACAACGAACGCCCCCGGCGCAAACCATTCGGCGCCACCCTCACGCCGCAGTACGTACCCGGCCAGCACGGCCGATCCGGCCGCCACGGCCGGAACAAAGACGGCCTGCCAGCTTCCTTCACCCAGCGGGGCCGTCAGGGCGGCGATCAGCTGCACCACGAGGACCAGGCCGATATCAACTGTCACACCGCGCGGCGTGCGCTGCCGGAGATACGCACCCAGGACAAGGACCAGCTGGAGTCCCAGGGCCACGGCCAGCATGGTGGCCGGCCGGACCTGCTCCCTGGCCAGGACGGGCACGGCCCCACCCTGCACAAGCTGCCCGAACGCCGTCAGCACCAGGATTGTTCCCGTAACCCTCGCCAGCCACCAGTAGCTCCAGCGGTGGAGGCGGGCAGGCAGCGTCAATGCGACACCAGCCACATATGCCAGCAGCAGCACAAGCGCCACGTTTCCTGCGCCGGTGGAAACCAGCCGAAAGGCGAATTCCACCATGACGGCGGAAACCACAAGCGGCAGCAGTTCGCCAACGGTGGGACGCCAGGTGCCTGGATCGGCAGGACGCCGGAGCAGCATCAGGCCGGTGGACAGAGCTGCCAGCAACTGCAGCAGGATCGCGACCATTGTCAGGAGATTTCCACGGGTGGCGTCGACTGACGCCAGGACGGCGACTCCCACAACACCAAGGCCTGAAAAAGCGGCCAGTGTGGCTTGCGAAGCAAGAGCGGCGTGCCCCAGGCGCTGCAATGCTGCGGACAACAACTGCTGGCTGACTGCCACCGCAACAACGCCGAACCACACCGCGTGGTTCTGCAGAACCCCCTGCGTGAGGGCCGCTGCCGCCGCGGGAACCGCCAAGGTAGCGGCAACCCGGGCGTTCAGCACCAGCAGCCCCGGCCGTTCCTCCCCCTTCCGGAGCGCCCTCGCCAGCCAGATGAGCGACGCCAGCAGCGGCAAGGCCGCAAACGCCCACTCCCCCAGCACCGGACTGAAGAACCAGGCCAGCCCCAAGGCCGCGAACGGTGCCAGTTCAGCGCCGCCCTGGAGCCTTGCAGCCAGCACGAAGCCGGCGAGCAGCAGGATCAAGGCCGGCAGCCAGAGCGGTACCAGGCTGTCGCCCTGCAGGGAGGCAACCGCCGTTCCCGGCAGCGCGGTGACGGCGGCCAACGCCGCCGTCACCGCGAAGTGCGCCGCATGTGTCAGGAGCGCGTCAAGGCGCCACCACCCGGCACTCCGCAAAGTGCCGCCGTCGGGCGCCTGTGGTTGCCTGGCCAGCCACCCTGCCGCGGCGGCGTCACCTGGAAACCAGCCGGCCAGGACGCGACCGCCAAAGGCGGTTGCGGTGGACTGCAGCGCCAGGAACAGCCCGGCAGCGAACAACGCATCCGCCCCGTGGCCCGTGACTTCCCACACCGCTACACTGCCGGACACAGTCAGCGCCAGCCGCGCAGCATAGAAATTCAACAGCCTGAACGGGGCGCCCCGGACGGCGGTCATCACGCCGAAGTACACCCCGCAGATGCCCAGGACCAGGGCATACTCCCACCTGGCCAGCAGCAGCGGGAAGAAGGTCGATACCAAGGCAACCGCCGGCACCACCAGAGGGTGGAGGGTGGCCAAGGGCCTGGTGAAGACAGGAGGAAGCCATCCCGGCCGCAGCAGGGACACCACCGTAAACAGCACCGCCACGCCTGCGAGAGCAACGAAGTACCACACGAGGGCGCCACCCAGCACGGCAACGCCGGACCATGCTGTTGAAACGACGAACGTTAACGACAGGTACACCAGGACCCTGCTCTCGAGCCGAAGGGCGGCGGCGATGTAAGCGAAGGTTCCGGCGAGGGACGTCAGCAGCCAGACTGCTGGTCCGTGGAACAACACGAAGTTATACAGGGCAAGGCCGATCACCGGTATCAGCGCGAGGCCCGTACCGGTGAACGCCACGGCGGCAGGCCTGAGCCGGTGGACCCTCCGGTGAAGGACCAGTCCCGAGGCGTAGAACAGGGCAGCGACTGCGCAGACGCCGGCGAAGCGGAACATCGGCGCCAACCCGGTCCCCACGAACAGCGCCGCTGCCGCAACAAGGAGGAGGCTGGCAACGTACAGCGTGACGTTGATGTTCTGCCGGTCCCGGCGCTCCCGGCGGGCCTTGCGTTCTTCGTCGGATTCGGCGAGACGTGCCGGCCTGGCAGGATACGTTTGCTGCCTGGCCGGCGGGAGCACTTTCGCGGCAGGCTGCTGCCGGGCAGGGGGCCGGGCTGGGGGCTGGGGCGGCGGCGTCCTTCCAATAACAGGCGCGGCTATCCCGGGCACGGACTGCAGCGGCGGCATGGACTTCGGCTGCCGCTCCTGGGCGACCTTCGCCATCGCGTCCAGCCACCCCTGGAGGTGGCCGTCCCGGTACCCCGCCTCGTAGGATGCATCCCTCATGCCGCTTCCTCTCGCTAGGCAGTACTGTACGACTGCAATTTATCCAATGACTGGATTAACGGTAGCAAAAGAAAGCCCCGCTGCACATGGCAGCGGGGCTTTCTGTGGATTATGCGGGTCTATTCCCCCATGATCCGGTGATCAGCAAGGACTACTTGATGATCTTGGTAACGCGTCCCGAACCCACGGTGCGGCCGCCTTCGCGGATAGCGAAGCCGAGGCCCTCTTCCATAGCGATCGGCTGGATGAGCGCAACGGTCATCTCAGTGTTGTCGCCGGGCATAACCATTTCCGTGCCCTCGGGCAGGGTGATAACGCCGGTAACGTCCGTCGTGCGGAAGTAGAACTGCGGGCGGTAGTTCGAGTAGAACGGGTTGTGGCGTCCGCCTTCGTCCTTGGACAGGATGTAGACGTTGGCCTCGAAGTCGGTGTGCGGGGTGATGGAACCCGGCTTGACGACAACCTGGCCACGCTCGACGTCGTCGCGCTTCAGACCGCGGAGCAGGAGGCCACAGTTCTCGCCGGCCCATGCTTCGTCGAGCTGCTTGTGGAACATCTCGATACCGGTAACCGTGGTCTTCTGGACCGGGCGGATGCCGACGATCTCAACCTCGGAGTTGATGGCGAGGGTTCCACGCTCGGCGCGGCCCGTAACAACGGTGCCACGACCGGTGATGGTAAAGACGTCTTCGATCGGCATCAGGAACGGCTTGTCGCGGTCACGAACGGGGTCCGGAACGGACTCGTCCACAGCAGCCATCAGGTCCTCAACGGACTTGACCCACTCGGGGTCGCCTTCCAGGGCCTTCAGGCCGGAAACGCGGACAACCGGAGCGTCGTCGCCATCGAAGCCCTGCGAGCTCAGGAGCTCACGAACTTCCATTTCAACGAGGTCGAGGAGTTCCTCGTCCTCAACCATGTCAGCCTTGTTCAGCGCGACCAGCAGGTAGGGAACACCAACCTGGCGGGCGAGCAAAACGTGCTCGCGGGTCTGTGCCATGGGGCCGTCGGTAGCAGCAACCACGAGGATTGCGCCGTCCATCTGGGCAGCACCGGTGATCATGTTCTTGATGTAGTCAGCGTGACCGGGGGCGTCAACGTGTGCGTAGTGACGCTTCTCGGTCTGGTACTCCACGTGGGAGATGTTGATGGTAATACCGCGCTGACGCTCTTCGGGAGCAGAGTCGATCGACGCGAAGTCGCGCTTCTCGTTGAGATCCGGGTACTTGTCGTACAGCACCTTGGAAATGGCGGCCGTCAGCGTCGTCTTACCGTGGTCAACGTGACCGATGGTGCCGATGTTGACGTGCGGCTTAGTCCGCTCGAACTTTGCCTTTGCCACAGGTTCCTCCTAGAACGTTTTCAAATGGCTTGCCCTCTAACCGCGCTTCTCGCGGCAGAAACTCAGGCAAGTCTACTTGGGGGCTTTGGATTGGTGAAATTGCAGATTCAGGAACTAATACTAGTCCCTTGAGCCTGTTCGTACAGGTGGCCGGATCCGGCCGGGACCAGGCCCGGCCACCTGTACTGGCTGCGCTTTCCGTTTCCGGCGGGCGCACCCGAGGTGTTCGCTTTGAAAGTCCGAAGGACTACTCGCCGCGGCTCTTCTGGATGATCTCGTCGGCAACTGCCTTCGGGACCTCGGCGTAGCTGTTGAACGTCATGGAGTAGACAGCACGGCCCTGGGTCTTCGAACGCAGGTCGCCGATGTAACCGAACATGCCGGACAGCGGAACGTGTGCACGAACAACCTTGACGCCTGCTGCGTCCTCCATGGACTGCATCTGGCCACGACGGGAGTTGAGGTCACCGATAACGTCACCCATGTATTCCTCAGGGGTGCGGACCTCGACATCCATCAGCGGTTCGAGCAGAACCGGGTTTGCCTTCCGCGCAGCTTCCTTGAAAGCCATGCGGCCGGCGATCTTGAACGCCATTTCCGAGGAGTCAACATCGTGGTAGGCGCCGTCAATCAGCGTTGCCTTGATGCCGACAACCGGGTAACCGGCCAGCACACCGTCATTCAGGGCGTCCTGGATACCGGCGTCCACAGACGGGATGTACTCGCGCGGAACGCGGCCACCGGTGACCTTGTTCTCGAACTCGTACAGCTCGCCCTCGGCCGTGTCCAGCGGCTCGATCGCGATCTGGACCTTTGCGAACTGGCCGGAACCACCGGTCTGCTTCTTGTGCGTGTAGTCGTGGCGCTCCACGGCACGCTTGATGGTTTCGCGGTAAGCAACCTGCGGCTTGCCCACGTTGGCCTCGACCTTGAATTCGCGGCGCATGCGGTCCACCAGGATGTCCAGGTGGAGTTCGCCCATGCCGGCGATGATGGTCTGGCCGGTGTCTTCGTTGAGGGACACCTGGAAGGTGGGGTCCTCAGCGGAGAGCTTCTGGATGGCCGTGGAGAGCTTCTCCTGGTCACCCTTGGTGTTCGGCTCGATGGCCACGGAGATCACGGGCTCCGGGAAGCTCATGGACTCGAGGACGATCTGGTTGTTGGCATCACACAGGGTGTCGCCCGTGGTGGTGTCCTTCAGGCCGATCGCTGCGTAGATGTGGCCGGCGGTGGCTGCCTCAACGGGCATTTCCTTGTTGGCGTGCATCTGGAACAGCTTGCCGATGCGCTCCTTCTTGCCCTTGGTGGAGTTGACCACCTGGGCTCCGGATTCAACGTGGCCGGAGTACACGCGGATGAAGGTGAGCTGGCCGAAGAACGGGTGTGCCGCAATCTTGAACGCCAGGGCCGAGAACGGCTCGTCGGCGGAAGGCTTGCGGGTCAGTTCCTTCTCTTCGTCCTTCGGATCGTGACCGATCATCGGAGGAACGTCGAGCGGGTTAGGCAGGTAGTCCACCACTGCGTCGAGCATGGGCTGCACGCCGCGGTTCTTGAAGGCGGAGCCACAGAAGACCGGGTACAGCTCGGAGTTGATGGTCATCTTGCGGATGCCGGCCTTGAGCTCGTCGATGGTGAGCTCTTCGCCTTCGAGGTACTTCTCCATGAGTTCCTCGGAGGCCTCGGCAACGGTCTCAACCAGCTGCGCGCGGTACTCTTCAGCCTTCTCCTGGAGGTCAGCCGGGATCTCCTGGATCTCGTACTTCGCACCCATGGTGACGTCACCCTTGGCATCGCCGGGCCACACCAGTGCGCGCATGTAGAGCAGGTCCACGACGCCGATGAAGTCGTTCTCGGCACCGATGGGCAGCTGCATGACCAGCGGCTTGGCACCGAGGCGGCTGATGATGGTGTCTACGGTGAAGTAGAAGTCAGCACCCAGCTTGTCCATCTTGTTGACGAAGCAGATACGCGGGACGTTGTACTTGTCAGCCTGGCGCCACACGGTCTCGGACTGCGGCTCAACGCCTTCCTTGCCATCGAAGACGGCAACGGCGCCGTCGAGGACGCGCAGGGAGCGCTCTACCTCAACGGTGAAGTCAACGTGGCCGGGGGTGTCGATGATGTTGATCTGGTTGTTTTCCCAGAAGCAGGTCACGGCGGCAGACGTGATGGTGATGCCGCGTTCCTTTTCCTGTTCCATCCAGTCAGTGGTCGAAGCGCCGTCGTGCGTTTCGCCGATCTTGTGGTTCACACCCGTGTAGAACAGGATGCGCTCGGTTGTGGTGGTCTTGCCGGCATCAATGTGGGCCATGATGCCGATGTTGCGGACCTTACTAAGGTCGGTAAGCACGTCCTGTGCCACGGGGTCTCCTTTTGGGATGGACTACGCGTTCGCCGCCGGCTCTTTTGAGCCGGCGGCGTCCGGGGAGTATTACCAGCGGTAGTGTGCGAAGGCCTTGTTGGACTCGGCCATCTTGTGGGTGTCTTCGCGACGCTTCACAGCGGCACCGAGACCGTTGGAGGCATCCAGGATTTCGTTCTGGAGGCGCTCGGTCATGGTCTTCTCACGGCGGGCCTTGGAGTAGCCCACCAGCCACCGCAGGGCGAGTGCGGTGGAGCGGCCCGGCTTAACCTCAACCGGAACCTGGTACGTGGCGCCACCGACACGGCGGGAGCGGACCTCGAGGGAAGGCTTGACGTTGTCCATGGCCTTCTTCAGGCTGCTACGGGGTCGCCGCCGGACTTGGCGCGTGCGCCTTCGAGGGCACCGTAGACGATGCGCTCTGCCGTGGACTTCTTGCCGTCAACGAGCACCTTGTTGATGAGCTGGGTTACCAGCGGGGAGCCGTAAACCGGATCCGAAACGAGCGGCCGCTTGGGGGCCGGACCCTTGCGAGGCATATTACTTCTTCTCCATCTTTGCGCCGTAGCGGCTGCGGGCCTGCTTACGGTTCTTCACGCCCTGGGTATCGAGGGCGCCACGGACGATCTTGTAGCGGACACCCGGGAGGTCCTTAACACGACCACCGCGAACGAGCACAATGGAGTGCTCCTGCAGGTTGTGGCCAACACCGGGGATGTAGGCGGTTACTTCCACGCCGCCGTTGAGGCGCACACGTGCCACCTTACGCAGAGCCGAGTTCGGCTTCTTGGGGGTGGTGGTGTAGACGCGGGTGCAAACACCGCGGCGCATCGGGCTGCCCTTAAGCGCGGGAGCCTTGGTCTTTGAGACCTTAGGCGTGCGGCCCTTGCGGACCAGCTGGTTAATCGTAGGCACTCTCGTGTTCTCCGTTTTATCCGGAACAGCCGCTTCCGGCCGCTCTCTTGTTGCGTTGCCCCGCCGCCCGGGCCCTTGGAGGAATCTCCGGAGGCGGCGAAGGCGAAGCCTTAATAGTCGGATCCCATGCCCGTGACCCGACTCGCGTCAAAATGTCCCTAGGCATGCGAAAATGTGGCATACGTTGCACAAGAACCCTGCAAACCGGAAACGTCGCTCTGGCTCAGCCTTTCAGCTGGTGCCGGCGCACTCATCCACTGCCACAATAACAATTGGTAACAAGTCTAGCATGGACGGCCTCCATGCCTTAATCGGCCCTGTTAAACGGGGATGGTCCCGCACCGTACGGTGCGGGACCATCCCTTACAGGCACGTCTACCGGAAGTCGTTGCCCAGGTCGTAGTCATCCAGCGGGATGGCGTGGAACTCAGGAGCTCCGTCGCCGCCCAGGGTGTCGTACGAGAAGTCACTGAATGCGCTGGGGCCTGTGAACAGGTTGGCCTTCGCTTCCTCAGTGGGCTCGACGGTGACCTCGGTGTAGCGCGGGAGGCCCGTGCCGGCCGGGATCAGCTTACCGATGATGACGTTCTCCTTGAGGCCAAGCAGCGGATCGCTCTTGCCTTCCATGGCCGCCTGCGTCAGGACGCGGGTGGTCTCCTGGAAGGAAGCTGCCGACAGCCAGGACTCGGTGGCCAGCGATGCCTTGGTGATACCCATGAGCTCGGGACGTCCGGATGCCGGAGTCTTGCCCTCGGATACAACGCGGCGGTTGGCGTCCTCGAAGCGGCTCCGCTCGGCGAGTTCGCCGGGGAGCAGGTCCGATTCGCCGGACTCGATGACCGTGACGCGGCGCAGCATCTGGCGGACGATAACCTCGACGTGCTTGTCGTGGATACCGATGCCCTGGCTGCGGTACACGCCCTGGACTTCGTCCACCAGGAACTTCTGTGCAGCACGCGGACCCATGATGCGCAGGACCTGCTTGGGGTCCACCGGTCCGTTGATCAGCTTCTGGCCGACGGTGACGTGGTCGCCATCCTCGATCAGCAGGCGTGAACGGCGAAGGACCGGGTAGGCGATCTCTTCGGTTCCGTCATCCGGGGTGATGACCAGGCGCATCTGGCGCTCGGACTCTTCGATGGTGATGCGGCCGGCTGCTTCAGCAATCGGTGCGACACCCTTCGGAGTACGGGCTTCGAAGAGCTCCTGGATACGGGGCAGACCCTGGGTGATGTCGTCGCCACCGCTGGCGGAAACAGCACCACCGGTGTGGAACGTACGCATGGTCAGCTGGGTACCGGGCTCACCGATGGACTGTGCGGCGATAATGCCCACGGCCTCGCCGATGTCCACGGTCTTGCCGGTGGCCAGTGAACGGCCGTAGCACAGCGCACAGGTTCCGACGCTGGACTCACAGGTGAGTACGGAGCGGACCTTGACCTCGGTGATGCCTGCCTTGAACAGCTCATCGATCACCACGTCACCGCAGTCGGTGCCGGCGGCTGCGAGGACCTTGCCCTCGGAGTCCACGACGTCGACGGCGAGCGTACGTGCGTAGGCACTGTTCTCGACGTTCTCGTCCAGCACCAGCTCGCCATTGGCGTCGGCGACGGCGATGGGCGTGACCAGGCCGCGCTCGGTGCCGCAGTCCTCTTCGCGGACGATGACGTCCTGGGACACGTCCACCAGACGACGGGTCAGGTAACCCGAGTTGGCGGTACGCAGAGCAGTATCGGCGAGGCCCTTACGGGCACCGTGCGTGGCGATGAAGTATTCCAGCACCGACAGGCCCTCACGGTAGGAGGACTTGATGGGGCGCGGGATGATTTCACCCTTCGGGTTGGCCACCAGGCCACGGATACCCGCGATCTGGCGGACCTGCATCCAGTTACCACGTGCACCGGAGGACACCATGCGGTTAATGGTGTTCATCGGGGACAGGCTCTCGCGCATCACCGAAGCGATCTCGTTGGTTGCCTTGTTCCAGATCTCGATCAGTTCCTGGCGGCGCTCGTCGTCGTCGATCAGGCCCTTGTCGTACTGGCCCTGGATCTTCGCTGCACGCTCCTCGTACCCGGCAAGGATTTCCGGCTTTGCGGCCGGGACCTCGATGTCGGAGATGGCGACGGTGACGCCCGAGCGGGTGGCCCAGTAGAAACCGGCGTCCTTCAGGTTGTCCAGCGTGGCAGCCGTGACGACCTTCGGGTAGCGCTCGGCGAGGTCGTTGACGATGCGGGACAGTTCGCCCTTGTCGGCAACAGCCTCAACCCACGGGTAGTCCTCAGGCAGGGTCTCGTTGAAGAGCACCTGGCCCAGGGAGGTCTGGACGAGCGCGGGCTGGCCCGGCTCCCAGCCCTCGGGGGCTTCCCAGCCGGCGTACGGCACGAAGCCTTCGAGGCGGATCTTGACCTGCGAGTTCAGGTGCAGCTCGCGGGCGTCGAACGCCATGATGGCCTCGGAGACCGAGCCGAAGATGCGGCCCTCGCCGGCCGAACCCTTCCGCTTGGTGGTCAGGTGGTAGAGGCCGATGATCATATCCTGCGACGGCAGGGTGACCGGGCGTCCGTCCGAGGGCTTCAGGATGTTGTTCGAGGACAGCATCAGGATGCGGGCCTCAGCCTGGGCTTCAGGCTCAGCGGCAGGTGGACTGCCATCTGGTCGCCGTCGAAGTCGGCGTTGAAGGCGCCACAGACCAGCGGGTGAAGCTGGATGGCCTTGCCTTCAACGAGCTGCGGCTCGAACGCCTGGATGCCCAGGCGGTGCAGGGTAGGTGCACGGTTGAGCAGCACCGGGTGTTCGGTGATGATCTCTTCGAGCACGTCCCAGACCTGCGGACGGTAACGCTCCACCATGCGCTTGGCCGACTTGATGTTCTGGGCGTGGTTGAGGTCAACCAGGCGCTTCATCACGAACGGCTTGAAGAGCTCCAGCGCCATCTGCTTGGGCAGGCCGCACTGGTGCAGCTTCAGCTGCGGGCCGACGACGATGACCGAACGGCCGGAGTAATCGACGCGCTTGCCGAGGAGGTTCTGGCGGAAACGGCCCTGCTTGCCCTTAAGCATGTCGCTCAGGGACTTCAGCGGACGGTTGCCCGGGCCGGTGACGGGACGGCCGCGGCGGCCGTTGTCGAAGAGGCTGTCAACAGCTTCCTGAAGCATGCGCTTCTCGTTGTTGACGATGATCTCCGGCGCACCCAGGTCAAGCAGGCGCTTGAGGCGGTTGTTGCGGTTGATCACGCGGCGGTACAGGTCGTTGAGGTCGGAGGTCGCGAAGCGGCCACCGTCCAGCTGGACCATGGGGCGCAGTTCCGGCGGGATCACCGGGACGGCGTCGAGGACCATGCCAAGCGGGCTGTTGTTGGTGGTCAGGAACGCATTGACCACCTTGAGGCGCTTGAGGGCGCGGGTCTTGCGCTGGCCCTTGCCGTTGGCGATGACGTCGCGGAGCAGGTCGGATTCGGCCTGCATGTCGAAGCTTTCAAGGCGCTTCTTGATCGCTTCGGCACCCATGGAGCCTTCGAAGTACATGCCGTAGCGGTCACGCAGTTCGCGGTACAGGCCCTCGTCACCTTCGAGGTCGGCGACCTTCAGGTTCTTGAAGCGGTCCCAGACCTGCTCGAGGCGCTCGATGTCGGCGTCGGCACGCTTGCGCACGTTCGCCATCTGGCGGTCGGCGGAGTCGCGTGCCTTCTTCTTGTCGGCAGCCTTGGCGCCTTCGGCCTCCAGGCGCGCGATTTCGCCCTCGAGGTCGCGGGCAATCGCGGCGATATCGGAATCGCGGTTGTCGATCAGCTGCTTCTTCTCGATGTCGTGCTCAACCTGCAGGTTGGGCAGTTCCTCGTGGCGGGCCGCCTCGTCGACGCTGGTGATCATGTAGGCAGCGAAGTAGATGACCTTTTCGAGGTCCTTCGGTGCCAGGTCAAGGAGGTAGCCCAGGCGGGACGGAACACCCTTGAAGTACCAGATGTGCGTGACCGGTGCGGCCAGCTCGATGTGGCCCATGCGCTCGCGGCGGACCTTGGCGCGGGTGACTTCGACGCCACAGCGCTCACAGATGATGCCCTTGAAGCGCACGCGCTTGTACTTGCCGCAGTAGCATTCCCAGTCGCGGGACGGGCCGAAGATCTTCTCGCAGAAGAGGCCGTCCTTCTCGGGCTTGAGCGTGCGGTAGTTGATGGTTTCCGGCTTCTTAACCTCGCCGTAAGACCAGCCGCGGATGTCTTCCGCGGTGGCGAGGCCGATCTGCATGAGGCCGAAGGAGGATTCGCTGGACATATGGTCCCTGTTCTCTCTTGTTCTCTAAATTCTGAAGTCTTTACGGTGCCGGGGTTTCGACTCGGTTGTTGAGCCTGTCGAAACACAACCACCGGGCACCTTGGGTGCGGGAGAAGGAAGGAGGACGACGGCGGACGCGGCCCGCCGTCGTCGGACTCCTTAGACCTCTTCTACGGAGCTGGGCTCTGCACGAGACAGATCGATGCCCAGTTCCTCCGCAGCCGTGAAGACTGCGTCATCAGAGTCACGCATTTCAATTGTGGTTCCGTCCGTGGAGAGGACTTCCACGTTCAGGCACAGCGACTGCATTTCCTTGATCAACACCTTGAAGGACTCGGGAACACCCGGCTCCGGGATGTTCTCGCCCTTGACGATCGCCTCGTAGACCTTCACGCGGCCGTGGATGTCATCGGACTTGATCGTGAGGAGTTCCTGGAGCGTGTAGGCGGCGCCGTAGGCTTCGAGCGCCCACACTTCCATTTCACCGAAGCGCTGGCCACCGAACTGCGCCTTACCACCCAGCGGCTGCTGCGTGATCATGGAGTACGGGCCGGTGGAGCGGGCGTGGATCTTGTCGTCCACCAGGTGGTGGAGCTTCAGGATGTACATGTAGCCGACCGAGATCGGATCCGGGAACGGCTCGCCGGAGCGGCCGTCGAACAGGCGGGTCTTGCCGGAGGAGTTGATCAGGCGCTCACCGTCGCGGGTCACGTTGGTGGAGTCCAGCAGGCCCGTGATTTCCTCTTCGCGGGCGCCGTCGAACACCGGAGTGGCAACAGTGGTGGGGCCACTCTCGCGCGGCAGGTTGGGCAGCTGCTTGACCCACTCGGGCTCGCCTTCGATCTTCCAGCCGGTCTTGGCGACCCAGCCAAGGTGCGTCTCGAGCACCTGGCCGACGTTCATACGGCCCGGAACACCCAGCGGGTTCAGGACGATATCAACGGGGGTACCGTCCGCAAGGAAGGGCATGTCCTCGACCGGGAGGATCTTGGAGATAACGCCCTTGTTGCCGTGGCGGCCGGCGAGCTTGTCGCCGTCGGTGATCTTGCGCTTGGCAGCCACGTAGACGCGGACCAGCTGGTTGACGCCCGGGGGCAGCTCGTCATCGTTGTCGCGGTCGAAGACGCGGACGCCGATGACGGTGCCGGACTCGCCGTGGGGAACCTTCAGGGAGGTGTCGCGCACTTCGCGGGACTTCTCGCCGAAGATGGCGCGCAGCAGGCGCTCTTCCGGGGTCAGCTCGGTTTCACCCTTCGGGGTGACCTTTCCGACCAGGATGTCGCCGGCTTCGACCTCGGCACCGATGTGGATGATGCCACGCTCGTCCAGGCCTGCCAGGACTTCCTCGGACACGTTGGGGATGTCACGGGTGATTTCCTCGGCACCAAGCTTGGTGTCGCGGGCATCGATCTCGTGCTCCTCGATGTGGATGGAGGAAAGGACGTCCTCGGCAACGATGCGCTGCGAGAGGATGATGGCGTCCTCGAAGTTGTGGCCTTCCCAGGACATGAATGCCACGAGCAGGTTCTTGCCGAGGGCAAGCTCACCCTGGTCCGTTGCCGGGCCGTCGGCGATGATGCCGCCGACCTCGAGGCGCTGGCCTTCGTTCACCAGGACACGGTGGTTGTAGCAGTTGCCCTGGTTGGAGCGGGCGAACTTGTTGATGCGGTAGTTGGTTTCCGTGCCGTCGTCGTTGAGCATGATGACGAGTTCGGCGGAGACCTCGGTGACCACACCGGCCTTCTTGGCGATGACCACGTCACCGGCGTCCACGGCAGCGGCGCGCTCCATGCCGGTGCCCACGAACGGGGCCTCGGAACGGACCAGCGGCACGGCCTGGCGCTGCATGTTGGCACCCATGAGTGCGCGGTTGGCGTCGTCGTGCTCGAGGAACGGGATCAGGGCCGTAGCCACGGACACCATCTGGCGCGGGGACACGTCCATGAACTCGACGTCTTCAGCCGGAACCAGGACGGGCTCGCCTCCACCACCACGGGCACGGACCAGGACGGTCTCTTCCGCGAAGCGCTTGTTCTCGTCCAGCGGCGCGTTGGCCTGGGCGATCAGCACCTCAGCCTCGTCGTCGGCCGTCAGGTACTGGACGTCGTCGGACACGACGCCGTCCTTGACCTTGCGGTACGGGGTCTCGATGAAGCCGAACGGTTGATGCGTCCGTAGGATGCCAGCGAACCGATCAGACCAATGTTCGGGCCTTCAGGGGTTTCGATGGGGCACATACGTCCGTAGTGGGACGGGTGCACGTCACGGACTTCCATGCCGGCGCGGTCACGGGACAGACCACCGGGGCCAAGGGCCGACAGGCGGCGCTTGTGGGTCAGGCCCGAGAGCGGGTTGTTCTGGTCCATGAACTGCGACAGCTGGGAGGTTCCGAAGAACTCCTTGATGGCTGCAACCACGGGGCGGATGTTGATCAGGGTCTGCGGCGTGATGGCCTCGACGTCCTGGGTGGTCATACGCTCGCGGACAACGCGCTCCATGCGGGACAGGCCGGTGCGGACCTGGTTCTCGATGAGCTCGCCGACCGCGCGGATGCGGCGGTTGCCGAAGTGGTCGATATCGTCGATCTCGACGCGCAGGTCCACTTCCTGGCCGTCGCGGACGCCCTTAATGGTCTTCTCGCCGGCGTGCAGCGCGACGAGGAACTTGATCATGGCAACGATGTCTTCAACGTGCAGGACCGAGGCTTCCTTGTCGCCAAGGGAGCGGTCGATGCCGAGCTTGCGGTTGATCTTGTAGCGGCCGACCTTGGCCAGATCGTAGCGCTTGGAGTTGAAGTACAGGTTGTCCAGCAGGGACTGGGCAGCCTCGACGGTGGGCGGCTCGCCCGGACGCAGCTTGCGGTAGATGTCCAGCAGCGCGTCTTCGCGGGTCTCGGTAGCGTCCTTCTCCAGGGTGGCGCGCATGGAGTCGTACTGGCCGAACTCTTCGAGGATCTGGCCTTCGGTCCAGCCAAGGGCCTTCAGCAGGACGGTGACGGACTGCTTGCGCTTGCGGTCGAGGCGGACGCGACCTGGTCGCGCTTGTCGATTTCGAGCTCGAACCATGCACCGCGGGACGGGATGATCTTGGCAGTGAAGATGTCCTTGTCGCTGGTCTTGTCAGCGGCGCGCTCGAAGTAGGCGCCCGGCGAACGGACCAGCTGGGAGACGACGACACGCTCGGTGCCGTTGACCACGAAGGTGCCCTTCTCGGTCATCAGCGGGAAGTCGCCCATGAACACGGTCTGCTGCTTGATTTCGCCCGTGTTGTTGTTCATGAACTCGGCCTTGACGTACAGCGGAGCCGAGTAGGTTGCGTCCCGGTCCTTGCACTCGGCCATGGTGTACTTGGGGTCGGCGAACTCCGGATCGGAGAAGCTCAGGGACATGGTGCCCTGGAAGTCCTCGATCGGGGAGATTTCTTCGAAGATGTCCGAGAGGCCGGACGTGGTGGCGACGCTGAGATCGTTTTCTTCGACAGCCTTTGCTACGCGTGCCTGCCAGCGTTCGTTGCCGACCAGCCAGTCAAAGCTGTCCGTCTGCAGGGCAAGCAGATTCGGAACGTCAAGAGGTTCGTGAATCTTTGCGAATGAAAGCCGGCGAGTGGCACCATCAGTGCTGTCGGCGGTGTTAGCGGTTTCGTTATTAGAGGTGCTCGAGGCGACCAAGAGGGATCCTTCCACAGACCTTCAGGCGTTTTCAGATCTCCCCCGCTGTGCACCCTGCAGACAGAGTCCGCAGCGCTACCATCCGGTTCCGCTATATGACCCGGGGCCGGCACCGACTATGCTGTGACGTTGTTACGGCACGTTGATTGTCAGCTGCCAGGCAAAGCCCACCGCTATATGAAGGCTGAAGGTAAACAGGGAAGACGCAAATATCTACGATACGGCAAAATAACCTACGTGTCTACCCCACATCCGGCCGGAATGCAAGCACTTGTTTTGAGGTGCGCCGGATACCCTGCCGGAACCCTTCAGAGCCGGAGGGTGACCCCTTCCGCCGTGCAGGTTCCGGAGTTCGCGAAGACCGCATCGCGCACGGCGTCCCGCGATTCCTGGGCTGGCGCCCCGCCGGCTTCCGCCGTCGACGAATGGTCGATGGCCAGCAGGCTAAGGGCAGCGAACAGGCCCCGCAAGTCCCCCGCCACGGTGTCCTTCGCGTCCTCGGCCTGAAGGTAGATGTCCTCATAGCCGCCGGCGTCGTCCGCCCTAACGGCTGCATACTCGGCGAACAGGGAGTTGAACCGCTCGCATGCCTCCCGCGCGCCTGAGGCTGCGGCTGGGGCGCCGGACGGCGCTGACGGCGCCGGTTCGGTCCCGCCGGAAGCCGGCGCCACGGATTCCGACGGCGACGGTCCGGCAGGTGCCGGGGCAGAGACCGAGCAACCGGTCAACGCCGCCAGGCCGGCAGCGGCCACGAGGGCCAGAGTCTTCTTCACTTTTACTTCTCCGTCCGCCCGGCGTCCGGGGTCCCCACCGGCAATACTGTCCGCCGCCCACCCTACGCAGGCAGCCGCCGTCGTGCATCCCGAAACGATGGGGACCTCTCCCCTGGCGCCAGGCGCACAGGGCGGAATGCACATAGCCGCTCCGGCGTTTGAATAGTTAGGTGACCAGGGTCACGATAGCCTTGGTGGCTTACATCGGATCAGAGCGGAAGAGATAACCATGGCCAACTCTCCAGACAACAGCGACGTTGTTATCCTCGCGGCAGCACGCACTCCAACAGGCCGGATCAACGGCCAGCTGGCGAGCTTCACCGCCGTCGATTTGGGAGCCCACGCGATCAGGGCTGCGCTGGAGGCCAGCGGCGTGGACGCTGGCGACGTCGAGGCGGTGATCATGGGCCAGGTCCTGCAGGCCGGTGCCGGCCAGAACCCTGCCCGGCAGAGCTCCATCGGCGCCGGCATCGGCTGGAATGTTCCGGCGGTGACGGTCAACAAGGTGTGCCTCTCGGGCCTGACTGCGGTCATTGACGCCGCCCGGATGATCCGCGCAGGCGAGGCCGCCGTGGTGGTGGCCGGCGGCCAGGAGTCGATGACCCGGGCACCGCACCTGCTGCCCGGCTCGCGGCAGGGCTGGACCTACGGCTCCATCCAGGCTTTGGACGCCGCCGCCCACGACGGCTTGACCGACGCCTTTGACGGCCAGTCGATGGGCCTGTCCACGGAAACCCGGAACCTCACCCTGGGCATCGACCGGACGTCACAGGACAACGTGGCTGCGCAGTCGCACCAGCGCGCGGCGCTGGCGGCAAAGAACGGAACGTTCGACGACGAGATCGTCCCCCTCAGCGTGAAGCAGCGCAAGGGCGACCCCCTCGTGGTGGACACTGACGAGGGCGTCCGCCCCAACGCCTCCGTCGAGTCCCTGGCCGGGCTGCGGGCTGCCTTCGTCACTGACGGCACCATCACCGCCGGCAACTCGTCTCCCCTGTCCGACGGCGCCGCCGCCCTGGTGCTGGCCTCGCGGGCTTATGCCGAGGCCCACGGGCTGGAGTACCTGGCCGTGGTGGGCAAGCCGGGACAGGTGGCCGGACCGGACAATTCCCTGCATTCGCAGCCTTCGAACGCCATCATGAACGCGCTGGGCCGGGCCGGGTGGACCACGGCGGACCTGGACTTCATCGAGATCAACGAGGCCTTCGGATCGGTGGCCGTGCAGTCACTCAAGGACCTGGACTACCCGCTGGAGAAGTGCAATATCCACGGCGGGGCCATCGCCCTGGGGCATCCCATCGGCGCTTCCGGTGCACGTCTGGCGGTCCATGCCGCCCACGAGCTCAAGCGCCGCGGAACAGGCAAGGCCGCCGTGTCCCTGTGCGGGGGCGGCGGGCAGGGCGAGGCGCTCCTGCTGTACCGCGACTGATGGCGGGGGCAGCCTCGAACGGAGCGGACGGCGCCGGGCAGGAACGGTTCCTGGCCGACGCCGCCGCCCGCGGCCTGAAGGTCGACATCGTGGAACGCCCGGCCGCCCGGAGCCTCGAGGAAGCGGCGGGCATCCTGGGAATCAGCCCCGCCGACATCGTGAAATCGCTGGTGGTCAAGCACAAGGACGGGACTTTCCTGTTCGCGCTGGTTCCGGGCGACCGGCAAATTTCCTGGCCGAAGCTGCGCACCCTCGTGGGGGTCAACAAGCTGTCCCTGCCGCCAGCGGACATGGCGCTGGAGGCAACCGGGTACGAACGCGGCACCATCACCCCGCTGGGAAGCACCACCCCGTGGCCTGTCTATGCGGATGCCACCATTACCGGCCGGCGGATCTCCATGGGTGCCGGCGCCCACGGCTACAGCGCCTTCGTCGACGCCGACGCCCTGACGTCCGCCTTGGACGCCGTGGTGGCTGACATCTCCGATCCCGCCTAGGACCCCGTCCAGGACGCAGAAAACCCCGCCCACCGGAGTGGACGGGGTTTTCCAGGAGTATGCGCTGTTACTTGAGGGTAACGGTGGCGCCTGCAGCCTCGAGCTGCTCCTTGGCCTTCTCGGCAGCTTCCTTGTTTGCACCTTCGAGGACAGCCTTGGGGGCACCGTCAACCAGGTCCTTGGCTTCCTTGAGGCCGAGGGAGGTGATGGCGCGAACTTCCTTGATGACTGCGATCTTCTTGTCGCCAGCAGCTTCGAGGATGACGTCGAAGTCGGTCTTCTCTTCAGCCTCTTCTGCAGCACCGCCGGCAGCGGGGCCAGCAACTGCAACAGCAGCAGCGGTAACTTCGAAGGTCTCTTCGAAGAGCTTGACGAACTCGGAGAGCTCGATGATGGTCAGTTCCTTGAAAGCTTCAATGAGCTCTTCGTTGCTGAGCTTCGCCATGGTAGGCGTCCTTCCTGTTGTGGTGTCCGGCAGGCTCATCGCCCGGCCGTGCACCTGAGTCTTGTGGGGTAAAGAGAATTAGTTCTCTTCGGCTGCGGGAGCTTCGGCAGGTGCTTCGGCTTCGGCGGCGGGAGCTTCTTCAGCGGCGGGCGCCTCGGCAGCAGCCGGAGCACCGTTCTCTTCTTCAAGCTTGAGGCGCAGTGCGTCAATGATGCGTGCAGCTGCGGCGGCGGGAGCTTGAGGACGCCTGCAACCTTGGCGAGCTGCAGCTCGCGGGACTCGAGCGCTGCCAGTTCGGCAACCTCGCTGGCGTTCAGTGCCTTGCCCTCGAAGTAGCCGGTCTTGATGACCAGCTGCTTGTTGGCCTTGGCAAAATCCGTCAGGCTCTTGGCAGCGGCAACTGCGTCACCCTTGATGAACGCGATTGCAGTGGGGCCGGCAAGCTGGCCGTCGAATGCTTCGACGCCGGCTTCCTTGGCTGCAATGGCGGTCAGGGTGTTCTTGACGACCGCGAACTTGGTGTCCTGGCCGAGAGAAACACGCAGCTGCTTGAGCTGTGCAACGGTGAGCCCGCGGTATTCGGTCAGGACAGCGGCGTTCGATTCCTTGAAATCGTTAGTGATCTCAGCTACTGCTGAAACCTTGGTAGCGTTGCCATAACCCTCCTTCCGGGGATAGTGCCGGGTATTCGACGGTCCCCGCTCAAGAGAGCTAAAACTAAAAACGCCCCGCGCAGATGCACGGGGCTTGGCTCAACACGGTTCTCCATGGAGCTTTGCTTCGTTCACCTGCGCCGGCCGCCCTATGTTCAGGGGCCTTCGTAAGGAAAACCACGGCACCTCCCGCGCAGGACAGCAGAGTTGCGCCATGTCCGGGAGAGTGGATTTCCAATAACCGACGGTCTTTGGTCATCCCAGTCTACGGGAGGGCATGACGGACCGCCAAATCGTGCCCCTGCCACTCCTTCAGGGGCGCGGCAGGCCGTCAGCTGTTCCGGCTCTGCAGCTTGGGAAGTTCCTTCTGCCAGATGCCTGTGACCCCGGCGGTGCGGAAGCCCAGCTGCTGGTTGACTGTCAGCAGGTACCGGTTTTCCGGGGCATTCCAGGTGTAGATCACGCGGGCATCAGGAAACTGCTCTGTGAGCCGTTCCATGTTGGCCACCTTGATCAGCAGCCCCAGCTTGTTGCCCCGGTGTTCCTGCAGCACCAGCGTGTCGTCCTGAAACACCACGTCCGTGCGGTGCGCCAGCACCGTAATGGTGGTCAGCCCCACCAGCGAACCGCTGGCGATGTGCTCGACGGCGGTGACCACCGTCCGCCTGCCCTGCGCAATGGCGACGTCCTCCGCTTCACGGAGGATGCCGCCGTCGAACACCATGTCCTGCTCCACCGGCACGTCCAGTGCGGGGTCCACATCCGCGCCCGCCTGGTTCTCCAGGACGGCGACGGCTTCCAGCCACCGGTCGGGGCAGCGGTCAGTCCAGTGGTGCAGCCGGTACCGGCCGTTGTTCGCCTCGTCCGCCTCGGCCTGCAGGTCGGCCACGAGCTTCGAATCCAGCGGGAGTGAACACGAACTGAACTGCTCGATGTGCTGCAGCGTGTAGCCCGTCTTCTGGGCGAACTCCACTTCCCGGCTCTCCAGCGGGACGAACCCCAGCCCCGAACCCGGGACCAGCAATGCCTTCTCAAACTCGTGCAGGGAAGCACCAGGGTGGTTCGTGTCCACCAGGATCATGGTGCGACCCTCAGCGCGGGCCAGGTGTTCGGCGGCTTCGAGGAGGCGGCGGCCCACGCCCTGGCGCTGGAACTCGGGCAGGATGTCGAGGGTGAACTCCGCAAGGTCCAGGTGGTCCGTCATGGGCAGGGCGATATCCACGGTGCCCACGATTTCGCCGTCGACTTTTGCCACCAGGATGAGCTGGCGCTCGTACGGGTCCTCGAACTCGAGAAGCTTCTCCAGCGGCCCGTAGGCGAGGTCGTCACTCCCCCAGGTCTGCATCCTGACCTTGCGGCCCACTTCGACGGCGGCCAAAAAGTCCGCCGCGTCCGGAGAGTCCAGCGAGTCGGGGATCCAGAGCTGCTCGATCTTCACGTCTTTTGCCATATGGGGCATCATCCCAGCCGTTTCTGCCACTCACCCTCATAGCCTGCAGGTGTGAATCCAAGCGCAATATTAATCGCCAGCATATGCTGGTTTTCGTTGGCGTTCCATGTCAAGACCGACTTCGCTGCGGGCCATCTGTCCTGGGCCACCTGCAGGTTGCTGATCTTGATCAGCATCCCCAGGCGGTGCCCCCGGTGCTGGCCGGACACCAGGGTGTCCTGCTGCAGGATGACTCCGGGGACCTCCGGCCGCCAGTTGAGGACGGTGTAGGCCACCAGTTGGCCGGTAGGCCTGTGCATCGCTGCTGACACCACGGACTGCACGCCGCTGCGGGCAAGCATCTCCTCGTCCCGGCGAACCCTGTCCGCGTCCCAGAGTTCGCCCTCCCAGTCCATTCCGGCCGTGGGCACATCAACACTCATCCGGGCGTTCAGCTGCGCGTAGCTGTCCACGAGTTCGGCGGGGCAGGCATCAGCCCATCCCACGAGCGTGTAGTCCCCCGCATGGGCGGACGCGGCAGCCTCCAGTGCGGCCAGCCGCTCGGGCGGCACGGGCAGGACAAGGCGGCTGGACGTCTCCACCTGTTCAAGCTCGTAGCCTCCGGCCGCCGCGAAGGCGGTGGAAGGCTCCCCCGCCGGCAGCCCCCCGGCCCCGGATTTTGCGGGCAGCAGCGGACCTGCGCCTTCCATCACGTGTGCCGGCAGTTCAAAGTAGCCGTCCAGCGAGGTACGGCCGTGCTGCTGCGCCACGTCCTCGGCAAACAGCAGGAGCTGGCGGCCCAGTCCGCGCCTGCGGTACCCGGGTGATACCAGGACGTTGATGCCGGCCGTCCACAGGTTCTCCCGCAGTGCAGAGCCACCGAGCACATACCGACGGTTTTCCCGTCGATCCGGCCCACGAACAGGTGCCGGGCCTCATAGGGGGTTCCGCGCCAGTGTTCCAGTTCCTCGGCGAGGGTGTACCCGCGGTCAAGGTTGCCCCAGGTCTCCAGCTCGTGCGCCTGCCGCATTTCCTGGCAGTCAAGGAAGTCCCGTGCGTCCTGTGCTTCGTCCAGGGACCCGGGCATCACGACGGCGGTAATCGCCAGGCCGTTCGGCTGCGTCATGACCATAGCCTAGCCAGCCCGGGCCTGCTGTCGAGTGCGGCGACGGGAAAGGTGGGGCTTAACGCGGAAGGGACCGCCCGGCTGCTGCCGGGCGGTCCCTTCCTGTGTGCCGGAATGGCACGGGATGCTGCTAAAGGCTATGCCTCGATGAGCACCTTGGTGACGTTGGGGTCAACGGAGATGCCGGGACCGAACGTGGTGGCAACCGTGGCCTTCTGGATGTAGCGGCCCTTGGCAGCGGACGGCTTCAGGCGAAGCACCTCTTCCAGGGCTGCGGCGTAGTTCTCGGCCAGCTTCACGGCGTCGAACGAGACCTTGCCGATGATGAAGTGCAGGTTGGAGTGCTTGTCGACGCGGAAGTCGATCTTGCCACCCTTGATGTCGTTGACGGCCTTGGTGACGTCGGGGGTCACGGTGCCCGTCTTCGGGTTCGGCATCAGGTTACGCGGACCCAGGACCTTGCCGAGGCGGCCAACCTTGCCCATGAGGTCAGGGGTGGCGACGGCGGCGTCGAAGTCGGTCCAGCCGGCGGCGATCTTCTCGATCAGGTCGTCGGAACCAACGAAGTCGGCGCCGGCGGCGATTGCTGCCTCAGCCTTGTCACCCGTAGCGAACACGAGGACGCGGGCGGTCTTGCCGGTGCCGTGGGGCAGGTTGACCGTGCCGCGGACCATCTGGTCAGCCTTGCGGGGGTCAACGCCGAGGCGGAAGGCAACCTCAACCGTGGCGTCGAACTTGGACGGGTTGGTGTCCTTGGCGAGCGTTACTGCCTCGAACGGCGCGTAGAACTTCTCCGCGTCGATCTTGGCGGCTGCTGCCTCATATGCTTTGCTGCGCTTTGCCATGCTGCTTGTTTCTCCTTGTGCAGTTGTGGTCTGCGGACCGCGCTGGGCCCTGCCACAGTCGGTGGTCCGGTCTCGTTATTCGGCCCGGATGCCCGACATTTCAATTTTTGATGGTGCCGGTTTCCCGGCGGTGCCGCCCGTCGTCGTCAACTGCCCGAGTCCGGAAGGCTGGACGGGGTATTAGCCCTCGACCGTGATGCCCATGGAGCGGGCGGTGCCGGCGATGATCTTTGCTGCACCTTCGAGGCTGGTGGCGTTGAGGTCTTCCATCTTGGTGGAGGCGATCTCGTTGACCTGGGCCTGGGTCAGCTTGGCAACCTTGACGGTGTGCGGGGTGGCGGAACCCTTGGCAACGCCTGCAGCCTTCTTGATGAGCTCTGCAGCCGGCGGGGTCTTGGTGATGAACGTGAAGGAACGGTCTTCGTAGACCGTGATTTCCACGGGGATGACGTTTCCGCGCTGGGCTTCCGTCGCAGCGTTGTACGCCTTGCAGAATTCCATGATGTTGACACCGTGCTGGCCAAGCGCAGGACCGATCGGCGGAGCCGGGTTAGCGGCACCTGCCTGGATCTGCAGCTTGATGAGGCCGGTGACCTTCTTCTTGGGAGCCAATGTAGGGTCCTTCTCTCAATAACGTCCTGGGACACAGGAGCGTGCCTCAGGTTTTTGGCCGCCATGGCAAGGCGGCCGGCCGTTCCGGTGCCGCTAAGCGGGCAGCGCCGGGACGAATTCTTGGGTTGTCAGATCTTGGTGACCTGGTTGAACGCCAGGGTGACCGGCGTTTCGCGCTCGAAGATGGAGACCAGCACCACGAGGGTCTGGGATTCCGGCTTGATTTCGGAGATGGTGGCCGGGAGGGTCTCGAACGGGCCCTCCTTGACGATGACCGACTCGCCGACTTCGAAGTCGACAGCCACGGGAGCCTGGTTCTGCTTGTTGACCGGCTTGCCCTTCTCGGCCTGCTCTTCCTCGAAGACCGGGGCCAGCATGGAGAAGACCTCGTCCAGGCGCAGCGGCACCGGGTTGTGGGCGTTGCCCACGAAGCCGGTCACGCCGGGGGTGTGGCGGACGGCGCCCCAGGAGGCGTCGGTCAGGTCCATGCGGACCAGGACGTAGCCGGGGATGCGGACGCGGTTGATGATCTTGCGCTGGGCGTTCTTGATCTCAACGACTTCTTCCATCGGCACCTGGATTTCGAAGATGTAATCTTCCATGTCCAGTGTCTGGATGCGGGTCTCGAGGTTGGCCTTCACGCGGTTTTCGTAACCGGCGTAGGAGTGGATGACGTACCAGTCACCTTCCTGGCGGCGCAGCTTGGCCTTGAACTCCTCGGCCGGGTCGGCGGCCGCGGTGGCGGCGGCAGCGGCGAGGGCGTCGGCGGGCTCGTCGTCGCCCTCCCCGCCTTCGGTCTCGGCAACGTCGGAGCCGGCGGCGTCGGATTCGGGCGCGGCGGACTCAACCTCAGACTCGTCACCGGCTTCTGCCGTGATGTCCGCGGACTCTTCCAGCTCAGTCTCGGTTACCCCGAGCTCCTGCTCAGACACTTGGTCTCCTGCTTCCTCATTGCCTAACATGCCTATTTAAATGGCTCAATTCCGCACGCCGCTGTTTCCCTCCGGTTTTCCGGAGTAAACACGCGGCCTGCGGACCTGCAGCCTTAGCTGTCCGTGGAGCCGGAACCGCCGAAGATCCAGCCGATAGCGGATCCGAATCCGATATCCAGCAGGCTGACGATGACCATCATGATGGCCACGAACACCAGCACCACGAGCGTGTAATTGATCAGTTCCTTGCGGGTTGGTGCAACAACCTTCTTCAGTTCGCCAATGATCTGGCGGACGAAGAGCGCAATGCGGGCGAAGAAGTTTGCCTTGGCGTCCTTCTTAGCTGGGCGGCCCTTGGAGCTGCTGGCAGCTGTTTCGGTCACCTGGTCCTCGCTCATCTTTGCAATGCTGGATTACCCGGCCCTGATCAGAACCATGGTTGCTGCGCTTGCCCCGGGATTTTGCCCCGGGGCAGCTTGCGCAGGGCAGACAGGACTCGAACCTGCAACCTGCGGTTTTGGAGACCGCTGCGCTACCAATTGCGCCACTACCCTATGGAGTGAATGTCACTCCGACGACGATCCGCCAGCTTGAACTGGGGCGCACGCCATCATCCGTGTTTTCAACACCGGTGAACCAGTCTACGCAACATCTGCACGTTCGTAAAACCGGCCCGTTCGGGCCCCTCACCAGCGCGTCCTGAGATCACCTGCCGGGGCAGTCACAATTCAAAACGGGCCACCCGAAGGGTCCGGTGAACAGCATAGAGTAGAACTCGTCGAATCCCACATTCCAGCCTCACGGCTGCAAGCGAAGAACGGACCTGCCATGTCTGCCGCCCGCGTTTCCCAACGCATTTCCGCTATTGCCGAATCCGCAACCCTTGCCGTCGATGCCAAGGCGAAGGCGCTCAAGGCAGCTGGCCGGCCGGTGATTGGCTTCGGGGCGGGCGAACCCGACTTCCCCACCCCGGACTACATCGTGCAGGCAGCCATCGACGCCGCAAGCCAGCCGAAGTACCACCGGTACTCCCCCGCGGGAGGGCTGCCCGAACTGAAGAAGGCCATCGCCGAGAAGACTCTCCGCGACTCGGGCTACGCCGTCGACCCGTCCCAGGTGCTGGTCACCAACGGCGGCAAGCAGGCGGTCTACAACACGTTCGCCACCTTGGTGGATCCGGGTGACGAGGTCATCGTTCCCACCCCCTTCTGGACCACCTACCCGGAGGCCATCCGGCTGGCCGGCGGCGTTCCGGTCGAGGTTTTCGCCGGCCCGGAGCAGGATTACCTGGTGACCGTCGAGCAGCTCGAGGCTGCCGTCACGGACCGCACCAAGATCCTGCTGTTCGTCTCGCCGTCGAACCCCACGGGCTCGGTCTACTCCCCGGAACAGGTGGCCGAGATCGGCAAGTGGGCCGCGGCGAAGGGCCTCTGGGTGGTCACCGACGAGATCTACGAGCACCTGACCTACGACGGCGTCCCCTTCACCTCCATCGCCACCGCCGCTCCCGAGCTGGGCGACAAGGTGGTCATCCTCAACGGCGTGGCCAAGACCTACGCCATGACCGGCTGGCGCGTGGGCTGGATGATCGGCCCCGCAGACGTCATCAAGGCCGCCACCAACCTGCAGTCGCACGCTACCTCCAACGTCTCCAACATCATGCAGATCGCCGCGCTTGCCGCTGTCTCCGGCCCGCTGACCGCCGTGGACGAGATGAAGGTCGCGTTCGACCGCCGCCGGAAGGCCATCGTCGCGGGCCTGAACGCCATCGAGGGCGTCGAATGCCCGACGCCGAAGGGTGCGTTCTACGTCTACGCGGACGTTCGCGCGCTGCTGGGCAAGGAGTTCCCGACGGCGTCAGGCACCGCCACGCCGCAGACCTCCGCGGAACTGGCTTCGCTGATCCTGGACGAGGTTGAGGTGGCCGTGGTTCCCGGCGAGGCGTTCGGCCCCTCCGGTTACCTGCGCCTGTCCTACGCCCTGGGCGACGAGGACCTGGCCACCGGTGTGCAGCGCCTGCAGGACTTCCTCGGCAAGGCCCAGTAACTCCCCCCACACCGGTTGCTCCATCACTTTTGGTCCCTAAACCGCCCTTTTAGGGACAAGTGATGGAGCAACTTTGGTTTAGAGGAGGCGGCGTTCGGCGGCCCACTTGGTGAGCTCATGCCGGCTGGAAAGCTGGAGCTTCCGCAGCACCGCCGAGACGTGGGTTTCCACCGTCTTGATGCTGATGAACAGCTCCTTGGCGACTTCCTTGTAGCTGTAGCCGCGGGCGATCAGGCGCATGACCTCCAGTTCCCGGGCCGAGAGCTTGTCCAGTTCGTCGTCGGCGATGTCGGCCGGGGCGGTGCCGAACGCGTCCAGGACAAACCCTGCCAGGCGGGGCGAAAACACGGCGTCGCCGCCGGCCACGCGGAACACCGCGTCGGTAATCTCGGCGCCGGAGATGGTCTTGGTGACGTACCCGCGGGCGCCGGCGCGGATCACGGCCACCACGTCCTCGGCGGCGTCGGAGACACTGAGGGCCAGGAACCGGGTGGAACCCAGCAGCGGGGCGGAACCGGCGATCACCTCGCGCCCGCCGCCGCCCAGCCCGCCGGGCAGGTGCACATCCAGCAGCACCACGTCCGGGCGCTGCTCGGCGATCACTGCGATGGCCTGTTCCACGGTGGCGGCTTCTCCCACCACCTGGATGCTGGCGTCAAGGTCAGCCTTCAGCCCGGACCTGAAGATCGCATGGTCGTCCACGATGACCACGCGGACGGAGTTCACGGGACGGGAGGCCGCCCCCTGGCTGGTGTTCATGATGTCCCTTCCGAGTTGTCCGTGCCTGCCGCCTGCAACCGCAAACGCACTTCCGTGCCGGCTCCGGTGCTGAGGATGGTGGCGGTGCCGCCGTGCCGTTTCATCCTGCCGATGATCGATTCCCGCACGCCCAGCCGGTCCTCGGGCACGTCCGAGAGTTCAAAGCCGGGCCGGTCCTTGATGAAAACCTCCGCCTGCCCGTCCGAAGCCTCGAGGTAGACGGATACCGTGCCGCCGCCGTGCCGCGAAGCGTTGAGCATCGCCTCGCGGCTGGCCTGGACCAGGGCTTCGTGTGCCTCGGTCATGGCGGTGTCCCCCACGCTGACGACGTCGACGGCGTTGCCCAGCAGGTCCTCCACCTCCGCGGCGACCGCCTTGATCCGGTCCGACAACTGCCCCGCTTCACGGCCGGGGTCCTGGAACAGCCAGCCGCGAAGTTCACGCTCCTGCGCACGGGCCAGCCGGACGACGTCGTGCTCGTTGCCGGCCCGGCGCTGGATGAGGGCCAGCGTCTGCAGGACGGAATCATGGAGGTGGGCGGCGATCTCCGCCCGTTCCATTTCGCGGATCCTGCCGGCCCGCTCGGCCTCCAGGTCCCGCCAGAACTTCAGGGCCCACGGCAGCAGGACCAGCACCACGCCGCCCAGCACAGCCACCGACGCCAGCAGCGCAAGCCAGGTCTGCTCCCAGGAACCGGAGCCGGACACCATCACCAGCACCCCGGCAACCACCAGGGCAAGACCGGCGGCCAGGCGCGCCCAGCCGCCGGCCTGGTCGGCCTTCGTCTTGTCCACCAGGCCGGCGCGCCGCGTTTCATCCAGCTGCATCCAGGCGATGGAGGCGCCGCCCAGGACCGCCGCGGCCGGGATCAGCGTTCCGAGCGGAACGTCCACCCCCAGCAGCTGCGCGATCATGATGCCGGCCACCAGCAGCAGGCCGGAGCCCAGCAGGATTTCCTTGCCGTACTTCATGGTGCGGAAGCGGAACCAGGGCGGGGGCTGAACGGAGCCTGGGGCTCCGCTGGGCCGGCCGCCGTCGTCGAAAGGCGTTGCGGCCCGGGCGGCAGCACCGCCCGGTGAGGCCGCTATGCCAGCGCCCGCGCCCCGGTCGGAAAGGTCCGGAACAGGAGCCGGCACCTGACGGGGAATTTGCCGGCTGGCTCACCGCAGGCGCAATGGGCGACGCCGGGCGGCGGGCATTGCGCCGGGCGGCCTCGTCCGCGGTGGGAACCATGATCCACAGCCAGGCGTAAAAGGCCAGTCCGGCACCGCCGGCGAGGGAGGCGAGTGCCATGGCCACCCGGACATTCTTGACCGGCCAGCCCAGGTGGACCGCAAGGCCCGAACACACGCCCGCGATCACGCGGTCGCTGCTGCGGGCCAGGGGCGGCCTTGCCGGGAGGGTTGTCATGGAACAATCCAAGCACGGATCAGGGTTCCCCGGACCGGATTCCGGCGGCAACCGGGGGTGACTCAGGGGCGGTTCAGGGTATCCCCCAGTAGAGCGCCGACCTGCGCAAACGCGAGGATTTAGGTATGAACTCGCAGACCCCCTCCCCCGACGACGGCCAGCCCACCGAGCCCCTTCCGGGTCCCGGCAGCCAGCGGCCCACCGAGCCCCTGCCGTCCTCCGTGCCACCAACTCCGGCCCCGTCCGCGGGCCCTACCGCCCCGCAGGACGCGGACAGGAATAACGCCGGTCCCGCTGACGGCCGGAACGCCTCCGGCTACCAGCCCGGAGGCAGCATTCCTTCCGGCAGCCATGAGGCGGCGTCCGGCGGGCTTCCCGGCCCGCAGTACGCTTCCACTGCCCCCTCGCAGTCCACGGACTTCTTCACCTGGGTCCGGGGCCACGGCATCCACCGCGGCACCGACCGCTGGGTGGGCGGCGTCTCCAGCGGCATCGCCAACCGACTGGGCGTGGACCCGCTGATCATCCGCGGCGTCTTCATCGTCCTCACGCTCTTCGCCGGCATCGGCGTGCTGCTGTACGGCCTGGCCTGGGCGTTCCTCCCCGAACCGGACGGCCGGATCCACGTGCAGGAAGCCGGGGCGGGCCGCTGGACCACAGGGATGACCGGCGCCCTGATCGCCACCATCGTGGGCCTGACGGGCCTGGGCGGCGGCTTCTGGGGCTGGACCCATAACGGCTTCGGCGGCTTCCTCTGGACCGTCTTCTGGGTGGGCGGCGCCATCTACCTGATCTACTACCTGTCCCAGCGCAACAAGGGCGCCAGGCCGGCGATGGCCGGACAGCAGCCGGGTCCCTACAGCGGCACGTACGACGCCGGGCACTCCGGAAGTGCCACCACCTCCTCCTTCTCCGCCACCGGCACAACCTACGGCACCGCCCCCGGTTCCGGTTCCATGCCGTCCTACGGCGGCAGCCCGGGCACCGGCTCCTATGGGGATGGAACCTATGGCGGCGGCACCGGGGCGCCTGCATACGTCACCTCCACGCCACCGAGGCCGCCGAAGCCCCGGCCTGCGGGTCCGGGCGCCCCCGCTGTGGCCATCGCGACGGGTGCGGCGCTGCTGGTGGGTGGCGGGCTCAAGGCCCTGGACGTCACCAACGTGATTGACCTGGGCGATGCAGCCAATGCGATCGTCTGGGCAAGCGCAGCCGCAGTACTGGGCCTGGGCATCCTGGTGGCCGGCATCCGCGGCAGGACTGCAGGCGTCCTGAGCCTGTTCGCCGTCATCGCGTTGGTCACCGGGGGTGTGTACAACGTGGTGGGCGACGGCGACAGGGTCCGGTTCCAGCAGGTCAATTGGAGCCCGGCCACCATAGCGGAGGCCCAGGACGGGTACGACGTCACGGCCGGACGGGGAACTGTGGACCTCACCAACCTGGCTGACGACGCCCCGCTGAGCTCCGACGTCGTCATCCCGCTGGACATCACCGCCAGCAACGTGACTGTGGTCATCCCGGACAACGTGCCCGTGGACATCAAGGCGGACATGACCATGGGAAACCTCAATGAGGTGACCGGACAGCGCGGCGGCACCACCACCCGCGAAAGCAGCTACAACACCGACGAGCCCGGCAGCCGCCTGGTGGTCCAGATCGACGGCACGTTCAGCAACGTCACCATCGAGGAAGGCAACTGAAATGAGCAACAGCAACCAGGCCCCCGGGCCCCGGACCCCCGAACCCCGGACCACTGGCTCCTACTCCGCGGGCGTCCCGACGGCGGCAAGCACCGATGCAGGAACGGCACCGGCCCGGGTGGGCACGGTGGTATGGGGACTGATTGTCCTGGCACTGGCGGCCCTGATCATCGTGGCCCAGCTGGGCATCGTGACCCTCAACGGCACCTACGTCCTGATCGGGCTCATGATCGGAGCCGGCGCCGCGCTGGTGGTGGGCGGACTGCTGTCGGCCCGCAAACGTGACAATGAACCAACAACAGGGAAGTCTTGAACCATGGACAAGTTTTTCAGCATCGTCAGGGGCCTCGGCCTGAAACGCGGCCCGCAGCGCTGGCTCGGCGGCGTCCTGGGCGGCATCGCGGCCAAGCTGAACGTGGATGTGGCCTACGTCCGGATCGCCTTCCTGGTGTTTTGCCTGCTGCCGGGACCCGCCGTCGTCTTCTACCTCTTGGCGTGGGCGGTCCTGCCGGACCAGCGCAACGTGATCCCGCTCCAGACCTTCCTGGACCGGCGCTCGCTGAACCGTCCCTGACAACTCTCCCAGCAGCCCCTGCCCCCACCGGGCAGGGGCTGCTGCGTTGCCGGCGGCCGCGGCGTTTGTAACCAGTTTGTGTCGTACCCCACACCTCCCACTACACTTCTAGATGAGCTCAGCGTGGCGCTCTGCCTGTAAACCCTCTCCCAGGATTTGAGCCAAACATGAAAATTGGAATCCTCACCAGCGGTGGCGACTGCCCCGGATTGAACGCGGTGATCCGCGGCGCCGTACTGAAAGGCATCGCCATCCACGGCCACGAGTTCGTCGGATTCCTCGACGGCTGGCGCGGCGTGGTGGAGGGCGACATCATCGACATCCCCCGCACCATGGTCCGCGGCATCGCCAAGCAGGGCGGCACCATCCTCGGCACCTCCCGCACCAACCCGTTCGACAACGGCGGCGGCCCCGAGGTCATCAAGGCCCACATGGACCGGCTGGGAATCGACGCGATCATCGCCATCGGCGGTGAGGGAACGCTGGCCGCCGCCAAGCGCCTCACCGACGCCGGCCTCAAGATCGTCGGCGTCCCCAAGACCGTGGACAACGACCTTGACGCCACCGACTACACCTTCGGTTTCGACACCGCCGTGCAAATCGCCACCGAAGCCATCGACCGGCTCCGCACCACCGGCGAATCCCACCACCGCTGCATGATCGCCGAGGTCATGGGCCGGCACGTGGGCTGGATCGCGCTGCACGCCGGCATGGCCGCAGGTGCCCACGCCATCCTCATCCCGGAGCAGAAGGTCAGCATCGAGCAGATCACCGAATGGGTGAACGAAGCCCACGCCCGCGGCCGCGCGCCGCTGGTGGTGGTGGCCGAGGGCTTCGTCCCGGAGCACATGGAAACCCCGCACTCCGAACGCGGCCTGGACACCTTCGGCCGTCCCCGCCTGGGCGGCATCGCCGACCAGCTGGCACCGGAACTGGAAGCCCGTACCGGCATCGAAACCCGCGCCACCATCCTCGGCCACATCCAGCGCGGCGGCGTCCCCTCAGCCTTCGACCGGGTCCTCGCCACCCGGCTCGGCATGGCCGCCATCGACTCCGTGGTGGAAGGCTACTGGGGCACCATGGTGGCCCTGAAGGGTACGGACATCGAACACGTCGGCTTCCAGGACGCCCTGGGCCAGCTCAAGACCGTGCCGCAGAAGCGCTACGACGAAGCCGCGGTCCTCTTCGGCTGAGCGGCCTGCTCGGTTGAGCGGCCTGGCCGCCCTAGTCTGGGAACATGACACTCGACCCCGGTTCCGCCGCCATCATCCAGCTTGCGTGGGCACGGCGCCTTGGGCTGGATGACGACGCCTTCGGGGCAGCCCTTGCATCCGGTGAACGCGTGGTCCGGGCTGACGATTCAGCGGACCGTGGAGTTCCTCCGCCTCTTCGGCAGTTCCGCCTGGTGGGCCCGCAGTGGGTCATCGACGCCGCGGCGGGCATTCCGGACGAAGAGATGGCACAGCACGTGACCCTCCTGACCCTGACCCGCTCCCGTGGCGGGCATGGCCTGGGCGCCGCGGCACTGTTCTTTGCGGACGACCTGCCGCTCAAGCAGCCGGCAGGGGAAATGACCGTTTCGCACGGCAACCCCGAGGCCATCGAACTTGAGGGCCGGTGCCCGCCGGATGACGTCAACGAGGTGGGCCTTTCCGACCTGGAAAACCGCTACACCATCGTCCACGAGCTAGAGGGACGGCGGGTTCCCCTGGCCTGCGGGGCCTACGCGGAGTGGGAGGGCCTGCTGGCGCACCTCGGTGTCCTGGTGGACCCGGAATGGCGACGGCAGGGGCTCGGGACGCTGGCCGCCTCCATCGCGGCCCATGAAGCACTGGCCGCCGGGCTGACCCTCCAGTGGCGGACGGACGTCAGCAACACCGGGGCGCTGGCGCTGGCCCGCAAACTTGGCTTTTCAGCCGGCGGAATCCAGACCAGCGTCCACCTTGGCTGATGCGGGCGCTCCCGCGCCCCAGTGCTGAACCGGCTGGGGTTTGGCGAAGAACAGCGCCACCGCAGCGCCAGCCAGGACCACCGCGGCGGGCAGCAGGATGGACTGGGCCATCGCCGTCGAGAATCCGCTGTGGAGGGCTTCCGGCAAAATGCCGGTGAGGGCCATCCCTTCGCCTGTCGCACCGGCTGGCCCGCCGGCGGGCAGCTCAGCGGCGAGCCGTGCCTGGATCAGCACGGCGATGGCTGCACTTCCCAGCACCGCCCCGAACTGGCGGGTGGTGTTGTAGACGCCTGAGCCTGCCCCTGCCTGGCGGGGCGGAAGGTTGCGGGTTGCGGTGGTGCTGAGCGGCGCCCAGATCCCGGCGTTTGCGAACCCCAGGACGGCGCTGGGCAGCAGGAACAGCAGGATGGGCGTTCCGGGCTGCATGAGCAAGGCGTTCCAGGCCAGGGCAACAGCCATCAGGGTCAGGCCGCCGGCGGCCAGGTACTTGGGGTTGATCCGGTCCACCAGCTTCCCCACCACGGGCGCCAGTCCGCCTGAAATCAGGGCCATGGGCACCATCAGCAGGGCTGACTGTGTGGGAGTCAGGCCGCGGACCATCTGGTAGTAGAAAATCAGCGGCAGGCCGAAGGCCGTCACGGTGAAGCCCACCATGGTGATGCCAAGGTTGGCGAGCGAGAAGTTCCGGTCCCGGAACAGCCCCAGCGGCAGCAACGGCTCACCCTTGTTGTACCGCTGCCACACCACAAAGCCCGCCAGCACAACCAGGCCGGCAATGATCAGGCTCCACACGCTGACGGGTCCGATGATGGTGCCCCAGTTGTACGTCTCGCCTTCCTGGATGCCAAAGACCAGCAGGAAGAGCCCGACGGCGCTGAGCACCACGCCGGGGATGTCGAACCTGTGCCGGTGGGTGCTGAGGGCGGGAACGTTCCGCAGCGCCAGGATGAAGCCGACGACACCGACGGGCAGGTTGATGAAGAAGATCCACTGCCAGCCCAGTCCGTCCACCAGGACGCCGCCCAGAATGGGTCCCACCAGGGTGGCCATCCCGGCAGTGGCTCCCCACACCGACATGGCCGCCCCGCGCCGGTCTGGCGGGAAGATCCGGGTGATCACGGCCATGGTCTGCGGCGTCATGATCGCGGCGCCGAGGCCCTGCAGCACGCGTGCGGCAATCAGGGTCTCCACGTTCCCGGCCAGTCCGCACCACAGCGAGGCGAGGGTGAACACCACCAGGCCCAGGAGGTAGAGCTTCTTGGGTCCGAACCGGTCGCCGAGCCTGCCGGTGATCAGCAGCGGCACCGCGTACGCCAGCAGGTAGGCGCTGGTCACCCAGATCACCGAGTTGATGTCCGCGCCCAGGCCCTCCATGATCACGGGGTTGGCCACGGAGACGATGGTGCTGTCGATCAGGATCATGAAGAACCCGATCACCAGGGACCACAGGGCCGGCCACGGTTTTGCTACGTTTTCCACTCGCTCATCTTTCTCAGGGCCGGTGGTTGAGCCTGTCAACCACCGGGAAGCAGTGGCTAGCCGAGGAGGTCCAGGATCTCCTGGCGCGCGAACATCTGTGCCGCTGCGCGGGCAGACGGGGAACCGGCGTCAGGATCCGCGCCGGCATCCAGCAGCACGCGGGCCACGTCCGCGTAACCCTTGAAGGCCGCCCCGGCCAGGGGTGTCTGGCCGCGGTCATTGGGCGTGTTGGCGTCCGCGCCGTGCTGGAGGACCAGCCGCACCGCATCCGCGTGGCCGTGGTACGCCGCCAGCATCAGGAGGGAGTCCCCGGCGGAATTGGTCAGGTTGGCCGGGGCGCCTGCCTCAAGATAGGCCCGCAACAGGTCGGTGTTGCCCTCCCTGGCCGCCTCGAAAAGCGTGTGGGCGAGGGCGACGGCGTCGTCGTCGGTCCCGGCCGTTGGTGCGGCGTTGTCAGTCATCAGCGTGGCCCCCTGAGGAATCCGGTCTGGCGCCCCACCACCTGGCCGGCATCGGGGGCCACGATGAGTTCTTGGCTGGCGGGGTACGGCTCATCCCCGTCCAGAACCGTCAGTATCTCATCCGGAGCCACCGAACGTTTTATGACTGCCAGCGCAACCGGCCCATTTCGTAGTGCTGGGCCACCGAGGTCACCGTCCCCACCTTCCGGTCGCCCACCAGCACCGGGCTGCCGGCGGCGGGCAGGGTGTGCTGCGATCCGTCCAGCTGCAGGAACACGAGGCGCCGCGGCGGATGGCCCAGGTTGTGTACGCGGGCAATGGTCTCCTGTCCCTTGTAGCAGCCCTTGGCCAGGTGCACTGCGGTCCGGAGGAGGTCAAGCTCGTGCGGGATGGTCTTGTCATCCGTTTCGGCGCCGATCCGGGGCCGCCAGGCGGCCACGCGCAGGGCTTCGGCCGCGAGGGTGCCGGCGAGGGGGCGGCCTGCAACCGTCTCCTCCAGGGCTGCCGCGGGGACAAGGTATTCAAACCAGGGACGTTCCAGTCCGGGATGGTTGGCTTCGGTCACCGTGGCATAGGAAAAGCCGCCGGCGCTGACATGCGGCCACGGGTCCTGCCAGGCCAGCAGGCCGGACCATTCTGGAATGGCTTTGGTGCTGCCCACAACTGCCCAGTCGGTGGAGACGTCGGCCACCTCGACCCGGAGCATGAACTTCATCCTGTTGAGGAACTCCGCCAGCGGCGCTGCCTCGGCGCCCTCGACAATCAGCCAGGTGGTCCCGCCGTCGTCAACCACCCGCGCATCAAACTCAATCCGCCCCTGCACGCTGAGGAGCAGCAGCTCGCTGGACTCGCCCGGAGCCAGGCCGGTGACCTGCTGGGAGGAGAGGGTGTTGAGCCAGCTCAGCCGGTCCGGACCGGTGACGGTCACTACGCCGCGGTGGGAGAGGTCGACGACGGCGGCTCCGGCGGCCAGGGCGCGCTGCTCGCGCAGCGGCTCGCCGTAGTGGGCCGC
>NZ_AOFD01000034.1 GCF_000332815.1 Arthrobacter nitrophenolicus
GCTGCCCCCGCGCCGGCCCATGCCCCCGCACACGCCCAAGCCCCCGCACACGCCCAGGCAGGTGCGGCATGAGCACCAAGGCAACGGCCGCCGTCGGCAACCTCCACCTCCTGCCGGCCATTGGACTGGAGGAGCTCAACAGCGAGGCCGCCCTCCAGACCCGGGTGGACCGCAAATACGTTGTCCCCACCCGCCTGGCCCGTGAACTGCTGGCCACTGCCGGCACCGGGATGAGGGTCCTGGAGATGGAGGGATCCCGCAGTTTCGCCTACGACTCCGTCTACTTCGACACCGCCACCCTGGACAGCTACCTGCTGGCAGCCCACGGCCGGCGCCGCAGGTACAAGATCCGCACCCGGACCTACGTGGACAGTGCCATGAGCTTCCTGGAAGTCAAGACCGAAGGCGCCCGGGAAGCGACCGTCAAGGAACGGATCCCGTACCAGCTCGAAGACCGCTCCCGGCTCACCGCAGAAGGCCTGGAGTATGTCCGGGAAACACTGGCCGCGGCCGTAGGGTCAGTCCCGGCAGGTGCGCTGGAGCCGGTCATCGAAACCCGCTACCACCGCACCACGCTGTACCTGCCGGAATCCGGCAGCCGGGCAACGGTCGATACCGGCGTCACCTGGCAGTGCCCCGGCGAACCGGCCTGGGTCCTGGCCGACGCCGTCATCCTCGAAACGAAGTCGGGCTCCACGGCCGGCCCCCTGGACCGGCACCTTTGGGCCAACGGCGTCAGGCCCTCCCGGATCTCCAAATTCGCCACCGGGATGGCGGCCCTCCGGCCGGGCCTCCCCGCCAACCGCTGGCACCGGACGCTCTGCCGCACCATGGCGCTCCGGCCCGCACCCTGATCCCTGAAACCCTGAGCCCCGCCACACTTCCCCCTGTTCCTCCACCATTCCAAAGGACACTTCCATGAAAAGCCTCCGCTCCTACCTTTCCGTCGCCGCCCTCACCCTCGCCGTCGGCCTCGCCGGCTGCTCCGTGGCTGGCAGCACCTCCACCGGTGTTTCCGCTGTCAGCGCCACCGGCACCTCCTCCGCCGCCACCGGGACAACACAGGCGGTATCGCTGGACACCCTCGCCGCGGACACCCACTACGACGCCGACGACCTCACCTGGGACGCCGCCGCCGAGGTTGCCGTGACCCTCGCCGACGGTGCCAGCTCCGTCGCGTCGGGCTCCCCGGACGCGGTGACGGTCGACGGCGATACAGTCACCATCAGCGCCGCCGGCACCTACCGGCTCAGCGGCTCCCTGGCGGACGGGCAGATCGTGGTGGCCGCCGCCGAGGAGGACACGGTCCGGATCATCCTCGACGGCGCCAGCGTCACCAGCTTCACGGGCTCACCCTTCGTGGTGCAGAGCGCAGACGAAGCCATCGTCTACCTGGCGGACGGGACCAGCAGCTCGCTCACGGACGCAGCAACCTACGCCGACCAGGGAACGGACGCCCCGAATGCCGCCCTGTATTCCATGGCCGACCTCACCATCGCGGGCACGGGCACCCTCACCGTGGACGGCAACTACAACGACGGCATCTCGTCCAAGGACGGCCTGGTCCTGGCAGACGGAACTGTCACCGTGGACGCCGCGGACGACGGCATCGTGGGCAAGGACTACGCGGTGCTGCTGGACGGCGCGTACCAGGTCAGCGTGGCGGGCGACGGCTTCAAGTCCGACAACGAGGAGGACGAGGGCCGCGGCTGGGTGCTGGTCAACGGCGGCACCCTCAGTGTTTCCGCCGGTGACGACGGCATCAAGGCCTACAACACCCTCACCATCGCCGCGGGCAACACCACCGTGGAGGAGTCCGAGGAGGGCCTGGAGGCGCAGCACATCGTCATGGCCGGCGGAACCGCCTCCGTCACGGCCAACGACGACGGCGTGAACGCCTCGGGCGGCAGCACAACCACCGCGTCGGGCCAGGGAGCGGGCGGCGGCATGGGCGGGGGCAGCATGGAGGTGGGCGACTACACCGTGGAGGTGACCGGCGGGCTGCTGACCATCAACTCACAGGGCGACGGGCTGGACTCCAACGGGAACGCCAGCATCTCCGGCGGCACCGTTGTTGTCAACGGCCCCACGAACAACGGCAACGGGGCGTTGGACGTGAACGGCGAACTCGCTGTTACCGGCGGAACTGTTGCCGCGGCCGGCAGCGCCGGCATGGTGGTCACCCCGGGCGAATCATCCACCCAGTCGGGCGTCCAAGTGACGCTGGGGTCCTCGGTTCCGGCCGGCACGGTCATCCAGGTGGCAGACCCGTCCGGCACCGTGGTGGCTGCCTTCGTGACCACCAAGGCGACGGCGTCGCTGGTGTTTTCCTCCGCCGCGATCACTGCCGGGGAAGGGTACACCGTCTACACCGGCGGCACCGCCACCGTGAGTGCGGGCATCGGCGAGGGGTCCCTGGACGGCGCCACGGAACAGGGCACCGTCACGGCCGGCGAATACACTGCCGAGCAGGGCCCGGGCGGAGGCAGCGGCCCCCGCTGGTAAACCCCCCGCCGGTACACCCGCACGAACGTTGCTCTATCAGATTTGGCTCCTAAAACCTGGGTTTAGGAGCGTTATCTGATAGAGCATCCGTGCCGCCGGTGGCGCTTGAACCCTATTTGGCGAGGAAGTTGAGCAGTGCTTCGTTCACCTCGGCGCCATGGGTCCAGAGCAGGCCGTGCGGGGCTCCCTCGATCTCCACGTACTCCGCGCTGGGCAGAGCCTTCGCGAACAGCCGGCCGGTGGAGTCAATGGGGAGGATCTTGTCCGCGGTGCCGTGCAGGATGAGCGCGGGAACGTCGATCTTGGGGATGTCCGCCCGGAAGTCCGTGAGCCAGGTGGGCTGGGCGGCAACGGATGCGGTGGCACCCGCGCCGGCGGCAAGGTTCCAGCTCGCGTTGACGGCTTCCTGGCTGAGCCGGGGGGTGCCAAGGAAGGTGTCGGAGTTGTAGAAGTTCTTGAAGAACCCGGTAAAGAAGGCGTAGCGGTCCGCCGTCACCGCTTCCATCAGGCCGTCGAAGACTTCCTGCGGGACGCCGTCCGGGTTGTCGTCGGTCTTGAGCAGGAACGGCTGCAGGGATCCGAGGAAGGCGGCGCGGGCCACGCGGGCGGAACCGTAGGTGCCAGGTAGCGCGCCACCTCGCCGGTGCCCATGGAGAAGCCCACCAGCACCACGTCGTTCAGGTCCAGCGTGGTCAGCAGCCCGTTGAGGTCGGCAGCGAAGGTGTCGTAGTCGTAGCCTTCGGTGGGCTTGCTTGACTTGCCGAAGCCGCGGCGGTCATACGTGATGACCCGGTAACCGGCGTCCAGCAGCGCCGCTGTCTGCTTTTCCCAGGACGAGCCGTCCAGGGGGTAGCCGTGGATCAGCACAACTGGCTGGCCCGAGCCGTGGTCCTCGTAGTAAAGCTCGATGTCGGTGCTGTTCTCGGTCCCAACGGTGATGAAAGCCATAACGGGCAGATTCCTTTCGAGGCTGGTCGGAGCGGGCACCGTTGTGCGGCGCCCGCGCACTCCCTACTCTAGGGCCGCGGATGGCGTTCGGCGCCGAACCTGCTACTGCGATGGCTGGGGCAGTTCACAGGAGATTTGCGGGTTGACCCCCATGTAGTTCAAGGGCCCGGCCACGATGGTGACGAGCACGGTTCCCGCCTCGGCACAGTTATCCGGTGCTCCGCTGAAGTAGCCGCGCTGCCATGCGGCCACGCCGCCGATGAGCAGCCAGATGACAAGAAGTGCTCCCAAGAACCGCATGATTCCTCCGTAGGCCGCGGCGGCTGTGGGATCAATTATGCGCGCCTGCCCGGGAGGTTGGAGAGCGTCGGCCGAAGACATGCAGGAAGTGGGAGAGCGTCGGTGGTGGGACAAAAAACCTCCGGTTCCGGGTGGTCCCGGAACCGGAGGTTCCTTCAGTGCGCGTTGGACAGGCGGCGCGGTGGTTAGGCCGTGGCCGTCTTGCCCGGCAGTGCCAGCTTGAAGACCTTGGCCCAGGAGGATCCCACCTGCTTGATCAGCGGCCCGGTGGTGTACTTGAGCCCGTAGCGCTGGCAGATTTCGCGGACGCGCGGGGCCACCTCGGCGTAGCGGCTGGAGGGCAGGTCCGGGAACAGGTGGTGCTCGATCTGGTGCGACAGGTTGCCGGTCATGATGTGCATGAACTTCGAGCCCGAGATGTTGGCCGAGCCGATCATCTGGCGGACGTACCAGTCGCCGCGGGTTTCGCCTTCCACCATTTCCTCAGTGAAGGTGTCCGTGCCTTCGGGGAAGTGGCCGCAGAAGATTACCGCGTGCGCCCAGACGTTGCGGATCGCGTTGGCCGCGATGGTGCCGTAGAGGGCCTGCTTGCCGGAGCCGGTCAGCATGGCCACGGCGGGGGTGGCGGCGTAGTCCTTGGTGAACTGCGTGACCACCTTCTTGCCCAAAGCCTTGAGGTCCTTGAGCAGGGCCTCCTTGGACTTCGTGCCTTCCTTGTACTCGGTCAGTTCGAGGTCGTAGATGGCGATGCCCCACTCGAAGAGAGGCGCCAGGATGGCGTTGAACAGCGGGTTGGCCAGGTTGACGGGCTTCCACGGCTGCTGTTCGTCCATGCGCAGGAGGTTGTATCCGACGTCGTTGTCCTTGCCCACCACGTTGGTCCAGCGGTGGTGCAGGTCGTTGTGCGTGTGCTGCCAGGAGCGCGAAGGCGTGACGAAGTCCCACTCCCAGGTGGTGGAGTGGATGTCCGGATCGCGCATCCAGTCCCACTGGCCGTGCAGGACGTTGTGCCCGATCTCCATGTTCTCCAGGATCTTGGCCAGGCTCAGCAGCGTGGTTCCGGTAACCCAGGCGGCCTTGTTCTTGCTGACCAGCAGCGCTGCGCGGCCGGAGATCTCCAGTCCGCGCTGGATCTTGATCATCCGGCGGATGTAGGCCGCGTCCTCGGCGCCGCGCTTGGCCAGGATCTCGTCGCGGATGGCGTCGAGTTCACGGCCCAGCTCCGCCACCTGCTCGTCGCTCAGGTGCGCCGCTGCAGGCGGCCGGACGGTGGGGCTGCCGGACTCAGCCAGCTTTCCGGGGCGCGTCCTGGACCCGCCGGCGGCGCTGCCTTTGGTGGATGCGGGAGTGGTTTTGCTGGGTGAGATTACAGACATACCTGGTGCTCCTCAGAGTTCGAGGTTGACGGGTCCGGCGGCTGCCGAGACACACGTTTGGATCAGTTGGCCGGGTTCGCCGTGGACTTCCCCGGTGCGGAGGTCGCGGACCTGGCCGGCCCGGAGCGGGGTGAGGCAGCTGTGGCAGATGCCCATCCGGCAGCCGCTGGGCATCAGGATTCCGGCGTCCTCGCCCACGTCCAGGAGGGGGGTGTCGCCGTCGGCTTCCACTTCCCGGTCGGACGTTTCGAAGGTGACCACGCCGCCGTCGTGCCCCACGCCGAGGTTGAAGGTGGTATTGAACCGTTCGATCATCAGGTTGCCGGTGGTACCGGCCACCGCTACCTCGGAGCCGGGGGCCGCCGTGGTGAGCGCGGCACGCTTCCAAAGGGCCTCGGCGTCGTCCAGGAAGCTGTCCGGACCACAGGCGTAGGCTGCGCGTTCCTTCCAGTCCGGGCAGAGCTCGTCCAGCTGGTCTGTGCTGGTCAGGTCCATGCGGCCCTGCTCACCGGTAAACCAGTGGGCAAGCCGGAAGTTGGGGAACTGGTCTGCGAGCTCGGCGAGCTCCTCACGGAACAGGCTGTCGCCGGGAGTCTTGGCCGAGTGGACCAGCACGACGTCGGCATCCGGGCGCCGCGGCACAAGCGTGCGGATCATGGACATCACCGGAGTGATGCCGCTGCCCGCCGTGACCATCAGCAGGGGCCGGGGGTGCTCCGGGAGAACGAAGTCGCCCTGCGGGGGTGCCAGGAAGAGGACATCGCCGGGACGGGTGGTGCGCACCAGCGTGCCGGACACGGCACCGACATCCGTGACGGTGATGGCCGGATCCTTGCCCGCCGGGGCGCTCAGGGAATAGGAGCGCCAGTGCCGGACGCCGTCGAGTTCGACGCCGATGCGGGCCCACTGGCCTGCGAGGTGCGAGTGCCAGCCGCGCCCGGGCCGGAAGAAGATGGTGGCAGACTGCGCAGTTTCCTGCACCACGCGCGTGACCACGCCGCGCAGCTGGCGGGCGGAGTACACCGGGTTGAACAACGCAAGGATGTCCTCGGGCGCCAGTGGCGTGGTGAGTACTGAGGCCGCCTGGGCCAGCTGTCGTAGCCGGATCATGCGATTAAGCCTAGAGCGGCGCGAGCCATATTTCTCTCTCTCCGTCATATGACCGTTCCGCAGTCACGCTGTAAATGGGCGCTAAGCCCCCAAGCCGCACTTTAAGAGTAACGGCTGGCGTCCATGGATGGTTCCATCGCAACTCAGTAAGCATGCTTAGTGTATAACCAGAAGAGCCACCCGGGCACAAGTTTCTTCCGAGCGGGTGCGGAGTTTTACGGCCGGTCAGGAGCGGGAGGGGCCCATCCCAGCGCCGGGGCTATATGCCTGGCCACGTTGCCTAAAAGTTTGGCGTTGAACTCCACTCCCAGCTGGTTGGGGACCGTCAGCAGCAGGGTGTCCGCCGCCTGGACGGCTGAATCGGCAGCCAGCGCTTCTGCCAACTGGTCGGGTTCGCCCACATAGCTCTTGCCGAACCTGGCGGTGAGCCCATCGATGATCCCCACCTGGTCCCGGCTGTCCCGCAAGGCGCTCCCCGCGAAGTAGCGGCTGTCCTCGGCATCCACGATGGGCAGCACGCTGCGGCTGACGGAGATCCGGGGTTCGCGCCGGTGGCCGGCCGCGGCCCAGGCGTCCCGGAAGAGCCGAATCTGCTCGGCCTGCAGTTCGTGGAACGGAACGCCGGTGTCCTCCGTCAGCAGGGTGGAACTCATCAGGTTCATGCCCTGCTCGGCAGCCCAGACGGCGGTCTTGCGGCTCCCTGCTCCCCACCAGATGCGTTCGGCGAGGCCGGGCGACTGGGGCTGGACCGGCAACAACCCGGTGGCACCCCCGGCGTACCGCGGATCAGCCTCGGCCACGCCGGCGCCGCTGACCGCCTTCCGGAAAAGGGCCGTGTGGCGCCGGGCCATATCGGCGTCGGTCTCACCCGGTTCCGGCAAATAGCCGAAGGCTGACGCGCCCTGCCGGGCCGGCTCGGGTGAACCTCGGCTGATGCCGAGCTGAAGCCGGCCGCCGCTGATCAGGTCGGCGGCTGCTGCCTCTTCGGCCATGTAGAGGGGGTTTTCGTAGCGCATGTCGATCACCCCGGTGCCGATTTCGATCCGGCTGGTACGCGCCGCGATGGCGGATAGCAGTGGGAATGGGGAGGCCTGCTGACGGGCGAAGTGGTGGACACGGAAGTACGCGCCGTCCACACCAAGCTCCTCCGCGGCGACGGCCAGCTCGATGCCCTGGAGCAGCGCCTCACCGGCGGTCCGGGTGCGGGAGCCCTGGCCGGGACCCCAGTGGCCGAATGACAAGAATCCAATGCGCTCCATACCTGTCCCCAACCTCCGGGACCCCGGCGGCATTCCCGGCTGGCATGATGGCTGCGTGGGTACTCCTGACGCGACATTAACTATCGGCAAGACTGTCCTGCTGTTCACCCCGGCAGCTGCGGCGGAGATTGGCGGCGCCTGGCTTGTGTGGCAATCCGTGCGTGAGGGCAAGGACTGGTGGTGGGCAGGGCTGGGCGTCATCGCCCTGGGCGCCTACGGCTTTGTGGCAACCCTGCAGCCGGACGCCCACTTTGGCCGGATCCTGGCAGCCTACGGTGGCGTGTTCGTTGCCGGTTCGCTCGCCTGGGGCATGATCTTCGACGGTTTCCGGCCGGACCGCTGGGACGTCGCAGGTTCCCTCATCTGCCTGCTGGGCGTGGCCGTGATCATGTTCGCGCCGCGGAGCGGCAGTTAAAGGAGGTCCGGCCGCACCGCCTAAACTGGCACCGTGACCAACTCGCAGCCAGCATCCAGCGAACCTTCACCGCCGTCGCGCGGAAGGATCGCCGAGCGGCTGCTGCCGGGCGGGGAAGAGCCGGACCCCCGGTTCACCCTCGCCAACGAGCGCACCTTCCTCGCCTGGATCCGCACATCCCTGGCGCTGCTGGCGGGCGGCATCGCCATCGAGGCGTTCACCGCCGACCTGTTCCTGGAGCCGGTCCGCAAGGGCCTGGCCATTGTGCTGCTACTGCTCGGCATGCTGCTCAGCGCCGGGGCGGCGGTACGTTGGCTCCGGGTGGAACGCAGCATGCGCAACAAGGCACCCCTGCCGCTGCCCCTCATTGTGCCGCTGCTTGCGGCGGCAGGCGCCCTGGCGGCCGCCGTCGTGCTTGTCTTCATCCTCTGGCGCTGACGGATGGCACGTTCCCGCCCCGGTCCCCACGGTGATCCCGGCCTGCAGCCGGAACGGACCAGCCTTGCGTGGGGCCGCACCATGATGGCGCTGGTGACCGTCAGCGCAATTTTCCTGCGATGGCTTCCGGCGCACGGATTCCCCATCCTGCTGCTGTTCGCAGTTTCCTCGGCGGCCGCACTGGCTATCTACCTCACCCAGCGCCGGCGCTACAGCACCAGCTCCCATGGCATAGCCAGGGAAAACGTCGACGCCGACATCACCGCAGTGCTGTGGACGGCCTTCGCTGGGGTTGTGCTGGGCGCCTTGGGCATCGGCGTGGTCCTCGCCGCCTAGCTGCCGGCGTACGTTTCAGAACATCGGCAGGACAAAACCGGCCAGCAGGGCCACCGCCCCGATGCCGGTCAGCACGCGGCCCAGCACCGCAGCCGTCCGGCCGGCCTCCTCCGGCTCCGCAGTCTGCCATTGGGTGGGACGCTTCGGATGGTAGTAAATGGGCAGCGTATCGCCCTCGGAAAGGTGCTTGATGTCGTGCGGCGACATGGGTGCCCGGTGCACCTGCTGCTTCCGGTCCAGCCAGCGGAAACCCACGCCGGTGCTGTCCGAGTACACCACGGCGTCGGCCACTGCCCAGGGGTGCACGAAGCGGCGGAGGAACCCGGTGTAGAACAGCAGGCCCAGGCCGGTGGGCAGGCACATCCAGGTCAGCATTTCCAGGATTGGACCTGCCATATCGAGCACAGTGGGCATGAACCTGATGGTACCGCGCAGGGGGTGGTGGGTTCTGCAGCGACTACGTACCCTGAGGGGACCAGAGGGACCTGCAAGGGAATGAGGGGAAACCGTGAACGATCAGGATATTTTGGCGCGCATCCAGGCCCTGGTGGAGGAGGAGCATTCCCTCCGCGAGGCGGCGGGCGACGGCCAGGTGCCGGACCAGGCCCGGCTTAAGCAGGTGGAGGAAAGCCTGGACCAGTGCTGGGACCTGCTGCGGCAGCGCAGGGCCAAATCGGAGTCCGGGGAGAACCCCAACGAGGCCGAGGCGCGGCCCGTCAGCGAGGTGGAGGGCTACAAGCAGTAGCTCGCTAAGCTGGGGATGCCCCCCGCCTAGCGCGCACCTGCCCCGCGGGCACCAGATTGGAGTTCATCCATGCGTCTCGCAGTCGCTCAGATCGTCAGCAGTGCTGACCCGGCAGCCAACCTGGAACTGATCCGGGACTACGCCGCACAGGCCAAGGCGGCCGGCGCGGAACTGGTGGTCTTTCCCGAGGCGGCGATGCGGGCTTTCGGCCACTCCCTGCGGGACATTGCGGAACCTCTGGACGGGCCGTGGGCCGATAAGGTCCGAAGCATCGCCAGGGAGCTGGAGATCGTGGTGGCGGCGGGGATGTTCACTCCCGGGAAGGACGGCCGGGTCCGCAACACCCTGCTGGTAACCGGCCCCGGCGTGGACACGTCCTATGACAAGGTCCACCTTTTCGACGCCTTCGGCTTCACGGAGTCCAAGACCGTGGACGCCGGGGAAAGCCCCGTCACGTTCGAGGTGAACGGAACAGTTTTCGGCCTGGCCACGTGCTACGACGTCCGGTTTCCGGCACTGTTCACGGCCAACGCGAAGGCCGGGGCCCAGGTGAACATCGTGTGCGCCTCCTGGGGTGCCGGTGAAGGGAAGGCGGAACAGTGGGACCTCCTGATCCGCGCCCGGGCACTGGACAGCACCACCTTCGTGGTGGCCTGCGGCCAGGGCGACCCCGAGACCATCGGTGCGGGACCGGCCGGCAGCGCCCCCACCGGCATCGGCCACAGCGCCGTCATCTCCCCGCTGGGCTCCGCCCTGGCAGCGCTCGGCGGCAAGCCCGAACTCGCCGTCGTGGACATCGATCCCTCCTCGGTTGACGAGATTCGCGCCAAGCTCCCGGTCCTCACCAACGCCCGGCAGTTCTAGCCAACAGCAGTGAGCCGCCGTTCACGGACAGGAAACGTGGCGGCAGGAAGCGTTCGACGGCGTTCCTCACCTTCTCCCCCGGCACTTCCCCGCCGTTCCGGGCCGGGAGAGCCGTGCACGCCTTTTCCCGCGCAGCCGGAAGGGTGCCCGTTAACACGGCGGAAACATCTTCGACACGCGAACTTCACGCCGAAGCGGTTTGTGTAACCTCGCCGCAACTTTCCAGGGCGGTAACCGAAACACAGGCAACGAAAGATTGGTCCCCGGGGGAATTGCCGGGACGTCAGGATCGTCCCGGGAGGATCTTGCGCGAAGGGACCGCTGGTGGAAATTTCTGCCCAACACGTCTGGCTGATGATGTCGGCCGCCATGGTACTGCTGATGACTCCGGGACTGGGTCTTTTCTACGGCGGCATGACGCGCGCCAAAGCGGCCCTCAACATGATCATGATGAGCTTCATTTCCGCCGGCATCGTCGGGGTGGTGTGGGTCCTGTGGGGCTACTCGATGACCACCGGCGACGGCGTGCTGGGCCTCTTCGGCAACCCCTTCACCAGCTTCGGACTGCAGAACCTGATGGGCTCCCCGGACCTGATCAAGCTGGTTTCAGCTCCACGTTCGCCATCATCACGGTGGCCCTGATCAGCGGCGCCATCGCGGACCGGGCGAAGTTCGGCGCCTGGGCGCTGTTCGTGCCGCTGTGGATCACGGTGGTCTACTGCCCGCTCGCCTACATGATCTGGGGCGGCGGCCTCCTGAGCCCGGGCGGTGCCCTCACCGCCATCTTCGGCCAGGTCATCGATTTCGCCGGCGGCGCCGTGGTGGAGATCAGCTCCGGAACAGCAGCCCTGGTCCTCGCCCTCATCGTCGGGCAGCGGCACGGCTTCGCCAAGGACCCGAACCACCGCCCGCACAACGTGCCTTTCATCATGCTGGGTGCCGCCATCCTCTGGTTCGGCTGGTTCGGCTTCAACGGCGGCGCCGCCACCACCGCGGAGCAGGCAGGCCTGATCTGGGTGAACACGCTGGTTACCCCGGCCGCGGCCATGCTGAGCTGGCTGGTCACGGAGAAGATCCGGCACGGCCACCCCACGTCCCTGGGTGCGGCATCAGGCGTGGTGGCCGGGCTTGTGGCCATCACCCCGTCCTGCGCCAACATCAGCCCGGTGGCCGCAATCGGCCTGGGCCTGGTGGCCGGTGCGGCCTGCGCCGTCTTCGTCGACCTCAAATACCGGTTCGGCCTGGACGACTCCCTGGATGTGGTGGGCGTCCACCTCGGTGCCGGGCTCATCGGCACCCTGGCACTTGGCTTCATCGCCCTGCCCGTTGACGGCCAGGGCGGCGGACTCTTCTACGGCGGCGGCGTCCAGCAACTCATCGCCCAGACGGCGGCCGTCGTCGTCACCATGCTGCTCTCCGGACTCGGCACCCTGGTCATCGGCCGGGCGATCAACAAGACCATCGGGTTCCGGGTCAGCCACGAAGCCGAGACTGCCGGCGTGGACCTGTCCGAGCACGCAGAGAGCGCCTACGCCTTCGGTGAGCTGGGCGCCGGGTTCAACCCGCTCCGGTCTGGTTCCGCCGACCCCCACGGTACAGCCGGGAACGCTGTTGGACAGCGGGCCAAGGAAGATTCCTTCGCCTAGGGTGCCGAGCCGCCGGGCTTCCCTGTCCTAGTCCGCCAGGATCTTGTACAGGGCCCGGCGGGTTTCATCCAGCTTTTCGATGGCTGCCGCACGCTGCTCCTCGGAGACGCCGCTGCGGAACTGGTGGATGACGCCCATCAGCTTGCCGATGCTCTGGTGGAATTCCCGGTCCGAGCTGTCCGGGCCGGCGTTCCACGCATTCTCCATTTCCTCGGCGTGCTCTGCAACGTAGGCCCTGCCCGCGTCGGTCAGGGCAAACTCGGTGCCGCGCCCTTCGCTCAGCGCCTCGATGAGGCCCTCGTCCACGAGCTGCTGCAGCGTCGGATAGATGGACCCGGGGCTCGGGCGCCAGGCGCCGTCCGTCTTTTCGGCGATGGTCTTGATCAACCCGTAACCATTCGACGGAGACTCGGCCAGGAGCGAGAGGATGGCCGCGCGGACATCGCCGCGGTTAGCCCGCCTCGGACCGCGGCCGAAGCCCGGACCAAAACCGGGCACGAAGCCCGGGCCGAAACCGGGTCCAAAGCCCGGGCCGGATCCGCCGCCGCGGTGGCCGTGCGGCCCGCGGTGGCCCCTTCCCCGTTCAAACCTGCCCCTGCCGGCTTCGCGGTGGGGGAATTTTTCGTCAGAAACACCCTTCATGATGGATCGTCCTTTCCAAGGAAGTCGTTTTCACTGACCTCTTCAGCGATAGTTAACGATATGTCGGTAACTATCGCCCGTCAAGGAACAACTGTGACCAAATCCTGATCTGCCTGGCTCTGGAAGACCCACCTACCCGGGCGTAGTCTTTTCACACCTCCAAGCTCCGAGGGCTGAAGAATGGCGAAAAAACGGAAGCGCAGGCGCGGCGAAGGCAGCGCCGTGGGACGAATCCTGGGGTTCCTGGCCGCGAGCGCCATGTGCGGCGTCCTGGTGGCCAGCCTGGTGGTCCCGGCAATAGCCGCCGCAGGATTCGGCGTCAGCAACTCCATCGGGTTCTTTGAAAGCCTGCCCGAGGAGCTGACCGTCGAGCCGCCGTCGCAGTCCACCAAGGTGCTGACCTCCGACGGCCAGACGATTGCCACGTTCTATGCGGAGAACCGCGTCCGGATTCCGCTGGACCAGATGTCGCCGTACATCAAGGACGCCGTCATCGCCATCGAGGACAGCAGGTTCTACGACCATGCCGGCGTGGACCCGCAAGGCATCCTCCGTGCAGTAGTGGCCAACCTGACCAGGGGCGAGCAGCAGGGCGCTTCCACCATCACGCAGCAGTACGTCACCAATGTCATCAATGAGTCGCGGGTGTCGCAGGACCGGCCTGACGAGGTGGTCCTCAGCGGCCAGAAGGACATGGGCGACAAGCTGCGGGAGATGAAGCTCGCCATCGCCCTGGAGAAGAAGTTCAGCAAGGAGCAGATCCTTGAGGGCTACCTGAACATCGTGTTCTTCAACAGCGACGCCTACGGCATTGAGGCCGCCGCACACTATTTCTTCAGCACCACCGCCAAGGACCTCACCCTCCCCCAGGCGGCTTTGCTGGCCGGACTGGTGAACAGCCCCACGTTCTACAACCCGGCCATCAACCCGGACAAGTCCATGGCCCGCCGCAATCAGGTACTGGGCGAAATGCTCACACTGGGCAAGATCACCCAGGCCGAGCACGACCAGGCGGTTGCCACCCCGATTGAACTCAAGATCAGTCCGGAGCGGCAGGGCTGCGCGAACGCCAGCATGGCCCCATACTTCTGCGACTACGTCTCACACCTGATCCTGAACAATCCAGCCTTCGGCCAGAATGAGGCCGAACGCCAGCGAAAACTGTATCGCGGCGGCCTGACCATCATCACCACGCTGGACAGCCGGTTGCAGGCCGCTGCCCAGGCGCAGGTGGACGGCACGGCCGGGGCCAACCCCGACCGGTGGGGCGCCGCGCTGGTCACGGTCCAGCCGGGAACCGGCAAGATCCTGGCCATGGCCCAGAACACGGTGTTCCTGGCGGAGCCGGGCAAGTTCGACACCCACCTGAACTTCAATGTGGATGCCAAGGATCCCCAGGGCAACAACCTGAATGGTGCGGGCGGGTTCCAGACCGGTTCCACCATGAAGCCGTTCACGTTTGCCCAGTGGTTGAACGAGGGCAAGCCGCTGACAGCGGAGGTGGACGCCTCACGGCGCGTCTATCCGCTGGGCTTCCCGTGGCGGTCGAGCTGCGGCAGGGTGCTGGGCGCCTACAGCACGGCGCAGAATAACCCCGAGCTGGGCGCCGCGGATGACCTGCAGAATTCCGAAGAGGGCTTCTACCGGAAGATGCCCATCAACTATGGCCTGTACAACTCCATCAACACGGCCACCTTCGCATCAGCCGCGCAGCTGGATTTCTGCGGCATCCAGAAGATGGTGGACAGCGTGGGCCTGCACAACGGGCTGGACGGGTCGCCGATCAACATGCACCAACTGGGCAACCTGCTCGGTGCCACCAACGTGGCTCCGCTGCATATGGCGAACGCTTTCGCGACCTTCGCCAATGACGGCCGCTACTGCGCCCCGATCGCACTGGTAGAGATCACCGACGCAGCGGGCGGCAAGCTGCCGGCGCAAGGAGTCGAGTGCCGGGATGCCGTCAAGCCGGACGTGGCGCGGGGCGTCAATTCGGTGCTGCAGGACGTGCTGGTGAGGGGTTCGGGTTTCTGGATCAACCCCAAGGTCCACGACAAGTGGCCGACGGCCGCCAAGACCGGCACGTCCAACAACAACGGGGCAACCTGGATCGTCGGTTACACGAGCGGGCTGTCCACCGCCTCCTTCTTCGGGGACCCCCTTGAAAGCCAGAAACGCCCGGGCCAGAACGTCACCATCAACGGGACGTTCTACCCGCGGCTTGACGGCTACATGATCGCAGGACCGCAGTGGGCGAACTACATGCTGAAGGTGGCGCCGCTGTACCCGGCAGCACCCTTCCCCGGCCCTCCGCCATCGATGATCGGGCCCAACCCCACACCCAAGCCCTGAGTCCCAGAACTCTACGTCAGTCATCCAGGGGACCGGCCTTACCTGGTACCTGGACGGAGTTCTACACTGCTGCCCGCTTCCGGGCTTGTCCCGAGGCGGATCTACCAGAAGCGCAGTTCCCGGCAGTGGGGGTGCGGTGGAGTGGTAGGTGTGGCCTGTTGGGGTGCGGGTCTGGACGGTGTGCCGGAGGCCGGGCAGCGGGAGTGGTTTTGCCGACCAGCCGCCCAAGCCGCGTCGCTCTGCCACAATGAACGGCGTGAAGAGCCTCGAAACGGAGCGGCTGATCCTCCGCCAGTGGGAACCGGAGGATGCCGGTTTTGTGCTGGATCTCTACTCCCGGTGGGAGGTCCAGCAGTTCATCGGCAATCCGCCCCAGGTCATGACGGACCTGCAGCAGGCGGAAGAACGGATCCGCGTGTGGCGGGCGACGGACCACCCTGGCCATGGAGCCTGGTCCGTTCAGATCAAGGCCACCGGGGAGTTGGCCGGAGCGCTGCTCCTGAAGTCCATTCCGGCGTCGGGCGGTTCACTTCCCCTGCAGCTCCGGGGACACTGAAATCGGCTGGCATTTCCACCCCGACTACTGGGGCCACGGCTATGCGAGCGAGGCGGCGGCCGCGGTCCTCGCGTATGCCTTTGACAGCGGCTTGCGGAAGGTAGTGGCAGTGACGGCGCCCGCCAACACCGCGTCACAGAAGGTTTGCATCCGGATCGGACTGGTTCACAAGGGGCAGACTGGGCGCTACTACAACGCCCTCTGCGAGCTCTTCGAGCGCACTGCCTAGCCGGCGCCCTTCCACAGCTTCTGCCACCACGAGCGCGGAGCTTCAGGCTCCGGCGCCGGCTCGACGGTCCGGGAGGCGCGCCGCTGCCGCCAGCGGACCACTTCCTCTTCGACATCCCGCAGCCTGGTGATGACCGGTGGGCCGCCCTGCAGCTGCCGCCGTGCATCGACCACCCGGCGGTTGAAGTCCTGCAGGATGTCGCGGACCTGCTGCTCGGTGTATTGGGCATCAAGTTTGGCATCCAGCTCCGCATCCTCGGTGCGCAGGAGGATGGCCGGCGGGCCGAGGCCGCTGATGTTCTCGCGCTGGAGCAGGCCCTTGACCCACCAGTCGGGATCGTACGACTCACCCAGCCCCGGGATGGGCTTGCCGGCGTACTTGAGGTTGTCGAACTTGCCCTGGGCCATGGCGTCCCGGACCAGGTAATCCGCCCTGGCGGCATCGCTTACCTTGCGGCGCTTTTCCCGTTCCTTCGCTTCCAGGGCATCAAGGGCGGCTTCCTCCTCGGCGCTGATGCCGGCTCCCCGGTAGGACCGCACCTCGGCGGCGCGCTCCAGCCGCTTCCGGAATTCCCCGGACCCGCTTCCCATCCTGCCACCGCCTTCCGCAGCCAACCCCGCCACTGCTACAAGTATTTCGAAGCCCTCCGGACGGTTCAACGCCTTCGCCAGCACAGGGCAAGAAAACGCTTCCCCGATATGCGATACTTCCAGCATGCCCGATCCTCTGAAACGTTCCACTTCCGTCCTGCGCGCCACCCACGCACCCTGGGACGGGCCGCTGGTCCGGCCCGCAATGAGCAACACGGAGGAACGCCACGAAAGGTTCCGGGTCACCAGCCGATACGTGGAGCTGGGCGGGAAGCCGGCGATCCCGGTGTCCGGCGAGCTGCACTACAGCAGGGTTCCCCGCGCGCGGTGGGAAGAGCGGCTGCGGCTGATGAAGGCCGGCGGAATCACAGTGGTGGCCTCCTACACGTTCTGGATCCACCATGAGCGCACCGAGGGCAAGGTAAGTTTCGACGACGGCCTGGACGTGGCAGCGTTCGTCCGGCTGTGCAGGGAGGTCGGTCTGGACGTGGTGCTGCGCGTCGGGCCCTGGTGCCACGGGGAGGTCCGGAACGGCGGATTTCCGGACTGGGTCAAGGCGGCGCCGGCGCAGCACCGCACCAATGATCCCGCCTACCTGGACCTGGTAGGGCGCTGGTTCGGCTACCTGGGCGAGGAGCTGGCCGGGCTCCTCGGGCCGGACAGCAACGTCATCGGAATCCAGCTGGAAAACGAGCTGTACGACCAGCCGGACCACCTCACCGAACTCAAGAGGCTGGCAAGGAACGCCGGACTGTCCGCGCCTGTGTGGACGGCGACGGCGTGGGGCGGCGCCGAGCTTCCCGACGGCGAGGTCCTGCCCCTGTTCGGCGGCTACGGCGACGGCTTCTGGGTGGACGCCGATGCACCGTGGGACCCCACCTTCCGCGAGCACTACTTCTTCAGCCACACCTGGGACGATCCGGGCATCGGCGCGGACGTCCGCGGGCAGCTGGGAACCCGCGCAGCCGCAGCCCCGCGGACGCCGTCGGCCCTTTTCCCGCCCGCCACCTGCGAGCTCGCGGGGGGCATGGCCACCGCCTACCAGCGCCGGCCCTGGCCTCAGGGCCTGGATGTGGGTGCGGTGGCGCACAACAAGATCGGCAACGGCTCGGCCTGGCAGGGTTACTACATGTTTGCCGGCGGCATGAATCCGGCCGACGGACTGCAGGAATCACAGGACACGGGCTACCCCAACGACCTCCCCCGGTTCGACTATGACTTCCATGCGCCGATCGGCGCCTCCGGGCGGCCGGCGTCCAGTTTCGCCGCGCTCCGGAAGCAGCACGCCTTCCTGGCAGCGTTCGGCGGGCGCCTTGCCCGGATGCCGTCCTCTTTGCCGGATGTCATGCCCGCAGGAGTGGAGGACGCCACCACCCTTCGCTGGGCGCTGCGCAGCGACGGCAGCACGGGCTTCGTCTTCATCAGCTGGCACCAGCCGCATGTCCCGCTGCACACCTACCGCGGCGCGCAGTTCGAGGTAACGCTCGACGGCGGAGCGGTCACCTTCCCCGCCGTGCCCGTGAACATCCCGGCCGGAACTCTCGCCCACTGGCCCGTCAACCTGGACGTGGCCGGCGTGACCCTTGAGTGGGCCACGGCCTCCCCGCTGACCCTGCTCGAACCGGCCCCGGGAGTAACGGGCGGCCGGCCCACCCTGGTCCTCGCCGCCGAAGCCGGCATTCCGGTGGAGATCCGGTTCGCCGCCGGCACGGACGCCAGCGGTTCGGCTGCCGGCAGCGGCCGCACCGCCCGGCTTCCAGGCGACGAGCCGGAGGTGCTGACCGCGAAGGCGGGGAACGCCGTCGCAGACATCCTGGTCCTTCCGGCCGAAGCCGCGGACACGGCGTGGGTCCTGGAGAGCGCAGGCGGCCGCGAGCTGGTCCTCTCTGCCGGGCAGCTGTGGCTGGACGCCGGCGGACGCCTTGCGGGACGGTCGGCGGAGCGGCCGGACGTTCTGCGCTACAACCTGAACACCCGCACGTTCGACGCCGTCACCACGAACCACACCAGCCCAAGGCAGGGCAGGATGTCGGTTGAAGCGGTCCTCGTCCGCGAAGCCGGCCCCGTTCCGGCATCCTATGGGGAAGCCGCCAACCGCGCGGCCGCACCCGGGCCGCCCGTCATCGATAGCCTGGCCCGGGAGTACACCCTGGAACTCCCGGGCGGAGCCTTCCCCACCGGCCACGAGGAGCTCGAGATCCGTTGGGCCGGTGACGTGGCCCGCATCCTGGTGGACGGCGTGCCGGTGGCCGACCGTTTCTGGGACGGCTCCCCCTGGATCCTGAACGTGGCCGACGCCGGCATCCGGCCGGACCCAGGCGGGCCCGCCCACGTCACGCTGCAGATCCTGCCCCTGTCCCCGCTGGCCAAGGTCGGCGTACCGGCAGAAGCGCAGCAGCGGAGGGAGGCCACGGCCGGGGACCTTGCGGCGCTGGATGCCGTCCACCTGGTGTGCTGGATGGGGTGGCACGAAGCTGCGGACTGAACTGCCGGCCAGACACCGCAGCGCCTAAGCTGGCACAAAACGCGGCCACTGCAGAGGAGAAGCCCATGGACACCAGCGGGCAGGCGGAGCGCTCGGAGACCTTCAGCTGGACAGACCCGAAGGTGGGACTGAAGTACCTCCCGACCATGTCCGGGCTGGACTTCCTCTCCGGCATGCGGGACGGCAGCATCCCGCGTCCGCCCATGGCGTCGCTTATGAACCTGCGCCTGCTGGCGGTGGAAAACGGGCGGGTGGAGTTCGAGTGCCGGCCCGGCGAGGCGCACTACAACCCGCTGGGCGTGGTGCATGGCGGACTGGCCTGCACACTGCTGGACACGGTAGTGGGATGCGCGGCGCACAGCACGCTGGCCGCCGGCTTCGGCTACACCTCGATAGACCTGTCGGTCAGCTACCTTCGCCCCATCACGCTGCAGCATGCCGTGCTGCGGGCGGAAGGAACGGTGGTGAAATCGGGGTCCCGGGTGATCTTTGCGGAGGGCCGTGTCCTCGCCCCGGACGGCGGCCTGCTGGCCACCGCCACCAGTTCGCTGCTGGTTTTCGCTGCCGCCGCCCCAACGCAGGCGACACCCAAGGCATAGCGGACGACGGCGGGACGTCCCGCGTCGTACGCTATCGTTCGGTCAGGCGTTGGCGTGCTCGGCGAGGATGCCGTCCATCTGGCCGACGGCCTCCTTCAGGCCCTCTTCCATGCCCATCGCCACCATCTGTTGCAGCTGTTCTTCGGACTCGAAGGTGGACAGCATGGTCATCCGGGTCCGCTCCCCCACAGATTCCAGGGTGACGGCAGCATGGGCACTCCCCATGTCTCCGGTCGGGTTGCCGTCACTGTCCGCGAAACCGTCGTTGAACTCGAGCCGGCGCGGCGCCTCAATGTTGGTGAACTCCCACCAGCCGTGGGACTTCTCTCCTTCGGGACTCGTCATGTAGTAGCTGGCCTTACCGCCCGGGACGAACTCATGCTTGTAGAACGTGGCCGGGTAGGTGGGCGGACCCCACCAGCGCTCCAGCTGGCGCGGGTCTTCGAAAAGCTGCCACACCCGCTCCACCCCCGCCTCAAACTCGGCAACGAGCGTCATGCTCAGGGCCTCGGGATTCGTGTCCATACTGATGACTGTCATGGCAATGCCTTCCTAACCTTCAGCGAGAATGTCGGCCATCCGGGCGGCACGCTGCCGCCAGATTTGTTCATATTCGTCGAGCAGCCGCCGGGCTTTCTGCAGGCCTTCATGATCACCCCGCACAATCTGCTCCCTTCCGCGCTTTTCCTTGGTAATCAGGGATGCACGCTCCAACACCGCCACATGCTTTTGCACTGCGGCGAAACTCATGGCGTAGAGGGCCGCGAGACCCGAGACCGAGTACTCGCCGCCCGTCACCCGCCGGACGATGTCGCGGCGCGTCGAGTCGGCGAACGCCTGGAAGAGGCGGTCAAGTTCGGTTTCGCGGAGCTGATCTACAACCATTTGGTTGTACAATATGCCTTGCCCGGGGCGGGGGTCAAGGGTTTTTCCCCCTCTTTTGTGGCTTCAGTCCACGGTCTGGGCACGACGGGTAGGTTGAAGCGCATGAGCATTTTCCTTGCCGGTGCCGGGCCGGACCCGTTGGCCTTTCCCGAAGTGTTCGACCGCTTTGCCGGGGAGGTGTCGCAGAAACCGGGTGCTGCCCGCTGCGCGACGATTGCCGTGGTGGTCCATGACCGGGCCGGCAACCCCGCTGGCCGGCTGGCCGAGTATGTCGAGCCGCTGCGCGCACGGCTGCCGTTTGAACCGGTTCCGGTACTCCTCGGCGGGGCCGGCGCCGCGGACCCGGAAATGTTCGACGGCGTGGATGCAGTGGTGGTGGGCGGCGGACTGACGCCGGCCTACCTGGAAGGCCTCCAGCCCGCGATGGCGGCACTCACCCGGACAATTGCACGCGGCGCCTCCTACCTTGGCTTTTCCGCGGGTGCCATGGTGGCGCCGGAACGCGCGCTGATCGGCGGCTACCGGGTGGATGGCACCGAGGTATGTGGTGAAGAGTGCTCCGAGGGGCTGGATGTGCTCGATATCCGGGTCGGCCTCAGCCTCGCCCCCTTTGCCGTGGACGTGCATGCCGCACAGGCCGGAACACTGGGGCGGGCGGTCGGCGCCGTGACAGCAGGGCTGGTGGAGCGGGCTGTTGCCATCGACGAAAACACCGCCCTTGTCCTGCCCCGGACGGGATCGCAGGACTTCGAGGTCATCGGCAGCGGCAACTGCTGGGACGTCCGGGCACACGCGCCAGGTGACGCGCAGGCGGCCGGCGCATCCGCCGTCGTTTCCGTCCTGCGGGCGGGCTGACGGCCCGCTGCTGCTACCCGTCGAAGTGGGTCTGGATGCTGTCGCCGGAGAGCTGTTCGATCAGTTCGGTGGCAACATCACGCAGCTTGCGGTTGCGGTTGCTGGAGACCTTGGTGAGGATGTCCATCGCCTCGGCCTGGGAGCAGCGGTTTTGCGCCATGATCACGCCGCAGGCCAGGTTGATGGCGGTCCTGCTCTCCAGCGCCGCCTCAAGGTCCTCCGCCCGGTTCTGGGCGGTGTTGATCCGGACGGACAGGTGCAGCGTGTTGTGGGCTGCCGCAGCAAACCCCCCGGCCTTTTCATAGACGTCCGCGGTGAAGGCTCCCGGCTTGGTGGCAAAGAAGTTCAGGGCTGCGCGGGCGTCGCCGCTGATCTCCAGCGGCACGCCCAGGGTGCTGTGCACGTTGGCGGCGGCAAGCGCCTCGTTGTAGGCGGGCCAGCGCGGGTCCTTGGAGACGTCGTCGATCATGACCGACGACATCTCGCGCAGGGCCCGGATGCAGGGACCGTCCCCCAGGCTTTGCTCCACGTGGTCGAGGTCCAGGGCGCGCTGGCTGCTCCCGGCCGCTGTGGCCGGCCGCCGGCGGAGCTGGAGCGTCACCGCGCATTCGATCTGGTCGTCGGCAGCTTCGGACACGGCCGCTGCCGCCAGGCCGGAAAGTCCGGAGAGGAATTCCACCGCGTTCTCCGCGCCCACCAGGATTTCCTGCAGCTGCTGTATTGACTCGTTATCTGCAGAACTCGACATGGGGACATCTTACTGGCCGCCCGGAAAAAGGAGCCGTGACGTCCGGGGAAACGTAGCCCCCTCCCGCAGGGCGGGGAACGGCTTGGCATATGCTGGGCGTATGGCGCAGCAACTACCCCTGGACGAGCTCAGCACGATTATTGCTCGCATCCAGGGCCTGCTGCTGACGGAGGAAAAAGTGACCACGGCGGTCCAGCTCCTGGCCAGGGCGGCGAAGGAATCGGTGCCCGGAACCATCGGCGCCGGCGTTTCCCTCCTGGATGCCCGCGGCCGCCGGACCAGCAGCGGCTACACGGACGGCATTGTGGAAAAAGCCGACGCCGCCCAGTACGAATACGGCGAGGGCCCATGCCTGACGGCCTGGGCCTCGGAGAAGCCGGTCCTGGTCCAGGACGTACATACCGATCCGCGCTGGACCGGCTGGCGCAACGCCGTCCGGGACCTGCCCGTCCGGGCCGTTGTGAGCGCCCCGCTGATCGCCGGCAAGGAAGCCCTGGGCGCCCTGAAACTGTACGCAGCCACCCCAGCCACCTACGACGACTCCAGCGCCAGGCTGCTGCAACTCTTCGCCGGCCCGGCCGCCACCCTGCTCTCGCATGTGCAGGCCAGCGAGACTCCAAAAGGATGACCGAAGGCCTGCAGCTCACGCTGAACACCCGGGATACGGTCAATCAGGCATGCGGCGTCCTCATGGAACGGCTGGGCGTTTCCCGCGATGCCGCGCTGCAACAGCTGCTCCGGCAGGCCAGGGAGCGGGCCAATACCCTGCAACAAGTCTGCGAGTCTGTCCTGGCCGGGACGCCAGCATCCGGAATCTAGGCACCGCCCATGGGCTTCGATCCAAATGAACCGGAACAACGGCGCCGTCTCCGCGCAGCACTGCGGGCAGCGGACATCAGCGTCTCCGAGCTCTGGCTTAAATACTTCAGCCTCTCCGGCGATGCCGGTGAATATGAAGTGGAAGCCTACTTGCAGGGACTCCTGTCCCTGCCCGCCGTCCAGCGGGACCTGCTCGCTTTGGCAGCCAACGAAATGATCGACGAACTCCCCCGGCCGCGCGCTCCATATTCGGACGACTTCGACCGCGAAGCGGAAGAGCTGGACAACCGGGATGAGTCCGGCGGGGCCGCTGGCGGGCGCGCTGCAGAGGCGGACGAATAGCAGTCGCCGGACGGGGGCGCCGTATCGGAAAGCCTTGCACAAGCGTAGTGTCGAAGGTAGGAGATTTCGGGATGGCAAGAGGATCCGGAGGTTGAATACAGGGGCCAGTCCGCAGTAAGCGCGGCGGCCGACAGCCAGGGCAGAAGCTGGCGCAACCAGGAATCGGGGCCTTATGGCCGGGAATGATGCGCTGACCACAGCTGAGGAATACCAGGACCTGCTGCTGGAAAGCGCAGGGTTTGCTGAGTTCCTCCTGGGGCTGGCCGCAATCTCCGCCTCGCAGATCGCCGACGGCACGGCGCCGGTGCTGTGCACCATCACAGTGGAGCGCGACGGCGCCCCCTCCACCGTTGCCAGCAGCACCGAGGAGGGGCGGCGGCTGGACGAGACGCAGTACGTGGCCGACGCCGGCCCCTGCCTGACGGCGGTCCGGCAGCAGACGGTGGTCCTCATCGACGACATCGATGCCGATACGCGCTGGGGTTTGTACGCCAGGGCGGCCCTCCAGCAAGGGGTGCATTCGATGATGGCGGTGCCGATACCGACAGATTCCCCGGCCAGGGCCGCACTGAACTGCTACGCGCAGCGGGCACATGCATTTGACCAGCGGACCGTAAGCCGGGTGCAGGGGCACGCCCAGTCCCTGTCCCGTATCCTCCGGCTGGCCCTGCGGCTGCACGCGCCCGAGGCCTACACGGGGCACCTTCGGAATGCCCTGAAATCCAGGGCGGCCGTGGATGCTGCCATTGCACTGATCATGCTGCAGCACCGCGGCGGTCGCGAGGATGCCCTCGAACTGCTCCAGGTGGCCGCCAAGTCCAGCGACCGCCGGATCCAGGACATCGCCAGGGACATTGTGGACGGAGGAAGCTTTTCCGCCGCCCGGCTGGATGGAGGCTAGGAATGGGCATCGAGGGCCACGTACCGGACACTGATACCCGCCTGCAGGAGCTGGTGCTGGACAGCCGGGACGTCCGGGACTTCCTGGCGGAGCTCGCTGTGCTGGCGGCCGCCCGCCTGTCCGGGCCGGGCAACACCATCCACAGCGGGGTTACGGTCCTGCGCCGCAAACGGCCGGAGGTCGTTGCCTGCAGCGATGCCGTGGCAGCGACCCTGGATGAGCTGCAGAACAGCTTTGGCGACGGCCCCTGCCTCACTGCGCTGCGTACGGGGACAACCATCCTGGCGGCGGACCTTTCCACCGAGCAGCGCTGGACGCCCTATGTTCGGGCCGCGGCTGGCCAGGGGGTGTCCTCCATCCTTGCGGTGCCGCTGGACCTGGCCGGGGAGGCCGAAGCGGTCCTGAACCTCTATTCCGACCGTGTCGACGGATTCTCGGGTGAGGATATTACGACAGTGGAGGCTTTTGCCGGACAGGCCGCCAGTTCGCTGCGGCTGGTTCTGCGCATCACCCATCTGAGGGAAACCCGGAACGACCTGGCCGCCGCGATGCAGTCCAGGACGGTGATCGACATGGCCGTGGGAGCGATCATGGCTGAGAACCGCTGCAGCAGCGATGAAGCTTTTGCCATCCTCACCAGGGCTTCCAACGCGCGGAACGTCAAGCTCCGGGAGGTGGCGGCGGCGGTTGTGACGTCGATTGCCGGGCAGCAGCAGGTCCCCACCTACTTCGACGAATGACACGGGCGCTTCACCGCTGCGGCACGGGGATTCCGTTGACGCCCGAGCCGGCCTTCCCGAGGCTCCAGTAGCCCCGGAGTTCCGATGCCCTGGGATCCACACCCGACTCTGTGAGGCACCGGCGGAGGGATCTGACCGTTGCCGCTTCGGCACCGATCCACGCGTACGGATGCCAGGTCCCGGCGTCGGAGGCAAGTGCCTCCTGCACCGCTGCCAGGAGGCGGGCACCGCGCTGCACGTCGCCGGTGCCGCGATGGAGCCACGTCACCTGGACACCGCTTTTCGTAGCCAGCGGAAGGACGTCCGCGGCTTCGGGGACTTCGAGGAACGCGTGGCCGCTGATCTGCGGCGGAAGCGCTTCGAGGATGGAACTGACCGCGGGAACCGCCGTTTCATCCCCTGCCAGCAGGACCCGGTCCGAGCGGCCGGGTTTCCAGTTGATCCCGGCTTCGGGCAACGGCGTTGCCGCTGTCACCGCGGTGATGTCCGGGCCCACGAACCAGGCCGGGCAGCCTGGGGTTGCCTCCAGCGCCCAGCCGGATCCCGGCCCCGGCTGGCTCCCGGGTCCCCGGTGGAGGACAAAGTCGACGTCGACTTCCGGGCCCGAGGGGGGGCCGGCGCAGCGCCCGGACCGTGTAACTGCGGATGAAGCCGCGGCCGGGCTGATACTGTCGCAGCCAGTCCTGGTACCAGCCGGCCTGCAGGACGCCGTTCACGCCCGGAAGTCGCAGTGGATGGCCCGGGTTGGGCAGCAGCAGCTTGAGGCGGAGGTCCAGGGTTGGGCCCGGCACACCGAAGTCCAGCAGGGAAGGACCGGTTAACGTGACGCGGCGGAAGTGCGGGGACAGGTCCCGCACTTCCGCCACCACTGCTTCGAACACCCGCACGGGGTGCCCGGAAACCGGTTCTGAAGCAGCCATCAGGGGCATTACGGCAGCTGCGGATCAACGCCGTAGTGGTTGGCCAGCTCGGTGATCACGGCGTGGGCACCCTGGATGCTGACCGATGCCAGGAACGTGGCGTCATCAACGTTCTTGACCTCGCCCTGGAGCCGCTGCCACAGCGGGTTGGACTGGAAGGCCTCCTGCTGGGCGCGGGCCTTGTCACCCTCGGCGCCGGCGGGGGTGAAGGCGCTGACCATCACCAGGCCGGCGTCGCCCTGCAGGATCTGCTCGGCAGAGAGCGGGACGAAGATCTCCTTGTCGCTGTCCGGCTGGTCCTTGGGCCGCGGGATGTTCATGTCCGCCATGATCTCGCCAATGAAGGAGTTCGAGGAATACAGGCGGGCGGTGTCACCGCCGGTGAAGCGGATCAGCGAGTAGGTGGCGTCCGGCTTCTTTGCCAGGATCTCGGCGCCGACCTTTGCCGCACGGTCCTCGTATGCCTTGACCAGTTCCTCAGCCTTGGCTTTCTTGCCCAACGCCTCGCCGAGGAAAACAACATTCTCCTTCCAGGTGGGACCGGTGCTCACGGAAAAGATGGTGGGCGCGATCTTGGACAGCTGCGAGTACAACGCCTCGTGTCGGACCTTTGCGGACACGATCAGGTCCGGCTGCAGTTCCAGGATCTTTTCCAGGTTGGGCTCGGCCAGGGTTCCAACGTTCACCGCATCCTTGGTGGCATCGGCAACGTCGCGAGGTACGGGGCGAAGGGGGCCTTGGGGTCCTGCCGGTACTGCACGTAGCCCACCAGGTCAGCCTCGAGCAGGAGCGCCGCGTCGATGTAGCTGGGATCCAGCGCAACCACGCGCTTGGGGACCTCTTCGATGGTGGTGGAGCCCATGGTGTGTTCCATGGTCAGCGGGAATCCGGCGGCTTCGGCAGCGGCGGTGGTGGCGGTGCTGCTGGTGGTGGCGGCCGGGGAGCCGCAGGCCGCGGTGGCCAGAAGGACCAGGCCGGCGGCGGCAGCAGTGAGCTGCCTGGAGATGCGAGTTTTCACGGGGATGCCTTCATAAACGGAACGGGTCTGCGACGCATTAGGTAAGGCTTACCTGCGTCTGCCGTAGACTGTAGCAGGATTTGGAGAATAGCTCACAAACCCGTGACGTAATAGAAAGTCCCATGTGAAAACGCTGAACCTTGAGGCGGGCCCCACGGACGAGCGGGCGCCGGCAGGACCCGCTGCGCCCGCTCCCCCGCGCCGGAAGGCTCCCCGGAACCGGACAGCCTGGTTCCTGGCCTCGGTACTGGCACTGCTCCTGGCCAGCGCGCTCAGCATCTGCATCGGCGGGCAGCCCTCCTCGCTGCAGGAAGCCTGGCATGCCCTGTTTACCCCCACCGGCAACGTCATGGACGTGACCATCCGCGAGCTGCGCTGGCCCCGCACCGTGCTCGGGATCTGCGCCGGTATCTGCCTCGGCCTGGCGGGAACCCTGGTCCAGGGCCACACCCGGAATCCCGTGGCGGACCCCGGCCTGCTGGGGATCAACCAGGGTGCCGCGCTGGCCATCGTGGCTGCCATCGCCATTGCCGGCGACCTTCCCGCCCTGGCCCAGGCACTGCTGGCCTTCGCCGGCGCCCTCGTGGCCAGCGTCCTGGTGTTCATGATCGGCTCGGCGGCCCGCTACGGTGCCACCCCCGTGACGCTGGTGCTTGCCGGTGCCGCCGTCACCGCACTGTGCTCCGGGCTGGTGGCCGGCATCGTCCTGCTCAACGACCAGGCCCTGGACACCCTGCGTTTCTGGCAGGTGGGTTCCCTGGCCGGCAGGACCGGCGTCCTTCAACTGGTGTGGCCGTTCATCGCGGCCGGGGTGGTGCTTGCCCTGCTCAACATCCGCGCCCTGAACGCCCTGGCGCTGGGCGCGGACACCGCCGTTTCGCTCGGCATCTCGGTCCTCCGGGCACGCGCCGTGGGCATTGGGGCCGTCACCCTCCTTGCCGGCACTGCCGTGACCCTGGCAGGTCCCATCGCCTTCGCCGGCCTCTTGGTTCCCCACATCACCCGCGCCATCACCGGCCCGGACTACCGCTGGCTGGTGCCCGTTTCACCCTTCACCGGCGCCACGGTGGTGCTCCTCGCGGACACGGCGGGACGCCTGATCGCCAGGCCCGGCGAACTCTCCGTTGCCGTGGTCCTTGCCGTGGTGGGCGCACCCTTCTTTATCTACCTGGCCCGGCGAAAAAGGCTGCAGACGCTATGACCGTCCTCCAGAAGGCGCAGCAGGGGAAACTTCCCAGGGCATCACGCGTATCAGGGCCCTGCGCGCAGGCCCTGTTTCCATCCGTTTCAACGTCCACGTACTGGTGGTGTCGGTCCTGCTGGTCCTGGCAACGGTGGCCGCCATGGCGCTGCACGTTGCCTTCGGCGGCACACCGATGGCCTACCCGGACGTCCTCCGCGCGCTGCTGGGGGACGACTCCAATACCCGCATCCACCTGGCAGTAACGGAGTTCCGCGCACCGCGGATGGTGGCCGCCGTCGTAGTGGGAGCGTGCCTGGCAGCCGCCGGCGCCATCACCCAGACGGTGGCGCGGAACCCCTTGGCAAGTCCGGACCTGCTGGGAGTGACGGCGGGCGCCTCGCTGGGTGCCGTGACGGTGCTGGTCATCGCGGGCGGGGGCCACGCGGGCCTGAGCGGGCTGGCCGCGACGGTGGGAATGCCCGCCGCCGCGTTCACCGCCGGCATCGCCAGCGGATTGGCCGTCTATCTGCTCTCCTACCGGCGGGGGCTGGACAGCTACCGCCTGGTCCTGGCAGGCCTGGGCATCTCCGGCCTGGCAGCCAGCCTCACCACGTGGATCCTCACCCTGGGCGATGTGACAAGTGCCGCCCAGGCGCTGACGTGGATGATGGGCTCGCTCAACGGAAAGGACTGGGAAACCGTCCGGCCCATGGCGATCAGTGCTGCGGTGCTGCTCCTGGCTGCGATGTCCAGCGGCAGGTGGCTGCTGCTCACCAGCCTGGGTGAGGACACCGCCGTCGGCCTCGGTGTCCGGATCGGCGTGGTCCGCCTGGTTGTCCTGGCCCTCGCCGTCCTGCTCGCGTCGGTGGCGACCGTGACTGCGGGACCCGTGGCGTTTGTCGCCCTGGCCAGTCCCCGGATTGCCCGGGCGCTGACGTCCACGGTGATTCCCTCGGTGGGCGTGTCCGCCCTGGTGGGCGCCATCTTCGTGCTGCTGGCGGACACCCTGTCCGCCAATGCCCTCGCCGCCCCGCTGCCGGTGGGCGTTGCCACCGCCGTGGTGGGCGCACCGTTCCTGATACACCTGATCCTCAAGTACCAGCGGAGGCTGAGTTGAACATGTCCACCCCGCAACAGGGCCTCCGCGCCCGGGACCTCAGCCTTGGCTACGAGGGCGCCGACATCATCAGCGGCCTCACCCTGGACGTCCCCGACGCCCGGGTCACCTCCATCATCGGCCCCAACGGCTGCGGCAAGTCCACGCTGCTGAGGGGGCTCGGCAGGCTGCTGAATCCCCGGTCCGGCGACGTGCTGCTGGACGGCATCCCGCTCCGGGAACACTCCACCCGGCACATCGCCACCCGCATCAGCGTGCTGCCGCAGGCCCCCACCGCGCCGTCCGGCCTGACGGTGGCGGACCTCGTTTCGCGGGGCAGGCACCCGCGGCAGAAGTGGTACCAGCAGTTTTCCGCCTCCGACGAACGGGTGGTGGAGGCTGCCCTGGAGGCAACAGACATTCTGGAACTGGCGGATTCGCCGCTGGAGGACCTCTCGGGCGGGCAGCGGCAGCGGGCCTGGATTTCGATGACGCTGGCGCAGGAAACGGGGATCCTGCTCCTGGACGAGCCCACCACCTACCTGGACCTCGCCCACCAGGTGGACGTGCTGGAACTCGTCCGCCGGCTGTACCGTGAGCACCACCGGACCGTGGTGATGGTGCTCCACGACATCTCGCTGGCCGCGCGCTACTCGGACCACATCATCGCCATGAAGGACGGGGCCATCGTGGCGCAGGGCACCCCGTCCGAGGTCATCACCCCCGAGTGCCTGCTGGAGGTGTTCGGCCTGGACGCCCACGTGGTGGCGGAACCCACCGAGGGCCGTCCGCACGTCATACCGCTGGGGACCGTGGGGGCGGCACCCGTCCATACGTGATGAGATTCACTTGCAATAATCGGCGATTTGGTTGAGAGCACCCTTTCGGTTTCGGCACCATGGAAGGGCAGGGCAGGATTCATTTTCCGGCCCTTAACCCATCCTGGTGACGCAATGAGGCGCGCCGGCATGCCCAGCGGGCGGCCGACCGCCCCATGACGCGAGCAGGCCGATTTTCCGGCTTTACCGGCCGGACCAATGCAAGGAAGTACTGAACAATGACGTTTGAAACTGCCGAATCCGTGACCCTCAAAATCTGGGACCGCTCCGCCGTGCACACGACCCTGGACACGTTGGTGGAAGACCTCTCCGTGCGCCACAACACCGACAAGAGCCGGATCGCCGTGACCTGCAGCGGCCCCAACACTTTCACCCTCAGCCTTAACCCCGCACTCTAGGCCGGGGGCTTCCCCCCGGTGTGCTTGCTCACTTAATCCCGGTTCCGGTTGCCATTCATCCGGGAGCCATGCAGACTAAAACCTGGGAATGCGCTTTCCCATCTGCTTGTCCTCACCGACGAGGACACGGCCGGACACGACCAGGCCGCCAGACCGCAAGAAATGGAAGTTGAATAATGACGTTCGATGCCACTGATTCCGTAACCCTGAAGATCTGGGACAAAGCCACCCTCCACCACACCCTGGACTCCGCGATCAGCGATCTTTCGGAACGGCACAACACCACCACGTGCCGCGTTGCGGTGACCTGCAGCGGACCCAACACCTTCACGCTGAGCGTTCGCGGCGAGGACAAGGCCCTGGTGGGCGCCTAAGCGGCGACCCTCCTCTAAAGCAAAGCGTACGACGCCGGCACCGCCCGCCGTCGTACGCTTTGCTTTAGTCCCGGGCAGATGGCCGGGAGGCCATGGTGCGCACCCGGAGGCCCCTGCATACTGGACGGGTGACGGTTCGCAAATGGCAGGGCCATGGGGAGCAGCGTGGACCGCGGGATGTCTGGTCCGACTGGACGGCCGCGGACGACGCCGGCGAAACGGACAGGGCAAGGGCGCTGGCTGGCGAGATGCTGCGCCTCGCCCCGGATTCCTTCTACGCCTGGTTCCATGCCGGGCTGCTGTCGAAGGCGCTCGGCAAGTGGGCTGAAAGCCTGGAACGCAACGCCCGGGCGGTTGAGCTCTTCACGCCTGTGGAGGCGGCGGACTTCGACGGCGTCAACCCCGCTGCCTGGAACCTGGGAATCGCCTCCACGGCCCTGGGCGACTGGGCAACGGCCCGCCGGGCGTGGGCTGCCTACGGCATTGGCGGCCTGGGAACCGGCTACGATCCCATCGACTCCAATTTTGGCCTGGCGCCGGTCCGGCTGAATCCGGACCAGCCAAGCCTTCCCCACCAGGTGCTGCCCTCCGCCGGCGCCACCGAAGTGGTCTGGTGCTGGCGCAGGAGCCCCGCCCACGCGGTCATCGCCAGTGTGCCGCTGCCCGAATCCGGGCACCGGTTCCGGGACGTGGTCCTGCACGACGGCGAACCGAAAGGGTTCCGCCAGCTGGACGGGCAGGACGTGGCAGTATTCGACCAGCTCCTGCGGCTGGAGGACTCAGGGCTGCCCACATGGCAGGCCCAGGTGACCGGGGCAACGCCGGACGACCTCCAGGAACTGTCCGACCTTCTGGAGCGGCATGGCATGGGCGCGGACGACTGGTCCGGGATGCGCCTGCTGTGTTCGGAATGCTCGCACGGAACCCCCGACGACGGGCACCACCACGTGCCGGCATCGTCCGATGCCACGCAGCTGGGGCTGGCCGGCGCCGAGTCCCAGCTACGCCCTGTACTCGACACGTGGCTGGAGGCCCGGCCCGCCGCGGACCTGGAGTTGACGCTGCTGTGGTGATCCGGCACCTCGTCCGGCGTCCGGCCGGCAAGTAGACTTTTGAGCATCCACCGGAAGCGCCACTGAAGCATAGGGACGTGATGAGGCAGCAATCACAGGCGCAAGCCGATCTCCAGAGCGCGGAAGCAGGGAAGCCCGCCCGGACCACACTGGCGGTGGTTCCCGCAGCCCTCGTCTCGGCGTCGGGCTTCCTGCTGTTCGCACGGGAGGACCGGATCTTCGGCTTCACCCTCCTGGCCGCGGCACTGGTCCTGGCCGGCATCATCAGCCGCCGGCTCCTGATCGACCTTGCGCTGATCGCGGTGGGGCTGACCGCCATGAGCCTGGTCCCCATCACCACGGACATCAGCACCGGACATATGGCGGTGATGGGAACCGCGATGATCCTGGCGGTGGGCATCCCCTACGCCGTGTCCCGGTTCGTCACCAAGGACCATGCCATCCGTTTCCCCGTCCGGACCGGGCAGCCGTGGACCCGCGCGGAGAAGTGGTACCTGCCCGCCGTCCTGTTGATCGGGTACGCCCTGATGCCGGTGTACATGATCCGCACCGGCGTCTACAACAACTGGCCGGCGGTCAGCGACGCGGACGGCATCGCCCGGCTGTTCCTGGGCACCAATGTGCTGGGGATCTGGGATGAACTGTTCTTCATCTGCACCGCCTTCACCCTGCTGCGCCGGCACCTCCCCGACTGGCAGGCCAACCTGCTCCAGGCCGTCCTCTTCACATCCTTCCTCTGGGAACTCGGGTTCCACGCCTGGGCGCCGTTCTTCATCTTCCGTTTGCCCTGCTGCAGGCCCGGCTCTTCACGGTCACCAAGTCCCTCTCCTACATCGTCAGCGTGCACCTGCTGTTCGACTTCGTGCTGTTCCTGGTGCTGATCCATGCCCACAACCGGGAATGGATCGACATCTTCCTCTACTGATTCCGGCCAGTTCCGCAGCTGACCCGGCGGCCAGCCAGCCTGATACGGAAGGACTCCATGAGCCACCAGCACAACTCCCGCTTCGATCTTGCTTCCCTGCCGGTTCCCGTCATCCAGGCACCCATGGCCGGCGGACCGTCCACGCCGCGGCTGGCTGCTGCTGTGAGCGAGGCGGGCGGACTGGGTTTCCTGGCCGCCGGCTACAAGACGGCGCATGCCATGCGGGCGGAGATCGAAACCGCCCGCGGCCTCACGGGCAGGCCGTTCGGCGTCAACCTTTTCGTTCCGCAGGCCCCCTTCAGCACCCCCGATGCGCTCCGCGCCTACGCCGATGCCCTGGCGCCGGACGCTGAGCGCTTCGGCGTCCGGCTGGGCGATCCCCGGCACGACGATGACGACTGGGACAACAAGGTGCACGTCCTGCTGGAGTTGGCGCCCGCCGTCGTCTCCTTCACCTTCGACCTGCCGGAAAACACAGTCATCGGCGCGCTGCAGGAGCGGGGAAGCGCCGTGGTCGCCACCGTCACTTCGCGCGCCGAGGCCCTGCAGGCGCTCGACGCCGGCGTGGACGCGCTCTGCGTGCAGGGACCGGAAGCCGGCGGCCACCGCGGCACCTTCGATCCCGCCGCCGACGAGACGCAGCCCCTGCACACCCTGCTGGCCGGGCTTGCCGACCTTCCTGTCCCGCTGATCGCCGCTGGAGGAATCGCCACCGCAGCGGACGTCCGGGCGGCCCTGGCCCTGGGCGCAATCGCAGTCCAGGCGGGCACGGCGTTCCTGCGCGCAGACGAGGCCGGAACCAAGGCCGCGCACCGGGCAGCATTGTCGTCCGGAAGCTTCACCGCCACCGCCGTCACCCGGTCCTTTTCCGGCAGGAACGCCCGCGGCCTCACCAACGAATTCATGCGCCTGCACGACGCCGAGGCGCCCTACGGCTACCCGGAGATCCACCACATGACCACTCCCCTGCGCGCAGCGGCCGCGGCAGCCGGTGATCCGAACTGGCTCAACCTCTGGGCGGGCACCGGGTTCCGGCATGCGGTGGACGGACCCGCCGCCGCGATCCTGGCAGCGCTCACGCCGTAGGCTGCAGGGCGGTTTGTTGCGCCACGGGTTTTGGGAATGGCCCGCCTCTCCCCGTACCCTTACTTAGGCTTGGCTTACCTAAGAAAGGGACCCGACCCGTGCCCACCCCCACAACTCCGCCCCATGGCCGCTGAGACCTTCCGCGACCCGTGGGGCATCCCCCATCTGCGCGCCGGGTCGGCCACCGAGCTCGCCTTCCTGCAGGGTGGGAACGCCGCCACGGACCGCTCCTGGCAGGTCGAGGTGGAGCGGTGGCGATCCGAGGGCAGGACCGCCGAACACCTGGGACCGGACGGCGTGGTGTGGGACCGGTTTGCCCGGCAGGCGCGGATCGATGACACCGCCCGCCGCTGCTTCCACAACCTGGACCCGGCCACGCAGCAGTGGTGCGGGGCCTACGTGGATGGTGTGAACAACGCCCTGGAAGCCGGCCGGCGGGAAGCCCGGGAGTTCCGGGACACGGCCACGGCACCCGCCCGCTGGGAGCCGTGGACTCCGCTCGGCGTCTTCCTGGTCCACCACATCCTGTTCAGCACCTTCCCCAACAAGCTTTGGCGTGACCACGTGGCCCAGACCCTTGGCGCGGAAGCGGTGGAGCTGTTCAGCATCGAGGCACCGGTCTGGGCGGGCAGCAACGCCTGGGCTGCCACGGGAGGCCGGACGGGCTCCGGCGCTCCGTTCATCGCCGGCGACCCGCACCGGCTCCTGGAACTTCCCGGCGTCTACCAGCAGGTGCGGCTCGCCTGCCCGGAGTTCGACGCCGTCGGGCTGGCTTTTCCCGGCGTCCCCGGCCTGCCGCACTTCGGCCACACGGGGACGGCGGCATGGGCGGTCACCAATGCCATGGCCGACTACCAGGACCTCTACCGTGAACAGCTCAGGCGCGACGGCGCCACCCTCCAGGCACTCGGCCCGGACGGGTGGGAGCCGGTGGTTGCCGACCACCAGGAGGAGATCCTGGTCCGCGGCGCCGCCACGGAAACGGTGCACGTGGTTGAGACAGCCCGCGGCCCTGTCATCTCGGGCGGGCCCGACGGCGGCGCGCTGAGCCTGCGGGCACCGTCGCGGGCCGGGGGGCAGCTGGGTTTCGAGGCCCTCCTGCCGCTGCTGCGGAGCCGAAGCGCCGCCGATATTGAGGCTGCGCTGCAAGCCTGGGTGGAGCCGGTCAACTGCGTGCTCGCCGCCGATACCGGCGGCGACGTCCGGCAGCTGGTGGCGGGCAAGGTCCCGGTGCGGAACCCGGAGAACCGGGTCCGTCCCGTTCCGGCCGAATCCCCGCAGCACCGGTGGTCGGGCACATGGGTGGACCTGCCGGCGTCCCGCGTGGACGCTCTGGCCGTGAACGCGAATGACCGGGAGTCCGGCGGCGGCAGCCTGACCGGGCTGGAGTTCGCTCCCGCCCACCGGGCTCACCGGATACGGCAGCTCCTGGAAGACGCCGGGGACAACCTGGACGTTGAAGACATGCAGCGGATCCACATGGACTGCCGGCTGGGGTCCTGGCCCGCGCTGCGTGCCCTGCTGGCGGGGCCCGGTGGGAAAGATGGGATTTCCCTGTCCGCCCCCGCCGCGGAACTGCGGGACCGGCTGCTGGCCTGGGACGGATCCATGCATGCCGCCAGCACTGACGCCGCAGCTTTCACGGCCTGGCGCTCGGCACTGGTGGTGGAGCTGGCCGGCGACCCCCTGCTGGCACGGCTCACGGCGTCCGCCGGGCACTCGGCCCTGTTTGCACCGTGGCTTAACCCGGTCTCCCGGGTTGGCTTCGCCCTGGAAACCATCATCGCCAAGGGTGCCGGGCACGGCATCGACGTGGCGGCCGCGGCGGGGCGGGCGCTGGAGGCGGCGGCAGCATCGCCGTCGTCCGCTGCCTGGGGTGAAAGCCACACGGTACTGCCCCTGCACGCGCTGTCTGATTTCCCGGGCGCAGGTGCCGCCGCACCCGCCGTGCCGGCCACCGCCCTGTCCGGGGACACCAGCTGCGTGCTGTGCACGGAAAGCCTGCCGGGCGTGACGGATGCGTCCTTCCGCGGACCCGTGGCCCGCTACGTCTGGGACCTTTCCGACCGTTCGAAGAGCCGATGGATCGTGCCGTTCGGAGCGTCCGGACAAGCAGACGACCCGAACTTCCTCAGCCAGCTGCCGCTTTGGGCCGCCGGCGAACTCCTCCCCGTTGTCACCGACTGGGACCAGCTCACCAAGGAGACTCCATGACAAGCATCGAGGCCGGACTTACGCACGCAACCCGGGACGCCGTGTACGAGGAGGACCTCCCGGGCCTGGGCCGCCTCCGGCTGCTCCGCCTGGCACCTGAACAGGACGCGGACCTGGTGCACAGCTGGGTGCGGGAGGAGCGCGCCCGGTTCTGGGGCATGAACGGCTGGAGCCGGGACGAGGTCCGGGACGTCTATGCGTTCCTGGACAGCCTGGACACGCACCACGGATTCCTGATGACCGTTGACGGCGAGCCTGCCGGCGTATTCCAGACGTACGAGCCGCTGCACGATCCCGTGGCCGAGGTGTATCCGGCCCGCGCCGGGGATGCCGGCATCCACCTGCTGCTGGCCCCGGCTGAACGCCCTATCCCGAACTTCACGGCGACCCTGCTGTCCGGCTGGTGCGGTTCGTGCTCTCCGATCCGGCGAAGAACCGCGTGGTGGCGGAACCGGATGCCCGGAACGCCAAGGCCATCGGCCGGCTCACCGGCTTCGGCTTCGAGGCCGGGCCCAAGGTCCAGCTGCCCGAGAAGGAAGCGCAGCTGGTGTTCCTGGACCGGGAAGCGTTCGAATCCCGGACTGCGGAGTAGGGACTGGCCCCTACTCCTCGCCGGTGTCCTGGGCTTCCAGGTACTTTGCCATGGCTTCGCAGGCCTGGTTCCAGCGTGCGTTGAGCGCGTGCCTGTTCAACGGCGAGAACATGCCGTCGAGCACTTTTTCCACTGCGTCATATGCGGCGTCCCGGACTCTTTCCTGCGCCGCCGGGGTGTAGTAGTTCATGCCAGTAATTCGTTGTGGTTGCGGGAACGGATGGCGGGAAACCTGCGGGGTTTCTAGCCCGCCGGGCGGAGCGAGGTGATCATCCGGCGGATGTTCTGGTACTCGGTGGTGTCCATGTACCTCCGGGCCTGTTCCAGGTAGGGAAGGGACTCGGTGCCCGGGGTCCTGTTGTTCTCCGGGTTGTAGAACGCACCGAACATTGCGGCGGTGGGAGGCCAGGTGAAGAAGTGGAACATCGGGCAGGCCAGGTCCCCCGTGGGGGCGGGAACGGAAACGATGCCGTAGGCGGCGGCCGGCGTGTCAGCGGGACCGGGCGTTGCGGTGTTGCCCCGGGTTTCGTAGATGAACCGTGGAGTCTCGCCGTCCTGCGCCAGGGCGGGCAGCTCCTGCGACTCCAGGACCTCATAGGGGTACTTCTCCAGGCAGGTGGAACCTGTGGCCATGTTGGTCCGCAGCGTTGCCATCGGCCTGCCCGCCTCGTTCGTCACCTCGGCGAAAGCCCCGCCGCCTTCGGGCAGTTCCCCGGCCGGATCGCGCACGCTCCACGTGGCGGGGAGGTCGAACGCCAGCTGGCCGTCCGCCGTCGTAAAGGTCTTCAGGGAACCCCTCGTGGTGGTGGCCGGTGCGGGACTTGCTGTTTCGGTCGGTGACGACGTCGCTGAGGGGGTCGGGGAGGCGGACGCGGCCGTGGTGGTGGGCGACGCCGCCGGCGGTCCTGCCTGCGGGCCGCAGCCGGCCACCGCCGCACCAACGAGGATCACCGCGGGAACCAGCCGGCGGACCTTCTCATCACACCCTCCCGGGGCTTGGAAAACTGGTCCTTCCATTGTGGAACCGGGGCTGGATTCGGGATCCGGGAGCGGACTGATTGCCGCCCAACCGTTGCGGGGCATAACAAAAGGACCCGGCGCCCCACGCACGACGGCGGGTCGGCACCTTCCGGGGCCGGCCCGCCGTTACGCGGGTCCCTGCTACAGCGTGGCGGTGTCGATCACGAAGCGGTAGCGGACGTCCGAGGCAAGGACACGTTCGTATGCGTCATTGATCTTCCCTGCCGGGATGACCTCGATGTCCGCGCCGATGCCGTGCTCGGCGCAGAAGTTGAGCATCTCCTGGGTTTCGGGGATGCCTCCGATCATCGATCCGGCGAAGGACCGGCGGCCGCCGATCAGCGCGAAGGCGTTGACAGGGAGCGGTTCCGCGGGGGCACCCACGTTGACCAGGGCGCCGTCGAGCGTCAGCAGCTGCAGGTAGGCGCTGATGTCGATGGAGGCGCTGACGGTGTTGATGATCAGGTCGAAGCTACCGGCCAGCTGCTCGAACGTGCCGGGGTCGCTGGTGGCGAAGTAGCTGGTTGCGCCCAGGCGCAGGCCGTCCTCCTGCTTCTTGAGCGACTGGGACAGGACGGTGACCTCGGCGCCCATGGCGGCGGCGAGCTTGACGGCCATGTGGCCCAGTCCGCCAAGGCCCACCACGGCCACCTTCTTGCCGGGGCCGGCGCCCCAGCGGTGCAGCGGCGAGTAGGTGGTGATTCCTGCGCACAGCAGCGGGGCTGCGACGTCCAGCTCCAAGCCGTCCGGAATGCTCACCACGAAGTGCTCGGTGACCACAACGTGGGTGGAGTAGCCGCCCTGGGTGATGGTGCCGTCGCGGTCCTCCGCGCCGTAGGTGCCCACCATGCCCTTGAGGCAGTACTGCTCGTCGCCGTTCAGGCAGTTGGCGCATTCACGGCACGAGTTAACCATGCAGCCGACGCCCACGCGGTCGCCCACCTTGTGCTTGGTCACGGCGGAGCCACTTCGGTGACGACGCCGGCAATCTCGTGGCCGGGGACCAGCGGGTACTGCTGCGGGCCCCAGTCGCCGCGGACGGTGTGGATGTCCGAGTGGCAGATGCCGGCGAACTTGATCTCGATCAGGACATCGTGCGGGCCAACGGCGCGGCGTTCGATGGTGGTGGGGATGAGGTCCTCGGAGGAGGACGGTGAGGCATAGGCCTTGACGGTAGTCATGGGTCTCCTGTGATGTCTTTGGGGGTTATCGAAATGCTACAGGGCTACATGGACATCAAACCGGCAGTTGGGATCCGTAAGGAGGGCCCTGCTGTAACTGGTTCTGGCAGACCCACCCTTGGCTTTCCGGATCCGTCGTAACGTGTCCCCTATGGATAACCGAGCCGAAGTCCGGCAGTTCCTTTCCACCCGCCGTGGACGCATCACGCCCGAGCAGGCGGGACTCGAGCCCTACGGGGGCCGCCGGCGCGTGCCCGGGCTGCGGCGTGAGGAAGTGGCCCGGCTGGCCGGGGTCAGCGTGGACTACTACACCCGGCTGGAGCGCGGGAACCTTTCGGGTGTGTCCGACAGTGTGCTGGATGCGATTGCGCGGGCCCTGGAACTGGACCGGGCAGAGCACGACCACCTCTACGATCTTGCCCGGGCGGCCAACACCTCGGGCCGGAAACGCGTTGCGGCTCCCGTCCCGTCCGGGGTGCGGCCGGAGCTGCAGTACCTCCTGGACGCCATCACCGAAGCGCCCGCCTTCATAGGCAACGACCGGCTGGACATCGTGGCGGCCAACACGCTGGGCTACGCGCTCTACTCCGATATGTACCGCAGCACCGCCAGGCCGGGAAACCATTCCCGCTTCATCTTCCTGGATTCGCGGTCCCGCGATTTCTACGTCGATTGGGACCGGGCAGCCAACACCAACGTTGCCATCCTGCGCCGCGAGGCGGGCCGGAACCCGCACGACAAGGGCATCGCCGAACTGGTTGGCGAGCTGTCCATGCGCAGCGAGGAATTCCGGACGCTGTGGGCTGCGCACAATGTCCGCCGCCATTACGCCGGGACCAAATTCTTCCGGCATCCGGCGGTGGGACTGCTGGAACTGAATTACCAGGTGTTGGGACTGGAGGAGGACCCCGGGCACTCCCTCACCGTTTATCCGGCCACCCCCGGCAGCCCCTCCGACGAGGCGCTCAAGCTCCTCGCTTCCTGGGCCGCCACCGAGAAGATCGTGGAACTGGCGCAGGCCGGCGCGCGGAGCTGACGGAGCTCCGGCTCACCCCTCCGCCAGGTCGACGGCGAGGATCCGGTCATCCCCGGGTTGCGGGCGGCCGCGGCCGTCGGTGTTGTTGGTCAGGAACCACAGCCGGCCGTCCGGCGCCACTGTCACGTCCCGGATCCTGCCGAACTCGCGGCTGAAATGCTCCGCGGAGGTGCCGGGATCCGAGACGGGGACAGACCGCAGGACCTGGCCGCGCAGGTTGGCCACGAACAAGGTACCGCCCGCATGGGCCATGCCGCTGGGGCTCGCCGCGCCGGGCCGCCACTGCTGGACCGGGTCCACGAAGCCATCCCGGCCCGCGATCCCTTCAACGGTGGGCCAGCCGTAGTTGGCGCCGGGGGTGATGATGTTCAGTTCATCCAGGTGTTCTGGCCGAACTCGGTGGCGAACATGGTTCCGTCCTCCGCCCAGGCCATGCCCTGCGGGTTCCGGTGGCCGTAGCTGTAGACCAGCGAACCGGGGAAGGGGTTGTCTGCGGGAGCGTCGCCGTCGGGGGTCATCCGCAGGATCTTGCCGGCCAGTGAGCCGCGGTCCTGGGCGCTGTCGCGCCGGCTCGCGTCACCTGCCGTCACGTAGAGCATGCCGTCGGGGCCAAAAGCGATCCGGCCGCCGTCGTGGATGTTTGCCGACGGGATGCGGTCAAGGAGCGTGTCCGGGCGCCCCAGCGAGAGGGACCCGGGTTCACCGCTGACGGGGAAGCGCTGGACCCGGTTGCCGTCCTCCGCCGTCGAATAGACGTAAAGGTCGCCCTGGCTGCCCACGGCGAGGCCCAGCAAGCCGGACTCGCCGCGGGCCGCCACCCCCTCCACGGTTCCGATGGACCGGGAGGAGCCGTCAGGAGCGAGTTCAAGGATCTGCCCGCTGTTGCGTTCGCTCACCAGCGGCGTCCCATCCCGGAAGACCACCGACCAGGGAGCGTCAAGGTCCGCCGCCACCTGCTGCGGCGCGCCGGCGATGGTGGCAGCTGCGGCGGGAGCCCCGGGCGCGGGTGTGGTGGGAGCCGGGGCGGACGGCGGCGCGGCGGATGTCGCGGGGGCAGCGGATGTGGTGGCCGGCGCGGGAGCAGGGGCGGCAGTGCAGCCGGCCACTAGAAGGCTTGCCCCGAAAACGGCCACAGCAGCCAGGACCCGGTGACGCATGCGCTTCTCCCCTCGACCCATGTCCCTACCTTTCCAGCCACATTAACCCGCGTTGCGGATCATGGCGCCGCGTTGCCTGTTTTGACCCCGGAATGGCGCAATAAGTAGTGCCGTTTCCTCCCGTTGAGCTTCCGTTTCACGGTGCTGGCCAAGGCCGCAGCGGCCGTGTTTAGGTGTTTCAACACCCCGGCGCGTCGGGCACAATCGTCCGACGCCGGCACTCCCCTGCATCCCTTTTCCGCGCCTTCCCGCGCCGTCCTTCCTGGCCGGCGTCCGGCGTCGTACCCGCCACCTCTTCCCACACTCGAAGGAGTACCCGCATGGCTTCCCAGACCCCGTCCCCGCAGCGCCAGCTGCACCTCAACGCCTTCCTCATGAGCACCGGACACCACGAGGCCTCGTGGCGGCTGCCGGAAAGCGACCCCCACGCCGGCAGCCGCGTGGAGCATTACCAGCAGCTGGCCCGCACCGCCGAACGGGGCAAGCTGGACTCCATCTTCTTCGCCGACTCCCCCGTCCTGTTCGGCGAAGTGGGACGCCGTCCGGCCGGCAAGCTGGAACCCACCGTCCTGCTGACCGCCATCGCCGGCGCCACCAAGCGGATCGGGCTCATCGCCACCGCCTCCACCACCTACAACGAGCCGTTCAACCTGGCCCGCCGGTTCGCCTCCGTGGACTGGGTCAGCGGTGGCCGGGCCGGCTGGAACGTGGTGACCACGGCCGGGCCCGACGCCGCCCGGAACTTCGGCGTCGACGACCAGCCCGCCCACGCCGTACGGTACGAGCGGGCGGCCGAGTTCATCGAGGTGGCCCGGAAACTCTGGGACAGCTGGCAGGACGACGCCATCCTCGCGGATAAGGCCGACGGCGTCTGGGGCGACGCCGAAAAGATCCGCACCATTGACCATGAGGGCAGGCACTTCAGGTCCGCGGTCCGCTCAACGTCCCCCGCTCCCCGCAGGGGCACCCGCTGATCGTCCAGGCTGGCTCGTCCGAGAACGGCAAGGAGCTGGCCGCCCGGTACGCGGATGCCGTGTTCACCGCGCACCAGACCCTGGCCGACGCGCAGGAGTTTTACCGCGACCTGAAAGCCCGCACCGCCGCCGCCGGCCGCAACCCGGAGAGCATCAAGATCCTGCCCGGCATCGTGCCCGTGATCGGCGCGACGGAAAAGCAAGCCCTGGAACTCGAACGCGAACTGGACCGGCTGATCAAGCCCGAGTACGCCCGGATCCAGCTGGCCAAGACCCTCCGCGTCAATCCCGAAGACCTCCCGCTGGACCGCCAGCTGCCCGCCGACCTGCCCAGCGAGGATGAGATCGAGGGCGCCAAGAGCCGCTACACCCTGATCGTGCAGCTGGCCCGCCGCGAGCAGCTCACCGTGCGGCAGCTGATCGGCCGGCTGGGCGGCGGCCGCGGGCACCGGACCTTCACCGGCACCCCGGTGCAGGTGGCGGACGCCATCCAGGAATGGTTCGACGGCGGGGCGGCCGACGGCTTCAACATCATGCCGCCGGTGCTGCCCTCCGGGCTGGACGCTTCGTGGACCGGGTGGTGCCCATCCTGCAGGAACGCGGACTGTTCCGCACCGACTACACCGGCCGTACCCTTCGGGACCACTACGGCCTGGCACGGCCCGGGAACCAGTACGCGGACGCCGGGGCGGCACAGCTGGCCTCGATCGGCGCGGCGTTCTGACATGCGCCGCCGGCGGGGAGCACTAGGCCCGGTACTCCTCGTCGGTCACGTGCTCCAGCCAGGTGACCACCTGCCCGTTACCGTCAGCTTCGTGCATGGCAACATGCGCCATGAACCGGTCCGGAGCAGCCCCGTGCCAATGCTCCTCGCCAGGCTCGATGTACACGACGTCGCCGGGCCGGATCTCCTGGACCTCCCCGCCGCGCCGTGCCACCAGTCCGATGCCGTCCGTGACGTACAGGGTCTGCCCCTTGGGGTGGTGGTGCCGGCGGTCCGTGCGCCGGGGGCGAACCGGACGTGGGCACAGCCGATGGCTGACTGCTCATCCGGGTTGCGGATGCTGTCGATGTGCACTGATCCGGTGAACCACTCCTCCGGCCCGGCTGCCGTCTGGCCGCCGCTTGGGGTGTACTTCATGTCGTCCTCCTAAGGTTTCGGCTTAAAGGGAAGTCTTTCCAAATGGTCATGCTGCCTGCCTGGCGGCACGTGCGGCCTGGAATGCCAGGACGGCCGCGGCCAACAGGACGCCCGCGCTCACCAGGAACGTACCGCGGTGGCCGGTGGAGTCGAACAGCACTCCACCCAGTGTCGACCCGATGGCTATCGACGTCTGGACAACGGCGACCATGAGGCCGCCGCCCGCCTCAGCATTGTTTGGCATGGCCTTCGCCAGCCAGCTCCACCAACCCACGGGCGCGGCCGTGGACATCAGGCCCCACAGGCCCAGGAGGACCACGACGGCGGCGAGCCAGCCGCCGGCGGGAACGAGCGCCGCGGCCAGGACCGCCATGAGCACCGGAAGAATGACCAGCGTCCGGTACAGGCCTTTCCCGAGGAAGCGGCCGATCAGCATGGTGCCCGCAAAGCCGGCGACACCGATCACCAGCAGGACCAGGGAGACTGTGGCCACGTCCGCCCGCGTCACGGTTTCCAGGAACGGGCGGATGTAGGTGAAGAGGATGAACTGTCCCATGAAGAACGACCCGCAGGCGGCCATTCCCCAGGCGACGGGCCGGCTTTTCAGTCCTGAGAAGACTCCGAACGGGTTCTTCGCCGCGGACGCGCCTGCCGTGATTTTCATCGAAGGGAGGCTGAACCACTGCCACACCAGGGCGAGCACGGCCACCGGCACCAGGCACAAGAACGCGCCCCGCCAGCCCACAATGGAGCCGAGGTAGCTGCCCAGCGGCGCGGCGACAACCGTTGCCAGCGCGTTGCCGCCATTGAAGATCGCCAGTGCCTGGGGCACCTTGTGCGCGGGGACCAGGCGCATGGCGGTGGCTGCCGAGATGGACCAGAACCCGCCGATGACCACGCCGATCAGCGCGCGGCCGATCATAAAGGGCAGGTACCCCGGCGCCAGGGCAACCACCGCTCCCGAGACAGCCATAACCGCGGTCAGGCCCAGCAGGAGGGTCTTGCGGTCCATGGTTCCGGCCAGGCTGGACACCGACAGGCTGGCCAGGACGGCGAAGAGGCCGGAGATTGCTATGCCCTGCCCCACCATGCCCTCGGAGACCTGGAGGTCGGATGCCATGGGTGTGAGGAGGCTGACCGGCATGAATTCGGAGGCGATCAGGGCGAAGACGCACAGCGACATTGCGAAGACGCCTCCCCAGTGCGCCCGGTGGTGTTCGCGGACGTCCGGTGCCGGGGCCTTCTTGCTGCTGGTGACGGCGGTAGTGGAGTCCATAGCCTTCATCAAACCCCGGGGCCAAAGTTCCAGCGAGGGCCCTGCTGGAACGGGTTATGGCAGTACCCCTTACTGCCGCACCGCGGACGACGCCGGGACTTCCCGCCGTCGTCCGTTTTCGCCTTCCGGCGGCTGGGGTTTGTAGACCCACGCCACCAGCACCACGGAGATGATCATCAGCAGGAACCACGCCACGAGCTTTTCCAGCCCCACGGGATGCCAGCCGGCCACCTGGCTCGGGTACAGCCAGGCGCCGGACCAGGTGGCGATGTTTTCGGCAATCCAGATGAACAGCGCCACCAGCAGGAATGCGGCCACCAGCGGCATGCGGAACTGCCTGCGGAACACCCGGAAGTGCATCACGCACCGCCCGTAGATGATGACGACGGCGGCCAGCAGCACCCAGCGCAGGTCCCAGATGTAGTGATGCGTGAAGAAATTCGCGTAGATGGCCGCGCCCAGGAGCGCCGTGATCCAGCGCCGCGGGTAGGCAGCGAAACGGAGGTCGAAAAGCCGGTAGACCCGCACCATGTAGGAACCCACTGCTGCGTACATGAAGCCGCTGAACAGGGGCACCGCGCCGATGCGCAGGAAGCCCTCGGCCTCGTAGGACCAGGAGCCGGCGTCGGTCTTGAACAGCTCCATCACGGTGCCCACGATGTGGAACAGGATGATCACCCGCAGTTCGCGGAGCGTCTCCAGCTTGAACAGCACCATGAGGACCTGGATGGCGACGGCGGCGATGGTCAGGAAATCGTTCCGGGCCAGGGCAGCGGTGTCCGGGTACCAGAGCCGCGCGGCCATCAGGACGGCGAGGAGCGTGGCACCGAAGATGCACGCCCAGCCCTGTTTGAGGCCGAACACCACGAACTCGGTGACTTTTGCTTTGTAGCCGCCGGCCGGGGCGGTGGCCAGGAAGCGGCGGGCCCGTTCATCGATCCGCTGCTCAACTGAAGTGGAACTACGCACTGGCTCCCTGACGCTGTATGGGCTGGCGGTTCTTGCGAAGGTCTTTATCGAGTTCGGCCAGGCAGTAGTCCTTGAACCAGTGCCGGATCCGCCGCGGAAGCCGGGGGTACACCACGGCCAGGACCGCCATGGTGCGGTCGAAGCGGCGCTGCCGGCGGTGGTTCCACGGCAGGCCGAAGTCCTCCCGCAGCTGCGGCGGCAGGAGCCCGGCGGTGAGGAACCTTGCGGGCGGGATGATGGCGCGGTACCAGAGTGCGGTGTGCTTGGGGTAAAGCAGGCCTCGGCCCACCCGCACGCCGCCCGCTTCCGCGCGCAGCGTGGAGATGCGTCCGTCCCAGTAGCGGCGGAAGGCGGCACGGTCTGCCGGCCACAGCTCCCGGGGCAGCTGCAGGGCCGTCCCGATCCGTGCGTAGTCCTGGTACATGGCGTCGGCTGACTCGTCGTCGAGCGGGCCGTAGATCTTTTCGATGATGGTCACCGCGGTGTCATAGAGCGTGGCAACCACCCAGAGCTGGAGTTCCGGATCGTAGGCGTTGTAGCCCGGCGAAGCCTCGGTGCCGGCTTTCCGCACGGGAACGTGGGCGCGGTTCACCCTGCGCCGGACCTCTTTCACCTGCTCGTCCGTGCCATAGACGATGGCGTAGACGTAGGTCAGGGTGCCTTTGAGCCTGTTGACCGGGCGGCCGACAAAGGAGCTGTGCTCGTCCACGCCGCGCCCGACGGCTGGGTCTGCGAGCTGCAGCAGCAGAGCCCGTCCCGCTCCCACGAGCAGGATGGTTTCTGCACCGTAGTCGGCCATTCCTCGCACCATTTCAACAGGCTACCGGAGGGCGCATGAACCGACGACGCCGGGCGGCCGGCATGTGGAAACCCGCCGCGGTGATGGGGGCTGCTGACTCTGCGGTGCCGGTTGCAGCCCGGACATCTTCCGGAACCCACTGGCCGCGGTTTTCCACATAGGCGCTGGTCGTGGCGGGAATTGTCAGACCGTGCTGGAAGACTTTGTTTATGGAAGTGGTTGGGGCGGCGGCAGAGCCAGGGGACGGAACGGTTGCGGGGCTTTATGGTGTCCCGACTGTTTCGGACGTGCTTGCCCTGCTCGCCCGCGTGCCTGTTGCCTCCGCTGGTGCGGGGATGATTGACCAGTTGCGGCAGCTGGAGGATGTGAAGTCCCTGGCCGGTGCCCGGCAGGCCGACATCACTGTCGCCTTTGATGGGTTCCAGCGGCGGGTCCAGGCCGCGGCCGGCGTCCCGGCCGACGAGCAGGGCGCCGGCGTGGCTGCCCAAATTGCCCTGGCGCGGCGGGAATCCCCCGCCAAGGGCGGACGGCTTTTTGGCCTGGCGAA
>NZ_AOFD01000035.1 GCF_000332815.1 Arthrobacter nitrophenolicus
CCCCGCCGCCGTAGCCCTCGCGGACCACTTCCTGGACCCCGACGCACCGAACCCGGCCCGCGGCTGCCCCGCCGCGAACCTTGTGCCGTCCCGGCTGCGGGCCAAGGTCCGGGCCTGGCGCGAACGCCACCACCCCTTATCCATCGAAAAACGCCACGCAAGGTCCGCGGTGGACCGGCGGGTCGAATTCACCCCGGACCGCGACGGCATGGCGTGGTTCGCGGTCTATATGCGGGCAGACTGCGCGTTGGCGGCCTGGAACAAAACTACAGCCATCGCCCGCGGCCTCCAGGGCCCCAACGAAACCCGCACTCTTTCCCAAATCAGGGCCGACGAAGTCGCCCGACGCCTCCTCGCCCCCGCCCAAGCCATAACTACCACCACAGACGCCAGCACCGGCGCCGGCTCCGGCTCCGGCTCCGGCTCCGGGCTGAGCATGGCCTCCCCGGCCGGCGGCGGGGACACGACAGGCGCCGGTGGCGGGGACACGGAAGGCGACGAGGTTCAACATGTTGCGGAGGAACAGTTCCCGGATGAATTCCTCGGGCTCGCCACACTCGTCGGATCAGACGAACCAGCAGCGGACCTCGGCATCCCCGACAACACTCACCTCGGAACCAACAGTCACATCGACGCAACCAGTAACCCTGCCACCCAGGACAACAGCGCCGGCCAAGCAGGAACCAGCACCAACACCAGCGGCCAGGCAGGAACCAGCATCACCACCACGTCCCCTGACGCCAGCCCCGAAACCGGGAACGTCCCCACACCCCGCACCGACGTCCTCGTCACCGTCCCCGTGTTCGCCCTGCTCGGCATGACTGACGAACCGGCCACCCTCGACGGCTACGGCCCGATCCCCGCGTCGATGGCCCGCAAACTCCTCGCCGACGGAGCAGAGTCCTTCACCCGCGTCCTCATCGACCCGCGCGACGGCGCCCCACTGGAAATCGGCCGCACCAGCTACCGGCTCACCAAAGCAATGCGGCAAGCCCTGGCCCTCAGGGACGGCAAATGTACCTTCCCCGGTTGCAACAACAACGCCCTCGACAACGAAGCCGACCACCTCCGAGCGTGGCAACACGGCGGAACCACCGGAATCAGCAACCTGGCACAACTCTGCCCAAAGCACCACCGGCTTAAACACAACAGCGGCTGGACACCCACCCAAGCAACAAAAAACGAACCACCAAGCTGGACCTCACCCACCGGCCGCACCTACCCCGCCGAACAACCCGACCGGGAACCAACCACCTGGCCAGACAACGTCCTGCTCAAGGAGATGAATACTGTGCCGCATCTGCTGGATCCCCCATGTGAAGAGCCATCCTGGGAAGAACCAGAAGACGACAACCTCATCGACGCCGACGACATCGCACCCTACGACCCCGTCTGGGACGACTTCTACAACATGCCCATCGAACTCCCACCGGATCCAGAAAAGGACCTAACCCTCAGGGGCAGGACCCTTAGCGATTGGGCTTCAGGCGTCCCATCCTTGCTTCACACCTGAACGCGCCCGAAGAACCCAGCTACGGCTGAAGCCACGCAAACCTGCGGTACGACGGTTAGCGAATCAGGAACCGGGCCGGTGGTGCTCAATCAGCCAGCCCGCCATCTGCTGCGCGCGCTTGTTGGCTTTCATGTCACCCTCGGTAGCGGAAATGATGGACCCCTTCATGAGGATGTGCCAGGACCGGGAAAACTCCTCCGGACGGACTAGCCCGGCTTCCTCCGCCAGCACCTGCACATGGCCCCGGATCTTCGCCAGGTAGTCGATGCTGGCCTGGCCCAGCGGGTGGGCCGGACCCATCTCCAGCAGGACGTTGATGAAGGAGCAGGCCTCGAAGTCTTCCCGGAGGAACCAGTCCCCAAACACGTCGAAGATGGCCAGCAACTGCTCTTCGGGAGTGCTGCCGCGGCGGCGGGCCTCGGAAACAATGGCTTTGACGGTCCACTCTTTGTCACGCTGCTCAAGGAAGGCCAGGACCAGGGAATCCTTTGACGGGAAGTGCCGGTAGAACGTCGCCTTGGCCACGCCCGACTTCTCGATCAGCTCGTTGACCCCCACATCGCGGACACCCCGCCTGGAGAAGAGGTCATAGGCGACCGTCAGGATTTTCTCCACGGAGCCGGCAGGACTGATCGCCGCATCTGCCGCCGGAGGGGCGGCAGGCGGTGTGAATTCTGCCTCGGGATTCATTGCAATCCCAGTCTATCGTGGGGAAGACAGACCGGTCTTTCCCGCTGTAATGTTTTTCCTACGCGCAGTGCTACGGACACCGTGGAGGCCAGCCACACCGGCCACTTCGGATTGGTGCAAGGAGGCCCCTATGTCAGCAGAGCGGTTGTTCCAAAGCGTGCCTTCGGATCCCGACCCCTGGATGGCCGGCGATACCCCTGCCGAGATCAGGCAGTTCGCCATCGAATCCCTCCGGTGGCAGGCACAGGAAATCATCGACGAACTGCTCTGCAGCAAGGATCCCAGCGAAGAGCTCTCCCGCGCGAGGCTACGACGGTGCGTGGCCCGGAACCCCGGCCGCCCCGAACGGGCACTCCTCGAACAGCTCATGACCAACCGCGAGCACCCCGGACTGTAGCCGGCGGAAAGGCCCCTTGCGCCCGGGTCGCGGTTCCAGGGGTGCCGGTCACGAATTCAGGGGCGCGTTGTCGATCAGGCGTACCGGCCCCACCTTTGCGGCGATGAGTGCCAGCGCCTCGCCACGGAACGGGGTCTCGCGGCAGTTCTCGGCAAGCGGCTCCAGGGTGGCGGGATCCACCACATCGAAGTAGTCCAGCTCCACGAGCGGTTGGGACTTCACCAGGTCTACGGCCGATTCCAGGTCCAGCGGCTCCCGCGCGGCAGCCCGCGCCTCCAGCAGCCGCAGCGCCCGGGACAGCACCAGCGCCGCCTCCCGCTCGTCGTCCGAGAGGAACCGGTTACGGCTGGACAGCGCGAGTCCTTCCGCGGACCGGACGGTGGGAACCCCCACAATCTCCACCGGGAAGTTCAGATCAGCCACCATGCGCCGCACCAGCGCCAGCTGCTGGGCGTCCTTCTGCCCGAAGTATGCGCGGTAGGCCGGGAGCCGGGTTCCGGCACCATCGGCTACTGCCGGACCGGAACCGGGGAGCCCCGCGGCAGGGATGCCGTAGTGCAGCAGCTTGGCCACCACGGTGAGGGCGCCGTCGAAGTGCCCGGGGCGGGAGGCGCCCTCCCACTTCTCCCCCAGCCGTCCGGACGTGATCCGCACCAGCGGTTCCCCGCCGGGATAGACCTCCTCCACCGAAGGCGCGAAAGCCAGGTCCACGCCTTCCGCGTCCAGCAGCGCAAGATCCGCGTCCAGCGTGCGCGGATAGCGGTCCAGGTCCACTGCATCGCCGAACTGCAGCGGGTTGACGAAGATGCTGGCCACCACCACATCGTTCTGCGCGACGGCGGCACGCGCCAGGGCGGCATGGCCCTCGTGAAGCGCGCCCATGGTGGGCACCAGGGCCTGGGACACGCCCTGCTTGGCGGCCAGGAGCCGGGCACTCTCGGCGTGCAGTTCCGCCACTGTGGTCACGAGCTTGATGGGCATCGTCAGTCCTCCCTCTGTTCCAGGGCGTGCCGCAGCCCGTCCAGCTGATCGGGTTTCAACAGTCCGCGCCCTTCGGCCCGCCGCGCCGTGGCCCGTGCCATCGCCAGGTAGGCCTCCAGCACGTCGCCCTGCCCGCCACCGTCGTACTCGCGCAAAGCTTCCGCGTGCGCTCTCACCGTTCCGACGTCGCCCCGCGCCACCGGTCCGGTCAGGGCAGATTCGCCCGAGGCCAGTGCGTTTTCCAGGGTGGCGCGCAGCAGCGGGCCAAGCATGCGCTCGGGCTGCTCCACGCCCACCTCGCCCAGCAGCTGGGAGGCCTGCGCCACTAGGGTTACCAGGTGGTTTGACCCGTGCGCCAGCGCTGCATGGTAGAGCGTGCGGTCTGCCTCGGCGATAACCACCGGTTCCGCCCCCATCTCCACCACCAGCGCTTGGGCAATAGGAAGCATGGCCGCGTCCGCGGTGACCCCGAAGGTGCAGTCGAGCAGCCGGGTAAGGTCAAGGCTCATCCCGGTGAAGGTCATGGCCGGATGCAGTGCCAGCGGAACCGCACCCGCGGCACGCACGGGATGCAGGACGCCCACCCCGAACCGGCCCGACGTATGTGCCACCAGCTGGCCCGGCTGCCACGCACCCAGGGTGGCCAGCCCGTCTACGAGATCCGGCAAGGCATCGTCCGGCACCGCGAGCAGCACCAGTTCCGCGCGCTCCACGATGTCCTGCACCTGCAGGACCGGAACGCCGGGAAGCAGCGATTCAGCCCGCTCACGGCTTGCATCAGACACCGCAGACACCCCGACGACCGCATGTTCCGCTGCGCGCAAGGCGGCGCCAAGGACCGCCCCCACTTTCCCTGCACCAATGATTCCGACGCCGAGGCGTCCGGGCTTAGCCATGCTGGCGGCCTTCCTGTTGATCGTGGGCAGGGCTTTCCGCGGGCTGGACCACCGGCCCCGGTTCAGCTGCGGCCGGTGCTGGTTCAACTGCACCCGGCGCCGGTTCAACAGCACCCGGCTGCGGTTCAATCCCTGCCGGTGCCACCTGCCGGAGCCATTGTTCTGTGGTTTGCCGCTTCCTGGCGAGCCTGGCCCTGGCTGACTGGGCGTCGAACAGCGCGAGTGCCTCGTGGCTGTCCGCCTGGGCCAGCCGGGGAGTGACCGGGCCCGCCGTGGTGTGCAGGACCAGGTCGGCAACACCGAACCGGCGCGCCAGAGGTCCCTGGTGCAGCGCCATGGACTGGGTTCGCTGGTGCGGCACCACCACAAGTTCCCGCCACCACCGGCCGGAGCGGATGAGCAGGGCAGTGCCGGTGGCCGTGAAACCGTTCCGGCGCCAGCCCAGCGGGGCAAGAAGCCGTGCGCGCCGCGGCGTGGTGACGAAGCCGCCCTCGGAATCCAGTCCGGTGAGGCCGGCACCAAAAACAGCAGCCGGCTGGTCCGTGCCGGGATCCGGCAGCACCAGCGCGAGCATGCCCATGACGTCCTCGAGCTTCCCCACGGGCAGGAGCGTGGTGCGCGATGTCCCCTCCCCCGCGTTCTCCGCCAGGCCGTAGCCGGCAACGTTGACCTGCATCCGGTACCAGCCGAACGGCCGCCACAGCGGCGGCTGGGTGATCTTCAGGGCCTGGATCCGGCCGGGCGGGAGCGTCTGCGCCTGCGTGTCCAGCAGCCCGTACCGGAGCCGGATGCCGTCCGGCGAGATGGCGGCAGTGAAGTTGTAGCCCTTGTTGAACAGGTTCCAGTAGCTCGCCGCGAGGCCCAGAGCCGCCGGAATCAGGTACAGGTAGAACCCCTGGTTGTCCGTGACGGCGGACAGGACCACGGACACCACGGCGCCCAGGGCCACGAAAAAGCTTTGCTCACTGAGCAGCAGCGAACCGACAAGGCGCGACGGCGGCACCGCAAGCACCGGGAGTTCCGGCGCCTCGGGCGCGGCCTCCCCCGCCCCTTCCGGGCCGAGGTCCACACCTGCGGCCCGGGCGAGGATGGTGGCGCGGAGCTGCCGGGCCTCGTCGATCTTCAGGTAGGCCAGGCGCACGGCTGACTCCCCGGCGTCGGCCACCTCGAACCTCAGTTCGGCCAGGCCGAAGATCCGGGCGAGCAGCGGCTGCACGATGTCGATGGCCTGCACCCGGTCCAGCCTCGCCTGCCGCTGCTGGCGGAACAGGAAGCCGGTGTTGACCCTGACGTAGCCGCCGGATACCTGGTACTTGGTGAAGTACCAGGTGAGGACGAAACCCAGCACGGTGAGCAGCAGCACGGTCCCGCCGCCGGCCAGCAGGAACGGCGCCCGGCCTGCCAGCCCTTCCTCGAACACGGGCCGGCCCTGGAGCGACCGCTCGAAAATGTCGCGGCCGAAGAAGAAACCGATCGCCACCAGCGCCAGCCAGCCCCGGACGAACGGCGAGGCTGGGTGCACGCGCAACCACTCGCCGTCGGGCGCCAACTGGCCTGCAGCGGGCGGCGGGGAGGCGGCCGGCAGGGGCGCGTTTGCAGGCCCGCCCGGGCCGGGGATCCGCCCGTCAGCGGTCACAGCCCTGCCAGCCTGGCTTCGCCCCGGGCTGCCAGCTGTTCACGGAGCCGGGCGCCTTCGGCTGCGGGCAGGCCCGGGATCCTGGCGTTGGTTCCGGGCGACGCGGTATGCAGCTTGAGCGTGCACAGGCCAAGCCCGCGTTCCACCGGCCCCACCCCGATGTCCACGTACTGCATCCGGCCGTACGGAACGGCCATAGTGCGCTGGAAGAAGATTCCGGTGCGGATCAGGAGGTCGTCGTCCCGTTCTGCATAGCCAATGGCGCGGACCTGGCGCGGGATCAGCACCAGCCGCCAGACAGCAACCACGAGCATCCCGGCGGGAACGGCGACGGCCAGCCAAAGCGGCGGCCAGATCCACCAGCCCAGGAGCACGAACACCAGGGGCAGGGACAGCAGCAGTACGGCAACCACGTTGCCCAGGGCCCACTCCACCAGGCGGACCGTGACGTACTTGGGCGAGACCCGCTGCCAGACGATGCCCGGCGGATCAATCGCCCCGGTATGCATATTCGCCTTCCCCTGCGGCCTCCCCGCGGACCGCGCGGCCGGGCTTGCCGTCCACGCCCTTGGTGTCGCCGTCCTCCGGCGGGATCCGGCAGAAGCGCTCCACCAGCAGGCCCACCACGATCATCACCAGTCCGCCGCCGGCCATGGCCAGGGCCAGCCAGGTGATGCCCTGGTCGCTGCGGAGGCTCCAGATGCGCAGCTGGTCCAGGAAAATGCCCACGTGCCAGCCCAGGAGTACGGTGCCTGCGTAGGCGCATGCCTGGGCGAGGACCAGGGTGCGGGCGGCCAGGAGCGGATCCAGCACGGTCTTCTTTTTGGTGCTGTCCTTGAGGCTGTTGCGCCACCGCAGGACGCGGATCCCCAGGATGAGGGTGATGGCCACGATCACGCCCATGGTGGCGAGGGCGGTGGCAGGCAGGACCGGAGTGGCCATGCTGTACCGGCTGGTGACCACTGTGGCCGACCAGCCGGCAACGGCCAGGATGACGCCGATGACCAGGAGGCGCAGCGGGCTGATGGGCTTCATCGTTCCTCCACCGCCCCGGCCGTGGGCATACCGTCGAAATCCCCGAAGCCGTCGAACGGCGCCAGGTCTTCGAAGTCGTCAGCCCGGGCAGCCAACGCGCTGATGCGTTCACCCTCCAGCGTTGCGGCGGGTTCAATCAGGGACCAGGGGTACAGGACGAAGGCCCGGCTGGCGGCCCGGGGATGCGGCAGCGTGAGCACGGGGTTGTCGCTGCGGAGGTCCCCGTAGGTGATGATGTCGACGTCGAGCGTCCGCGGTCCCCAGCGCACCTCCCGTACCCGGTGGTGCTTGTTCTCCACCGCATGGCAGTGTGCCAGCAGCTCGAGCGGGGAAAGGCTGGTTTCCACCGTGATGACCATGTTCAGGAAGTCGGGCTGGCCTGGCGGGCCACCCACCGCTTTGGTCTGGACGATCGGGGACACGTCCAGGAGCCGTACTTCCGGCGGGTCAACGAGGTCCCCCACCGCTTCGGACAACGTGTCGTTCCGCTCCCCCAGGTTGCTGCCAAGGGCCAGCACCACCTTGGCATAGCCGGCATTCACGCCGTATCCCCCTCCACGGGCCTCTCCCCGTGCGCGGACCGTTCCCGCCGGGCCGGCTGTTCCCGGTGCACGGGCTTCTCGCGGTGGACAGAGACTGCCACATCGCCGAAGGGCACCTCGATGGGTGCCTGCGGCTTGTGCACGGTGATGTCCACCGCCCGGAGTGGGAATTCCGCCAGCAGGCTGTCGGCAATCCTGACAGCCAGGGCTTCGATCAGATTCAGCGGTTCACCCGAGACCCATTCGGTAATACGCTGCGCAACCTCGCCGTAGTGCGCTGTGTCGGCGACGTCGTCGGATTCCGCCGCCTTGGCGAAGTCCAGGTACAGGACTGCGTCCACGACAAAAGGCTGGCCGTCGCGGCGTTCGAAATCAAAAACGCCGTGATGGCCGACGGCGGTCACACCGGTCAGCGTAATCCTGTCCATGGGTCCCCCGGCCCTTACGTCGTTGTGGAGGCGGCCGCGAGGCGGGCGGCGACCTTGACGGCGTCCAGGCTGGCGCCGACGTCGTGCACGCGGACCGCCCAGGCGCCGCGGTAGGCGCAGATGGCGGTGATCGCGGCGGTGGCGGAGTCGCGCTCCTCAGGAGAGGCAGACTTGCCGGCCACGGTCAGCAGGGTTCCCAGGAACCGCTTGCGGGAAGCACCTACCAGGACCTTGTGGCCCAGGCTGTCCAGCTGGTCCAGGTTCTGCAGGAGCTCCCAGTTCTGCGCGTCGTTCTTCGCGAAGCCGAGGCCTGGATCGATGATGATCTGCTCCTGGCTGACGCCCGCGGCGTAGAGCTTGTCCCGCACGCCGGCGAGTTCGGCCACCACTTCCCCGGCCACATCCGTGTATTCCGCTAGGGAATTCATGGTCCGGGCGTCGCCGCGGCGGTGGGTGAGGATGTACGGGACCTTGGAAGCGGCCACGAGTTCGGCCATCTCAGGTTCGATGCTGAGGCCGGAGATGTCGTTGATGATCGCCGCGCCGGCGGCCACTGCGGCAGCAGCGGTGGAGGCGTGGGTGGTGTCGATGCTGACCAGCGCCCCCGCCTTGACCAGGGCCTCGATGACGGGAATGACGCGGCGCTGCTCTTCTTCCGGGCTGACGTCCTCAGCGCCCGGGCGGGTGGATTCGCCCCCGACGTCGATGATGTCCGCTCCGGCGTAAAACATACGCAGGCCGGCGGCGATGGCGCTGTCCGCGGTGGCATGCTTGCCGCCGTCGCTGAAGGAATCGGGCGTGACATTCAGGATTCCCATGACCAGGGTGCGGTCGGTGGGAAGGTCTTCGAAGCGCGCTGCCGGGCGCGGTTTGCGCAGGATGGGCAGCGGCGAGGTTGCGGGCCCGGTTCCCGGGGCTGCAGCTAGTGAGTCCATGGTCTGTTTGGTTACCTTCCGAGGATGAGGCTCATGGCTTCGGCACGGGTGGCCGGGTCATGAAGCTGCCCGCGGACCGCGCTGGTGACGGTCTTCGCTCCGGGCTTGCGGATACCGCGCATTGACATGCACATGTGCTCGCATTCGACAACAACGATGGCGCCACGCGGGTTGAGGTGGCGGACCAGTGCTTCGACGATCTCAGTGGTGAGCCGCTCCTGTACCTGGGGGCGGCGGGCGTAGATATCCACCAGCCGGGCCAGCTTGCTCAGCCCGGTGATTTTTCCGTCATGCGAGGGGATGTAACCAACGTGGGCCATTCCGTGGAACGGCACCAGGTGGTGCTCGCAGGTGGAGTAGAAGGGGATGTCCTTGACCAGGACCAGTTCCTCGTGGTCCAGGTCGAAGGTGGTGGACAGGACGTCCGCCGGGTCATGGTGCAGCCCGGCGAACACTTCCGCGTACGCCTTGGCCACCCGTTTCGGGGTGTCGACCAGGCCGCTGCGGTCGGGGTCCTCGCCGATGGCCAGCAGGATTTCGCGGACGGCCGCCTCGATCCTTGGCCGGTCCACTTTCTGGTGCTTGGAATGGGAGGAACCATCCTCCGCCAGGGTGTCGGCGGAAGCGGGAACGTCGTCGTCGTCGAAGGAAGTCACGAAGAAAGCTTAGCCGCGAAGGGCGTCAGGCCCCGAGTCCGTGACCCCGCCCTTGAACGGTGCATCCTCCGGGACGCCCTGCGGATGCGGGGGCTGGGCGTCCAGCGGCTCGTCCAGGCGGGCCTGCTTGGCTTCCTCCTGCGCCTCGCGTTCGGCCCGTTCCCGCGGCGTTTCCACGGGCCCGGCCATCTGCACCGGCCGGGTCTCCTTGGACAGCCACACCTCGCGGAAGTCGCGCTTGCGGACGTCACGGAAGATGTCGGCAATCTCGGCCTGGTTCAGCGTTTCGCGTTCCAGCAGTTCGAGGGCCAGGCGGTCCAGGACGTCGCGGTTCTCGGTGAGGATGGCGTAGGCCTCGTCGTGGGCCTGGTCGATCAGGCGGCGCACTTCCTCGTCCACCACATAAGCGATCTGGTCCGAGTAGTTGCGCTCGTGCCCGGCGTCGCGGCCCAGGAACGGCTCGCCACCGCCCTGTCCGAGGCGGACGGCGCCCACGCGCTCGCTCATGCCGTATTCGGTGACCATCTTGCGGGCGGTGCCGGTGGCCTTCTCGATGTCGTTCGATGCGCCGGTGGACGGGTCGTGGAAGACGATCTCCTCGGCCACGCGGCCACCCATGGCGTAGGCCATCTGGTCCAGGAGTTCGTTGCGGGTTACGGAGTACTTGTCGTTCTCCGGGACCACCATGGTGTAGCCGAGGGCGCGGCCGCGGGGCAGGATGGTGATCTTGGTGACCGGCGCGGAGTTGCGCAGCGCGGCCGCCACCAGGGCGTGGCCGCCTTCGTGGTACGCGGTGATCTTGCGTTCGTGTTCCTTCATGACCCGGCTGCGCTTCTGCGGGCCGGCCATGACGCGGTCGATGGCCTCGTCCAGCGCACGGTCATCAATCAGGTTGGCGTTGGAGCGGGCCGTGAGCAGCGCGGCCTCGTTGAGCACGTTGGCAAGGTCCGCGCCCGTGTAGCCGGGGGTCTTCTTGGCGACTGCCTTGAGGTCGACGCCGGGGGCCATCGGCTTGCCCTTGGCGTGTACCTGCAGGATCTGGTCGCGGCCGATCAGGTCCGGGGCATCCACGCCGATCTGGCGGTCGAAGCGGCCCGGACGGAGCAGCGCGGGGTCCAGCACGTCGGGACGGTTGGTGGCGGCGATGAGGATCACGTTGGTCTTGACGTCGAAGCCGTCCATCTCAACCAGCAGCTGGTTCAGGGTCTGTTCGCGTTCGTCGTTGCCGCCGCCGATGCCGGCACCGCGGTGGCGGCCGACGGCGTCGATCTCGTCAACGAAGATGATGGCCGGGGAGTTGGCCTTGGCCTGCTCGAAGAGGTCGCGGACGCGGGAGGCACCCACACCGACGAACATTTCCACGAAGTCGGAACCGGAGATGGAGAAGAAGGGGACGCCGGCCTCGCCGGCGACGGCGCGGGCCAGGAGGGTCTTACCGGTGCCCGGAGGGCCGTAGAGGAGTACGCCCTTGGGAATCTTGGCACCGACGGCCTGGAATTTGGCGGGTTCCTGCAGGAATTCCTTGATTTCCTGCAGTTCCTCGACGGCCTCGTCGGAGCCGGCGACGTCCGCGAAGGTCACCTGCGGCATGTCCTTGCTGACCATCTTGGCCTTGGACTTGCCGAACTGCATGATCTTGGAGCCGCCGCCCTGCATACGGGTCATGAGGAACCAGAAGAGTGCGCCAAGGAGGATGACGGGGATCAGGAGGGACAGCAGGCCGGAGAACCAGTTGCTCTCGATGGGCTGGTCCGTGTAACCCTGGGCCGGACGGGCATCGGTGACAGCTTTAACCACGTCTTCCGCGCGGGCGTCCACGAAGAAGAACTGGACGCTCTTGCCCTTGTCCTGGCCGTCCAGGTTCAGGTTGTCCCGCAGCGTCAGGTCAACCCGGTTTTCGCCGTCGAAGATCTTTGCCTGCTCCACCTGGTCGCCGGCGAGCAGTTCAAGGCCCTTGTCGGTGTCGATCCGTGCCGCACCGCCGGGAGCCAGCGTCGCAAAAGCCACCAGGAGCAGACCGACCACGACGACGATCCAGATGCCCGGGCCCTTGAAAAAGTTCTTAGCTTTCATCTGTTCGGGGGCTGGCCCCGTCCCTTCTGGTAGTGCTGCACGGCGAGTAGTTTGCGCGCGTGATGGTGCTGCGTCAGCTTCTAGCTATACACCGTCCGGAGTAGATCACGCATGGTGAAAAGCAAAAGTTCCCTGTAGGCGTACGGGCGCCGGGGCTGGCCCGGGGACTGCTGGGTACACACGCGGCACCTACACGTGCTGGTCCAGGTAGACGGGGTTGCCGTCCGGATCTGCCAGGATCGCGCTTGCGGGGCCCGTTGTTGCCTCGTCCGCCTCGGCGTCGAACCTGGCGCCCTGGGCCTTCAGCTGCCGCTGGAGTTCACGGACATCCGTGAACGACCCGAGCGCTTCGGCGTCCTGGTTCCAGCCGGGGTTGAAGATCAGCACGTTTTTCTCAAGCATCCCCTGGAACAGCCCGATGTTCGCGTGGCCGTTCTTCATGATCACCCAGTTCTGGGCCGGATCCCCGGCGTACTGCGTGAAGCCCAGTTTCCCGTAGAACTCCATGGACGCCGCAAGGTCCTCCACGGCGAGGCCTACCGAAAAAGCGCCGAGTTCCATGGCTTACTCGTATACGTGCGGGGCCAGCGTGCCCACGAAGTCCAGGTTGCGGTACTTCTCGGCGTAGTCCAGGCCGTAGCCCACCACGAACTCGTTGGGGATGTCGAAGCCCACGTACTTGACGTCGATTTCCACCTTGGCGGCGGTGGGCTTGCGGAACGCGGTGCAGATTTCCACGGACGCGGTGCCGCGCGATTCCAGGTTGGTCTTCAGCCAGGACAGGGTCAGGCCGGAGTCGATGATGTCCTCGACGATCAGCACGTCCTTGCCCATCAGGTCCGTATCGAGGTCCTTGAGGATGCGCACCACGCCGGAGGACTGCGTGCCGGAGCCGTAGGAGGAGACAGCCATCCAGTCCATCGAGATGTGGCTGTGCAGCGCCCGGGCCAGGTCGGCCATGACCATGACAGCGCCCTTGAGCACGCCCACGATGAGGATTTCGCGTCCCTCGTAGTCCTTGTCGATCTGGGCTGCGAGTTCGGTGATCCGCTGCTGGATCTGTTCCTTGGTGTAGAGAACGTGCTTGAGGTCTGCCTGGACGTCGTTTGAATCCACCAATGGCTCCTGTGTAGATGCGGGGTGCGACTATTTTGTGGGCGGCTTTTGATGCCGGAACACTAGCTTCCCACAGCGCGGCCCTCCACGGGGAACGGATCCGGGCTGATCCGGCCCGGCATCGTCCGGGGCGCTTTCCAGTTCAGCCAGCGACAACCGGTACACGCCTACTCCGCCAGGAAGCTGGACGGGACCCGCGGAGCCCTGCCGCCGCAGCAGCGCCTCCGCCGCAAGGAGCCGCTGGTAGCTGGGCTGTTGCCCGCCGACGTCGGCCGCTGCCTTGGCGATCACGCGGAACCGGATGGCGGGGGCCAAGGCGCGCAACGCCTCCTCGGGGAGGGCGACGTCGGGACCGGTCCGCTCGGCCAGGGCGGCGTAGGTGCTTTCGGCCACATCCTCGAGGTAGTCGGCGTCGAGCTGCAGGATGGCTGCCGTCCGGGCCAGGGATTCGGCAACGCCCGGACCCAGCTTCTCCTCAAGGTGCGGGAGGACCTCCACCCGGGTGCGGGACCTGGCGAAGGACGGGTCAGCGTTGGTGGGATCGTGCCAGGGCTCCAGTTCCTCCACGGCGCAGATCTCCTCGGTATCCGCGCGCCGGAGGCCCAGGAACGGCCGCAGCAGGACGCTGTTTCCCTGGCCCCGGCGGGCAGGCCGCATGCCGGCGAGGGAACGGGTTCCCGAGCCGCGGGCAAGCCCCAGCAATACCTGTTCGGCCTGGTCATCGAGCGTATGCCCGAGCAGGATTGCGTCAGCGCCCTGGCCGGCAGCCGCCGCTTCCAGGGCTTCGTGCCGCGCTTCCCGGGCCGCGGCCTCCGGGCCCATGCCCGCGCCCGCCACGGTCACGGCGCGGATCTCCACCGGTGACAGTCCAAGGTCCGTCAGCGCCGCTGCCGTGCGTGCGGCCACGTGGCCGGAACCTTCCTGGAGCTGGTGGTCCACCACCACCGCACCCACCGTCACCGGGTGGCCCTCAACGTGCCCGCGGCGTGCGAAATAGGCTGCGACGGCGGCGAGCGCCAGCGAGTCCGGCCCGCCGCTGCAGGCCACCAGGACGTGGCGGGGATACCCGGCCTGCGCCAGGGCGTCGCCCAACATCTTGCGCGCGGTGCCAACGACGGGCGCCAGCCTGCCGGGCCGCCGTCGTCCTGTGCTGATGGTCCTGCCTGTGCTGATGGTCCTGCCGGGGACGCTTGCGGGAGCGGCAGCCGCAGGAACAACTTCAGCCTCCGGCAATTACAGTCCCATCCGCTCAAGCCACAGCTTGGCGTCGTGGATCTCAGGCTCGGTGGCAGGTGGTCCACCGACTCCCAGACCCGGTTGAACCCTTCCATCCCGGCAACGTCCACCACGGCGCGGACAAACCGGGCGCCATCGGAGTACTGGCGCATCTTGGCATCGAGTCCCAGGAGCTGCGGATGAACTTCTCGATCACGCCGCGGTCCTTGCCGCGGTCGTTGAAGCGCTGCCGGATGGTCTTCACGGACGGCACAATGCTGGCGTCGACGGCGTCCATCACCACGTTCGCGTGCCCCTCCAGCAGGCTCATCACGGCCGTGAGGTGCGAGATGGCGGCCTTTTCCTCCGGGTCCTGCAGCAGGTCCAGGATGGCGCCCCGGCCGGGGGTGGTGCCGGTGGCCGTGCGGTCCTTCAGCGAGCGGGCGGCCGCCGTGGCCCGCTCCATCAGCGAGTCGACGTTGCCCAGCAGGTGCCCGCTGAGTTCGTCGATCTGCTGCAGCATGTGGTGCCGCAGCCAGGGGGCAGCGGCGAACTGAACGCGGTGGGTCTGCTCGTGCAGGCACACCCAAAGACGGAAGTCCTCCGGCGTGACGTTAAGCTCGCGCTCCACGGACACGATGTTGGGCGCAACCAGCAGGAGCCTGCCGCCCGACGGCGCGTTGGACCCTTCGGCCATCGCTGCGAAGGGATCGTACTGGCCGAGCACCTTGCTCGACAGGAAGGCAAGGACGGCGCCCAACTGGCTTCCGGTGATGGCGCCGCTGACGCTGGCTGCCGCAGGACTCAAGGTTCCGCGGCGGCTTTCAAGCATCTTCTCCATGGCGGGCTTCAGCATCACGGCGAAGCTCTGGGTGTTGGCCTTCGCCCAGGATGCCCTGTCCACCACGAGAACTGTGGAGTCCCGCAGGTCCCGCGCGGCTTCGAGCCCGGTGATTTCGTGGACATGGGATACGGAGGCGTCGGCGAGTCGGCGCAGGCTGTCCACGGCTTCCGCGATTTCCGCCTGGTTCAGGACCGGCCCGGCAGGAGCCAGCCGCGCCGCGGTTGAGGCGGCAAGGTCCCAGTTGATCAGGGATTGGGCAGAAACTGGCTGGGCTGAACCTGGCTGGGCAGTGTTCGGCTGCGCACTGGTGGACTGCCCGTTCGTGGACAGGGCTTCCGACCCGTCCGATGAGGCAAGGTCGATGCGGACTCGCGTGCAGTGGACTCCATAGGTCCCATCAGAACACAGCAGGCCGTGGATCGTCCTTAAGTTCGCTGACCGGCGAACCGCACGGGACTTCCCTGCCGGCGCGGATTCACGCAGTCCGCTTCACAGAGTCCGCGCACACAGTCCGCGCACAGGATCCCGAAAGCCCTTGCCTAAGAGGGCCCGGCAATGTTGTTGCTATCAAGCCGGCGGCCCGGTCCGCACGAACGGCCGGTCCGCACGAACGGCCCTGGCCCGCATAACCGGCGCTCGCCCGCGCCGGTTATGCGGTCCGCGGCCGCTTATATCCGCTGAGCCCATGTCCCCAGGAGGTAACCATGATTCCCTACCGCCCCATTGCTCCCCTGACCGCCGGTCCGCGCAAGGCTGGACATCGGTGGTTGCCGCCGTCGTCATGGCCGCCTTGCTGGGCACCGCTGCCCCTGCCGCCATGGCAGCGGAGGCGGCACCGCCGTCGGGTGCGGCGTCCGCCAGCGTGGCGCCGCAGCTTGCGGCCACGGAACCGGTCCGCCGCGAGTCTTAGCGGCAGAGTCCTAGCGGCAGCCGCAGGCGGCGAGGGCCGTGGCCGCCCTGTCCAGTGCCACCTTGTTGCCCGCAGCACCGGGCGTGAGTCCGTTGCCGATGAAGGAGAACACCAGGAGGCGGCCATCCGCATCCACCACATAGCCGCTCAGCGCCAGCACGGTGTTCAGCGTGCCGGTTTTGGCCCGCACCAGCCCCGCGCCGCCCGCGGTGGTGCCTTCCCCGTACCGGGTGTCCAGGGTGCCGGTCAGGCCGGCCACGGGGAACCCGTCCAGCGCTTCCCTGAGCCTGGCGTCGGTGCCGGCCGTCATGGCACGGACCACCTCGGCGAACTGGCGGGCGGAGACCTGGTTGCCCATCGCAAGCCCGCACACATCAACGAGTTTCATGGAGTCGGCCGGGATGCCGGCCGCTGCCACCTGGGCCTGGACAGCCGCCGTGGCGCCGTCGTTGCTGCCGGGCTGGCCGGTAGCTAGGGCAGCCAGACGGCCCAGTGCCTCGGCGAGGTAGTTGTCCGATTCCCGCAGCATCAGGTCGACCTGCTGGGCCACCGTGGCCGATTCCACTTCCGCCAGGACGGCAGGGTCCGCGCCAGACCCGCCGTCCGCCCCGCCTTGGGCCGCCCCCGGTGAACGTTCGACGCCGGCCGCCACAGTAAGTCCCGCGGCCGCACCCGCTTCCCGCAACCGGGCGGCGAACTCTTGGGCGGCGGTGATGGCCGAGTCCTGCGGGCGCGGTCCGGTGGTGACGGCAGGATCGAAACGTGCCGAGTTCAGTGCCAGCGGATAGAGCGGCGCCACCTCGCCGGCGGCAACATCGCCTTCCTGCCAGGCGGGGTTGAGGGCAGGCCCGGTAAAGAGGGAATCGTCCACCAGGACTTTGACTTCGCCGGTTGTTCCACGTGCCTGCAGCCCCTCCACGGTCCGGGCCGCCAGGGTGGCAAGGCCGGCGTGGCCCAGCACTCGCTCCGCGTCGGATTCCCCGGGGCCCAGCAGGACGTCCCCGCCGCCCGTGAGAACCACCTGGCCCGCGGCCGGGCCGGCAGTCACGGTTGTGCTGAATCGATGCTCCGGGCCCAGGGTGCGCAGCGCCGCCATCGCCGTCAGCAGCTTCATGTTCGACGCCGGCACCCGGCCTTCGGAGGCACCCCTGTCGAAGAGGACCTGGCCCGTGAGCGCATCCTGGACGATGCCCGTGAACCCGCCGCCGCCGTCGGCCTTTAACAGGGGGTCCACCTGGGCGGTGAGCGATTCCCGGGACGGAACCGCGGCGGATGCGTCCAAAGACCGAAGGCCTTGGTGCGGGGAAAGAGTGGCGGGGGCCTGCTGCCACTCCGGAGCAGCAGGCGGCGGGGCGGGCGGCTCCGGGCCAAGGAATCCGGGGGCCACGAGCAGTACGGCGGGGATGGCCAGCACCACCAGGAGTGCGAGGAGCAGGGCCTGCGGCCAGGTGCGGCGCGCACGCTCCCCGCCGTCAATGACACCCCGGCGGATGCGGTCAGGCCACGGATCCGTGCCGGTTGTTTTGGTCATGCTGGTGCTGGTCCTCAAGTCCTGAAATTTCCCCACAAGTTCCTGATTCCAGGGCCTCTCGCTATATCCTCAATTGTAGTCGGCGGCACGGACACTCCTTTTTGTGGGCCCGTCAAGTGTGCCGCGCACCCCCTGCAATTGCCGAGGAGCATTCCATGAAGCACGACGTGACCATCGAGATCCCCAAGGGATCGCGCGTCAAGTACGAAGTTGACCACGAGACCGGCCGCGTCCGCCTGGACCGCGTCCTCTTCACCGCCATGCAGTACCCCACCCACTACGGGTACTTCGAAAACACCCTCGGCGAGGACGGCGATCCCCTGGACGCCCTGGTGCTCCTGCAGGACTTCGACCTGCACCCCGGCGTCATCGTTGAGTCCCGCCCCATCGGCGTCTTCAACATGACCGACGACGGCGGCGGAGACGCCAAGATCCTGTGCGTTCCGGTGGATGCCCGCTTTGACCACATCCAGGAAGTCAGCGACGTCAACGAGTTCCTGATCAAGGAAATCGAGCACTTCTTCACCCGCTACAAGGACCTGGAGCCGGGCAAGTGGGTCAAGGCCGAGGGCTGGGGCGACCGCGCCGCCGCCGAGGCAGAGCTGGAAGCGTCCATCAAGCGCTACGTGCCCACCGCACACTAGTCCCCACCGTCCCCCCTACCTCGCTTCGCTCGGCCAGGGAACCCTGACGGCGTGGGCCCAGTCATAGGACCGACGGCGGGTGCCTGGTTCGCAAGAGCCGGGCACCCGCCGTCGGCCTTAACGTGACGTTTTTGTCCATGTATGGCGGCTTCCCAAGCCCGCAAGTCGCCTTACGTGGACAAAAACTCAAAGGCAGGATGTGGAATCGTGAACCTGTGATTTCCGAGGCTATCTTCAGTCCCCCCTGCGGTCCCGTGCTCGGCTGGCGCGACGGGGACGTCCTCCGCGCCACCGGTATCCCCTACGCCACCGCCGCCCGGTTCCAGCCGCCCGTCCCGGTTCCGGACTGGACGAAGCCCTTCTCCGCCACCTCGCTGGCGCCGGCATGCCCGCAGGGGCCGGTTCCCTTCCTCGACGACGTCCTGGGCACCCGGTACGGCGAACTTCCCGGCAGCGAGGACTGTCAGAACCTGTCCATCACCATGCCCGGGGATGCCGCCGCCGATGAACGCCTGCCCGTCATGGTGTGGATCCACGGCGGCTCCTACACCACGGGCTCGGGCGACCTCGCGATCTTCGATCCTGCCGTGCTGGTGGCCGAAAACCGTGTGGTGGTGGTTTCCGTGACCTACCGGCTGGGGCTGTTCGGATTCCTGGCCACGCACAACGGCCGGCCCGGAAACCTTGGTTTGCTGGACCAGCTGGAAGCCTTCAGGTGGGTGCGGCGGAACATCGCTGCCTTCGGCGGCGACCCCGGCCGGGTGACCGCGTTCGGCCAGTCCGCCGGTGGTGATGCCATCGCCCACCTCATGGCGACGCCGGAAGCGCCGTCGCTCTTTCAACGGGCCATCATCCAGAGCGCACCGCTGGGCATTGCCCGGGGCCGCGCGAAGATGAACCACGCCATGGGCATCGCGGCCGATGCGGTCACCGAGGACACTCCGGCCATGGAGGTGGTGGAGCGGGAAGCGCATGTTGCCCAGGTGGCCCGCAGGTTCGGGATGCTGGCGGCGATGCCCTTCGGTACCCAGTACGGTCACGCGCCGCTGCCCGAAGAAGAGGACATCGAGGCAGCTGGAACCGTTCCGCCCCGGGCATTGACGTGCTGATTGGGCATACCTCGGAAGAAGCGCGGCTGTTCCTGCCACGGAACCGGCTGTTGATGCGGGTGCAGGGCGTTCCCGTGGTGGGAGCCGCGGCGGTGCGCGCTGTGGACCGGGTGGTCACCGAAACCGTGTACGGCAGGGCGGCCCGGAGGTTTGCCCGCCGCCACGCACGCGCAGGCGGCCGTGCACACCGCTACATCCTGCACTGGCACGCGCCGGGCAACATTTTTGGCGCTGCCCACACCATCGACCTTCCGCTGCTTTTCGGCACGCGCAGCACGTGGGAGGGCGTCGGCCTGATCGCCGGTGCCGGCTGGGACGAGGTGGACGCGGTGGGCAGGCAGGTGCGGGCGCTTTGGGCAGCTTCGCCCGCGGTGATGTGCTGGGTGACGCGGGCGGAATCCCGGGGGCCCTCACCTACCAGGCCGCCTAATCCCGGAGTTCAGGCCGCGCCGGCTATGTTCCTGATGGCCTCCACCAGGATGTCCTGGCGCTGGAAGTAGGCGTTGTGCCCGGCATCCTCGACCACCAGGAACCGGGCGCCGGGCACTGTTGCGGCAACGTGCTCGGCTCCGCGCCGGATCCGCGGCCTTTCCTGGTCCCCGATCAGCACCAGCAGCGGGCTGGCTACTGATTCCAGGCCCTGCTGGAACCACTCGACGTCGGCCGGGTCGGCGCTGAGGAATTCCCCCTGGCTTTCCTCAAGGCTGCGGGGATGCCTGGCGGCCTCGATGGCGGTGGCGGTGGAACGGATCCGGATGTAGCGGGCATAGTCGCGCGGGTTGTCGGCGACCCACTGCTCCGTGAAAGAGTTTCCGACGCCCAGCCAGATCCGCTCGTCGTCGTCCAGTGAGCTGAACACCTCGAATTTTTCCGGCTGGCCGGCCTGTCCGGGAGGCGGCACCACCAGCGGCCAGCCCATCCCGCACACCACCAGCGCAGCAGCACCGTCGGGGTGGCGGACGGCCCAGCGGAGTGCCGTCATGCCGCCCATTGACTGGCCCACGATGACCGGCTGCTCAAGGCCGAGGGCGGTGATGAAGGCGTCCAGCTCGGCAACCCGGTCCACCAGCGGCCCCCGCCGCGGGGAGTTGGAGGACCAGCCATGGTCGTAGGTGTCATAGGCCAGGACGCGGAAGCCCTGTTGCAGTTCGCTGATGATCGGCTCCCAGCATGCTGCCCCCGAGGCATGGCCGTGGAGCAGCACCACAGGGCGGCCGCGGCCGGAGTCCGTGTAGTGGATGTCGTTGCCGAGTACGTCAAGCCATGGCACGGGGATGGGTCCTTTCACGCAGGGTCGGCCGGGCAGCCCACCACGCACCAGAGTTGCAGAACCCGGGCAGGGAGTCACGTGGTGTCCGGCGCCGGCCGGACCAACCGAAGGTAGACTCTGGTCACGTGAAGACGCTCGGCGTGGACCTGGCTGCGGCCACGAAGAAGACCGCGGTGGCTGTCATCGAGTGGAGCGGCGGTGCAGCGAAACTGGTGCACCTTGAACTCGATGTGGACGACCAGGGGATCGTGGACCTGTTCGGCACCTGCGACATGGCCGGCGTCGACTGTCCCGTGGGCTGGCCGGACGCGCTGGTCCCGTTCCTCACCGGGCACGCAGCGTTCGACGCCGGACCGGTCCTGGCGCACGACGGCATAGCCGGGCGGCGCCTCCTGGCCTACCGGGACACCGACCGGTTCGTCACCGCACGCACGGGCCTCATCCCGCTGAGCGTCTCCGCGGACCGGCTGGCCCATCCGGCCATGCGCTGCGCCGTGATCCAGGCAAAAGTCGCGGCGCTCCATGGACCGCAGGCAAGGGACGGCTCCGGCCGGCTGGCGGAGGTCTATCCGGCGGCTTCGCTGAAGATCTGGGGGCTCAACGGGCGCGGCTACAAGGGACGCGGAATTCCCGAGGCGGAACGGCTCGGGGTGCTGCTGGACGCCCTGCGAAGCCAGGCGCCTGGCTGGACCTGGCCGGGTACGGGGACAAACTGGCCGGATCGGACGACCTGTTCGACGCCGTCGTCGCTTCGCTCACCGCCCGCGCCGTGGCCCGCCGTCGCACGCTCCTGCCCGGCGAAACCCAGGCCGCCGCCGCGCTGACGGAGGGGTGGATCCACCTGCCGGCCTGCTCGTTGGAAGAGTTGGCGGACTAAAGCCGGTCAACCCCCAGCTTCCAGTCCCGGATCTCCTCCAGGTCTTCACCGTGCTCCCTGGTGTGGTCCCTCGCCCGCATGCGCCGGTCCTGCAGGTCCTGCCGCAGGAGCGAGTGCTTCTCGGCCAGCCCCGGAACGCGGTCAATCGCATCGATCGCCAGCTGGAAACGGTCGATGCCGTTCAGCATGGCCATATCGAAGGGCGTTGTGGTGGTTCCCTCCTCCTTGTACCCGCGCACGTGCATGCCTTCCTGGTTGGTGCGGCGGTAGGTGAGCCGGTGGATCAGCGCCGGGTAGCCGTGGTAGGCGAAGATGATCGGCTTGTCCGTGGTGAAGATCCCGTCGAAATCCCGTGACGGGAGCCCGTGCGGGTGCTCGCTCTCGTCCTGCAGCCGCATCAGGTCCACCACGTTGACCACCCGGACCTTCAGCCCGGGAACGCCATCGCGGAGCAGTTCCGCCGCGGCCACGGTTTCCACGGTGGGGACGTCGCCCGCGCAGGCGAGGACCACGTCCGGCTCCTCACCGGGGACTTCGGACCCGGCGAACCCCCAGATTCCCAGCCCGCGCCGGCAATGGTGGGCGGCATCGGCCGGTCCCAGCCAGGTGGGGGACGGCTGTTTGCCGCTGACCACGATGTTCACGTAGTCCGTGGACGCCAGGCAGCCCTCCATGACGGACAGCAGGGTGTTCGCGTCCGGCGGCAGGTACACCCGGATCACCTCGGCTTTTTTGTTCACCGCATGGTCGATGAACCCCGGGTCCTGGTGCGAGAAGCCGTTGTGGTCCTGCTGCCAGACGTGCGAGGACAGCAGGTAGTTCAGTGACGCCACCGGCTGGCGCCACGGCAGCTTGCGGTGGACCTTGAGCCATTTGGCGTGCTGGTTGAACATGGAGTCGACTATGTGGATGAACGCCTCGTAGCAGCTGAACACCCCATGGCGTCCGGTCAGCAGGTAACCCTCGAGCCAGCCCTGGCACAGGTGCTCACTCAGGACCTCCATGACCCGGCCGGACCGGGCGAGGTGCTCGTCGACGTCGTCGATCCGGTACTGCCACACCTTGTCCGTGACCTCGTAGACGTTCTGCAGCCGGTTCGACGCCGTCTCGTCCGGGCCGAAGAGCCGGAAGTTTTCCATGTTCAGGGAGATGACGTCCCGCATCCATGAACCAACGTGATCATGGGACTCACCCGCTCCGTGCCGGGGGCCGGAACTTCCACCGCGTGGTCCCGGTACTGGGGCAGTTTCAGGGCGCGCCGGAGCAGGCCGCCGTTTGCGTGGGGCGTGGCGCTCATCCGGAAGTTCCCGGTTGGCGCCCCCTCGGCGACGTCGGGCCGGAGCCGGCCGTCGCCGTCGAACAGTTCCCCGGGGCGGTAGGACTTCAGCCACTCCTCAAGCTGCCGCAGGTGGTCCCCGTTGGTCCGCACCTCCGAGAGCGGGACCTGGTGGCTGCGCCACGTGCCCTCCACCTGCTTCCCGTCAACGCTGCGCGGCCCGGTCCAGCCCTTCGGCGAACGCAGCACGATCATGGGCCAGCGGGGTGCGGCCTGGTCCGTGGCATTCCGGGTTTCCGAGTTTTCGGCGGGGGCCCGACAGGCGTCCTGGATGGCACGGATCTCCGCCATGCAGCGGTCCAGCGCTTCTGCGAAGTCACGGTGCGCTTTTTCAAAGGCGTCGGGATCGTCCACAGTGACGAAATAGGGCTCGTGGCCGTAGCCGCGCAGCAGCTGTTCCAGCTGCTGCTCCGGCATCCGTGCAAGGACGGTGGGGTTGGCGATCTTGTAGCCGTTGAGGTGCAGGATGGGCAGCACGGCACCGTCGGCTGCCGGGTCCAGGAAGTTGTGGGAGTGCCAGCTGGCGGCCAGCGGCCCGGTTTCAGCCTCGCCGTCGCCAATAACCACGGCGGTGACCAGTTGCGGGTTGTCGAACACCGAGCCGTAGGCGTGGGCAAGCGAGTAGCCAAGTTCACCGCCCTCGCTGATGGAGCCGGGGCTCTCCGGCGCGGCATGGCTGGGGATGCCGCCCGGGTAGGAGAACTGGCGGAAGAGCTCCGCCATGCCCTCGGCGTCATTGCCCACGTGGGCGTAGATCTCCGAGTAAGTGCCTTCCAGCCAGGCATTGGCGACGACGGCGGGACCACCATGGCCGGGTCCGGCCACAAAAAGCATCTCGGTGGAGTCGCGGCGGATCACGCGGTTCAGGTGGGCGTAGACGAAATTAAGTCCGGGGGTGGTCCCCCAGTGCCCCAGCAGCCTGGACTTGGTGTGCTCCGCTGCGAGCGGTTCACCCAGCAGCGGGTTGGAGCGGAGGTAGATCTGGCCAACCGAAAGGTAGTTGGCGGCCCGCCACCAGCGGTCCACCAGTTCGAGTTCTTCCTGCCCTGCGTCGTGCTGCACTGGATCGTCCTGCACTGCGTCGTCCTGCCCCATGCTGCCGGTCATAGCCATCCTCACGTCGCGTCCGCCGCCTTCCGGCAGCCGTCACTCCATCGCAACAGATGGGCCGGGCAGAGGCAACTGCCAGCGGCAGGATCGGGTCCGTCTTACGGCTTGACCAGCCGTAACACTCGAGTTCCGGGATTCCTACCACCGGGTAGTGTGTAGCCAGAATGTTCACGCTGACTATCAATCAAACGGACAGCCGGCGCGATGGGGACCGGGTTCCGCAGCTTCTCAAGGACCTGCGGCATATTCCGGCGCGCCTGGACTTTGACCGCTCCGTGGAGGACGAGGTTCAGGGCATCGTCGACTGCCCGCACCAGGCGGTGGATGCGGCGCTGATCGCCCTGCGCAGCGGCTTATGGTATGTGGGGATCGGGGTGGGACCGGTGAACGAGCCGCTGCCCAACCAGATCAAGGATGCTTCCGGACACGGCCTGGTCTACGCGCGGCGGGCAGTGGACCGGCTGCGCAGCAGCAAGGACCGCGTTCCTGTGGCGGTGGAGGGTCCGCTGGCCGACGTGGCGCACGACGCCGAGGCGGTGCTCCGGCTGCTCGGCCATATTGTGCGCGACAGGTCCGGCGCCGAGTGGCGGGTGCTCGACCTGCTGACGCCCGGCGTCCGCGGGCAGCAAAAGGCTGTGGCGCAGGAACTGGGCATCACCACCCAGGCCGTCAGCAAGGCGGTGGCGCGGGCGCAGTGGAACGAGGAGCACGCAGCACGGCCGGCGGCGGCCCGGCTGCTGGGACTGATCCTCGAGGTGCGCTGACCGGCAAAGCCGCCGGCCGCCGTCGGGACTGTATTTAGCTTGAGGTGGCCGCCAGCACAGGTTCCCCGTTGAAGTATTCAAGCTGCCAGCCGTCGATGGTGTGGTGGTGCGCCAGGTTGAGGACGGCGTTGTTGACGCTCGTCAGGGTCTGCCCGGTGGCGCGGCTCAGGGTGACGCGGAGCAGCGTGCCGTGCGTCACCACCAGGAGGCGCTGGCCGCGGAACTCGTCGGCGAGGGCTTCCAGCGCGGCGAGGCCGCGGGTTGCTGCCTCGTCCTCGCTCTCGGCGCCCTTGAAGCCGCCAGGAACGCGCAGGGCCTCCAGCTCAGGCCCTGCCTGCATGCCCTCGGCCGGGCCGAAGCTGCGCTCGGTCAGTTCCGGTACGCGCCGGGCCACTGCCAGGCCCAGGCCTTCGGCGATCAGGTCTGCTGTTTCGGCCGCACGGCTCAGCGGCGAGGAAACGATGGCGTCCCACTGGTACGGGGCGAGGACGGCGACGGCGTCACGCGCCTGGCCGCGGCCGACGTCGTTCAGGGGAATATCAGTGGCTCCCTGCAGCCGGCGCTCGGCGTTCCAGTCAGTCTGGCCGTGGCGGACGAGGGCGAACGTCGTAGGGGTCATGGTTCCTATTCTGCCTTGGCTGGCGGCGGGGTCAGGACCAGGCAGCCCTCACCGTCCGCCCGCAGCCGGTTCACCGGGCCTTCCGGACGGATCCCTAGAGGAGGCTGCGCAGCACGTGGGCGGCGCCGTCGTCGAACACCGAGTGGGTGACTTCGTCAGCGACGGCCAGCACTTCCTCCGGCGCCTGGCCCATGGCCACGCCCCTGCCTGCCCAGGCAAGCATCTCGATGTCGTTCCGGCCATCGCCGATGGCAACGGTGAGGTCCGGATCGATGCCCAGCTGGAGGCGGAGGTTTTCCAGGGCGCTGGCCTTGGTAACCCCGGCTGCGGCAATGTCCAGCCACGCGGTCCAGCCCACCGAGTAGGTGACGCCGGCAAGGCCGATGTGGCGGATGGCCTCGTTGAACTCCTCCGGCGTGTTTTCGGTGCTGAACACCACCACGCGCACTGCCGTGGCTTCGAGCATGGTATGGAAATCCACACCTACGGCTTCCACCCCGAAGCTGGCGTCCTGGAACCGCTCGGTGGAGAGGAAGTTGCCGTCAGCGTCCTCCAGGGCGTACTTGGCGGACGGCAGCCGTTCCCGGAGGGCGCGGAGTGCGGGGGCGGGATCGAAGGTTGCCTTGTGGATGACCTCGTAGCCGTCCTCCAGTTCGGGGTGAAGGCGCAGGGTTACGCCGCCGTTGCAGCACACGGCGTAGCCGCGCTCGATCCCGATCTTCTCGATGATGGGCAGGGTGGCATTCAGGGACCGGCCGGTGGCAATCATGACTTCATGTCCCACGCCCACTACGGCCTGCGCAGCTTCCCGGACACCCGGCGACATGTGGCCGTCATGGTTCACGAGCGTGCCGTCCACATCCAGGGCGATCATGAGCTTCCGGCCATTCTGGCCCTCGGTGTTGTTCTGGTTGTCTCGCCGGTCATCGTTGCCGGCGACTGTGTTTTCAGTCAGCGTTGTCATTCATCTAGTAGAGCAGAAGGCCATGACACCGGGTAGGACGCGCGCCACAGGTTGGCTGAACTCCGGGTTAATACTCACAGGTTGTCCCCCGTGTGAGTGTTTACCTTGGCAGCTCCACCGCCTCAACCCCTGGCTTGTTCGCCGTTCCGTGCCTTGATGGTTAGGAGTCGCGAACAAGCCCGGGAACGGCGCCGGGCCTCAGCGTTTCTGTCGTGGACGGAGGCCGGCAGCCAGGAGCTTGCGCTTAAGGCGGTCCGGGCTTTGGACATCACTCCAAGCCCACCGCACGAAGGTATACCCCAAGGCGCGGATCCGGTCTTCCCGGAGTTTCTCCCGGTAAACAGCTTCGTCTGCCGAGATCCCGCCCCGCATTGCCGGGTCAACATACTTCGCCTTGCCATCGAACTCGCCTACGACTCTTTGCCGCGGCCACCAGAAGTCACTCCTGCCGATGAAGCCGTTCCGGTCGTTAAATACCTGCTGGAGGACCGGCTGCTCGAATCCAAGGAACTCAAATGCAGCCCGGCTGTAGGATTCGCCCACCGATTCCGGCAGCGGGCTTGCCAGCGATGCCACGAACTCTGCCCGTTGCCGGGCCGCTTCATTAGGCTGCGCCGAGATGGCGGCTGCCACTTCAGGCACGGACATCAAACCTGACCCCGGCGCAATCGTCCATTGGCCACTTAGCCTGCGCGCGGCTCCGTCCGCCACAACCAACGCCTCGCTGAGCGCTGCGGAAGCCATAATGTCGGCCGTCACCTGGGCCAGTCCCACACAGAGGAATTCACCGTGGCGCACCGGCTCCATTCCCGACCTGAGGCAGTAGCGGAGCGGATATGAGCGAATCTTCCGCGCCTCCAAGGCCGTGCTGTCCTCGCCCAGCACCTGAAGTGACGACTTCCTGGCACCGCTGCGTCCCGGCTGTGTGGTGGCAAGCTCAACGAAAGCCGGAGTGCCGAGAGTGGGCAGCCCGCTGGCCAGGGCAGCGGTTTGTCCGGTCAGTACTGCACCGTTGATTGACCTGGTGATTGCCACCGTCGACCAGGCGAAGCGGTGCGACGGTTGGGCCGCTACCCAGTCATTGGTGGGCACATAGAAACCACGCCGGATCCGTACCAGTTTCCCGGCCCGGAATTCCCGGTGGATGCGGTCGGTGCCGGATCCTGTGCGCAGAACAGCGGCAGAGTCGATCAGTCCAGGCGGAACGTCCATCCCTCCAGAATGATGGCCGGACAGCCGGCGGTCAGGGGGACGGCCCTGCTATGTGGATAGCCGGGGAAAACGAAGGGCACCGGCAAACCATAGAGTTGCGCATCGGTCCCAGGCTTGTTCGCACATCCGGCCCTTGAGGGCACTGATCCGCGGACAAGCCTGGGAGCGACCAAACAAACCCGGGGCTACAGGACCGGAAGCACCTCGAGGCCACCCAGGTACTTCTGCAGCGCCTTGGGGACGTTCACGGAGCCGTCAGCGTTCTGGTGGTGCTCCAGCAGCGCCACGATCCAGCGGGTGGTGGCCAGGGTGCCGTTGAGCGTGGCAACAGCCGGGTGCCCTTGGCAACACCATCCGCATTAACAGCCCGCTCACGGATGTTGAGGCGGCGGGCCTGGAACGTGGTGCAGTTTGAGGTGGAGGTCAGCTCGCGGTAGGCGCCCTGCGTGGGGACCCACGCCTCGCAGTCGAACTTGCGGGCGGCGGAGGTGCCAAGGTCGCCGGCGGCGGTGTCGATGACGCGGTACGGCAGCTCGCACTTGGCCAGCATTTCCTCTTCCCACGCCAGCAGCCGCTGGTGCTCGGCGGCAGCTTCCTCAACCGTGGTGTAGATGAACATCTCCACTTTATTGAACTGGTGCACGCGGATGATGCCCCGGGTGTCCTTGCCGTGCGATCCGGCCTCGCGCCGGTAGCAGGAGCTCTGCCCGGCGTAGCGGATGGGGCCCGCCGAGAGGTCCAGGATCTCGTCGGCGTGGTAGCCGGCCAGGGAAACCTCGGAGGTGCCCACCAGGTAAAGGTCGTCTTCGGCGAGACGGTAGATCTCGGCGTCGTGCTTCACATCGAAGCCGGTGCCCTGCATGGTTTCGGGACGCACCAGGGTGGGGGTGATCATCGGGACGAAGCCGTTCTCGATGGCCTGGTCCATGGCCATCTGCAGCAGGGCCATCTCCAGCCGGGCGCCCACGCCGCGGAGGAAGTAGAAGCGTGCGCCGGACACCTTGGCGCCGCGTTCCATGTCGATCGCGCCGATCAGCTCGCCGATCTCCAGGTGGTCGCGCGGCTCAAAGTCGGGAAATTCGCGCGGCGTACCGACGGTCTTGACCACAACGTAGTCGTCCTCGCCGCCCTCGGGAACGCCGTCCTCGATGAGGTTGGGGATGGTGCGCAGGAGTTCCTCCTGCTTGGTCTGCGCGGCATCGGCTTCGGCGGACGCCGCCTTGACCGAGTTGGCCAGTTCCTTGACCTCTGCCAGCAGGGCCTGCTTCTCCTCGCCCTTGGCCTGCGCCACCTTCTTGCCGAAGGCGTTCTGCTCGGCCCGCAGGTTTTCGAAGCGGATCAACGCTGCCCGGCGGGCGGAATCCGCGGCAATGATCGCGTCCACCACTGATTCGTCCGCGCCGCGGGCGCGCTGGCTGGCCCGGAACTTGTCCGGGTTTTCGCTGAGGTCTTTTACGTCGATCACCATCCAAGGGTATCCAAAAGAATGCACGACGTCGGGCGGTTACGGAGCGTGCCGGAACGGGCCGCCTTCCGCCGGGCTACTGTTGAACCACCATGAGCGACTGGATTCTCTACCTACTGATCGGGGTGGCGCTTGCCTTCGCCATCTCCAGCTGGTGGGGCGTGCGCAAGCTCAAGGCCCTCCACGTGCGCAGCGCAGTGGGCGGGGACGCCCATGAATCCGGGCTCACCCGGCAGCGGGTGGCGGTGATCCTGAACCCCATTAAGGCGCGGGCCGACGACGCCACCTACGCCATCCGGCGTGCCTGCCAGACTGCAGGCTGGGAAGAGCCGGCGTTTTTCGAGACCACCGCGGATGATCCCGGCTACTCCCAGACGCGGGCCGCCCTGGCAACCAAGCCCGACGTCGTCCTGGTGGGCGGCGGTGACGGCACGGTCCGGGTGGTGGCCGAGTCCCTGGCGCACACCGGCGTGGCCATGGGCATCGTTCCGCTGGGAACGGGAAACCTGCTGGCACGCAACCTGGAGCTGGATGTCAACGATCTGCAGGGCAACGTCCAGATTTCGTTGTTCGGCCGGCAGCGCTTCATCGACACGGCGCGGATGGGAATCACCAATTCCCGCACCGGGCACTCCTCCGAGCACGTCTTCCTGGTCATCGCTGGAATCGGCATGGACGCCGAGGTGCTTGCCGACACGAATGACGGACTGAAGAAGGCCGTGGGCTGGCTGGCCTACACCGAGGCCGGGATGCGGCACCTTCCCGGCCGGCGGAAGAAGGTTTCCATCTCGCTGGACGGCGGCCCCGAACAGGTCCGGAACATCCGCAGCGTGCTCTTTGCCAACTGCGGCCTGGTCCCGGGCGGCATCGATTTCATCCCGCAGGCGATGATCGACGACGGCATGCTGGACGTGGTGGTCATGAGCCGCGCAGTGCCCTCGGCTGGCTGCTGATGTACATGAAGATCATGTTCAAGCACAGCGGAAAGCTGCCGATCATGACGGTCTACCGCTCCGGCAGGATCGTGATCGATTGCCCCGAGCCCATGCCCACCCAGCTCGACGGCGACACGTCAGGTGAGGCCACGCGGCTCACCGTGCAGGTGGATCCACGGTCGCTGCTGGTCAGGGTCAAAGGCCGGATGTAAGGACGACGCCGGCGGGTCCGGCGGGTGCCTTGGGGACGGATACGTTATGTGTTGGGTAGTCCGGAGTGGGGAAACGGCTGGCGGGGTCCTAGTCGCTTGAGTCCTTGGCGGCCTCGGCGGCGGCCTTTGCTGCGGCGCGGGCTTCGGACTGCTCGCGGATCATGGCCTGCTCCTCTTCGAAGCGCAGGCGGTCAGCACGGTCTGCATCGTCACCGTCCCAGTCCTGGTTATCGGCGGTGGGCCGGGGATTGACGATCATTCCCTGGCCATCGTTCTCGGTGCTGCTGCTGGTCATGACCCGCTCCCTTCGTTAGGGGCCATCCGTATGGATCAAGTAAGCATACGCACTGTCCACAGCCCCGGGAAGTACCCGGAACCCCAATTGCCTACGCTGTGGGCGAAGCGGCGGAAGCGCTTTCCGCCGCTTCTGATGCCGGATCAAGGAGGGACTCCACCCATGCACGCGCCGCAGCAAACGCGGCATCCGAGGTGTGGGCTTCCTCCGCAGTCTCCTGGCCGTCGGCCCGCGGGTAGGAGCCGAGGAACCGGGTATTGGGGCTGATCCGGTGCAGGCCGGCAAGGGCATCCGCAACCCGGGCGTCACCAACGTGGCCGTCGGCGTCGATGCTGAAGAAGTAGTGCCCCAGGTACTGCCCGGTGGGGCGGGACTCGATCCGGCTCAGGTTGACGCCGCGGCTGGCGAACTGGTCCAGGATCTCCATCAGGGCACCCGGGCGGTCTTCCGGAAGGGGAACCACCACTGTGGTCTTGTCAGCGCCAGTCCGCTCGGGGAGCAGGCCGGGCCGGCTGACAAGGACGAAGCGGGTCACGGCCCCGGGGTTGTCCCCGATGTTCTCAGCCAGCACGGAGAGTCCCGGCTGTTCGCGCGCCACGAGCGGCGCGCAGATCGCGGCGTCGTAATGGCAGTCGTCGGCCAGCAGGCCCATTGCTGCGGCAGCCGTCGAAGATCCGGGCACGTATTCCGCTGTCGGCAGGTGCCTGTCCATCCACAGCCGGCACTGCGCCCAGGCATGGCCGTGGGTGGAGACCCGCCGCACGTCTTCCAGCCGGACACCGGGCCGGGCCACCAGGACGAAGCTGATGGGCACCAGGACCTCCCTGATGATCCGCAGTTCGGTGCCGCCGGCGATGGCGTCCAGGGTGGCGGTGACGCCGCCCTCCACCGAGTTCTCGATGGGAACCATCGCGGCGCCGGCGGATCCGTCGCGGACGAGGTCCAGCGCGGCGTTGACGTTCGACGCCGGGATCCGGGTGGCCGCCGCGGCGTCCGGAACCTGCATCAGGGCGGCCTCGGTGAAGGTTCCTTCGGGACCGAGGAAGGCGTAGGTGGCCGGTGTGGCGGGCATCAGAGGACGATCGGCTTCAGCCCGTTGTCCGAGACCAGGGGTTTTCCGAGCTCCAGCCACTGGTCCATGCCGCCGGCCACGTTGATGGCGGTGTAGCCCTGGCCGGTGAGCCACTGCGCCACCCGGAACGAGCGTCCGCCGGTGCGGCAGATGATGTAGAGGTCCTCGTCCGGGTCGAGCTCGTCGAGCCGGGCGGGGATCTGGTCCATGGGAATGTGCACCGCCCCCTCGGCGTGCCCCGCCACCCATTCATAGTCCTCCCGGACATCCAGCATCACGGCGCCGTCGGGGATGTCGTGGACGGGAACGGTATCGAAATCACTCATGGCAAGTCCTGTCGTGGCGGATCGGAGTCAGCTTAAAGCCTAGTGCTTTGGCCGTCGCCGGGCCCTGCGGAGCGGGCAAGTTACTCTTCTAGGGAATCCAAAGGAGGACGCGTGCCCGCAGACAAGCCCGGCATCCCGGCCGGCTCCACAACGGCCCGGACCGGCGCCGCCAGCCAGCGCACCGAACCGAGGCACGGTGGCTGAGCTCCACGAACTGTCCGCCGTCGAATTGCGCGGCAGCCTGCGGAATGGAGACGTTTCGGCAGCGCACGTTGCCGCCCATTTCCTGGCGCGGATAGAGCAGCGCAACCCGCTGCTTGGCGCCTTCATCACCGTCACGGCAGACCAAGCTATGGCGGAGGCGGGTGCCGCGGATGCCCGGCGTTCCGGCACGGCCCGGGAGGAACTGCCCGTCCTGCATGGCATGCCGCTGGCCTTCAAGGACCTCACGGACGTTGCGGGCGTCGTCACCACCCACGGAAGCGCCGCCCTGGAGCACAAGCCCGCACCGGCGGACGCGCCCCTGGTGGCGCTGATGAAGGACGCCGGCGTGGTCTGCCTGGGCAAGACGCAGGTTCCCGAGTTCGGACTGACGGCCTACAGCGAAAACCGGATCGCGCCGCCGTCGCGCAATCCCCACGCTCCCAGCAGGAGCTCCGGCGGGTCCTCGGGCGGCAGCGCTGCCGCCGTGGCGGCAGGCCTGCTCCCCTTCGCTCCCGGGACCGACGGCGGCGGTTCCGTCCGCATCCCCGCGGCGGCCTGCGGGCTGGTGGGACTGAAGCCGGGCAGGGGCCTGGTGCCCGCCGGGGAGAGCCAGGGGGATCCTGCCCGGCTGGTGGTGCCGGGGCCACTCGCCAGAAGCGCCGCGGACGCAGCGCTGTTGCTGGATGCCATGGTGCCCGGCGGCGGGTACCTGCGGGCGATCGGGCAGGAGCCGCCCCGGCTGCGGATCGGCGTCACCCTGGACAGCCCCTGGTCCGGCACGTACCCGTTCACGCCGGAGCGGGAAGCGCTGGACGCCCTTGAGGCCGGGGAAAGGCTCCTGGCGCACGCCGGGCATGCGGTTGCCGACGCCGCCGTCCGCTATGACAACCGCTACCCGGAGGCTTTCACCACCGCCTGGACCGCGGGAGTGGGCGCTGCCCGGATCAGCCCGCAGCGTGAAGCCCTGCTTGCCCCGCTGACGCGCACCTTCCGCCGCCGTGCCCAGCAGCGCAGCCCGGCCAAGCTTGCCGAAGCACTCGCATTCCTGCGGAAGTTCCAGCAGGACACAGTGGCCCAGTATGCGCAGTGGGACCTGATGCTGATGCCGGCGTTAGCCCAGACGCCGCGTCCGGTGGGCTGGTTCACCGGCACCGCACACGGCGGTGACCGCTGGCCTGCCGCGCAGTGGCCGGGGGACGCCGACGGCGACTACCGGCGGCAGTGCGAATTCGCCCCATGGTCTTCAATGGTCAATGTGTGCGGACTGCCAGCCATCAGCGTCCCCGTGCACTGGACGGGCACGGCCCCCGGCCAGGGCCTTCCGATGGGGATCCAGCTGGTGGGCCAACCGGGTTCGGAGCTGCTGCTCCTGCAGGTGGCGCGCCAGCTGGGCTTCTAGCAGGCCTGTTGTTGACCTGCACCTAACGCAGCTTTAACCCTCCTGTAACCCGGCAGGTACAGACTCTTAAGGGCGTCACCCGATTGCATCCTCCACCTGGCCAATGCTCGACGAGGAGTTGCCCGCATGAACGCTGAAATCCCCGCCCCTGCCACCGGCAAAACCCGCTCCTTCGGGAATTCCCGGCCGGACCTGAGCAACGCCACGGTCCGGGAAGACCTCGCCATGACCGGCCGCTGCGCCCTGGTGCACCTTCCGACCGGCAGGACCTGCCTCCTCCCGCTCCGCCACCAGGGGCCGTGCGAATTCCACGGACCGCAGGAGGCCGAGTCGGTGGCAGGCGCGTCCTCCTGACGGGCCGGCGTCACGCGGTCCCGAATGTAGCCGCAGGGTGTCGACTCCCCCGCGGATCAGGAGGACGATTAAAGGGCAGTCACTATGAGGAGGTCTGTGATGTGCTACGGATACAACAAGGACTTCGGGTGGGAACGCAAGAAGGAAGCCGACCGCCGGCCTGAAGCCAAGCAGGACACTCCGGCGGAGACCCCGGAGCCGCGGATCAAGGCGCAGGACTACACGTTCTGGGCCTTCCCGAACTGGCGCAGGACGCCAACTCCCCGCACCCCCTCCGCTGAACGGAGCAGGGAACGGGTGTAACGCGCCGCTGACCACAGAAGGGCCTCTGCTGGAGGCCCTTCTGCCGTGCAAGGCGCTTCCGGGCCGGCCCGTACCCGAGAGACTGGCCGGAGACAGGAGAATTGACGCATGCAGGGAAAGTTCGTGCACGTGGCGGCCCTTCGACTGGGCTCCGACGCCGATCCAGCAGCGCCGGGGGCAGCAATCACAGAAGCTTTGTGCGGCAGCTGGCAGCACCCTCCGCCCTGCCCGCTCGCCGCCCACCACACGGCAACCGAACTGGTCGCCGGAACGCTCAGGCTGCGGACCATCTTCGCGGCGGACGCCGCCCAGGAGGATGAGGTCCGCCGTCGGATCGGGGCGGCCCTCGGCCGCGGATCCATGGCCGGCCCGGACGGAAAATCCTCCCGGTGGACCCTGTTGGAAGCTGCACCGGGCGAACTCACGGCGGCGGAACGCGAGCATGTGGAGCGCATCGCCGGCACGTAGCAGTGTTGTGCCGGCCGAAACCCTCCGGCTAAGGTGGCATGGTAAGCATGCTTATGATCGCGGAAGGGAACGGTAATGAGTGCTGGACAGTACACACCGGGGACCGGGGGCCAGCCAGAGCCGGGGCCCGACGGGAGCTACCAGGCTGAACGCGCCGGCGGAGCCGCCGCTCGGAACCAGGGGCAGGCAGGTGCGCCCGCCGGTCCCGCGCCCACAAGTCCCGTGACGTCCGGCCCTAAAGCCTCACAGCCCGCGGCGGCCGAACCGCGGGTGACGCGCGCCGGCGTCGTCTGGGCTGCCGTGGTGGCGGCGCTGGTCCTGCTGATCCTGCTCATCGTCTTCATCCTGCAGAACCAGGACCTGGTGCTGGTCCGGTTCCTTGGCTTCGAAGGTGCCGTCCCGCTGGGCATGGCCCTGTTCATCGCCAGCGTTACCGGCGGGGTCCTGGTGGCGGTGGCCGGTGGCGCCCGCATTCTTCAGCTCCGCGCCAACGCCCGCCGCGCGCGGACCGGCCAGCGCAGGTAGGCCAGCGCACCAACCTACGTTGCTCTATCACTTGTGGTCCCTAAGCCCCGGGTTTAGGGACCACAAGTGATAGAGCAACCTGGGATTTAGTAGGTATATGATCCGCTGGAGCCTGCGTAGGCAAGCCCGATGATGAGCAGCAGCCAGAACGCCCCGTAGCCCAGCAGGCACAGGTAGCCCAGCACCAGTCCCGTGATGGACATACCCTTGCCGGACGGCTCGCGCTTGAGCGCCATATGCCCGGTCACAATCGCCGCAATCTGCGGGAGCAGCAGCCACCCCATGATGACGGAGGCGATGCCGCACACCATGCTGGCGATGCTCAGCGTCTTGGGCTCGGCAGGCGCACCGTAGTAGGAAGGCTGCCCATAGGGGCCTGCCGGCTGGGAGTATGGCGCGGTTCCCGGCGCGTACTGGCCGCCGCCGTACTGGCTTCCACCGTATTGTCCGCCGTACTGGTTGCCCTGGGCGTAGGGTCCCTGGCCATAGGCCGGCTGGGACGGCGCGTCCGATCCGTACGGCGCGGACGGCGCGTCCGATCCGTACGGCGGCACGAAGCGGGGCGGCTCGTACCCGGACGGGGTTTCAGCGCCCGACGGCGGTACCCCGGGCTCGGAGGCGGGTTTGCGCGAGGAGTCGGGCCACTGGGAATCAGGGCGCTGGGAAGGCTGGTCAGTCATGGTTTTCCCCCTGGAATTTTGGTTCCAGCCTATCGCCTGCCCCGCTTCCCGGACCCGTCAATGCAGGACGAGTTTCACCGCCAGGGCGAGCATGACGATACCGATCACCAGGTCCACCACGCGCCAGGTCCGGGGGCTGCCCAGGACGCCTGCGAGCGCGCGCGCACCGTAGCCCAGCGCCGAGAACCACAGGACACTGCCCGCTACCGCCCCGCCGGCATACACCCACCGCAGGTCCGGGCCCTGCTGGTTGGCGAGGCTGCCCACCAGCACCACGGTGTCGAGGTACACGTGCGGGTTCAGGAAAGTCAGCGCCACCGTTGTGGCCACCACGGATCCCTTTGACCGGGGCGGTTCATCGTGGAGGCCGGAGGGCTTCAGCGCAGCGGCAAACGACCTGATGGCGAACCACACCAGGTAGACGGCGCCGCCCCAGCGCAGCACCTCCAGCGCCTCGGGGAAGCGGGTGACCAGGGCGCCGATCCCGGCGGTGCCGCCGAGGATGAGGGCGGCGTCGCCCACCATGCACACGGCCACGACGGCGCCGATGTGTTCCCGGCGGATCCCCTGCCGCAGGACGAAGGCGTTCTGCGCGCCGATCGCCACGATCAGAGCCAAGCCCGTCAGCATTCCGATGATTCCTGTCATCCACATGCCTCCGACGGTACGGAGGTAAGAAGATGAAGACAAACGATTGATTCTTAGGGATCATTAGAATTACTTCATGAACTTCGAACACCTCCGCGCCCTCACCGCTGTCATCGATGAAGGCACCTTCGAGGCTGCTGCAGACCTCCTGCGGCTCACGCCGTCGGCTGTCAGCCAGCGCATCAAGGCACTGGAAGCTTCGACAGGCCAGGTCCTGGTGCGCCGCCGTGTGCCCTGCACCGCCACCGACGCCGGGGTGGTGCTGCTTCGGATGGCGCGCCAGGTGCAGGTCCTGGAAGCGGAAGCTTCGGCAGCCCTCGGCAACGGCGTCGCGTCGCGCGCCCAGCTGCCGGTCGCCGTCAACGCTGATTCGCTGGCCACCTGGTTCGTTCCGGTCCTGCACGAAGCCGCAGGCTGGCAGGACACCACGCTCGACCTGCACGTCGAAGACCAGGGCTACAGCAGCCAGCTCCTGCGCCAGGGCGACGTCATGGGCGCCGTGACCTCCGATCCCGTCCCCGTCAACGGCTGCCGGGTGGAACTGCTGGGCCATATGCGGTACATCCCGGTGGCCGCCGCCGGCCTGCACCGGCAGTTCGGAGGTGCCGGCGGTGCGGACTGGGCGGACATGCCGGTGCTGAAGTTCAATGCCAAGGACAACCTCCAGCGCCAGCTGCTGGCGGCCAAGGGCGTGGAACAGTCGCCTCCGACGCACACCGTCCCCTCGTCCGAGGGCTTCCTGGCAGCCATCAAAGCCGGGCTGGGCTGGGGCATGGTTCCGGAACTGCAGCTTGGTAATGAGCTGTCCGAGGGGTCACTGGTGCTGCTGCAAGAGGACGTCCACGAGGACGTGCCCCTCTACTGGCAGTCCTGGACCCTCGACTCGGCGCGGCTGCACCGGATCACCCGGACCATCCGGGACGCCGGCCGTCACCGGCTGCTGCCCGCCGCGGCGGAGCGCAGGACGGGCAAGGGGCCTAGCGGGTCCAGTACGGCAGGACGTACACGGCGAAGATAACGAAAGCAGCGAGGAGTGCCAGCCTGCCGGCACTTGTTCCGCCGTGCGGATGTGCTTGATGCTCCTGCCGGGCCGGGCGGTTCCCGGTTGGCTGCCGCCGGGGAGTCCACGCCCGGCCGGATGCCGCGCGATGCTGCCGCTGCGGGTCCGGTTGCCGCCCGCATTGGCCCCCTCCGCGCGCGGGCCTTCCGTACGCTGGCTTTCCGTGCGCTGGCTTTCCGTATGCGCGCCTCCGGGTGGCAACCCTCCCGCCGGGCGGACCACGGTTCCAGGCCGCACATTCCGGAAGGCAGTGATGCCGGGCTCCTGTTCGTGCGTGAGCTGCTGGCCGAGGTGCTCGTACAGCCCCACCACCGCCTTCTGGTCCAGCACGGCCGGCAACGACTCGATGGCCCCCACGACGCGCTGCGCCCCGGCGACGGCGACGTCGGAGTTGGTGACGCCGAACAGGTCCGGCTGGGCGGCCATGCAGATGAGCGGCCGGACCAGCCTGCGGTACGGCGGAGAAAGGATGGACGCGACGGCGGCACACTGCGCCAGCGCACCCTCCACCGCCTGGGTACGTGCGTAGCGGCCCTGCCAGAGCACCCCGGATGCCACCCGCACCTCACCGGTCCAGTTCTTGGCATCCACCACCACAACGCCGCCGGGGCCGACCAGCACGTGGTCCAGGTTGGCCTTCGGGCGCCCCGGCCAGTGCACGTCGTGCAGGACGTACCAGCCGCGGGGAACCAGCTCACTCAGCTTGTCCGCCACCACCCGTTCGCCCGCGGCCCCCGCGTCCCACGCCTTCGTGGCACGCTCGGCCTGGTCGAGCTGGCGCTTGAGCCTGGCAACCCGCTCAGCAGCCAGCCGGGACTGCTCGGCCGCTCCGTCTCCTGCCCCCATGGTTGGTCCCTGCTTCCCTGCCGTCGCGACGGCGGCGGCAGGCCGCCGTCGTCCTTGCCTGCGGATGTTCTTCCGGATTTTCCGAAAGTAACAGGGCGTGCAGGGGCCGGTATATAAGTACTTTTCGCCCGTGTACTCAGGTTGGCTACTTGGTTCACGGCCCTGCTGTTGATGACGTGCCGCCGTCACAGGGGCCGGAATGTGGGCGGTTCGTTTTGACTGCCGCGAGGTTCTGGCATGCTGGTGCCATGGCTAGCCGCGCGGGCACACTTGCCCAACCCCAGGACCTTGTTGACATCACTGCGCTCCTCGACGCGTACTACGACATCACGCCGGACCTCGCTGATCCGGGGCAGCGCGTTGTGTTCGGCACCTCCGGGCACCGCGGATCCAGCCTCAAGGCGTCGTTCAACGAAAAGCACATCGTTGCCATCACGCAGGCCATCGTGGAGTACCGGGCAGCGCAGGGCGTCACCGGTCCCCTGTTCCTGGCCAAGGACACGCACGCGCTGAGCGAACCGGCGCAGAACAGCGCGCTGGAGGTACTGGCTGCCAACGGTGTCCAGGTCCTCGTCGACGCCCGGCACGGTTACACCCCCACGCCGGCCCTGAGCCACGCGATCCTCACTTACAACCGGAAGGCCGCACCCGGGGCACCGCAGGCTGACGGCATCGTGGTGACCCCCAGCCACAACCCGCCCGCGGACGGCGGCTTCAAGTACAACCCTCCGCACGGCGGCCCCGCCGACTCCGACGCCACCGGCTGGATTGCCAACCGCGCCAACGAACTGCTCGAAAACGACCTCCGCGGGGTGAAGCGGATCCCGGTCGCCGAGGCCCTGGCCGCCGACACCACCGGCAAGTTCGACTTCCTCAGCAGCTATGTCGACGACCTGCCGTCCGTGCTCAACCTTGACGCAATCCGCGAGGCCGGCGTCAGGATCGGCGCCGACCCCATGGGCGGGGCGTCCGTTGACTACTGGGGCGAGATCGGCGAGCGGCACCAGCTGAACCTGACCGTCGTGAACCCCACCGTGGACCCGCAGTGGGCGTTCATGACCTTGGACTGGGACGAGAAGATCCGGATGGACTGCTCGTCGCCGTCGGCCATGGCATCCCTCATCCAGCGGATGTCCGACGCTTCCTCCTCCGGCCAGCCGGCCTTCGACGTGGCCACGGGCAACGACGCCGACGCCGACCGGCACGGCATCGTCACCCCCGACGGCGGCTGATGAATCCCAACCACTACCTCGCCGTCGCCATCGACTACCTGTACCGGAACCGCAGCGGCTGGAACCCTGCCTCGGTGGTGGGCAAGACCCTGGTGTCCTCCTCCATCATCGACCGCGTGGCACAAAGCCTGGGCCGGAAGCTTGTTGAGGTCCCGGTGGGCTTCAAGTGGTTCGTGCCCGGCCTGCTGTCCGGCGAGGGCGCCTTCGGCGGCGAGGAATCGGCCGGCGCCTCGTTCAACAAGAAGGACGGCAGCGTCTGGACCACCGACAAGGACGGCATCCTGCTGGCCCTGCTCGCGTCCGAGATCACCGCCGTCACGGGCAAGTCCCCGTCCCAGCTGTACAAGGGCCTGACGGACCGGTTCGGTTCGCCGGTCTACGCCCGGATCGACGCCGCCGCCACGCGCGAGCAGAAGGCCAAGCTGGGCAAGCTGTCCGCTGCGGACGTCACCGCGACGTCCCTGGCGGGCGAGGAGATCACGGCGAAGCTCACCGAGGCGCCGGGCAACGGCGCTTCCATCGGCGGGCTCAAGGTGGTCACGGAGAACGCCTGGTTTGCTGCGCGCCCGTCCGGCACCGAGGACGTGTACAAGATTTACGCCGAGTCCTTCAAGGGCGAGGAGCACCTCAAGCAGGTGCAGGCCGAGGCCAAGGCGCTGGTGGACGGCGTCATCGCCTAGGCGGTTTCCTTCCCCGGATCCAGGGTCCACAGGCGGAGGACGCGCCGGATGGTGTGGTCACCATCCGGCGCCATGTCCACCAGGGCGATCCGGTCCAGCACGACGGCGTCGCCCGGGTTCAGCCGCTTCAGGCCAGGGCCGGTGCCGTGGTGCGAAACGTGCGGGCGGTAGCCGGAAAGGGTGTGGCGCGGCGTAAGGATCCTGCCCTCCACGGCGGCGACTGCCTGGACCAGGGCCTCATGCAGGGCCTGGAGCGCCGGATGCGGCTCCACCAGGCTGACGGCCACGGAACCGTTCCGCCCGAAGGCCGCGTCCTCCGCTACCGCCAGGCGGGCGCCAAGCGCGGCCCGCGCAGGAGCGTCGGCAAGGGCGGCGACGCGATCCGCCGCGTCGGCACTGTCCGGACTGCCGGCGTCGAACCTCACCAGGGTGATGTGCAGCGGCCAGTCCGTGCGCGGGAAGACGGCATCCCCGGCCACCGGTTCGACGAATGCCACGAAAATGAGGTTGCGCGGTGGCTTCCGGAGCTGTGCAGGCATGGCCCCAGTCTCCCACCGCCCCCCCTTAAACACCGATGCTCTATCACTTATGGCTCCCATTTCGGGCGGATAAGGACCATAAATGATAGAGCATCGGAAGTATTAGACGGTGCGGACGACGTCCTGGTAGGCGAACTTGGGCTTGGCTTCGCCCCAGGCGTCCTCGCCGGGCTGGCCGATGTTGACCACCAGGAAGCTCTTCTGGTCTCCGGCGGGGAAGAAGGCCTCGTCGATCGCGCCGAAGTCGGCGCCGGTCATGGGGCCTGCCGCGAAGCCGAGGGAGCGGACGGCCAGGATGAAGTAGCCGGCCTGCAGGTGCGCGTTGTTGTTGCCGGTGGCCGCGGCCAGTTCCGGGTTGGCGTCGTACATGGCCTTGGGGGCGTTGTAGCCCGGGAGGAAGTTGTCCCACTGGCCGGCCCAGTCGGTGTCGTAGCTGAGGATGGCCACCAGCGGGGCGGAGGCGGTCTTGGCGCGGTTGCCGGGCATGAGCGCGTCCACGAGCTTGGCGCGGGCTTCGTCGGAACGGACGTAGGTGATGCGCAAGGGCTGGGAGTTGAAGGCGGTGGGGCCGAACTTGGTGAGTTCGTAGATGGCCTGGGCCTGTTCCTCGGTGACTTCACCGGTGAAGGTGTTGGCGGTGCGGGCCTCGGCGAAAATGGCGTCGACGGCGGCCGAATCGATAACCGCTTCTTCGTGGGCAATGGTCATTTGCATACCTTTCGCTGCGCCTCCCCGCCTGCCGGGTCGGCCTCTTCGCTGTCCATACTTGCAACTTCAACCTCTGCTCTGCTCTTCCCGAAAATCACGTGACCTTAGCCACAGCGGCCGGGACAAACGGCTTGGCGGTATTCTGGTGGCATTCATCTTCGCCATCGGCGGCACCCCTGAAAGGCCCCCTCCCATGAGCATGCTCGGAATCAAGTGGAAGCTGCACGGCACCGGCAAATCCATCAAGCCAGGCCACGTGGTGGCCCCCGATGAACGGCTGGCCTGGCCGCTCACCATCGGCGTGGGCATGCAGCACGTGGTGGCCATGTTCGGCGCCACCTTCCTGGTGCCCATCATCACCGGCATGCCGCCGGCCACCACACTCTTCTTCTCCGGCATCGGCACCCTGCTGTTCCTGGTCATCACCAAGGGCCGGGTGCCCAGCTACCTGGGCTCGAGCTTTGCGTTCATCGCCCCCATCATGGCGTCCCAGCAGCAGTTCGGCGTGCCCGGCGCACTGGGCGGCGTGGTCTTGGCCGGCGCCCTCCTGGCCCTGGTGGGTGCCATCGTGCAGAAGTTCGGCGCGGAGTGGATCAACCGGCTCATGCCGCCCATCGTCACCGGCGCCATCGTGGCGCTGATCGGCCTCAACCTGGCCCCCGCCGCGAAGCAGAACTTCGCCGCCGCGCCCGTCACCGCCGTCGTCACCCTTGCCACCATCATCCTGGTCAGCGTCCTGTTCCGCGGGATTTTGGGCCGGCTCAGCATCCTGGTGGGCGTGGTGGTGGGCTACCTCGTGGCCATGCTCCGCGGCGAAGTCAGCTACGACAAGATGAACGCGGCGGCATGGGTCGGGCTCCCCCAGTTCCAGACCCCCGAGTTCCATATCGGCGTCCTGGGCCTGTTCGTGCCGGTGGTCCTGGTGCTGGTGGCGGAGAACATCGGCCACGTGAAGTCCGTGGCCGCGATGACCGGGCAGAACCTCGACGGCGTCTCCGGGCGCGCGTTGATGGCCGACGGCGCCGCCACCGTCCTCGCCGGGATCGGCGGCGGTTCGGGAACCACCACCTATGCCGAAAACATCGGCGTCATGGCTGCCACCAAGGTGTACTCGACGGCGGCCTACTGGGTGGCCGGCATTTTCGCCATCCTGCTGAGCTTCTCACCCAAGTTCGGTGAGCTGATCGCCACCGTTCCGCCGGGCGTGCTGGGCGGCGCGGCCACCATGCTTTACGGCATGATCGGCATCCTTGGCGTGAAGATCTGGGTACAGAACAAGGTGAACTTCTCCAACCCGGTGAACCTGACCACCGCAGCCGTGGCGCTGATCATCGGCATCGCCGACTACACGCTGACCGTCGGCGAACTCACCTTCACCGGCATCGCGCTCGGTTCGGCGGCCGCGCTGGTGATCTACCACGGCATGAAGCCATCGCGAAGGCCCGTGGAACCGTGGCGGAACCGGAGTCCGAGCAGGCGGGACTGCCGCCGGCTGCCAAGGCCGCCGCCAACGCTGCCGCGAAGCGGGCTCCCAGGAAGCGCTAGGAGCTAGGCCACTTCGTCAGGGCGGTTGAGGCCATGGACTGGCCCGGGCTTGGGCCGCTTCGCTGCCAGGGACTCGTCGGACCCGTGCGGCAGGATTCGGTGCAGCATCCAGGGGAAGAAGTACTGCCGGGCCCACACCAGATCTTCGGCCCGCGCCTGCGTCCAGCCATGGGCCGGTACCGGCCGGGGCTCAAGCGGTTCGAGGGTATGCGGCACTCCCAGCGCGTTGAGGGTGCCCACGGCAACGGCGTGATGGCCCAGCGGGGACAGGTGCAGCCGGTCCGGATCCCACATCCGGACGTCCTGGAGCCCGGGCAGGCACCACAGGTCAACCATGATGGCATGGTGGCGCAGCGCGATCTTGTGCAGGTGCTCGTTGTAGATCGCCACCCTGCCCCGGATCTGGCTGAAGACGGGGATACCACCCCAGTCCGGCCCTGCGTACAGCAGGACTGTGGCTCCCGTGGCGGTTAGCCTTTCCATGGCCTGGTCCATGTGCCTGGCGAGCTTGTCCGGATCGCCGCGCCGGAAGATGATGTCGTTCCCGCCGCCGGACATGGCAATCAAATCCGGCTTCAGCGCCAGGGCCGGGGCAAGCTGACCATCCACGATCTGGCGCAGCAGCATTCCCCGGACCGCGAGGTTGGCGTAGGCGAAGCCCGGCTGGCCGGCGCTGAGTTCCTCCGCCACCCGGTCGGCCCAGCCCCGGAGCCCGCCGAGGCTGCGCGGCTCGGGATCGCCCACACCCTCCGTGTAGGAGTCGCCCAGTGCCACGAACCGGCGCCAGGGGTGCGTGCCTCCGGTTTCCGTGACCGCCCGCAGATCCTGCTTTTCCGTCGTCATGCCGTCCTCCTTCGCACGGTTGAACGCGGCCGCTGCTTCTTTGCGGCGCCCGCCGCCGGTGGCGTCTCTGACTCTTGCTCCAGCTCCGCCGGCGCCAGCAGGCGGAAGTCCTCGACGCCGTCGGGCGGTTCCTGCCGGAGCCCGGAAACCTCCGGGCCGGGCCGGTCCATGGCGGCGCCGGGCACCACGACGTTCAGGGCCGCATCCCGCAGGTCCAGTTCGTGGTGCAGTGCCTGCGTCTGCAGGAACCGCAGGGCGCCTTCGCGGCTGAGGCCGTACTCATTCATGAGGCTGCGCACCGCCAGGTCAACGAGCACCAGCGAGCTCTGCACGACGGCGATTCCCGCCGTCGTCTCCGCCCGCTCGGCCACATGCACCACCACGCGCAGGGTGCGCGCCACCTGGTGCACGTAGCTCCGGATGCGGACCAGGTCGTCGCTGGTGAAAGCGTGGGGTACCGCAGCGTAAAGGTTGATGGCCGCGCTGGTGCCGCCCTCGGACACGATGGGCGCGGAGAGCAGTGACTGCACACCGTGGCCGGCGGCCGCGTTTGAATAGCCGGGCCAGCGCCGGTCCCGGCTGAGGTCGGACAGGAGGACGAATTCACCGGTGCGTAGGGCTTCCATGACCGGCCCGTCCGCAAAGGAGCACTGTTCCCGGTCCGCCTCACGGGCCTGCTCGGTGCTGGCGGCGAGCGTGTGCGCCTTGCCAAGGCGGAAAAGCGTGGCAGCCCAGGCGATACCGCGGCGTTCACCCTTGATGTCTGTCATGAAGTCGCGGGTGACTTCCCAGAGGTATGTCTCGACGTCCTTGCTGTCGAGAACAGGCTCCGGCGGCATTGGAAGAGGTCCCCAGCCAACCTGCCCAGTGGGTTCAGCGGCCATTCTCCATGCCTCGCTTGAAGCGCTGCGGCCTACTGCAAAACCTAGTTCTAAGGATACGTCCCGCAGCCACGTTGCAGGGATTCCGGGAAAACTTTGGGGCTTTCCGCAGCGGTGACTGCCCGGCTCAAAGCCAGACCTGGTACCCGGTCGACTTGTCGAAGAGCCTGCGGGTGGTGATGCCTTCGCCGGCTATCCACAGGACTGAACCGTCCTCCGCAGCCTGGTCCACCACCCCGCTGGCCACATACTCACCCCCCAGCCACACCTCCACGGTATGGCCGGCCAGGCGCGACCAATCCTTGCGCAGCCCGCGGTTGGTGCCGGGCGCCGCGTCGTCTTGCTGCGGGCTGCTCACGGCCGCCGGCAGGTCGGCCAGTACGCACAGGTTCACGGTTTCCTCCATCGCTGGGCCTCAGTCGAGCCGCCTATTAGGACTTGAACTGATATCTCGTTGATATATCAGAATGGAAACCAAGTATGTTCCAAGTCACAGCGGGAGTCAATCGCGGTTCGCCGACAGCAGCCGTAATGGAGAACCCGCCACGCGGCAAAGCGCGGCTTTAGGCGGCGAACAGGGCTTCGCGCACCGCCCGCTCAAAGCCACTGACATGCACCCGCGCGAGTTCCGCGGCCTTGTCCTCATCCCCGTCAATAACGGCATTCAGCAGGTTCACGTGTTCGTGCACATGCAGGGACAGGTCGGGAAGGCGGTCGATCACCATGCACCAGATCCGGGTGGCAAGGTTGTCGTAGCGGATCAGGATGTCCTCGAGGTGTGGGTTGGCAGCGGCGGCGTAAATACCTGGTGCACGCGGGCGTCCAGGCGGAGTGTCTCCGTGACGGAGGCGGCCGCGACGTCGAACGCCTCAACATCCTTGAGGATTGCCCGCAGCTGCTGCCTGACCGCCTCGGTGGCAACCCTTGCGGCGCGGGCAGCCGCGAGGGGCTCCAGCTGCGCGCGGATCTCGGAGATGAAGGACAGGTCTGTGACATCCACGCGTGTGGCGAAGGTGCCCCGCCGCGGGTACGTGATGACCAGCCGGTCCAGTTCCAGCCGCTTCAGTGCCTCACGCACGGGAGTGCGTCCCACGCCCAGCGACTTCGCCAGCGCCTCGTCGTTCAGCAGCTCGCCGGGCTTGATGTCCAGCACCAGGAGCCGGTCCCGGATGCTTTCGTAAGCGACGTCGGCCAGGGACTTCCTGCTGCCCTCTTCCGCGGCCGCCAAAGTTTCCAGTGCCATGCCAGGACCCCTTCCCCTCGCCTAAAAAATTAACTATTGACCTGCGTCACAGTCGAGTATACGCTGGGGTCCAATCTAATATATCAGTTCGCTACTTTTGAATATATCTAAAGGAGGAGGGGCCATGACCCTCATGCAGACAGAGGCAACCGCAGCCG
>NZ_AOFD01000036.1 GCF_000332815.1 Arthrobacter nitrophenolicus
GTTCCGGCCCAGTCGACCTACCCCAGCGGGCATCACCGGTTACGACTGCGTCGAATCCATGGAGGCGTTCGAACGTGACGAGGTGGACGTGTTCGTCTCCATGGGCGGAAACTTCTCCCTCGCCTGCTCCGACACCGAGGTCCTCGAAGCCGGCATGCAGCGGATCGGGCTGACCGTGCACATCAGTACCAAGCCCAACCGGTCCCACATCGTGCACGGCCGCACCTCGCTGATCCTGCCCACCCTGGGCCGGACGGACAAGGACGACAAGCACCCCAAGGGCGCCCAGTTCCTGTCCGTGGAGGACTCCATGTCCGTGGTCCACTCCACCCAGGGCCGCCTCACCCCCGTCTCCGAGCACCTGCTCGCCGAACCCGTCATCGTGGCACGGATGGCCGAAGCCACGTTCGGCCCGGACCACCCCGTGGACTGGAAAGCGATGGCCGAGGACTACGACGTCATCCGGGACCACATCGCCCGCGTCCTGCCCGGTTTCGAGGATTTCAACGCCCGGGTAAGGACCAAGAACGGGTTCGTGCTGCCCAACCCGCCCCGCGACACCCGGTCCTTCGCCACGGACATCGGCCGCGGCCGGTTCACCGTCAGCCCGCTGGAATACCTCACCCCGCCCAAGGCCACCTGGTCCTGCAGACCATCCGCAGCCACGACCAGTACAACACCACCTACTACGGCCTGGACGACCGCTACCGCGGCATCTCCGACGGCCGCCGCGTCATCCTGATCCACCCCGAGGACCTCACCGAACTCGGCTTCAACGACCGCGATTTGGTGGACGTCGTCAGCACCTTTGGGGGCGTCGACCGCCGCGCGGACAAATTCCGGCTCGTGGCCTACCCCACCGCCAAGGGCTGCGCCGCCGCCTACTTCCCCGAAGCCAACGCCCTGGTCCACAAGGAAAACGTCGCCCGCGAATCCAACACCCCCGGCTTCAAAGCCATGTTCGTCCGCTTCGAACCCCACACCGGCGACGCCGCAGCGGCCGAAGAACCGGCCTTCCAGACGGCCGGCGCCTAACAGTACCAGCGCAAAAAGTGCCCCGCCTCCGGACAGGAGGCGGGGCACTTTCAATTGGTGGGGTCAGCCGCGGAGGCGCTCCATGCCGGGGTCGAACAGCGGCTCGGCCGTCACGGTGGCAGCCACGCGCCGGCCGAAGTATTCGATCTCGACGGCGTCGCCCACCCCGACGGCGGTCGGCAGCCAGGCGTAGGCGATCGGCCTGCCGATGGAGAAGCCGTACGCGGCGCTGGTGACGTAGCCGGCCGCCTCGCCGTTCACGTAGACAGGTTCCTTGCCCAGCACCACCGACGTGCCGTCGTCGACCGTCAGGCAGCGCAGCGTCTTGGCGGCCGGCTGCTCCTTGCGGGCCGCGAGGGCCTCAGCGCCCACGAACCCGGTCTTGTCCTTCGCCACCGAGAAACCGAGGCCGGACTGGTAGGGGTGGTGCTCCGTGGTCATGTCCGTGCCCCAGAGCCGGTAGCCCTTTTCCAGCCGCATGCTGTTGAAGGCGCCGCGGCCCGCGGCGATGATGCCGTGTTCCCGGCCCGCTTCGAAGAGCAGGTCCCAGAGCTTCAGCCCGTACTCGGCCGTGGTGTACAGCTCCCAGCCGAGTTCGCCCACGTAGGACAGGCGCATGGCCGTGACGGGGATGCCGCCCACATTGATTTCCTTGGTGCGGAAGTAGCGCAGGCCGTCATTGCTCAGGTCGTCGGTGCTGACTTTGCCTATCACCTCGCGCGCCAGCGGGCCCCACAGGCCGATGCAGCAGGTGCTGCCGGTGATGTCCGTGACGTGCACCCAGCGGGCGGGATCGGCCGCCGACTGCTGCCGTGCCTCCACGCGCAGGTAGTCGAAGTCCACGTTGCTGTTCACGCCCAGCTGGAAGTCCTGCTCCCCAAGCCGGGCCACCGTGACGTCGCTGCGGATGCCGCCGTCGTCCGCCAGCAGCAGGCAGTAGGTGACGGCGCCGGGCTTCTTGGCGATGTTGCCCGTGCTGAGCCGCTGCAGGAGGTCCAGCGCACCCGGCCCGGTGATGGACAGCCGCTTGAGCAGCGTCATGTCGTACAGCGCGACGGCGGTCCTCGTCTTCCACGCCTCGGCGGCGGAAATGGGGGAGTAGAACATGCCGGCCCATTCATCCCGCTCCGGGACCTGCCATTCGGCAGGCAGGTGCTCCAGGAGGCCGCGGTTGGCCTCGAACCAGTGCGGACGTTCCCAGGCCGCCGATTCGAGGAAGAACGCGCCAAGTTCTTTCTGTCGCACGTTGAACGGGCTCACCCGGACATCCCGCGGGGATTCCCGCGGCTGGAGCGGGTGCAGGACGTCATAGATCTCCACGAAGTTCTGCTGCGAGGTTTCACTGACGTACGCGTCGGAGGTCTGCACCTTCTCGAAGCGGGTGAGTTCACAGCCGTGCAGGTCGGTGCGGGACTGTCCCTCCACCAGCAGTTCGGCCATGGCCTTTGCCACGCCGGCGGAATGGGTGACCCACACGGCCTCGGCCACGAAGAACCCGTCCAGGTCCGGGGCCTCGCCCATGAGCGGGCCGCCGTCCGGGGTGAAGGAGAAGATGCCGTTGAACCCGTCGTGGATCTGGGCGGTGTGCAGGGCCGGCAGCAGGTCCTGGCAGTCCTCCCAGGCCGGGGCAAAGTCCTCCAGGGTGAAGTCCAGGCGGGAGGGCATGTTGTGGTCCGACATCTCGTCCGCGCCGACGCGCGGAAGGCGGGCCATGTCCACCGGCATGGGCTTGTGGGCGTAGCTGCCGACACCGATCCGGTCGCCGTGCTCGCGGAAGTACAGGTCGCGGTCCTGGTAGCGCAGGATGGGCTTGCTGGCCCCGTTGGGCAGTTCGTTGGCGCCGCGCAGCGCCTTCACCGGGGTGGTCTTGACGTACTGGTGGGCCAGCGGCAGCAGCGGGACCTGGAGGCCCACCATTTTGCCGAGCTCGCGGCCCCAGAACCCGGCGCAGGACACCACGATGTCTGCCGGGATCACGCCGTCGGGCGTCTGGACGCCGGTGACCTTGCCGCCGGCCTGCTCGATGCCCGTCACGGGCGTGGAGCCGCGGAAGGTGACGCCCGCCGCCCGGGCCTTGCCGATCAGGAGCTGGACGGCGCGGGCGGCGGAGGCGAGGCCGTCCGAGGGGACGAACAGGCCGCCCAGGATACCGCGGCCGTCGGCGAGGGGTCCGTTGTTGAGCAGCGGCCAGAGCTTTTCGCACTCGTCCGCGTCGACCAGCCTGCCGTCCACGCCCCAGGAGGTGGCGTAGCCGAGCTTGCGCTTGAGGTCCTCGAGCCGGGCCTCGGTGGTGGCCAGTTCGAGCCCGCCCACCTGGTTGAAGCAGGAGACGCCGTCCGCGGTCAGGGAGAGCAGCTTGTCCACGGTGTAAGTAGCGAACTCCGTCATGGTCTTGGACGGGTTGGTCTGGAACACCAGGCCTGGCGCATGCGACGTGGACCCGCCGGCCAGTTCCAGCGGCCCCTGCTCGACGACGGTGATGTTGGTCCAGCCGCGGCTGGCGAGTTCGTCGGCAAGGTTGGTGCCGACGATGCCGGCTCCGATGATGACGACGCGCGGTGATGCGCTCATGGTCTGTGGTTCTCCTGGGGCGTGGGCTGGCAGGGCGGCGTTACGGGCAGTGCGTAGTGCTCCAATTCGTCTTGAGCAACACGCATCGCTATATGCAACACCGTGATGCAGGCCACGCCCAATGTCAAGGGTTTCCGGCTTTGTTGCCTGCCGGGATGTCCAGATCCACGCACGCGGCCGGACAAATGAAAATGCCCCTGGACTCCGGTCCAGGGGCATTTCGTTCAGTGCCGGGTGTATCCCATGTTGGTGCTGACCTTCAGGCCGGCCTGTTTGAGCGACTCCAGCAGGCCCGGGGTCTTCTCGGGGTCGAACCGGAAAGCCGGCCCGGAGATGCTGATTGCCCCAATCACCACGCCCTGGTGGTTGAAGACGGGAACCGCCACCGCGTTCAGGCCGATCTCAAACTCCTCGCGCACCACCGCATATCCGTTGGCGGCGGCCTCATGGAGCTGCTTGTCCAGCTCCTTGCGGCTGGTGACCGTGCGGGAGGTGCGGGCGGTCAGGCCCGTCTCCTTCAGGATGCGGTCCCGCTCGTCGGCGCTCAAGGCGGCCAGCAGGATCTTCCCGCTGGACGTGGCGTGCAGCGGCGTCAGGCTGCCCACCCAGTCGTAGGTGGCGAGCGTGGAGGGGCCCATCGCCTGGTCCACGTTCACGGCATAGTTGGAGCGCAGGACTGCCAGGTTGACGGTTTCCTTGTATTCCAGGGCCAGGCTTTCCAGCACCGGCCTCGCCTCGCGGACCAGGCTCAGCCGGCCGGGGATGGAGCTGGCCAGGCGCAGGATGCCGAACCCCAGCTGGTATTTGCCGCGGTCGCTGTTCTGGTGCACCATGTCACGGCTCACCAGGGAACCCATCAGCCGCGAGACCGTGGACTTATGGATACCCATCTCCTCGGCGATCTCGCTCACGCCGGCATGGCCCTCGCGGGCAAGGATCTCCAGGACGGTCAACGCGCGTTCCACCGACTGGACACCGCCCTGCTGGCCGCCCTCGGCCTCGGCGTCGGATTCAAGTTCGTTTTTAGGGCCCATACTGCCGATCCTATGTCGGGAACGGCGGCCGGACGGATATTCCGGAAGCCGCACACCGCCCCACGTTGGGAGTTTTGTCCAGATATGGCGACTTCCGGTGCCCGGAGCCCGCCGTAGCTGGACAAAACTCCTGGTTGCGGGATTAGCTGCCGCGGTAGGTGGAGTACGCGAACGGGCTCAGCAGCAGCGGTACGTGGTAGTGCTCGGGGCCTGTCACTTCAAACACGAGGTCCACTTCCGGGAAGAAGGTGGCCGTCTGCAGTCCGGCGTAGTAGCTGCCGGTGGCGAAGTTGAGCTTGTAGTGGCCCGGTTCCAGCTGCTCGGGGCCCAGGTCCTTGGCCCTGCCGTCCGCATCGGTGATGGACTTTGCCAGCTCCAGCCAGGTGCCGCCGTCGTTCTTCAACAGCACGACGGCGACCCCCGCCGCCGGTCGTCCGGCACCGGTGTCCAGGATGTGGGTGGTGACGTGGGAGACGCTCATTCGGTGATCAGTCCTTCCAGCCGCAGGACGGCTATTTCGCGCAGCTGCTGGGCCACGATGGTGTCTTCCTGGGTGGGGGAGTTGGCGAGGCGTTCATTGAGGGACTGCAGGATTTCCGGGGCGGTGCGGCCGGCGGCGCGGATCAGGAAGACCCGGCCGAACTTTTCCTCGTAGTCCCGGTTCCCCTTCGCCAGGGCCTCGGCGGCTGCCGCGTCCGCCGGGTCGACGCCCGACTGCTCGGAACGGGACATGGACGCTTCGGCGGTGGCCGCCGTCGGACGTTCCCCGATCCTGGGGTGGTGGGCCATGGCCGCCTCCACCTCGGCGGGAGTGAAGGGGTTGGCAGCCTCCGCCGCGAAGGCCAGGAGGTCCTCCTTGGTGGAGAAGGGGCGGGCGGCGGCGACGGCGTCAACCCACCTGCTGACATCGATGCAGGGCCGGAGGGTGTCCGCGGCCGCGGCGGGGTCCGCGGTGTTGAATTCGGCAAGCTTCATGCTGGCTGGTCCTCGGTACGAATGCTGGCATCCATGGTGACGGCTATGCGGAGACCGGACTTCCCGGACCTGCCGGCAGGGTGCACGACAAGCTTCCGCATCATGGAACTGTTATTTCAGCATACGTAATATTCAAGGGCAGCTGCTGCCCGGTGTCAAGAGACTACAACACCGCCTGTGCATGACCGGTATCATCACGGAAGGGCCGCTGGGGCCCGGGCTGAAATGCTGGGGAAGAAAAGAATATGGACGGTGCGGCTATGCAAATGCTGACCGATCGGGACGCCGGGCGCGAGCTTGGCCTGAAGGAATACGGGCTCCTGCCCGCGGCGCCGGGGGAAATACCGGCACTGGCGGATGAACGGGCCCAGGGCACGCTGGACAGCCTGGTCCGCGTGGCTGCCTCGCTCTGCGGAGTGCCGTACAGCGTGGTCAACATCATCACCGCGGACCAGCAGCTGCAGATTGCGGCCTCGGGCATCGACCCGGGGATCTGCTCGCGCGAGGACTCCATGTGCGCCACCGTCTTCCTTAATCCCGGCACCACCGTTGTGCGGGACGCCTCCCATGATCCGCGGTTTTCCGCCAACCCCTTCGTCACGGGGGAGATCGCCCACGTCCGCTTCTACGCGTCAGTGCCGCTGGTGACTGGCGGCGGGCTGGTGCTTGGCTCGCTTTGCGTGTTCTCGGACCAGGCGGAGCTTCCCACCCCGGAGCAGATCGGCCTGCTGGAGGTCCTTGCCCGGCAGGTGGTGGAGCTGCTGGAGCTGCAGCACCGCACGCTCCAGCTCGATGCTGCACTGGCGGAACTGCAGCGCAGCAACGCCATGCTGGCCGAGTTTGCCGGCCGGGTCAGCCACGACCTGCGGTCCCCGCTGACCACCATCCTGGGCTACGTGGAGCTCGCCGAGGACGATCCGCAGATCCCGCCGGGGAACCGGTTTGGGGAGTACCTGTCGCTCATCAGGAACGGCGGCGAGCGCATGCTCGCCACGCTCGACGACGTTCTGGACTACTCCCGTGCCGACGGAGCCCTGAAGCCCGAGCGGGTCTCCCTGCTCGCCGTCACGGCAGAAGCCGCGCAGGACGTTGGTGTGGACCTGGGGCTGGGCAGCGGGATTTTGTGCGAAGACGCGGAACTCTTCGCGGACCGGGGGCAGCTGCGCACGCTGGTGCAGAACCTGCTGGCCAACTCGCTGAACTACCCGGACCCGCGGCGGCAGCTTGAGGTCACCGTCACCGCCGAACCCTGCCCCCTGGGTATGACCATCCACGTGGCGGACAACGGCAAGGGCATCCAGCCTGCCGACCGGCAGCGGGCGGTGGAGCCGCTGGTCCGGCTAAACCGTCCGGGGGACGGCCCCGGCACGGGACTGGGCCTGGCCACGTGCCGCCGCATCGCGCAGGCGCACGGCGGCGAACTGTCCATCAGCGAGACTCCCGGCGGCGGCACCACCGTCTCGGTGCTGTTCCCCGCTGAACCCTAGGCCAGGACTCGTTTTCCGGTGGTTGAGCACCGGTTTCGACAGGCTCAACCACCGGACGGGAATTACCCTTGGGAGGACGTCCGGGACAGCACCCAGGTGTTCGTGCTTTCCTGCCGCTCGAAGGTGACAGTGGTGACCAGCGCCTCGATCAGGGCCAGGCCCCGGCCGGACTCCGAATCTTCGCCGGGGACTGCCGGTTCCATCGGGCCGAACGGCGGCTGGGCGTGGAAGGCGCTGACGCGGGCCTGGAGCAGCGCGGGCTGGACCGTGATGTCCACGCCCAGCTCCACCGGTTCGTCCCCGGCCGGCTCGGCATGCTGGATGATGTTGGAGACGGACTCGATGACCGCCGTCGTGAACGTCATCTGGTCCATGTCCTGGACGAAGGGGACGTCCAGCCACAAGCTGTCCAGGTCGTTGTGGACGGATTCGACGGCGTCCTCCGCAGCAGGTCCCCGGAAGCTGCGGGAGGCGAGGACGTCAGTCATTGCTGAACGCCTCGTCGGCCGACGGGTACGCGGTGAGGACCTTGTCCATGCTGGTCAGCTGCAGGACCATCTTCACCTGCGGCTGGACGGCAGCGATCCGGAGGTCGCCGCCTGCCTGCCGGGCCGCCTTCAGGCACCCGATCAGCGCACCGAGGCCCGAGGAGTCCATAAAGGCGGTCTTTTCCAGATTGACCACGATCCGGTTGGACCCGCCGGCAATCACATCCGTCACGAACTCGCGCAGCTTGGGGGCGGACACCATGTTGAGCCGCCCGTCCGCCTTGACCTCCGCGTACGAATCTCGCACTTCGTAACTGAATTCCATCAGGACTCCTTCTCTGTAACTGCGGGTTCTGCGGCCGGTTCATACCCCTTGTAGAGCACGGCGCGGACCAGGATGCTCATGACCACCAGGTCGAAAATGACCCAGGCGACGTTCACCAGGGTGCCCAGCGGTTCCGCCAGTCCGGTGGCCAGCCGGATGATCCCGACGACGGCGGCCACGGCCAGCAGCGCCGACACCACGATCTGGGGCTGGATCAGGCTCCAGCTGGGTCCGCCGCTCTGGCGGGCCTTGGGGGTGACGGCAAACCCGAGGGGACGGCCGAACCAGACGTTCCGGGCCGCCGTCGAGCACGCCTTGATCCAGGTGGGGAACAGGGCCAGGCTGTACTGCTGCCCGCGCCAGGTGGGGATGCCCCGGCCGGCCACGGCGAACAGGATCTGGTTGACCACCATGAAGGGGATGAACCGGATGAAGAAATCCCAGCTCAGGCTGGTGACCGGGAGGATGCCCAGCAGCAGGTAGATGATCGGTGCGGCGAAGTAGATGACGGCCGCATAGCCGCTGAGGTAGGTCCACATGGTGGCGAAGTACATCAGCCGCTGGCCGAGCTTCAGGCCCTTCTGCACCAGCGGGTTCTCGCGCAGCAGCACCTGGATGGTGCCCTGGGCCCAGCGCAGCCGCTGCGTGAGCATGGTCTTCAGGTCCTCCGGCGCCAGCCCGTAGGCAAGGACTTCGTGGTGGTAGACGCTCTCCCAGCCCATGGCGTGCATGCGCATGGCGGTGGCCATGTCCTCGGTGACGGAGATGGTGGCCAGGGGCATGACGGGCTGGGCCTCGTCATTGCGTTCCACGGACAGTGCGTCCAGGACCGCCTGCACGGATTCGAGGGCGCCCAGCGGGGACCAGTCGCGGCGGGACATGCGCTGGACGGCGTCGTCGGCCACTACCGGGACCCCGGCCTCGCCCACATGGGCGAGTTCCATGGCGGCGATCTCTTCGAGGTCGGACTGCAGGGCCTCGACGTCGGCAAGGACCAGGGTCTGCACGGCGGCATCGACGCGGCGGCGGACACGGTAGGTGATCTCGCTGAGCGACTTCCCGGCGTCGAGTTCCTTCTGCGCTTCCCGGGTGGCCGCCTCCACCTCGTCCAGCACCTCGGCCACCAGCGGTGATTCCATGTCGGCGGATTTCCGCGCCTTCTTGATCGCGGTCTGGGATGCTGCCAGCGCGCGGCGGATGCTCTTTTCGGTTTCCTTGACGTAGCCCACCAGGCCCAGCTGCATCAGCGCCTCGCGGCGCAGGATGGCGTTGGAGCCGCAGAAGAAGGCGGCATTCCAGCCGTCCTTGCCCTGCTGGATGGGGCCGTAAAACAGGGGCGCCTGGCTGCCGAGCGGGTCATCGGCGGGAACGTTGCTGAAGTACTGCGGTGTCTGGACCAGGGCCACGCGGCGGTTGTTGAAGTAGCCGAGCGTCTTTTCTAGGATGTCCGGTTCGGGGATCTGGTCCGTGTCCAGGATCAGGAGGAACTCGCCGTGGGTCTGCATCAGGGCGTTGTTCAGGTTGCCGGCCTTCGCGTGGCGGGGAAGGTCCGAGGTCCAGTCCTCGCTGCGCGTCACGTAGCCCAGCCCATGTTGTTCGGCGAGTGCCTTGAGTTCGGGGCGGGCGCCGTCGTCCAGGATCCAGGTGCTGTGCGGGTGCCGGATTTTCTGCGCCGCCAGGGCGGTGGTCATCACCATGTCCAGGTCTTCGTTGTAGGTGGTGATGAAGACGTCCACGGTGGCATCCGGCGGGGGCGGCGGCGCGCCCTTGCGGATCTTCAGCCGCCAGACGGTCATGCCGAAGAGCATGACGTCGATCAGGCTGTAGGTTTCGGCGATGACCAGCGGCAGGGCGATCCACCAGGCGTCCCAGTTCAGCGATGCCAGCCAGCGCCAGGTGATGTAGTTGACGCCGGTGATGACGGTGAGCACCACTACCAGGCGGGTCAGGAAGCGGGTCATGCCGTGGCTTTCTCAGGCAGCCGGCGGACCACGACCACCGTCACGTCATCCTCCGCCGTCTCCGCGGGGGCCAGGGCCATAATGGCGCTGCTGGCGGCATGGGCGGAGCCATGGCCCAGCGTGGCGGTCCGGACGGCGTCGGTGAAGTCCTCCACTGACTCGAAAACGTCCAGGACACCGTCGCTGACCACCACCAGGGAATCGCCGGGGGCCAGCTCAAAGGCCGACTGTGGCCAGTCCGTTCCCGTCCAGGCGCCCACGGGCGGGCCGCCGGAGGGCAGCCGCTCAGCAGTCCCGCCCGGCTGGACGTGCAGCGCCAGCCCGTGGCCGGCGTCGACATAGCTGACCTTCCCCGAGGCCGCCTCCAGCCGCGCATGGAACAGGGTGACGAAAGAGTTGGAGGAGTCCAGGTCCGTGGCGATGGCCTTGCTGGCGGAGGCGAAGGCGCCGTCCAGGTCCGGCCGGTGGCCGGTGGAGCGCATGACGGCACGGACCGTTGCGGCGATCAGGGCAGCGCCCATGCCCTTGCCCATGGCGTCGGCGAAGGTGAGGTGCAGCCCGTCGGCGGTCTGGTACCAGTCGTAGAAGTCGCCGCCCACGCTGCGTGAGGGGCGGAAGACGCCGGCCACGTCGTACCCCTCCACCCGGATGTCCTCCTTGGGCAGGAGGCTCTGCTGGACCTCTGTGGCCCGTTCCAGTTCGCTGCGGGCGGCCGAGTCCGCGGCGGCCGAGGGCCTGCGGCGGAACAGGGCGTTGATGCGGGACTGCAGCTCGCGCGGGCTGAAGGGTTTGCTGATGTATTCGTCGGCCCCGTTGTCCAGCCCGGTCAGCTTGTCCAGTTCGTCCGCCCGGGCGGTGAGCATGACAATGAACGCGTCCGAAAACTCGCGCAGCAGCTTGCAGACTTCCAGGCCGTCCAGGTCCGGAAGGTTCAGGTCCAGCGTGACCAGGTCCGGCTGGACGCGGCGGACTTCCGCAACGCCCGGCAGCCCTGCGGCTGCCTGCGATACCTCAAACCCCTGCTTCTGCAGCACCCGGACCAGCAGCCCCCGGATGTCCGGGTCGTCCTCGATGACAACGGCGCGACGGATTTCGGAGGTTGAGACCATAGCTCTACTTCTACCGTATTAACCGCGACGGGGCATGTCGTAGGACTTCACAGTGCTTTTCAGGCTTGCCGCACCCCGCCCGCATGCCGTTTGCGGCCTTTACTGGAGCCCTTGGAGGATCTTGCGGCAATCTTGGGATCCGCTTGCCCGGATGTTGAGCATGGTTCGGGACACTCGAAGTGACAGATCTTCCGGGCAGGAGAACGGTCGACGGCGGCCCACCGGAAGCTGGACGGCTTGCGGGAAGGCGGGAGCAGCCATGGGGAAAATGAAGATCACCTACCGGGCGCCGGCGCCCGCCGGGCCTGCTGTTGCTGTGCCTGCCGTTGCCGCGCCCGGGCCGGCAGCTGACGTGGAGGTCCCGCCGGGACTGGTCCGGACGGGCCTCGATAAAGCCAGGGCGCTGCTCCGTGTCTACGTCCACTCGCGGAAAGTTCGAGCCGCGGCGAAGGCGCTCGCGGCAGCCCTTGCGGAGTCGCGGGAAGTCTCGAGCTGGCCCGGCGACAGGCTGCCGGTGGGCGCCGCGATGTCCGACCAGGTGGAGAAGCTGACGCGCCGGCTGAAGCTGGAGACCGAGGCGCACAACAGGCTGGAGGCACTTTTCAGGTCTGTGGATTTGGGGCGTTCCGCCGCAGCGGTTTAGGTGTCACACTTAGGAGCAATCGAGTGGCTGGGGGAGACAGTCAGGAGATTGCAGTGGGTTGGATGGCCGGTTGGGCGTACCTTATCGCCGGACTCATGACCGTGGATGCGCTGCTCTTGGCGCTCTGGGCCATGGAGCGGGACTGGTCCCGGAAATGGTGGAAAAAACCCTAGGCGCCCGTCTCCCTGGCAATGGCCAATCAAACTGACCCCGTGAAGCTGTAGGGGTGAACCAGGCGGATCGGCGTGCCGTTGATGCTGGCCAGATGGCCGCTCCACGCCAGCCGGTACAGCTCCTTCAGATCACCCAGGTCCGCGTCAGTGAGCTTGCTGTTGGCCCCGTAGTTCATGATGGTGAACGGTTCGTGCGTTCCAAAGACCTCCGAGGGCCAGGCGGTTTCCCGGATATTGGCGAAGAAGTGCCGCAGGCCGAAGACGTGGCCGAACTCGTGGATCATCGTCTCAACCTGTTCCTCGCGGGACTGCTGGAACATGGTGGGGTAGATGGTCAGCTGGTGCCGGCCGCCGTCGGGAAAGAACGCACTGGCCAGGACGCAGCCTGCGGGCGTGCAGTCCGGGGCGTTCCGCAGCACGATCTCGAAGTCCCACAGATCGTCGTCCCGGGTGAACCGGATCGGAGCGGCGGTGCCCCAGCGGAGCAGGCATTCGCCCATCAGTTCTCTGACCACGCTCTTGCTTTGTTCCGCGTTGGGGGCGAGTGCGAAGGACCGCTCCTGGAACCGCCACTTCAGGATGGTGCCCGGATGCCACAAGGGAACGAAGCCCTCCGTTGCATCAACCACTATTTCGCTGGGCGGACGCCCGCCGGGGGTCGCGTGCCCGCGTCCCTCGGTGGCGCAGGCGAAGGTGTTCCCGAGGCGGTGGACGAGTTCTTCAGCGGCCGATTCCATGGTTGTTCCTGCCCTTGCGCACGCTCCGTTGATCCTGACGTCCCGATGCTAGGAAGTGCTGCGTTACGGGCGCGTTATTGCTCGGCGGCCATGCCCCGCCAGGCTACGTCGACGGCGGCCCGGCAGCGTTCCATCGTCTGGGGCTCGTCCATCCGCTCGCCGCGCACCACCAACTGGTAGTAGAAGACACCGGCGATGAGGTCGAAACAGGCTTCCGGGTCCAGGCCGGCACGGAAGCCACCACGTTCGATGCCGGCGCGGAGGGCGTCCACGATGGGCGCCCGGCGGCGTGAGACATGCGAAGCCCAGTAGGCCTTTTGCAGGGTGCGGTCGGCCATGGCCAGCCGGATCCTTTGGCGGAACCTTTCCTCGGGGTAACCTGCGTTGTCGCCCTCCAGCGGGGTTCCCAGGATCGCCTCCATAATGGCATCCCGAAGGTTCCCGTCCGTGGGAATGGGCGGCGGAACGTAGCGGCCGACGTCGAGTGCTGCCGCCACCAAGGTGGTCAGTGACGGCCACCGCCGGTACAGTGCCGCGCGGCTCACCCCGCTGCGGGACACGATGCGGGCGGCGGTGACTTCTTCCTTGTCGTCGATGAGTTCCAGGACGGCGGCGAGGACCTGCGCGTCGATGTCCTCGTTCCGGGGACGGCCGGGGCCCCGGCGCGGGGTGCGCGCCGGGGCTGCCGTCTCAGGGGCAAGAGTGGTCATGCCAGGGCACGGTGGCGCAGGCGGGCGATGGTGTCCGCACCCAGCCCGGCGGCGCGCAGCGGTGCCAGTGCATCGCCGTGGCGTTCCCGCAGCCGGGCGAGCATGGTGTGCATGGAGATGTCCATCGGCTCATCCGGGAAGGTCACGGCCATGGCGTCCAGGTCGAAGCCGAGGCGGGCCATCAGCGCGCCCATGGTGGGTTTCATGCGCTGCATGACCGCCGCCATGTTGCCGTGCGTCCGGGCGTAGTCGGCCACGATGTCGTCATCCGTTGCGCCGAGCGCCAGCAGCAGCATTGCGGCAAGGACGCCGGTCCGGTCCCTGCCCGCTGCGCAGTGGAAGGCCGTGGTCCCGGGGGCGAGCGCAATGATGCCCAGGGCACTGGCGAGCTGGGGTGCAGCAGCCTCCACCATGCGTGCGTACATCATGCCCATGGCCACGTGCTCGATGACCGGTGCGTCGCCGTCGGGCATTCCGGCGCTGATGCTTTCCATGAGGGGGAGGTGGTGGTACGCAACCGGGTAGCCGGCCAGCGGCCCGCGGCCCGTGAGGGCTGCCTCGTCCTTGGTGCGCAGGTCGATGACCGCCGCCAGCCCGCCCTCAACCAGGATCCGGGCGTCCTCGTCCGTGATGACGGAGAGGTCATCGGCGCGCAGGGCGAGGCCGTTTCGCAGGAGGCCCCCTTCGACCGGGATGCCGCCGAGGTCCCGGAGGTTGACCGGAGCGCTGCGCTCGATATCGGTAATTGTTGCTGTCATGTGATTCTCCTTCTGATGAGGGCGCTGCCCTGGTCGATCACCGTGACCAGCACGATGATGCAGATGATGATGGCGCTGAGGTGGCCGTAGTCGTACATGCGCATGGCGGTGGTGAGTTCCAGGCCGATACCGCCCGCGCCCACCAGGCCCAGGATGGTTGCGCCGCGCACGTTGCCCTCGAAGAGGAGCAGCGTGTACGAAACAAGCAGCGGCGCGGCCTGCGGGACAATGCCGTACTGGATGACCTGCCGTTTGGAGGCCCCGACCGCTTCCATGGCGGTGACGGGACCGCGGTCAACGGATTCCATGGCTTCGGCGAAGATCTTCCCGATTGATCCAAGGGATCCGAGGGTCATGGCAAGGATGCCCGCGAACGGGCCCAGCCCCACAGCCGAAACGAACATGAGGGCGAAGACCAGGTCCGGCACCGAACGGATGATGTTCATGAGCCAGCGCGCCGGGTAGTAGAGCCAGCGCGGGGCGATGTTGGATGCGGCCGTGAACGCGACCAGCAGGGACAGGACCGCGCCGAGCACGGTTCCAACGATGGCCATCTGCAGCGTTTCAACCAGCAGCGCCACGATGGTGCCGAATTTCGAGAAGTCAGGCGGGAAGAGCCGGGCGAGGAATTCGCCCATGTTCGCTGTTCCTTCCCCGAGCTTGGCAAAGTTGAACTCTGCTCCCTGGAAGGACCAGGCCAGCAGGATGAGCGCAACCGGGATGCCGGCGAGGAACCGGGCCCGGGGAACCGAGAAGGCCCGTTCCAGGCGGAGCCGCTCGGCTGGGTCTAGCTGCCCCGGCGTGCCTGGCGCTGCCGTCCCGGCGGATCCTGTGGCCGGGGTGTGTTCAGTGGTGGTCACCGGGCTGTCCTTCCTCGTCATAGAGCACGGAGAGCTGTTGGGCATCGAGCTGGGCGGCAGGTGCGGAGACGAGGACCCGGCCGTGCCGCAGCCCAACGATGCGGTCGCAGTGCCGGAGCGCGAGCGGCAGGACGTGCAGGCTCACCAGGACGGGGATGCCGTCCTCCCGGGCGATTTCCCGGAGCAGCTCGAGCACCGAGCCGGCGAGTTTGGGGTCCAGGGAAGCAACCGGCTCATCGGCGAAGATGACGCGGGGCTGCTGCATCAGTGCCCGGGCGATGGCGACGCGCTGCTGCTGGCCCCCGCTGAGGGAACGGGCAGGGTCTTTGGCCTTGTGCGCGATGCCCACCCGGTCCAGGTACTCCATGGCCTGGCGGCGGTGCCGGCTGCCGAAGCCGCCGGTGAGGTTGATCGGGCCGGCCTCATGCAGGGCGCCCGTGAGGACGTTGGTGAGCACGCTGAGGCGGGGGATGAGGTTGAACTGCTGGAAGACCTGCCCGACGTCGGAGCGCAGCTTCCGGAGGTCTCCCCGCCTGAGGTTGGTGACGTCGTAGCCCGCTACACGGGCGGTGCCCGCGGTGATGGGTGCGAAGCCTGTGAGGCTCCTCATCAGGGTCGACTTGCCCGAGCCTGAGGCGCAAGAAGGGCCACCATCTCGCCCGGCCGGACGTCCAGGTCCACACCGGCCAGCACTGGCTCGCCGGTGTAGGCGACCTCCAGGTTCCGCACGGAGACCAGCGGAAGCGCCTGCCGCAACTGGCCCGTGGTCGGCACGGCATCAGTGGAAACTGGGGCGGTCATCAGCCCAGGTCCTCAAGCTTCACGTCGGCCACCGAGGCGATGTCGGCGAAGGACTTATAGATCTCCGGCTGGGGGTCCATGATCTCCTCGAGGCCGATGAAGCCCTTGCCGAGGGCACCGAGGGCCTCCGCATTCGGCTCCGAGAAAACCTTGGGCAGTGCTTCCTTCAGGAGCGCCCGCGTCTCCCCGTCGAGCGACTGCCGGGCCAGGACGCTTCCCATGACATCCATGGCGGGGCTCTGCCCGATGCCGCGCCACTCGCCGTCGGCGAAGGGGAACATCGGTGCTCCGAGTTCGGTGAGCATGATGGCGGTGCAGGCGGCGTCCACCTGGCCCTGCTTGAGGGCCGCGAAGCTGCCTTCGTGGCCGCCGGCGAAGATTGCCTGGTAGTCCTCGCCCTTGGTCAGCCCGGCCTCGTGCAGCATGTAGACCGGCATGAAGTAGCCCGAGCTGGAGGCCTGGTCCGCGAAGGCGACGGTTTTTCCGCGCAGGTCCTCCAGCTTCTGCACGGGTGACCCGTCCAGCACCACGCAGGTGGAGACGGGGTCCTCGCTGCCGGCCCATGCCATCAGGGAGTCCACCTCGCCGGTGTTCACGGCCAGAGCTGACGGGAAGCCGCTCATGATGCCGATGTCCACGTGGTCACCGCGGATCGCTTCCACGACGCTGAGGTAGTCGGGGACGTCGGTGACCTCCACCTCGCGTCCTGTTTCGGCTTCGAGGATTTCCGCGAATGCTCGATCGGGTTCTCCTGGGTGGGGTCGTCGCCCAGGGGGATGGTGGCGATGGTAATGGGCGCGTTGACGGCGCTGGCTTGTTCGGCGGCGGGGGCCTGGCAGCCGGTCAGTGCAATAAGGGCGCCGGCACTCAGGATGCCCAGGACGGGCAGGGTGGGATAACGCATGGTGTCCTTCTCGGATGATGTGGGGGATTTTCGAGAACACCAATATCCAAACCGCGGCAGGCAACGCGGAATTACGAGAACGCTGTACTGCTAAAGAAACGGCAGGTAAACAATCCGTGACGTGGGCGGATCCTTAAGCGGCTAAGGGGTTATGGGGTGCCTATCTCCAGCCGCATCAGCACCCGCGGGAATCCGTTCAGCACCGACTGGGTGTCCGCTGCCTTGGTGAAGCCGGCGTCCTCGAAGAGTTTGCGGGTGCCGACGTACGCCATGGTGAGGTCAACCTTGGCGCCGGCGTTGTCCACCGGGTAGCCCTCGACGGCGGGTGCCCCGTAGGATCGGGCGAAGTCCACCGCACCTGCCAGGAGGGCATGCGAAATGCCCTTGCCGCGGTGGCCCGGCCGCACGCGGATGCACCACACCGACCACACGTCCAGGCTGTCCACGTGCGGGATCTTCCTGTTCCCGGCGAAACTGGTGTCGGCGCGCGGGTGGACCGCTGCCCACCCCACCGGCTCGCCGCCGTCGTACGCCAGCACCCCTGGCGGGGGATCCTGTCCCACCAGCTTTTTCACCAGCTCGCCGCGCTCCGTTCCCTGCAGCGACTGGTTCAGTTTGGAGGGGATGCGGTAGCTCAGGCACCAGCAGACGTTGGCGTCCGGCCGCTTGGGCCCCACCAGCGCCCGGACGTCCTCGAAAGTGGTTGCGGGACGGACCTCAATCGCCATGACGCCATCCTGACACCGCGCCGGACAACACGGCAACGATGCCGAAGTGGTCCCGTTAACGGCCGATGCTCCCGCACGGAAAATGCGGGAGCATCGGCTGGAAACGCGCCAAGACTGCGGGAGCGTTGGCTGGAAAGGCGCAGGAAGGGAGAGAGGGTCCTAGATGCCCAGGGCTTCCTTGAGTGCCGCGACGTGTCCGTCGGCCTGGACCTGGTACTGGGCCAGGACCACGTTGCCGTCGGGGTCCACCACCACGGTGGAGCGGACAATGCCCTCAACGATTTCGCCGTTGACCAGCTTCTCGCCCCAGGCGCCGTAGGCCAGGGCGACCGCGTGGTCCTCGTCGGAGAGCAGCGGGAAGGTCAGGGAGAAGTCGCCGCTGAAGCCCGCCAGGGCCTCGGGGGCGTCGGGGGAGATGCCGATGACTTCGTAGCCCTTCCCCTGCAGGGAGGCCAGGCTGTCGCGGAAGTCGCAGGCCTCGGTGGTGCAGCCGGGGGTGGCCGCCTTCGGGTAGAAGTACACAATGACGTTCTTGCCACGGTAGTCGGCCAAGGCAGTTTCGCGGCCCTGGGCGTCCCTGAGGGTGAATTCAGGGGCCTCGGTTCCGGGCTGCAGCTTGGTGGTCAGGGTGGGGCTCATGGTGTTCCTTTGGAAGGGTCGGTCAATAATGGCCAAACAACAAGTGAAGCGGCTTCCCGCTCAGAGGTACAACTCCGGCGTCATATGCAGTATTCCGCCGGGCCGCGCACAGTGGCGCACTGGCCCGGCACGAACTGGTATCCGCCGCCCCGGACGGTGGCAACAGCGTGGCGTGCATTTCCGAGTTTCCGGCGGATCCTGCCCACGTAGACATCGATGGAGCGGGCCGAGGCGCCGGGCGTCTCGAACGAGTCCAGGAACCCCTGCAGTTCCTCCCGGCTGACGGTCCGGGACAGGTGCGTCACCAGGTACCGCAGCACCTTGAATTCGACGCCGGTGAGCGGTACCGGCTTGCCATCCAGCAGGACGGTGTCGGCGGCCAGGTCCACGGCCATGCGGCTGACGGGACCGGCCGACGGCGGGAGGGAAGGGGCGCCGCCGTCGTCCCCCTGCGGGGAGTCCTCCGCGGGGGACGGCGACGGCACCGGTTTGGGAGCTCCGGCGGCGGGCCAGTGGACTTCCGCCTCCGGAGCAGTCTGCAGGGCCCTTGCAAGGACCAGTTGGGCGGCGCGGGCAAGGAGTTCGGGATCGGTTCCCTCTTCCGGGACCACCCACACGGCCAGTCCGCGGGCGGCAGCTTTGGGCTGGACTGTTCGCGGCGGGAAAGCCATCCGCGGACGGTGGGCCGTCCGCGGATGGTGGACTTCCACTGCCATGGCGCGTCCTTACACTCCGCCGCGGCGGATCAGCTTGCCCGTGGGGGTCTGGCCGTCCACCACGGCGCCGCGCAGGAAGGTCTTGCGGACCACGCCGGAGAGGGTCTTGCCGTCGTAGGGGGTGATGGGGTTCTTGTGCTTGAGCTTGGACACGTCCACCACGAACGCCTCGTCCGGGGCGAAGACGGCGAAGTCGGCATCGTAGCCGAGCGCCAGCTGGCCCTTGTTGGTGAGGCGGGCCAGGCTGGCGGGCTTCTCAGCCATCCAGGACACCACCTGCTCCAGCGGGATGCCGCGGTGCCGGGCCTCGCTCCAGATCAGGGACAGGCCCAGCTGCAGCGAGGAGACGCCGCCCCAGGCCACGGCGAAGTCGCCGTTTTCCAGGTCCTTCAGGTCCAGGGTGGAGGGGGAGTGGTCCGAGACGATGCAGTCGATGGTGCCGTCCAGCAGGCCCTGCCAGAGCAGCTCCCGGTTGGAAGCCTCGCGGATGGGCGGGCAGCACTTGTAGGCCGTGGCGCCGTCCGGGATTTCCTCAGCCATCAGCGTCAGGTAGTGCGGGCAGGTCTCCACGGTGAGCTTCACGCCGTCGCGCTTTGCGGAGGCGATCATGGGCAGCGCGTCCGACGACGAGAGGTGCAGGATGTGCGCCCGCGCACCGGTCCAGCGGGCCCGCTCGATGACCTCGGCGATGGCCTTGTTCTCGGCGCCGCGCGGCCGGGAGGCAAGGAACGTCTCGTAGTGGTCGCCGCCGGGGTGCGGGGCCCGGTCGATCGCGTGCGAGTCCTCGGCGTGGACGATCATAAGCGAGTCGAAGGACTTGAGCTCGGCCATGTCCTCCTCCATCTCGTCCGCGTCCAGGTGGGGGAACTCGTCCACGCCGGAGTGCAGGAGGAAGCACTTGAAGCCGAAAACGCCGTCGTCGTGCAGGGGGCGCAGGTCCGCCTTGTTCCCGGGAATCGCGCCGCCCCAGAACCCGACGTCGATGAACGCCTGGTCCTCGGCCACCTCGCGCTTGAGCTTGAGGTTGGCCACCGTGGTGGTGGGCGGCACGGAGTTCAGCGGCATGTCGATGATGGTGGTCACGCCGCCGGCGGCCGCGGCGCGGGTGGCGGAGGCGAACCCCTCCCACTCGGTGCGGCCGGGCTCGTTGACGTGGACGTGGGTGTCCACCAGCCCCGGGAGCAGGGTCTCGTCGTCGGCGAGTTCAACCACCTCGGCGCCGGCCAGGCCGTTTCCGAGCGGCTCGATGGCCACGATCTTTCCGCCGCGGACGCCCACTTCACGCGGGGCGATCCCGGCGGTGGTCAGGATGCGCTGGCCACGGATGACGAGGTCAAAACGTTCTTCAGACACGGAGGTCCTCCTTGGTACGTGCGGTGCCGGCAAACCCTCCGGCTGCCAGTTTTCCGCTGATCTGGGTGCCCAGCTGCTCCAGAAGCGGCGCTGCCTCTGCTATGCACCTGTTTACATCGCTTTCGAGCCCGGTCAAAGCGTAAACCTCGCCGAACCCGGCGGCGGCCGCCTGGCCGTCTTCCAGTGTGGTCCGGCCGCAGACGGCAACCACGGGAATGCCGCGGGCGGCGGCAGCGCGGGCCACGCCCATGGGCGTCTTGCCCAGCAGGCTTTGCTCGTCCAGGCTGCCTTCGCCGGTGATGACCAGGTCCGCGCCAGCCAGGCGTTCGGCGAGGCCGGTGAATTCGAGGACCACGTCGATGCCGGGCCGGCGGGAGGCGGCCAGCGCGGCGATGGCTGCATAGCCCACTCCGCCGGCTGCCCCCGCGCCGGGGGCTTCGGCGGCCTTGACCGCGCGGAATCCGATTTCCCTGGCCAGGACTTCGACAAACCTGGCCAGGGCGGCGTCGAGCACGTCGACGTCTTGCTGTGTGGCACCCTTCTGCGGGCCGAAAATCGCCGCGGCGCCGGAGGCGCCCAGCAGGGGATTGTCGACGTCGGATGCCAGCACAAAGCGTGTGTCCACCAGCCGGGGCTCAAAGTGGGTGAAGTCGATGCTGTGCAGGTTGGCCAGCGCAGCACCGCCCGGCGGCAGCTCGTTGTTCCTGCTGTCCAGGAACCTGGCGCCGAGCCCCTGCAGGAGCCCCGCGCCGCCGTCGGTATTGGCGCTGCCGCCCACCCCCAACACCATGCGGCGGCAGCCGGCGTCCAGGGCGGCGCGGATCAGCTGGCCGGTGCCCAGGCTGGTGGCGGCCAGGGCGGAAGCGGAGTCCGGCCGGCCGCCGCGCGCCACCTGGGGAACCAGGGCCAGCCCGGAGGCGGTGGCCATCTCAATGACGGCCTCGTGGTCCCGGACCGCGAAGTCCGCTTCCACCGGCTGGCCGAGCGGCCCGGCCACCGTGGCGGTGCGGCGGGTGAAGCCGGAGCCGACGGCGGCATCGAGGGTGCCCTCGCCGCCGTCGGCCACCGGAATCCGGACCACGTCAAGGTTGCCGCCCGCACCCCGCTGCAGGCCCTTTTCCAGGTGCGCGCAGACTTCCGGAGCGGAGAGGGATCCCTTGAACTTGTCCGGGGCAATGACGATGCGCATGGTTTAGGCCTGCAGCGCCAGGATGGCGGTGGGGGCGTCCGCGGGGGACTCTGCCAGTTCCTCGAACTCGTTCACGGCATTGATTTCCACGCCCATGGAGATGTTGGTGACCTTTTCCAGGATCACTTCCACCACCACGGGAACCTGGAACTCGCCCATCAGTGCCTTGGCCTTGTCGAAGGCGGCGGCGAGGTCGTTGGGGTCCTCCACGCGCACGGCCTTGCAGCCCAGGCCCTCTGCCACCTTCAGGTGGTCCACGCCGTAGCCGCGGGTGTCCTCGGACAGGTGCGAGCTGTTGATGTTCTCGAACGCCAGGGACACGTTCTGCTCCATGTTGAAGCCGCGCTGGGACTGGCGGATCAGGCCCAGGTAGGAGTTGTTCACCACCACGTGGATGTACGGGAGGTTGAACTGCGCGCCCACGGCCAGTTCCTCGATCATGAACTGGAAGTCGTAGTCGCCGGAGAGGGCAACCACGGTCTCGTCCGGGTTGGAACGCGCGACGCCGAGCGCGGCGGGGGCGGTCCAGCCCAGCGGGCCTGCCTGGCCGGCGTTGATCCACTTGCGCGGGCCGAACACGTGCAGCATCTGGCGCCGGCGATCTGGGACAGGCCGATGGTGGACACGTAGGTGGTGTCGCGGCCGAAGGACTTGTTCATCTCCTCGTACACGCGCTGCGGCTTGATGGGGATGTTCTCGAAGTGGGTCTTCCGGTGCAGGGAGGCCTTGCGGTCCTGGCACTCGGCAACCCAGGCGCTGTAGTCCGGCAGGGACCCGGCCGCCTCGCGCTCCTTGGCGAGCTCAACCAGCCCTGCCAGCGCCGCACCGGCGTCGGACGCGATGCCCAGGTCCGGGGAGAACACGCGGCCGATCTGCGTGGGCTCGATGTCGATGTGCACGAACTTCCGGCCCGCGGTGTAGGTCTCCAGGCCGCCGGTGTGGCGGTTGGCCCAGCGGTTGCCGATGCCGATCACGAAGTCGCTCTGCAGGTAGTTCTCGTTGCCGTAGCGGTGCGAGGTCTGCAGGCCCACCATGCCGGCCATGAGCTGGTGGTCGTCCGGGATGGTGCCCCAGCCCATCAGGGTGGGGATGACCGGAACGTTCAGGGTCTCGGCCAGTTCCACCAGCTGGGCGGAGGCGCCGGCGTTGATAATGCCGCCGCCGGCAACGATCAGCGGGTGCTTGGCGCTGGTGAGCATGTCCAGGGCTTTTTCCAGCTGCTTGCGCGAGGCCTTGGGCTTCTCAACGGGCAGCGGTTCGTAGGTGTCGATGTCGAATTCGATCTCGGCCAGCTGCACGTCGATGGGCAGGTCCAGCAGCACGGGGCCGGGCCGGCCGGAGCGCATCAGCTGGAAGGCCTTCTGGAAAGCGCCCGGAACCTGGCCGGGCTCCAGGATGGTCATGGCCATCTTGGTGACGGGCTTGGCGATGGACTCAATGTCCACGGCCTGGAAGTCTTCCTTGTGCAGCTTGGCCACCGGCGCCTGGCCGGTGATGCAGAGCATGGGGATGGAATCGGCCCAGGCGGCGTAGAGGCCGCTGATCATGTCCGTGCCGGCGGGGCCGGACGTGCCGATGCAGATGCCGATGTTGCCGTCCTTGGCGCGGCTGAAGCCGTCCGCCATGTGGCTGGCGCCCTCAACGTGGCGGGCCAGGGTGTGGCGGATGCCGCCGTGGGCGCGCATGGCCGAGTAGAAGGGGTTGATTGCAGCGCCTGGCAGGCCGAACGCCTCGATGGCGCCTTCCTTTTCCAGGATGGCAACCGCTGCATCAACGGTACGCATCTTGCTCATGGGGTGCTCCTTGAAAGCTTGAAAGTCTGTTTTTGGGTGTGCTGAAGGAAGGCCCACGAGCCGTCGTGGGGGACTTTGGTGAGGGTCGCCGTCGTAATGGACGACGGCGACCGGCGTGTCCGTGTCGAAGTGCCCCGTTTTGGCGGGGCTTCTTCTACTTGCGGCCGGAGAGCTGGAGGACCTGCTTGAAGAGGCCGGAGTGGTCCAGTGCGCCGTCGCCCTGGTTGACGGTGGCGGCGACGAGCTGGGCGACGACGGCGCCGAGGGGGACGGCCACGTTGGCTTCGCGGGCGGCGGAGGTGACGATGCCGAGGTCCTTGTGGTGCAGGGCGAGGCGGAAGCCGGGGTCGAAGTTGCGGTCCAGCATCTTCTGGCCCTTCTGGTCCAGGACCTTGGAGCCGGCCAGGCCGCCGCCAAGGACCTTGAGGGCTGCGTCGGTGTCCACGCCGTAGGCTTCGAGGAACGCGATGGCCTCGCCGAGGACCTCGATATTGACGGCGACGATGAGCTGGTTGGCTGCCTTGACGGTCTGGCCTGAGCCGGAGGGGCCGACGTGGACGATGGTCTTGCCGACGGCGTTCAGGACGTCCTGGGCGGCGTCGAAGTCTGCCTTGTCGCCGCCGACCATGATGGAGAGGACGGCGTCGATGGCGCCCTGTTCGCCGCCGGAGACCGGGGCGTCGAGGGGGCGGATGCCGGCTTCGCGGGCTTCGTCGGAGAGGCGCTTGGCGACGTCGGGGCGGATGCTGGACGCGTCGATCCACAGGGTTCCCTGCTTGGCGTTGGCGAAGACGCCGTCCTTGCCGGTGACGACGCCTTCGACGTCGGGGGAGTCCGGGACCATGGTGATGACGACGTCGGCGTCCTTGACGGCGTCGGCGATGCTTGAGGCGCCCTTGCCGCCTTCGGAGACGAGCTTGTCGATCTTGTCCTGGCTGCGGTTGAAGCCGGTGACGGTGTGGCCGGCCTTGACCAGGTTGATGGCCATGGGCAGGCCCATGATTCCGAGTCCGATAACTGCAACGTTGCTCATGATGGTTCTCTTTCCTGAAGTCCTTGTGGGGCTGGTGGTTGAGCCTGTCGAAACCGGATTTCGACAGGCTCAATCACCGGTTACTGGCTAACGCGCTGGCGGATGGCCCAGCTGAAGGCCGTTTCCTGCGGTTCCTTGTACTCGAGGCCGATGTAGCCTCATAGCCGAGTTCGCGGCTGCGGGCGATCCATTCGCCGAGCGGAAGGGTTCCCGTGCCGGGGGCGCCGCGGCCGGGGTTGTCGGCGATCTGGATGTGGCCGAAGTCCTTGGCGTGGTTCTCGATGACGGATTCGACGTCGTCGCCGTTGACTGCGAGGTGGTAGAAATCGGCGAGGAGCTTGATGTTGCCGGCGCCGGATTCCGCCTTGACGCGGGCAATGACCTGCAGGGCGTCCTCGGCGGTGAGGAGCGGATACCTGGGGGCGCCGCTGACCGGTTCGAGGAGGACGGTGCCGCCGATGCGGGCCACGCCTTCGGCTGCTGCGGCGAGGTTTTTGGCGGCCAGTTCGTCCTGCTCTTCGGGGGTGGCGTCGTCCTGCCGGTTGCCGTAGAGGGCGTTGAAGGCCTTGCAGCCCAGGCGCTCACCGATGCCGGCCACGACGTCGATGTTGTCCTTGAACTCGGACTCGCGGCCCTTCCAGGACACCAGGCCGCGGTCGCCGCCGGGCATGTTGCCAGCGTTGAAGTTCAGGCCCGTGAGCTGCACCCCGGCGTCCCTGATGGCGTTCTCGAACCTGGTGATCTCGGCGTCCGCCGGAACGGAGGATTCGAACGGCCACCAGAACTCGACGGCGTCGAAGCCTGCTGCCTTGGCTGCGGCCGGCCGCTCAAGCAGGGGCAGCTCCGTCAGCAGGATGGAGCAGTTCACTGTGTACGTCATCGTAGGTCCTTCCGGGGAGGGCTTTGATCTATCTTCCCCTGCGTCACCGGCTCGTTAACCGTTTCCGCTTTGTGGAATTTAGATTCTGCTTTATGAAAAGTGTAGGGAAGGAGGGTGAGGCGAGTCAAGGGGAGGGCAAGAGAAAGGGCCGGCTGCAAAAGCAGCCGGCCCTTGAGGTGGTCCGTTACCGCAGGTCGAAGCGGTCGGCCTCCATGACCTTTGTCCATGCGGCCACGAAGTCGTTCACGAACTTCTCCTTGCCGTCCTCGCTCGCGTACACCTCGGACAGTGCCCGCAGCTGCGAGTTGGAGCCGAACACCAGGTCCACGGGCGTGGCGGTCCACTTCACTTCCCCGGTGGTGACGTCGCTGATCTCGTAGACGTTTTCCTCCTCCTCGGACGCCTTCCACTTGGTGCCGGGGGAGAGCAGGTTGACGAAGAAGTCGTTCGTCAGGACCTGCGGCCGGGTGGTCAGGACGCCGTGCAGGGAATCGCCGAGGTTGGCACCGAGGGCGCGCATGCCGCCCACGAGCACCGTCATCTCCGGTGCAGAGAGTCCCAGCAGGTACGCCTTGTCCAGCAGAAGGGTCTCCGGCTGGAGCTTCTCGCCGGGCCGGACGTAATTGCGGAAGCCGTCCGCCCGCGGCTGCAGGTACTGGAAGGAGTCGACGTCGGTCTGGTCCTGGGAGCGTCAGTGCGGCCCGGGTGGAACGGCACAGTAACGGGGAACCCGGCGTCGCTGGCGGCCTTCTCCACCGCAGCGCACCCGCCAAGGACGATCAGGTCCGCCAGCGAGACCTTCTTGCCCCCGGCCTGGCCGGAGTTGAACTGCTGCTGGACCCTCTCGATCGCCTGCAGGGCAGTGCCCAGCTGGTCGGGCTCGTTGACCTCCCAGCCGCGCTGCGGCTCCAGCCGGATCCGCGCGCCGTTGGCGCCGCCGCGCCTGTCCGTCTTGCGGTAGGTGGATGCCGACGCCCAGGCGGTGCGCACCAGCTGTGCGACGGACAGCCCCGAGTCCAGGAGCTGCGCCTTGAGCGCGTCGATGTCCTGCTGGCCGATCAGCTCATGGTCCACGGCCGGAACCGGGTCCTGCCACAGTTGCGGCTCGGGAACCCACGGCCCCAGCATGTGCGGGCCCACCGGACCCATGTCGCGGTGCAGCAGCTTGTACCAGGCCTTGGCGAAGGCGAGCTGGAACTCATCCGGGTTCTTCAGGAAGCGCTGGCCGATTTCGGCATAGACCGGGTCGAAGCGCAGCGACAGGTCGGTGGTGAGCATCGTGGGCCGGTGCTTCTTCTGCGGGTCGTAGGCGTCCGGGATGATCTCCGGTGCATCCTTGGCAACCCACTGGTGGGCGCCCGCGGGGCTCTTGACCAGCTCCCACTCGTATTCGAACAGGATCTCGAGGAAGCGGCTGCTCCACTGGGTTGGCCGGTCGGTCCAGGTGACCTCCAGGCCGGACGTGATCGTGTCCGGCCCCTTGCCGCTGCCGTAGGTGCTGAGCCAGCCCAGGCCCTGCGTCTCGAGGTCTGCGCCCTCCGGCTCGGGACCAACATGGGCGTCGGCGTCGCCGGCACCGTGGGTCTTGCCGAACGTGTGGCCGCCGGCGATCAGTGCGAAGGTCTCCTCGTCGTTCATCGCCATCCGCTTGAAGGTTTCGCGGATGTACGCGGCTGCGAGCTTGGGGTCCGGGTTGCCCATGGGCCCCTCGGGGTTCACGTAGATCAGGCCCATCTCGGTGGAGCCACATCTTCGGCCATCTGGCCTTCGCCGATATAGCGTTCGTCGCCGAGCCACGTGTCTTCGGGCCCCCAGAAAATCTCCTCGGGCTCCCACACGTCCTCGCGGCCGAAGGCGAAGCCGAACGTCTTGAAGCCCATCGATTCGAGGGCCACATTGCCCGCCAGCACCAGCAGGTCCGCCCACGAGAGCTTCTGGCCGTACTTCTGCTTGACCGGCCACAGCAGGCGCCGGGCCTTGTCCAGGTTGGCGTTGTCCGGCCAGCTGTTGAGCGGGGCGAACCGCTGGCTGCCGTCACCTGCCCCGCCGCGGCCGTCATGGACGCGGTAGGTGCCGGCGGCGTGCCAGCTCAGCCGGATCATAAGGCCGCCGTAGTGGCCGAAGTCCGCAGGCCACCAGTCCTGGGACGTGGTCAGGACCTGGGTGATGTCCTGCTTGAGTGCCTCCACGTCGAGCTTCTGGAACTCTTCGCGGTAGCTGAACGAGGGGCCGAGCGGGTTGCCCGCCTGGTTGTGGGCGTGGAGCACGGAGAGGTCGAGCTGGTTCGGCCACCAGTCCGCGACGGTGCGGGGCCGGTGTCCCTTGGGCTCCGGCGAGTCGATCGCCGGGTTCTCGCTCTCGCTGCCGTGTGAGGTCACGCTGTCATGTGCGACCGGGCACCCGCCTCAACCTTGCGGTCCAGGCCCTGGGCACTTCCCGGGGTGGGGATCGGGGGGTGGTCCTGGTGATCGGTCATGTGCTTCCTTCCATGTGGCCGAGGCCGTGGTCGGACTCGGGCGGCCGGTACAACCCTCCCATTTGACCATGTACGGACCGCCCGCTGAACCCCTCCCAGGCCTTATGTTTTTGCGCGCGCTGCGACCCGGACCGAATTGCGTTCCACCGTGGGGCAGTGGATTTTCGCTGCCTCCGCCCCGGCTGTCTCCTCCAGCCCGAGCAGCATGCGTACCCCGGCTGCGCCCAGCTCGTAGTGGGGGAGCGCCACGGTGGACAGCGGGGGCCGCAGGTGCGCGGCGATGACTTCCTGGTTGTCGAAACCGACCACGGCGAGGTCCTCCGGAATGGACAACCCGTGCTCACGCAGCCCGTCGTAGAGGCCCATGGCCATCCGGTCGTTGTAGCAGTAGACGGCGGTGGCGCTGCGCTTGAGCAGCTCACCGGTTGCGCCGTAGCCGCCTTCCTGGTCCGGATAGGCTTCCATGACCAGGCCGGGGTCGAAGGCGATGCCGGCTTCCTCGAGAGCCTGCCTGTACCCCAGGAGCCGTCCGTCCTTGGCAGGGGCGGGGATGGTGGCGTTGATGAAGGCAATGCGGCGGTGGCCGTGCCGGAGCAGGATCTCGGTTGCCGACTTTCCGCCCTGCACCTCGTCGGGTACCACGGCCCGGGCCCCCGGCTCGGCGGCGAAGCAGTTCACCAGGACAAAGTCTGCTTCCCGCAGCGAGGCCGGAATATCGGTTTCGCGGTGGAACCAGGTGGAGTAGAGGATGCCGCGCACCTTGTACTCAAGCATCATGCTGATCGCGTCCTGCTCAAGCTCCCGGTTTCCCTCGGTGTTCGCGATCAGGAGCGCGTAGCCGTGCTTCCATGCCTCGTCCTGGGCGCCGTGGATGATCTGGCCGGCGAAGGGCGTGGTGGCAACGCCGTCGGCCACCAGCCGATGAACCGGGAGGTGCCGCTGACCAGGGTCTTGGCCATCGCGTTGGGCCGGTAGCCCAGCGCGCGGATGGCATCCTTGACGCGCTGGCGGGTTTCTTCGGCTATGCGGGCGTCTTTTTTCTTGTTGACCACCAGCGACACGGTGGCCGTCGAGACCCCTGCCGCTTCGGCGACGTCGCGGAGCGTGACGGGGTGGGCTCGTTCGGGCCGGTGCCGGGGACTGGCCGCAGGCGCGGCTTCCCCAGGCTTGTTCTCCCTTGAATTCATCTGCCCTCCGTCAGGAGTATATCCGGCGGCTGCGGCGGTCATCCCTTGGTCGCCCCGCTCTCGAGTCCCTGGATCATGGCCTTGTTGAGGACCAGGAAGACCAGCAGCAGCGGGGTAATGGTGACGCACACGGCGGCGAACGTGGCCGTCCAGTCCACCTTGCCCATGGCACCGATGTAGTTCTGCAGGCCCAGCGGGATGGTCTTCAGTTCCTCGGACAGCACGAAGGTGTTGGCGAAGATGAAGTCGTTCCAGATGAAGATGCTGTTGACCAGGACCACGGTCACCACCGTGTTGAGCGACAGCGGCAGGGTGATCAGGCCGAAGATCCGGTAGGGCCCTGCGCCGTCCAGAGACGCTGCCTCGTACGTTTCCTTGGGGATGTATTCGTAGAACGAGCAGAACAGGTAGATGGACATCGGCAGGGAGAACCCGGCCAGAGGAATGATCATCGACTGGTAGGTGTCCAGCAGGTTCACCGCCGAGTAGTCGATGAACAGGGGCACCAGGGCGATCTGGACGGGCACGATGATGCCGATCAGGAACAGCCCGCGGACCAGCTTGCTGAGCCGGAACCCGAGCACCTGGATGGCGTACGCGGCCATCATGCCCAGCAGGACGATCAGGATGTTGGCGCCCATGGTAACGATGAAGCTGTTCATGATGTTCCGGCCCAGGTCCCCCGTTTCGAAGGCCCGGGCGTAGTTCTCCCAGGTCAGCGAGCTGGGCAGGGCGAACGGATCACCGCTGGCAAAGTCCTGCTCGGTGCGCAGGCTGGTGAGGAACAGCCAGGCCAGCGGGTAGACCTGGACGATCACGATGAGCATGACCAGGACGCGTGAGAACGTCCGGAACAGGTCAGGCCTGCGACGGCGGCGGGCTGCCGGACGCGGCGGCACCACGGCGGGCGGGACGGCTGGGGCTGCCTGGGTGATCATGAATCTGCCTTCCGCTTGAGCAGGAACAGGATGAGGCCGACGGCGACGAGGCACTCGATGACGATGAACACTGAGATGGTGCTGGCGTAGCCGAAGTCGGTGCTGGTGAACGCCGTCTTGTACATATAGGTGGTGAGCAGTTCGGACGACTGCCCCGGCCCGCCGTTGGTCATCAGGTAGGGGATGTCGAAGCCACGCAGGCCGTAGGTGGTGGCCATGATGGTGGTGGTGATCCACACCGGGCGGATGTAGGGGAAACGGATCTTGGTGAACAACGTCCACCGGGATGCCCCGTCCAGCACGGCGGCTTCTTCAAGCTCCTTCGGCACGGCGAGCAGGGCTGCGTAGATAATGAGCATGTAGAGGCCGGTGAAGCGCCAGCCTTCCGGCGCCGAGACGGCGGCCAGGACGGTGGTGACGTCCGAGAGCCAGGGCCGCTCGAGGCTGCCGAGCCCGATCCAGTGCAGCAGCTGGTTGAGCAGGCCGACGGGGTCGATGGAGTAGATCCGGACGAAGAGGAATGCAATGGCAACGGTGGAGATCACGGCCGGCAGCAGGTAGAGCGTCTTCACCAGCTCCCGGCCGCGGCGCAGTGACGTGAGCAGGCTGGCGACCACCAGGCCCCGCCGAGTTGCAGGACCAGGCAGATGGCCAGGTAGATCAGGGCATTCAGGAAAGCCCGCCAGAAGATGTCGTCCTTGACGAACATGCGGACGTAGTTGTCGACTCCCACGAACTCCATGTCGCTGATGCCGTTCCAGGAAAAGAAGCTCAGGAACAGCGACTGGAGGATGGGAAACAGCACCGCTGCGCAGTAGAGCAGCAGGGGAGGGAGCAGGAAGACGAGGACGGATGTCCTGGACCTGTTGGGAAGCATCCTGTTTGGGAGCATGGCCGGGCCTTTCGGGCGGGGGACCGGAGTCCCCCGCCGCAGTGGTTGCTTACTTGAAGAAGCAGTGCTTACTTGAAGAATTTCGGGGCGTTCTGCGCGATGGTGTTGTCCATGGTGCTGGTGAACTGCTCCGGTGTGATGTTGCCCTGGACCAGCAGGACAAGTTCCTGCTGGAGGCGTCCGTTGGTGGTGGGATCAAGCTGGGTGTCCCAGGGCATGGCCTGCTTGGAACCGAGGTCTTTCGCCTGGTCCAGCGCCTTCCGGTACAGCGGCGTTGCGTTGGCCGGGACGGCGGTTTCGACGTCGGTGGTGGGCGAGAGCGCGCCGGTTGCGGCGTATTCGGCCGGGTACTTCTCCAGGGCGAACTTCAGGAAGTCGCTCACCAGGGGATCGTAGGTCTTCGAGTTCACCGCCATGCCGATGCCCGAGGGCGAAACGAACTCGTTGGCTGCCGTGACGGATCCCGCCGTGGTGGGGAGGGTGAAGAAGTCGATGTCGTCCCGGACGGCGGGGTCCAGCTTGTCCGTGGCCAGGCTGGACAGCTCCCAGGTGCCGATGTTGTACATCGCCGCCTGGCCTGAGGTGAACTGGTTCTGCGCGTCTGAATAGCCCTGCGCCGAGAAGCCCTCCTGGAAGCACTTCGCCTTGCCCAGTTCAGCCATCCAGTTGACGGTCTTCTGCCCGGCGGGGTCGGAGAACTTCGCTTCGCCCTTCTTCAGCTTCGTCACGAAGTCCGGTCCGGCTTCCCGGAACGGCTGGTAGGCGATGTAGCGTTCCAGCGGCCACTGGTCCTGGCCGTCGATGGCGATCGGGGTGATGCCGGCCTCGCGGAGGGCCGTGCACATGGCGGGAATGTCGTCCAGGGACTTCGGCACCGCCACGCCTGCCTTTTCGAGCAGCGCCTTGTTGTACCAGATGAATTCCAGCTCGAACTGGAACGGGATCATGTACAGGGAGCCGTCGTCGAAGCGCTGGTAGTCCAGGGCGCCGGGGCGGTAGTCGTCGTAGACATCCAGGGTCTTGAGCAGCTTTTCGGCGTCCACCATCTTGCCCTGCTTGGCCAGCTGCTGGGCGAAGGGTGTGGCATCCGTGTCGAAGAGCTCGGGGAGCTTGTTGGCTGCGGCCAGGGTCTCAAGCTTCTGGATGTAGGAGGGCCGGTCCGGGGTGGTGATCAGGTTCAGCTCGAAGCCGGGATGGTCCTTGGCGTAGTCGTCGGCCAGCTTCTTCATGATGTTGATGACGGCGCCGTCAGCGGGCCGCGAGAGCAGCCAGGAGATTTCCCGGGGCTTGATCTCGCCGGTGGGGCTGACGTTGGAGGGATCGGTGGAACTTCCGCCCCCACAGGCTGTGAGGGCCAGGGCGGTGGCTGCTGCGACGGCGGCGGCGCGGATCAGGTTCTTCATTGCGGTCTTTTCCTTGGTTTGAACGGAGGATGCGGGAGGGTATTCAGTTGTCGGTGCGTTTGCGTACTTCGAGGTGTGTGACGGTGGCGGATCCTTCGCCGGCAAAGACGCCGACCCGGCCTGCCGGCAGGTCGTAGATCCTGGTGCTGAGGGCCACCTGCCTGTCCACGACGCGACCAACAGGTCGCCGTCGACGATGACTTCCAGCGTGTGTTCGCCGGGAGGAAGGCTGCACGGGCGCTCGAGTTCGATCTCGAACGGCACGTCCCCTGAGACATGCCATTGGGCCTCCCCTGTGAGGGCCCGCGGCCACCGGTCGAAGACCAGGCGCCCGCGCTTCGGTTCGAGCCGGAGGACGTAGGAGCTGTCGCCGTCGGCGCTGGACCGCAGCAGCAGCCCGCATTCGGTGGTGCCCGGGCTGATGTCCAGGACTGCCCTGGCGTAGAACTGGGAGGGCAGGTCCTCCCGGGAGACGGTGGCGGTGTAGCCGTCCGGGACATCCAGCCTGGCGGGCAGGCCGCCGTCGAAGGTCACGGCAACCTCGTCCCAGAAACTGTCCACCAGTTCGTCGGCGAAGCCGAACGCCAGGGTTCCGTCCGGGTTCTGCCGGGCCTCCAGGACGGACATGGTGCCCGCCCACTGCCAGGGGCCGCCGTCGGAATTTCCTTCCTTGCTGGCGATCCAGCCGAAGAAGAACCGCCGCCCGTCCCGCTCCGCGGTCTTGGATGCGTAGAACGCGCGGCCGTCGATGCTGTCCCGGTCCGGCACCAGCCACGGTCCGTCCGGGCTCTTGGCCATCCGGTACCGGGTGGTGAAATTTTCGGAGAACTCGGAGTAGACCATGTACCACCAGCCGCCCCAGGCGAAGACGTCCGGGCACTCGTGGTGATGTACCGGCGGGGGTCCCAGAACGGTTCGGCGTACTGCCAGCTCACCAGGTCGCTGGACACGCACTGGGCGATGACGCCGCGGCGGCGTTCGGGTCCTTCGGCGTGCCGGGCCGCCAGGAGCATGCGCCACTGGCCGGAGGACGGGTCGTGGAAAACGTAAGGGTCCCGCCAGTCCCCGGACTCGTAGCCGTCAGGTGCACCGAACGTCAGCTCGGGGTGCTTCACCCAGGTGCGCATGCCGTCGGTGCTGGTGGCGTGCATGACCAGCTGCAGCGGCAGCCCGTCCTTGCCAAGGTTCTTCGGGTTCTGCCCGGTATAGAAGAGGTGGTGGATGCCGGACTCGTCAACCACCACGCTGCCCGTGTAGGCGTTGAAGTCGGGATCGTTCTCTGTTCCGTGCGGCAGTGCCACCCCCTGGTCCTGGAACTGGATGAGGTCCTTGGTGGTGACCAGGTTCCACGACGTTCCCGGCTTGGGGTCGGAGCGGACCTCGTGGAGGTAGAAGAGCCAAAACTCCCCGTCCTTTTGGAAGGGGATGAGGTCTCCCACCCATCCGTCGGCGGGCTGGAAGAAGACTGGATAACTCATCGGCGCTGATGTTCCGTTCTGCTAAAGCGTTTGATCACCTCAAGGTAGATGATGCCGCCGGGTTTGATCAAGCGTTTTAGCGAAACTTTTTCCGGATCCGGCCGTCTGCGATAAAACGCTTGACCAAACACTGTTTGCATCCCTAGTTTTGGGCCAAGCGATTTTCCGACGACGGCGTCAGCCCCCGAACCAATGAAGGTTCCACCTTTACAGCAGTACCTTTTCCAAGGCCCTCCCGGCGCCATCCAACGCCGGCGGGCCGTCCCTTCATCCGGGCCGCAACCCAACCCGCACCCGCCCGGCGTCTCCGCCTGGGACTGCTGCGCCGCCGTCGTCATCGCCGCGTGCGCCAGTGGCTGTCGCACGCCCTGATGCAGCCCACTTCGAGAGGAAACACCATGACGCCCCATTTCTCCCGGCGCAACGTCCTGCAGGGCACCGGCGCAGGAGCGCTGGCTTTGTTCATGAGCAACGTGCTGCCGGCAGCCGCCAAGGCCAAGGAGTCTTTACGCGCCGTGTACCACATGACGCCGCCGTCGGGCTGGCTGTGCGACCCCCAACGTCCGGTCTACGTGAACGGCGCGTACCACCTCTACTACCTGCATTCCGCCCAGAACAACGGCCCGGGCGGGTGGGACCACGCCACCACCACGGACTGCGTGGTTTTCGACCATCACGGGGTTGCCATCCCGCTGCAGCCGGACTTTCCCGTCTGGTCGGGCTCGGCGGTGGTGGACACGGCAAACACTGCCGGTTTCGGGGCAAGCGCCATCGTTGTCCTCGCCACGCAGCCCACTGGAGGGATCCGCAAGCACCAGGAGCAGTACCTCTACTGGTCCACCGATGGCGGCTACACCTTCACGGCGCTGCCTGATCCGGTGATTGTGAACACGGATGGACGGGCCGCCACCACGCAGGCCGAGATCGAGAACGCGGAATGGTTCCGCGACCCGAAGATCCACTGGGATGCGGCGCGCAGCGAATGGGTGTGCGTGATCGGCCGGGCCCGGTACGCCGCGTTCTATACCTCGCAGAACCTGCGCGACTGGCAGCTGAAACGCAACTTCGACTACCCCAACCATGCCCTCGGCGGGATCGAATGCCCGGACCTGTTCGAGATGACGGCCGACGACGGCACCCGGCATTGGGTGCTGGGCGCCAGCATGGATGCCTACAGCATCGGCCTGCCCATGACCTACGCCTACTGGACGGGAACCTGGGACGGCGGGCAGTTCCTCGCGGACAACCTGGACCCGCAGTGGCTCGACTGGGGCTGGGACTGGTACGGCGCCGTGACCTGGCCGGCAGCGGAGGCACCCGACACCCGGCGGTACGCGATCGGCTGGATGAACAACTGGAAGTACGCCGCCCGGGACGTTCCCACGGATGCCAGCGACGGATACAACGGCCAGAACTCGGTGGTACGCGAACTGCGCCTCGCCCGCCAGGCCGGGGGCTGGTACAGCCTGCTCAGCAGTCCCGTCCCGGCGCTCGCCGGCCACGCTGGCTCCACCACGGTGCTTCCGGACCGTACTGTCAGCGGCAGCGCAGTCCTGCCGTGGAGTGGACACGCGTACGAGCTGGAGCTCGATATTTCCTGGGATGCCGCCGCCAACGTGGGCGTCTCGGTGGGCCGGTCCGCGGACGGCACGCGCCACACCAACATCGGCAAGTACGGGGCGGAACTGTATGTGGACCGTGGGCCGTCGGACCTGGCCGGCTTTTCACTCGTGCCGTTCACGCGGGCGGCGGCACCGATTGATGCCGCTGCCCGGTCTGTGCATCTGCGGATTTTCGTGGACAGGCAGAGCGTGGAGGTGTTCGTGAACGCCGGTCACACGGTGCTGTCCCAGCAGGTGCACTTCGCCGCGGGTGACACCGGGATCTCGTTCTACACGGACGGCGGCCCGGCAACCTTCTCCGGCATCACTATCAGGAACTTCACCTAAGCCCGGAAACCTGGGCAGTCCCGGAAGCCTGGGAGTCCCCGACACGCCGCGGGCCCCGGTGCGTTATGCACCGGAGCCCGCGGACCCGCCTGAAGGAGCCGGCCTGAAGAAGCCTGGGGCGGCTAGTGCGTCAGGTCCTTGCCCTTGGTCTCCGGGATGGTGAAGACGAACGCCGCGCTGATGACCAGGAGCAGCACCGCGTAGATGTTGAACACCTGGGGCGCGCCCAGCGAGGTGCCCAGCCACTGCTGCAGGTAGGGTGCGGTCCCGCCGAACGCGGCCACGCAGATGGAGTAGGGCACCCCGACGCCCACGGTGCGGATCGAGGTGGGAAACAGCTCGGCGTAGACGGCCGGGACAATGGCGGCGCTTGCAGCGATGAAGACCAGCATCACGGACATGCCCACCGCCAGCTGCCAGGCGGAATCCTTCAGCAGCCAGGTCATGGGGAAGTGCATCACGGCAGAACCGATGGCACCGGACCACAGCACCTTCTTGCGCCCGATCCGGTCGGACAGCTTGCCCCAGACCGGCAGCGCGGCAATGAACACGATGTTCGCAGCAACGCCGGCCCACAGGGCTTCGCCGCGGTCGATCTTGAGGGCGGTGGTGGCGTAGCTCGGTGCCACCACGCCCCAGATGTAGTAGATCACCGTCAGGCCGACCGTCAGCCCGATCACCTGCAGGGCCTGCTTCCGGTGCCGGACGATCTGCGGCCAGATCGGCGCGCGCTTGACGGCGGTGGATTCGCCCTCGAAGGCCTCGGTCTCGTGCAGCCGGGCCCGCATGATCAGGCGTAGAGGCCCATCGCTGCGCCGAGCAGGAACGGGATCCGCCAGCCCCACGCGTTCATCGCCTCGGTGGTCAGCGTCATGTTCAGCACGGCGCCCAGCAGCGTGCCGAACAGGATGCCCACCGTTCCGGAGGTGTAGATCAGGGTGGCCCAGAACCCGCGGTGCTCCTTGGGCGCCATTTCGGAGAGGTAGGTTTGCGACGACGGCAGCTCACCGCCGTGTGCCAGGCCCTGGATCAGCCGGGCAACCAGCAGCATCAGGGATGCCCAGGCGCCCACGGCCGCGAAGGTGGGCGCGATGCCGATCATCAGGCTGCCCAGCGAGGCCAGGCCGACGGCGAGCGTCATGGACGTCTTGCGGCCCACCCTGTCGCCGATCCAGCCGAAGACGAACCCGCCGAAGGGCCGGGCTACGAAGCCGACGGCGAAGATCGCCAGGGTGGAGAGCACCGCGGAGGCGGGGTCTGCCTTGCTGAAGAGCTGGCTGGCGATGAAGGGCGTAAACGTGGCGTAGATGGCCCAGTCGTACCATTCGACGGCGTTGCCGATGCCGGTTCCGACGATGGTTTTCGCTGTGGACACGCGTCCAGTCTGCTGCCTTGTTACTGCAATGGACATGATGACTTCCTGGTGGTCGGTGCGAATGGGGTTGCCGGCGGCGGCGCTGCTGCCGGCGGTGGGGAGTGGCTGCGTGCTATGAAGCTGCGGAAAGCGAGGCGAGACGCGACATGGCCAGTTCTGCGTAGAGCGCTGCTCCGTCAGCCAGGACGCCGTCGTCGAAGGTCGCGTACGGCGAGTGGTTGAAGGGGGAGGCTGCTGGATCAGCACCGGGAGCGACGGCGCTGAGCCCCACGAAGGTGCCGGGCACTTCTGCCAGCACCCGGGAAAAGTCCTCGGAGCCGCTGAGCGGGGTGGCCCAGCGGGAGAGCCGGCGCTCGCCGAACAGGCCGGAGATGACCTTTTCGGCAGTAGTGGTTTCGTCCTCGTCCGTAATGGTGAGCGGGTACTCCGCCTGGTAATCCACGTGCACGTCGAGGCCATGGGCTGCGGCGATGCCCTTGAGCAGCCGGGGTACGGCCTCCATCATCTTGAGGCGGGAGCCTCGGAGAAGGTCCGGATGGTGGCTTCGATGCGGGCCGTCTCCGGGATGACGTTCCGCTTGGTGCCGGCCTGCAGGACGCCGACGGACAGGACCACGGGATCGAACATGTTGAACTGCCGCGTCACCATCACCTGCAGCGCGGTGACCATCTCCGCCGCCGCGGTCACCGGGTCCTTGGCGGCGTGCGGGGCGGATCCGTGGCCGCCGGCGCCGAGGATGGTGACCTCCAGGCCGTCCGAAGCGCTGAGCATGACGCCCGGCTTGGTGCAGAACTGGCCGTGTTCCTCCAGGGAGGAAAAGACGTGCATGCCGTACGCTGCCTGGACGCGTGGGCCGGCGGCGTCCAGGACGCCTTCCCGGATCATGTAGCTGGCGCCGTCGCAGCCTTCCTCGCCGGGCTGGAACATCAGGACGACGTCGCCCCGGAGCAGGTGCCGCTTCTCGGCCAGGAGCGTGGCGGCTCCGGCGAGCATGGACGTGTGCAGGTCGTGGCCGCAGGCGTGCATGGCGCCGTCGGTCCGGGATGTGTAGTCCACTCCGGTCTTCTCCTGCACCGGGAGTCCATCCATGTCCGCGCGGAGGAGGACGGCGGGCCGTTCGGCTGCTTTGCCGCCCGCCGGGGAACCTGTGCCCGCCGGTGAAGCTGTGGCCGCCGGGGTTCCGCCACCCGCCTGCATACCGGCGCCGCCGCGCAGGACGGCAGTGACCGACGTCGTTTCCTTGCCCAGCGTGATCTCGAACGGCAGGCCGTCCAGCGCCTGGATGACGCGCTCCTGGGTGCGGGGAAGGTGCAGGCCGATCTCCGGCCGCCGGTGAAGGTCGTGGCGGAGGCGGACCAGGTCTTCCTGCAGGTCGCGGGCGTCTTCGGTGATGGGCAAGTTGTACTCCTTGGCGTGGGCTTCCGGCTTGGGGACTATTCTGGAGTGGCGCGCTTCACATCCGCCGAAAGCGCAGTAATTATGCTTCTGCTCCTACTTGGTAGCAGGATTCATGCACGAAAGGACGGCCCATGGAACTCAGCGAGGACGATCTCGCCCTGATCCAGGTGCTGCAGGTCCACCCGCGGCTTGGCTGGGCCGACGCCGCCAAAGTGCTGGGCGTCCACGCCACCACACTGGCCGCACGCTGGGAACGGCTCAGGTCCAGCGGCGCGGCCTGGGTCACTGCGCACCTGGCCGGAAACCCCCAGCAGATGCTCCTCGCCTTTGTGGCCGTCGACTGCGAGATGAACCAGCGGGACGCCGTCACCGCCCAGCTGGCGGCCCTTCCCGAGATCGTCACGGTGGAGGAAGCGGCCAGCAACCGCGACCTGATGCTGACCGTCATCACCAGGTCGCTTGAGGAATTCAGCACCAACGTCGTCGCCAGGCTGAAGGCCATCGAGGGCCTCACCAAATACCAGACAGCGCTCTGCACCCGGCTGCACACCAGCGCCGACGAGTGGCGGCTGAACATCCTGGACAAGGCTCAGCTGGCAACGCTGCGGACGCTGGGACAAGGCGCCGAGGGCGCGGGCCGGCATGCTGCGGCAGCTGGGGACCTCCCGTCCAGCCACCTGGCCCTGCTCCCGTTCCTGGCGCGGGACGGGAGGGCGACGGCGGCGGACATTGCACGGGGGCTGGGCCGCCACCCCGCCACGGTGCAGCGGCAGCTGAACCGGGTGCTGGCCAGCGGAATCCTGCTGTTCCGCTGCGAGCTGGCGCAGCGCTACTCATCGTTCCCGGTGACGTGCCAGTGGTTCGCCAACGTCCCGGCCGGCAGGCATGAGGAGGCAGCCGCCGCGTTCCGCACCATCAGCAACGTCCGGCTCAGCGCGTCCACCACCGGCCCCACCAACTTCGTGATCATCATGTGGCTCCAGTCGCTGGCCGACGTCATGACGGCCGAGCTGGCGTTGCAGCAGAAAGTGCCGGGCATCGAACTGGTGGAGAGCGTGGTGATGCTGCGGACGGTCAAGCGCGTGGGCTGGATGTTGAACGAGGACACGACGGCGAGCGGTGCCGTGGTCCATGCCGGAACCCTGGATGCCGGGGACTCTTGAGCGCCGCGGACTGAGGTCAGGCCCGCGGAAAGCGGCGGGGAGCCTGCCGGGAAGCCAGCCAGCCGAAAGGGAAGCGAACGACGGCGACCGCGCGCCGCCGTCGTTCCCGTGGCCGCAGGTGACGGGTGTACGCGCACGTGCCATTCCCCTTAATACTTCCGCATTGCGGATTTATCTTTCCGGAAACATGGGAGCCCTAGCGTTACGGATGACCTTGCGGCGCCCCGGGTGCCGACACATTCCAAAGAACAGGCACCGCGATGAAGAACCCAGCGCTCCTCTCCGCGCCGCAACCGCATGCAGGCGGGGCAGCAAGGAAACCCCTTTATAAATCACTCTTCTTCCAGATCCTGGCAGCCGTCGTGGCGGGCGTTGTGATCGGCCACTTCTGGCCGGAGATCGGCGCGGGACTCCGGCCGCTTGGGGACGGCTTCATCCAGCTGATCAAGATGATCATCGCCCCGCTGATCTTCCTGGTGATCGTGACGGGGATTGCGGCTGTCAGCGACGTTCGGGCCGTGGGCCGCGTGGGCGTCAAGGCACTGGCATACTTCACCGCCGCCACTTTGTTTGCCCTGGTTTTTGGCCTGGTAGTGGGGAACGTGGTCCAGCCGGGCGCAGGCCTGAACATTGATCCGGCGTCGCTCTCGCAGGACGCCCTGGACGCCAAAACTTCCACGGCCCCGCCCAAGGACGCTGCCGCCTTCCTGCTGGGCATCATTCCCACCAGCGTGGTGGGCGCGTTTGCCAGCAACAGTCTCCTGCAGGTCCTGTGCTTTTCGGTCTTCTTTGGAGCCGCGATTGTGGTGGTGGGCAGGGAGCGCTGCCTCCCCGTGATCACCCTGATGGAAACCGTGCTGGAGCTGTTCTTCAAGATCATGGGCTGGGTGATGCGGGCGGCGCCGATAGGCGCCTTCGGTGCCATGGCGTTCATTATCGGCCAGTACGGGCTCGGGTCCCTGAGCACCTATGCGCTGCTAGTGGCCGCCTGCTATGGTGCGGCGCTTGTGTTCATCGGGCTGCTCTTCGTGGTTGCGTGGGTGTACCCGCGGGTGCCGCTGTGGCAGTTCATCAAGTACACGCGGGAGGAATTCCTCCTCGCACTCGGGACGGCGTCCACGGAGTCTGTGCTGCCGCGCATCATGACCAAGCTGACAAACGCCGGCTGCTCCCGCGCCACCACGGGCCTGGTCGTCCCTACCGGCTACTCCTTCAACCTGGACGGGGCCGCCCTCTACCTGTCGATCTCACTGCTCTTCCTGGCCCAGGCCTTCGGGTACAACCTGGACTTTGGCCAGCAGCTCGCCGCCCTCGGCGTGCTGATGCTGACCTCCAAGGGGATGGCAGGGGTCCCCGGGTCCGCATTCCTGGCACTGTCCGCCACGGCAGGTGCGCTCGGGATTTTCCCGGTGGCAGGCGTGGCGCTGCTCCTGGGCGCCGACCGGCTTATGGATTCCATGCGGGTGGTGGTGAACCTGCTGGGCAACTGTGTGGCCACGTTCGTTGTGGCCAGATGGGAGGGCCAGTTTGACCGGACGGCCATGCTGCGTGCCTTCAACGGCGAGGTTGCGGCCAGGGGAGAGATTGCGACGGCGGGACAGGTTGCCGAGCCTGCCGCGCCGGCGGCAGCGAAGTAGCCTGACGGAATCTGTCCTGCCGTTGTTGCAGACTGGGCACCATGACCTTTGCGAATGTGGGAAGCCTCGGAACCAAGCCCGGCCAGCGGGACGCCGTCGTGTCCATCCTGCTCCGGCCGATGGAGGGACTCAAGGAAGCCGGTTGCCTGCTGTACGAGGTGGGCGTGAACGACGACGCTCCTGACACGGTGTTTGTGAGCGAACTGTGGGAGTCGCCGGAGGCGCACCGGGCCTCACTGCAGCTGGACAGTGTGCGGGCCGCGATCGCCGAGGCCATGCCTCTGCTGTCCGGCGAGATGGGCGGCAGCCAGTTCACGGTGGTGGGGTCGCCGCTGCGGTAACCGGTGCCGGTGCTGCCAGCGGCGGCTTCCGGCCTTCCCCTTCCGTCCCGGCGTCGCTGCCCGGCGTCTGTTGCCTGGCCCTGTTCCCCGGCACGGTCACCAGCTAGGCTCTGGGCACCGACTGGATTCCAGGAAACAGGGTAAGGGAGACCCATGAAGCCGCTGCCTGCACTTGAGCTTGTCACCCGCCTCGAGGACGCCGAATGGCTTGACCCCGTGGCCAAGAGCGTCCGGAAAGTCGTCAGGAAGGTCCTCCGTCCACAATGGGCGAGGGACGTGCTCCACGGTGTTCCCATTGGCCATCCGGTGCATCCGCTCGCAGTCCAGGTTCCGATCGGTGCCTGGGTTTCCGCCGGGGTCCTGGACGCGATCCCCGGCACGGAAAAGGCCGCCGGGATTCTGGTGGGGGTTGGCACTGCAAGCGTGCTTCCGTCGGCGCTGGCCGGTTTCACCGACTGGTCGCAGCTCCACCCGCAGCAGCAAAGGGTAGGCCTGGTGCACGCCGCGGCCAATGTGACGGCGACGGGGCTCTACATTGCGTCGCTGATCCAGCGGGCGAGGGGCAGCCGGAACAGCGGAAAGGTCCTCGCCTACTTGGGGCTTGCCACAGTAGGTGCCGGCGGTTTCCTGGGCGGCCACCTCACCTACCGGCAGGCAGCGGGCGTGAACCACAGCGAGGAGATACCGCACCGCTTCCCGTCAGGATGGCATTCCCTGGCACAGCTTTCGGATTTGCCGGAGGGAAAGCTGCTCAAGCACGAAGTTGCCGGACTGCCCTTGCTCGTCCACCGGGAGGGCGACAGCGTCAACGTGCTGTCCGACGTCTGCAGCCACCTGTCCGGGCCGCTGCACGAAGGCAAACTCAAGGCCGGAGATGCCGGGACCGGCAGCGAACCATGCGTCGTCTGTCCCTGGCATCGGAGCACGTTCTCCCTGCGTACGGGCGAGGTGCAGGCAGGCCCTGCCACGTCCCGGCAACCGCGTTTTGATACCCGTATCACCGGCGGCATCGTGGAGGTTTGCCTGCCGGGCGCCGACGGCTGAGGGCCTTTCGCCCCTACTGCCGGCCAGGCGGCGGGGCGACACTGGCAGCATGCAAGAGTCAATCGGAGTGGAACCGTGAGGCGGGCAGGGCTTCTGGCCGTCCTGGGATTCGTTGGCCTGACTGCACTGGCCGGTGGCTTGGTGATGGCGATCGGAAGTTGGCTGGGGCCCGAACGGCTGGGCCTGCCGGCGCAGCTGGTCATGCCCGAGAGCATGCTGGCGGGGTCGCCCTTCAACAGCTACTTTCTTCCTGGCCTGCTGCTGGCACTGGTGGTTGGCGGCACGCACCTCGCCGCACTCATCCTCGTTGCCAGGAACCACCGCTGGGCCGCCATTGCGGCAGCGACGGCCGGTTATTCGATCCTGATCTGGATCTTCGTCCAGATGGTCATCATCCCTTTCACCGTCCTCCAGGCGGTCTATTTCGCAGCAGGCCTGGCCGAACTTGGCCTCCTGCTGCTGTCCCTCGGCTTGATCGGCCATACTTCAGCCACCTCCCCTGAACCGCAGGCGAGAGCCGTTCAGGCCGCCGGGCCACCGTTCAAGCGATTGCGGACCCGGTAAGGAACTGTGACCCGGTAAGGAACTGCGACCCGGTAAGGAACGCTGCACCGGTAAGGAACAGCGGCAGGACTGAATCCATCGCTACGCATGGGCGGGCAAAGGTTCGCTTCATTCGCCGCCGGATGATGTGAAAGCGCGATGTCCTGGAGGAAAATGGAAGGGCAATGAAGCGCATCAGCCAAATCCGGGAAATTGCTCCCGGGGTTGTCCTCATAACCTCGGGATCGGGAGCATTCGCGTCCAACCTCTACTTTGTCCGGTCCGGATCGGCCCGGATGCTGGTCGATACCGGCTGGGCCGCCAGCGCGGAGCAAGTACACATGGCTGTCCAGCGAATGCTCGGTCCCGGGGAGAACCCCCGTGCAATCCTGCTGACCCACCTCCACCCCGACCACTCCGGCGCCGCCGGCACCCTCGCCCGGCTGTGGCAGGTTCCCGTGTACGTCCATCCGGCCGAGCTGCCCATGGCCCAGGGGAGGTACCGGGCCGACTTCTCAATGCCGCTGGACCGGTGGGTGGTCATGCCCGTCATGCGCTCGCTGCCGGCCCCGCTCCGCCGGCGGATCGAGGCCGCCGGGGACATTTCCGACGTCGTCCAACCGCTTGGGCCGGGAAGGGAAGTGCCGGGCCTGCCGGGCTGGAACGCCGTCCCCACACCGGGGCACACACCCGGGCACGTAGCTTTTTGGCGGCCCAGCGACAGGGTTCTGCTTTCGGGTGATGCGGTGGTGACGGTAAACCTGAACTCCCTCCCGGGCATCCTCCTCGCTAGGCCGGACCTCGCAGGTCCCCCCTGGTACACCACCTGGGACTGGAAGGTGGCCATGGAATCGGTGGACCGGCTTGCCAACCTTGGCCCCCGGCTGCTGGCACCCGGGCACGGGCGTCCGCTGGCTTTGGATGTTGTGTCCCGGCTCCATGCGCTGGCCGGGCATGAGGCCAAACAGCGGACCCGACTCAGCCAGGCCCGGGGAGGACTCAGGGCCACGTAGCGGACGTCCCTGACTAACGCCGCGGTGGGAACGTAGGAAAACACCGCGGGCACGCTATGCCCTGGCCTTGCGCAGGTACCTCAAAAGGCATTCTTCCGCCGGGGACAATGCCGGACGAAAGTCCACACTGATGACGCTGGCAGGAGACGCCAACGGAGCCTCGGACGTCAAGAGCTCGGGGCCGGCCACGCCCGGGGAAGGCATACCCGCCGGCAGACGTGGTGGTTCCCGGTCGGGTTGTTCGGCGGGGTAAATGCGTCCGGTGGGTGAGGTTCAGCCGGGTGGTTCGGATTTTGTTGCTTCTGTGGGTGTCCAGCCGCTGTTGTGCTTCAGGCGGTGGTGCTTTGGGCACAGTTGTGCCAGATTGCTGAGCCCGGTGGCGCCGCCGTGTTCCCACGCTTGGAGGTGGTCGGCTTCGTTGTCCAAGGCATTGTTGTTGCAGCCGGGGAAGGCGCATTTGCCGTCCCTGAGTTGGAGGGCCTGTCGCATGGCTTTGGTGAGCCGGTAGCTGGTGCGGCCTATCTCCAGGGGTGCGCCGTCGCGTGGATCGACGAGGACTCGGGTGAAGGAATCTGCCCCGTCGGCGAGGAGTTTACGGGCCATCGCCGCCGGGACGGGACCGTAGCCGTCGAGGGTGGCCGGTTCGTCGGTTAGGCCGAGCAGGGAGAACACGGGGACGGTGACGATGACGTCGGCGCGGGGTGTGGGGACTTTTCCGGCTTCGTGGCTGGTTGCGCCAAGGACCGCGGTGTTGGTACTGGTTCCCGCTTGGCCGGTGCTGTTGTCCTGGGTGCCGGCGCCGCTCGCCTCCAGTGAAGCCGCTGCCAGGGCGTCCGGGATGACGAGGCCCGCTGCTGGTTCGTCGGACCCGACGAGGGTGGCGAGCCCGAGGAATTCATCAGGGAACTGTTTCCCCGCAACACGTTGAACCTCATCGCCCTCCGTGTCCCCGCCGCCTGCGAGGCTGCTGCCGCGCCCCCTGCCGGCGATGGCGTCTGTGGTGGTAGTTA
>NZ_AOFD01000037.1 GCF_000332815.1 Arthrobacter nitrophenolicus
CAGGTGCGGCGGTGGATGCGGCCGTGGCCGCCGGCGCGGCTGCGGGGGCGCCAGTTGCGGCAGCGGCGGCGGGAGCATCGACGTCGTTCCCGGCATAGCTGAAGCGGCGCTCCACCCGGTCTATCCGGGCCGCCAGGCCGCGCTCGTTCTGGTCGGACGTGGGCAGCAGGATCCGGGCGCAGAGCAGCTCAAGGTGCAGCCGCGGGGACGTGGCCCCGGTCATCTCCGTGAGTGCCGTGTTGGTGACGTCCGCGGCCCGCGACAGCTCGGCCGAACCAAGGTTGTGCGCCTGGTTCTGCAGCCTCGCAATCTGGTCCGCCGGCATCCCCCGCAGGATGGTGTGGGCGCTCTCCGGCATGGCCTTGACGATGATCAGGTCGCGGAAGCGCTCCAGCAGGTCCTCAACAAAGCGGCGGGGATCGTGGCCGGTCTGGATGACCCGGTCCACCGCGCGGAAAACGGTGGCGGCATCGGAGGCGGCTACCGCCTCCACCACGTCATCCAGGAGTGATGCGTGGGTGTAGCCAAGCAACGCGACCGCGAGTTCGTAATCCAGCCCGTTGGGACCGGCCCCAGCCATCAGCTGGTCTAGGACGGACAGCGAGTCACGGACCGACCCGCCTCCGGCGCGGATCACCAGCGACAGGACGCCCGGGGCCACGGGGACGTTCTCCTGGTTGCACAGTAGTTCCAGGTACGCCATCAGGGGTTCGGGCGGTACTAGGCGGAAGGGATAGTGGTGCGTCCGGGAGCGGATGGTCCCGATGACCTTGTCCGGCTCGGTGGTGGCAAAGATGAACTTGATGTGTTCCGGCGGTTCTTCAACGATTTTCAGCAGCGCGTTGAACCCCGCGGACGTGACCATGTGGGCCTCGTCAATGATGAAGATCTTGTAGCGGTCCCGGACGGGGGCAAAGGTGGCCCGCTCGCGGAGGTCACGGGCATCGTCAACACCGCCGTGGCTGGCGGCGTCGATCTCGATGACGTCCAGCGAGCCGGAGCCGCCGCGGGCCAGTTCGATGCAGCTGGGGCACTGGCCGCAAGGGGTGTCCGTGGGGCCCTGCGCGCAGTTAAGGCAACGGGCAAGGATGCGGGCGGAGGTGGTCTTGCCGCAGCCCCTGGGGCCCGAAAAAAGGTAGGCGTGGTTGACGCGGTTTTTCCGCAAAGCCGTCATGAGCGGCTCGGTGACATGCTCCTGACCGATGACGTCGGCGAACGAGTCGGGACGGTATCTGCGGTAGAGGGCGGTAGTAACTGTCACAGAGAAAACCCTACCAATCCGGGCCGACATCCTGCCGCCCTGTGGGGGAATAGTAAAGACCCCCCATGCACCCGCCAGAGCCCGCCTACCCTTGCTACCTTCCGGTCCTGGGGGAGTTCAACAGGATGACGCCACATGAGGGGCCGTCAGATACTTTACCCGATCATCCGGTACGGTTCGAATCGGGCCCCGGCCGCCAGCCCTCCACACGCCAGCTCATGAAAGCCGGCTCTTCGTAGGGATGCGCGGCGCGCAAAGCGGCCACGACCCGTGGCAGGAGCGGCTCGTCGACCACGCACTCAATCCGGTCCTCCGCCACCTCTTCCGGCGTCCCCGTTGAGCCGAGGAAAGGGCGGGCGCCAGCTTCCGGCGTGAACCGGCCGGTTCCGGGAGTCGTGAAGGAACAGTGGGAGTAGTTCCCGATCCTTCCTGCACCGGCGTCACCGATGGCAGCCAGGACCTGTTCCGTGTGGGTTCGGGGTGAGTAGATCACGAGGGCATGCAGCTCGGTCATGATTCCACTGTGCGCCGAAGTTCCGCTGATTGCCCGCATTTCCATTGCTTATCCCTCCGGCACCCACGATCATGGGTATGTACACCGATTGGGGCAATCTCCAGATTGTGAGCTGTGTGGCCTGGCAGAACGGGGCCGGACCCGGCAGCTCAACGGCGTACCAGTGGAATGGGCGCGTTGGGGGCGTCCATTTCCGGTTAAGGCGGATTGCGGGAAACGGTGCGGGCAGTCCCGGGTGTATGCCGGTCGCCGAAGCCTTACGAACCCCAATTTGGGTGATGCGCGAAACGTCAGGTAGTCTAGTACCTGCTTTTGATTCAGAAGCAGTTGGAGAATTCGCCTAGCGGCCTATGGCGCACGCCTGGAACGCGTGTTGGGTTAACGCCCTCGGGGGTTCAAATCCCCCATTCTCCGCCAGTCGAGAACCCGGTCCCGCAGCTGCGGGGCCGGGTTCTTGCATTTAATACATTTTGCCGGGCCTGACCACGCTGTTAGAGATCGGCTTCGGGACACCCCAGCCGCCGCAGCCTGGCACGTGCGGCCATTTCGCTGGGACCGCGCGGCCCCAAGGCAAGGCGGACGACGCCGAGCACGGCCTTGGTGGCAAGCTTCACCGGAAGCGGAAACGGGCCCAGCCGGGGTACCTCGAGCCCGAGCATCGCCCGGTACCGTGGCTCCAGGCTGTAGACCGCCCCCGCAAACAGGATGCGGTAGCCGGGGCGGAGCATCGGATGCAGCGGCGCATTGCGGATGAAGTCCACAGTCTCAGCCACCCGGGCGTCGACGCGCAGTTCGTTGCCCGAGTACCAGCGGTCCAGCTGCTGCCGCATCTCCGCTTCGGTCAGCGGCGGATTGTCCACGCCCATCAACCTGCCGGCCTGCGCCCACTCCCTGACATAGGCGTCAGGTCCGCCGGGGATGCTGCCGCCCCAGATTTTGTGGGCAGTCAGGAAGGCGTCGGTGAATGCGATATGGATCCATGCGGCCAACTCGGGATCGTTGGCACTGTAGCTGCGCAGGGTTCCCTGGTTGTCGCTGTAGCTGCCCTGCACAGGTTCATGCAGACGGCGGACCATGCGTGAGGCCTCCTCGGCAGCGGCCCTGGAACCGTACGTCACTGTGAAGATCCAGCGGATGGTGTGCGCCAGCCGGCCCAGCGGATCTTCCCGGAAGTTCGAGTGCTCGTGGACCCCGGCCAGCGCGCCGGGGTGCAGGGATTGCATCAGCAATGTGCGTATTCCAGCCACGATGGGGGACATGGAACCGTGCACCGCCCACACCGCAGAACCCGGCAGGTGGTAGCCGGGGTCGTCTCCCTCCGACAGCCGCAGTGCCCAGTCCGGCGGCGCGTCCGACTTTCCCGTGAACGTCTTCTTGAGTTCGTCCTGCCATTTCCGGAGGAAATTCCGCATATCCCATTGTTGCCCACTGCGGGCCGCCGCGCGCCGACCTGGATGAGACTCCGAAGATATCGGCCAAAACCCCCTATTTCGTGATTCAGGGGTTCACAGGGCATCAGCCGTATGGTCCCATGGGTCTACCGTCAAGACAGCGTGCGGGTGGGACATCTCCGGGAGTCAATCCATGGGCAAGAATCGGGGATCCGGTGCGGGCACAAAACCCCCGGGTACACGCCGACCCACTGTCCGCGTCCTGACGGCTGCCGGTGCTTTGGCCGTGTCCTTCTCCACCTTGAACCTGTCGGATGGTCGCGAGGCGCAGCTGTTGCCGGCGGTCTCCGGGACGCCTGCGGAAAGCCCTGCGGATCCGGCAGGGAAAGCTGTCCCTCCCGGTCCTGGAGGCCAGGCCGCCGAGCCGGCGGGAGTGGTGCTCCGGGGAGCGGAAGGCCCGGACCTGGACTCCCTCCCGCATTCCATACCCGCCAACCCGCAAGCCGTGGTGTCGTTCCCGCGGCCGGTGGTCACCGGTTCAGGTCCCGAGCGGCCTTTGCCAGTGGAAGTTGGTTACAACGGGGTTGGAAGGCCCGCTGCCGGATTCCTTATGGCACCCTTGGAAGTCTTGAATCCCAGCTCACCCTTCGGGTTCCGAATTAGCCCACTGACCGGAACGGCCGGCGACTTCCATCTGGGACAGGACTATGCTGCCCCCTGCGGAACCGGAGTTTACGCTGCAGACTCCGGTGTGGTCCGGGCCGCGGGCTGGCATCCTTGGGGCGGTGGCAACCGGGTGGAGATCGACCACGGCAACGGCCTGGTGACCACGTACAACCACCTCGAATCGCTGGCGGTCCGCAGGGGCGATAGCGTGCAGGCAGGCCAAGTCGTTGGGCGGGTGGGCAGCACAGGCTGGTCAACCGGCTGCCATCTGCACTTCGAAACCATCTTGAACGGCTGGCATGTAAGCCCCTTGAAGTGGCAGTTCGTGGGCCTCACGGCGCTCGCTGGTGGTGGCCTGGAAGAGGCATTGTCCTATGTCCCGGGCTCTGGTTCACCGGCTGACTGGCTTGACTGGACCCTGCCTGGAATCAAGGACACGGAGCCGACGGTGCAGCCAGCCGAGCCGGAGCTGCCGACGCACTCCGAGGCGGAAACCCCTTCAACTTCGCCCACCGAGCCTGCGCCGTCACCTACTGAGCCGACGCCGGCCCCCACCGAGCCGTCTGCCTCGCCGACCGAGCCGTCACCTTCGCCGACCGACCCGACAGCGTCTCCCACCGAGCCGACGCCGGCGCCCCCGGAGCCGTCTGCCTCGCCGACCGAGCCGTCAGCGTCTCCCACCGAGCCGACGACGGCGCCCCCGGAGCCGTCTGCCTCGCCGATCGAGGCAGCACCGACGGAGCCAGTGCCGACGGAGCCTGTGCCGACGGAGCCTGTGCCGGCTCCGGTTGAGCCGGCACCGACCGAGCCTGTGCCGGCTCCGGTTGAGCCAGTGCCGACTGAGCCGGTGCCCACCGAACCTGTGCCGGCTCCGGTTGAGCCGGCACCGACCGAGCCTGCGCCGGCTCCGGTTGAGCCAGTGCCGACTGAGCCGGTGCCCACCGAACCCGCGCCGGCCCCCGTCGAACCGGCACCCACCGAACCGGCACCCACCGAGCCCGTAACGCTGGAACCAGCGACGCCGGAACAAACCGCGGCACCAGTCCCCTAGAAGAGGGCAGGTCCGCGGAAAAGTCGGCAGGCCAACCCGTACAGGGGCTGACCTGCTCCGAATTACAGGTGTGAACAACTTTGTGCGGACCACATCCCCGGTGTCCCTGTACCCCATCCCGCTGACCCTGAATGACGGAACCGAGACGGAGTTCGGACGGTTCAAGGGGAAGGTGGTGTTGGTGGTCAACGTCGCCTCCAACTGCGGTTTCACTCCCCAGTACGCCGGCTGGAAGCCCTTTATGGGAAGTTCCGCGACCGCGGCTTCGAGATCCTCGGCGTCCCGTGCAACCAGTTTGCCGGCCAGGAGCCGGGCAGCGACACCGAGATCGCCGAATTTTGCCAGCGGAACTTTGGCGTGACCTTTCCCCTGACGGAGAAGGCCAGGGTGCGCGGCAAGAGGCAGCACCCGCTGTACGCGGAGCTCACCAAGTTCAAGTCCGGGCTGCTGCCCGGGCTGGTGAAGTGGAACTTCGAGAAGTTCCTGGTGAACCGCGACGGCGAGGTGGTGGACCGCTTTGCCCCCACTACGGAGCCGGACTCGGCTGAAATTATCGACGCCATCGAGAAGGCCCTTGGCGATTGACCGGCCCTGGGGCGAATAAAATGCGCAGAAGCGCAGTTCTTTTATCTTTTTCCACATCGGCTACGGCGATTTGCCCAAAGTTTGCCAAATGTCTGATTGGATAAATATTACTGAAGGGTACCAGGGAAGAGCGGCTTCCCACCGACCACAGAGGTAGCAATGGAGCACATCGAGGCCGAACATCCCCGGCCACGCCACTTCCTACTCCACTTGAGTGATCCCCACCTGTTGGGGGGTCCGGACCCCCTGTACGGCGTTGTTGACAGCGAAGCCCGCCTCATCCAGCTCTTTGACGAGGTCAAAGCATCCGGGGCGCGCCCTGAGGCTGTCATCTTCACCGGCGATCTCGCAGACAAAGGCCATCCCGAGGCGTACCGGAAGCTGCGCGCCATCGTGGAGCCCGCGTGCGACGAGATGGGCTCGCAGGTTATCTGGGCCATGGGCAACCACGACAACCGGGCGAACTTCCGGAAGGGCCTGCTGGACCAGCCAGGGAATGACGCGCCCGTGGACCAGAGCTACTTCATCAACGGCCTGCGCGTCATCACCCTGGACACCTCGGTTCCCGGGTTTCACCACGGCGAGCTGAGCCAGTCGCAGCTGGAATGGCTGGCCCGCGAACTGGAGACCCCGGCTCCCGACGGCACCATCCTGGCACTGCACCATCCACCTGTCCCGTCGGTCCTGGACCTGTCGGTGCTGGTGGAACTGCGGGACCAGGCCTCGCTGGCCGCGGTGGTGCGCAACTCGGATGTCAGGACCATCCTGGCCGGCCACCTGCATTACTCCACCACCGGCACCTTCGCCGGCATCCCCGTCTCCGTGGCTTCGGCGAGCTGCTACACCCAGGACCTCAATGTCCCGGTGGGTGGCACCCGCGGGCAGGACGGCGGGCAGGCCTTCAACCTGGTGCACGTCTATGAGCACACCATTGTCCATTCGGTGGTGCCGCTGGGCAGTTCGACGACGGTGGGCGAGTACGTGACCCCCGAAGAGACCGCGCGGCGGCTGGAGGCCGCAGGGGTCCGGATTCCCGAGACCACCAAGCAACGCAGCGGAGCCCGGCTGGGCGCGTCCTCCAGCAGGTAAAACTCGGGCAGGTAGAAGAAGCAAAAAGATGGCCGGTCCCGTTGACGTCGGGGCCGGCCATCTGTTTGTGCCGTGCAGGGAGTGCGCGTGCTACTTCTCCCAGGGCGCCTTGACGGGGAAGTACTTCTCCAGGAAGTCGGTCACTACTTCGGCCCGCTCGTCAGCGTCCACCTCGGGGAAGCTGCCGTCGTTGAGGCAGAAGAAGTCCATGTTCCGCTTGGCCAGCAGCTTGGGAAGGTAGTTCAGGCCGGCGCGCATGGTGGTATCCACGTAGCGGACCTTCGCGGCCGTCTGGGTGACCGCGCGGCCGGTCAGCAGCGCGTAGTAGTGGTAGAACGAGTTCGTGACGGAGATGTTGTCCGCGGCGCGGAACCGGCTGGCCGCAGTCTTCCGGAACTCCTCGGGGAACTCGTGCTCCATGGTGGCCACGACGCTCCGGCGGAGCGGTGCGGCGCAGTGCTCGAGGTGCCGCGTGGTGATCCGGCCGAACCGGTTCCACAACAGCTTGCGGTTTACCCGGGCGGCGTTCTCGAAGCCGCTGCGCTCTGCCGCGTTCTCGCCCAGGCCGATCCGGGTTTCCGCCTCAATGAACTTGGTGATCCCGCCGGGGGTGAAGAACAAATCCGGGCTGACGGGCCGGCCAAAGAACATGTCGTCATTGGAGTAGAGGAAGTGCTCCGAGAGCCCCTCGATGTGGTGCAGCTGGCATTCCACAGCCTGCGAGTTGTGCGTGGGCAACACTGTCGGGTCGCTGAAGAACTCTTCGCTCCGGACGATCGTCACGGAGGGGTGGTCCGCCAGCCATGCAGGGGCAGGGGAGTCCGTGGCGATGAAGATGCGGCGGATCCAGGGCGCAAACATGTAGACGGACCGCAGCGCGTACTTCAGTTCGTTGATCTGCCGGAAGCGTGCCTCGTGGTCGTCGCCCTCGCCGAGGACATGGCCTTTTTGCTGGGCGCGGCGGGCAGCAATGTACTCCGGGGAACTGCCGTCCACCCAGGAGAACACCAGGTCGATGTCGAAGCTGATGTCGCTGGCGTGGTCCGCGAACATGTTCTCGATGGTGGGCCAGGTGTGGCCGTAGCGCTCCACCGTCCCGCGGACCGCGTCCTGCCGCAGCAGGGTCCGGCGCGTCAGGGAGTTCTCGATGGGAAGGATGATCTCCTCGCCCTCGAAGGACCAGAGCTCGATCTGCACGCCTGCAGAAGCGCCGAACTCGAAGCCGCCCCCGGGCTCAACCCGCGGCCGGTACAACCGGAAGATGCGTGCCTGGCGGCTGGTGGAAAGCTCGCCGTCGGCTACAAGGACGGCGGTCTTCTTCTTGGCATCCACCGTCATGGAGTAGAAGGGCTCGTCCCGGCAGGCCTCAACCAGGGCAGCGCGCAGCTTCTTCCTGTCCTTCCAGTCCAGGGCGATGACCGGGCGGTCATTGTTGCCGCGGACCAGCAGGTAGGCCAGGCCGGACTCCGCGAGGACGTTCCGCAGAAACAGCAGGTCCTCCACCATGGCCTGGTAGTGGGTCCTGTTGTAATTGAGCAGGGCATAGCGGCCCTTGTGCCTGATGACGTCGGGGCGGTGCTTCAGGCGCCGTTCCGCAGCAGCGGACGTCGCCTCCTCGTGGAATTGTTCCTCTACGGACGCCTGGCCACCGAAGTAGATTTCGTCCTGAACCGGTGCTTCTGTAATGGTTATCTCCGTGCTGGTGAAGTATGCGTTCCTACCTGCATGATAGCCCCGCCCGGGAAACGGCATGTTTCGGCCGGCCGGCGGCCGCGGCCCTAGACGCCCAGCGCCTCCCGCCAGCTGCGCAGGAAAGCGCCGCCGGCGTCGTCGTGGATGACCGTGGCTTCAAGCCCCAGATCGGCCGCGGTGAGGACGTCGTACGGTTTCGCCGGAACACCGTCCGCGGGACGGACATCCACGTGCTTCACGGCATGGTCGTTGTGGTGCAGCCAGTCCGCCATGGCGTAGTCCGTGCGGGAATCGCCCACTGTCCGCCAGGCCTCGGGCGTGATGCCCTGCGCTGCCAGCAGTTCCACGGCCCGGCTGGCACCGAGGTCCTTGCCGAGGCGGACGGACTCGATGTCGGTGGAGATGATGGTGGGGTCCACGCGGTAGTCCACCTCGTCGTCGGAATTCGGTGCATGGTGGTCAAGCCGGACCACGCCCAGCCCGTGCCGTGCCATCAGGTCCATGGCATCGGCGTCGAACAGCTTCTGCTCCGCGAGGTACTCGGCGCTGGGGACCTCGATGTGCTGCTCCACGGACACCATGGCCCGCTTGGTCTCGTCGAAGAACATGTGCGCGGCGTAGTCCTCGGCGACCAGCCGGCGGACGTCGTCCCCGTAGGCCGCGGGTACGGCGAGCTCACGGTCCACATGGATGGGGCCGGGGCCGGCGGAGGTGTAGCTGAACCAGACCGCGCCCTTTTCGCAGACGGCGTGGATGATGGTGCCACCGGGAATTCCGGCCTCGATCATCGGCGCCATGACCTGTTCCCGGATGAAGGCGTCCGAGCGGCCCGTGTTGAAGACGACGGGGATCCCGGCCGTGGCAAGGGCCACCAGGTCGCTGATGATCTCCGGTTTGACGTCCCGCGTGACCGGGCTCGCCACCGGACCGTCAACGTCCAGCAGGAGCGCCAGCGGCGGGGTGGACGGCGTGCGGACGCCGGGCACGGGCATGGCAGGGGACTCGGATGCTGTCATGGGGCCTATTCTTTCAGCAGCGCCCGGCAGTTCCTGAACGGGCGACCGAAGATCACCGGTTGTGACATGGTCACTGTTTGGCCACAACCTGCCGGGGGCGCGGCCGGGCACTTTCGCTCCGGTTGGCGGGATGCCTAGGGTTGCAGGGTGATATTCAAAGCTGTGGGCGAGGGCCGCCCTTACCCCGACCATGGTTACAGCACGCCCAAGGAGTGGGCGTCGCTGCCGCCGCGGCCGGTGCGGCTGGACGAGCTGGTGACCACCAAGCGCACCCTTGACCTGGAGGCCCTGCTGGCAGAGGACTCCACCTTCTTCGGCGACCTCTTTCCGCATGTGGTTCAGTACCAGGGGACCCTGTACCTGGAGGACGGCCTGCACCGGGCCGTCCGGACGGCACTGCACCAGCGCACCGCGATCCACGCCCGGGTCCTGGTGCTCGATGGCTAGGAAGAGGAAGGTGCAGGATGCCAGCATCCTGCACGGCCATCACGTGGTGAGCGGTCCGGAACTGCGGGCCACATTCGACGCGGCGGCCCTGGACGCCGACGATACCGCCAGGGTGCGCCGCAGGGTGCTCCACGGCATTGTGCTGGTGCTCCTCATCGGCGTGATCGCCGCGGGCATCATCACGGCCCTGGCGATCATCAACGGCCGGTTCTCCATTCCAACAGCCGAACCGGCCGACGAAAAAGTCTCCACCTGCCCCGCGGCCACGTTTGACTACACGCCGCCTGAGCAGATCAACCTCAATGTCTACAACTCCACCAGCAGGCCGGGCCTTGCCCGGTCCGTGGCGGACGAGTTCCTGGCGCGCAAGTTCGTGGTGGCGGACGTGGGCAACATCGATGCAGGCTACCGGGGCGTGGCGGCCGTGATCTCGGGTGCAGCCGGACAATCGGCCGCCTTCAGCGTGCAGCGGAACCTGCCGGGTTCGGACTACTTCCAGGACGGCAGGACAGACGGCAGCGTGGATGTGATCCTTTCCCAGGATTACCGGGCCCTGGCACCGCCCGACCTCGTGGACCAGACACCCGGCACGCTCAGCTGTCCGCGGGAAAGCCGCCGTGTTGCGGATGACGACAGGTGGCCGGTCATGCCGTCCGCGGCGCCGGTGTCCTGAAGTGCCGGCGTCCTGAAGCACCGCTCCTGAAAGTTAGCCCGCCACGGCGGGAAGCTGGGCGATCCGCACGGGGTGGCCCTCGTCGTCGAACCTTGCCCCGGCGCCCAGCTGGATGAACCGCACAGTCCTGGCCACGCGCGCTTCCAGCTCAGCCGGCTCGTCGCTGCCCCTGGCGGCACTGGAGGAGAGCGTCCCCAGGATCAGCTGCGCCTGCTGCCCGATGTCCGCCACCGGGAGGTAGCCCTGGTCCATTCCGTCGCGCAGGATGCCCTGCAGCAGCACGCTCAGCTCGCCCACATGGTCGGCAAGTTTTGCAAAGGACGACGGCGACAGCACGGCGCCCATGGCGGGTCCCGGAGGCAGGTGGCGGCGGCTGAGGTCCACCACCTGGGCGCGCACGTACAGCGCGAGCCGCTCCACCGGGTTGTCCAGCCGGTCCAGGGCCTCGCGCAGCTCCGTGAGGAACTTCTCCGTCTCGTCCAGGGCGTACGAGATCAGCAGTTCCTCGATGTCCGCGTAGTAGTTGTAGACGGCGGTCCGGCCCACACCGGCGTGCCGGGCCACGTCCGTCATGGTCAGGCCGGGAAGGCCGTGCGAGAAGAGGAGTTCACCGAAGGCCGTGAGGATGCGCCGCTGGGTGTCCGCCCGCTGCTCGGCGTTGCTGGCCGCTGAAATCCTTGGCATACAGACACTTTACCGCTGTGTGTCAGTAAACCAGTTGCGGGACGTGCCCGAATTCAGACCGTGCAGCCGTCGGGGCCGCAGGCGTCGCCCTCGCCCGAGTTCACCAGTACCAGCGGATTGGCATCCTGCCAGGCCTGGTCCAGCGCAGCAGTGAACGTCGCTGCGGGCTGGGCCCCGGAAAGTCCGAACTTCCGGTCGATGACGAAGAACGGGACGCCGCTGATGCCCAGGGACCGCGCCTCTTCAACATCGGAGCGGACATCGTCGGCGTATTTGTCCGTGGTGAACAGTTCCTCGAGCTCGCCGGAGGGAATGCCCAGGTCCTTGCCCAGCGAGGCCAGGTACTCCCGGCTGCCGATGTCCTTGCCGTGCTCGAAATGGTCGCTGAGCAGGCGCTCCTTGGCAGCGTCCTGCCGGCCGTGGGCGGCGGCTAGGTGGATCAGGCGGTGCGCCATGAAACTGTTCGCCACCACCACCTTGTCGAAGTGGTAGTCCAGGCCCTCGCCGCTGGCCTGCTGCGCGACATGGTCGAACATCTGCGAAACCTGCTGCGGCGGCATCCCCTTGCGCGTGCTCAAGTACTCCAGCTCCGTGCCGTCATAGTGCTCCGGAAGGGTGGGGTCCAGCTGGTAGCTCCGCCACGTGACCTCCACCGCGTCGCGATGGGGGAACTCGGCCAGCGCGGCCTCGAAACGGCGCTTGCCAATGAAACACCACGGGCAGGCCACATCTGACCAGATCTCAATCTTCATGGTGTGAACAACCGCCCGGCTGGAGCAGCCATTCCGGAAGGTGCGTGTTAGATACCCCACACTGGGTCTTGTGGCCGGGCCGATCCTGGGCAATAGTCTGATATAGGTCAAGCAGAGGCCATTGTTCTTCCAAACACCGCCGGATGGATTGCAATGCCCCCTGCGGTGCCACGTGTCTGGTTAGCTGGGGAGCCCGGCCACATCACCTGGAGGCCAGGAATGCGGATTGGACTTATTGCAGGACCGTGGATTCCCATTCCACCGGTCACCTACGGCGGAATTGAAAGGGTTGTGGACAGCCTTGCCCGGGGCTTCACGGCAGCCGGGCATGAGGTGCTGCTGGCGGCACCCGCGGAAAGCACCTGCCCCGTCCCGCTGGTCCCGGGAATGAGGCCGGCGCTCCGCGACGCGCTCGGTTCCACCATGTCAGAACTCAGCCATGTGATCCGGGCCTACGAGGGGCTGGGCGGCGTGGACATCATCCACGACCACACGCTGGCGGGGCCGCTCTACGCCCGCCGGGCCAAGGACATTCCCGTGGTGACCACCATCCACGGCCCGCTCAATGCCCTGGCTGTCGACCTTTACCGCGCCATGGCCAGGGACACCGCCATCATCGCCATCTCGCGCGACCAGTCATCCCATGCCCCGGACGTCCCGGTCACCCAGGTCATCCACCACGGCATGGACGTCTCCGCCGTTCCGGTCGGAAGCGGCAGCGGCGGCTACCTGTGCTTCGTGGGCAGGGCATGCCCGGACAAGGGCCTGCTGGAAGCCATCATGATCGCCCGGCAGGCAGGGCTGCCCCTGCGGATTGCCCTCAAGATGCATGAGCCTGACGAAATCCGCTACTTCCGCCAGGAAATCGAACCGCTCCTGGGACCAACGAAGAGTTCGTGGGGGAAGTGGACGACGCAACCAAGTACCGGCTGATGGGCGAAGCCGTGGCCTTCCTCAACCCGATCCAGTGGTCGGAGCCGTTTGGCCTGGTGATGATCGAGGCCCTGGCCACCGGAACCCCCGTCATCGGCACTTCGATAGGATCGGCGCCCGAGATTGTGGAACACGGCAGGACCGGTTTCCTGGGCAGCACGGAAACCTTGGCCGGGTTCGTCGAGGCTGCCGCAGGGCTGGACAGGGGCCGCTGCAGGGCCTCGGTGGAACAGCGGTTCAGTGCCGGCCGGATGGTGGCGCAGCATTTGCGGCTCTTCGGTGAACTCCTTGGCGGCAGATCGCCGTCGGGGGTTCCGGATGCGGCGGGCCTGCACCAGAATCGTTAAGGGCGGGCGGGCAACCGGTCCCGGCAGCACCCGCCGCTGGAGATAGGGAGTCCGTCCATGACCGCCTGGAACGAAGACAACGAGGCATCCGTCTCCGACTCCGGTTCCGTGACCATCCTTGAAGGCTCGTCGTTCTGCATCTCGTCCGGAAGCGGTGACATCAGTCCCGACGGCAGCGCGAACGGCGTGTTCTTCCAGGACACCCGCATTATTTCCGGCTGGGTCCTGCGCATCAACGGCGCTGCGGGAACCCCTGGTGGCTCAGCGGCCGCATCCTTTCGAGGCAACGTTCGTGGGCAGGGCAACCTGGCCTGGGGGACGGTTTGACAGCCCCTTGGTGGTCCGGCAGGTCCGCCATATCGGGCCGGGACTCCAGGACGACATCACGCTGGAGAACTTTGCCGCCGAACCGGTGGAATGCGATATCGAGCTCCTCGTGGATGCGGACCAGGCCGACCTCTTCGACGTGAAGGGCGCCCGGACCAGCGGTGTTGACGACGCGACCCGTGAGGTGGTGGACGGCAGGCTCGTCATCGAAGCCAGCCGGCACGGCCAGCAGCGCGGAACGGTGGTCAGTGCCAAAGGCGCGGCCGTCAGCACGGACGGGCTCCGTTTCCGTGCCACCGTCCCGGCCCGGGGCAAGTGGGCCGTCAGCATCATCGTCGTGCCGCTGGTGAACGGGCAGCCGCCCGAGAAACCGTTCCGTGACGGGCAGTTGCCCCACCACCGTGAGGGCGTCCGCCGGCACCTGGACTGGGAAGAAGGCGTACCGCGGCTCAGCATCGAGGACGTCAAGCTGCAGGAACTGCTGAACCGGAGCCAGCGGGACCTGGGTGCGCTGCGCATCTTTGACGCCCACCATCCGGAACGCGCGGCAGTTGCCGCCGGCGCCCCGTGGTTCATGGCCTTGTTCGGCCGGGACTCCCTGCTCTCGTCCTACATGAGCCTGCTGGTCAACCCCCACCTGGCCGCAGGTACGCTCCAGACCCTGGCGGGGATCCAGGGGAAGAAGGTTGACCCGGACTCCGAGGAGGAACCCGGCCGCATCCCGCACGAGGTCAGGCTGGGCGTCACCGCCGGACTGTCCCTGGGCGGTACCGCCTACTACGGAACGGCTGATGCCACGCCGCTCTTCGTTGCCCTTTTGGGCGAACTGAGCCGCTGGGGGCTTTCCCGCGACGTGATCCGGCCGCTGCTGCCGCACGCGGACCGGGCACTGGACTGGATTGAACAGTACGGCGACCGGGACGGCGACGGGTTTGTGGAGTACTGCCGGCCCAACGCCCACGGCCTGGTCAACCAGGGCTGGAAGGACTCCTGGGACGGCATCAACTTTGCCGACGGCACCATGGCCGAAGCCCCCATCGCCCTGTGCGAAGTCCAGGCCTACGTCTACGCCGCCTACATCGGCAGGTCACTGCTGGCCCGCTGGGACGGCGACGTGGCGCTGGAGAACCACTGGGCGGACCGTGCAGCCGAACTGAAATCTGCCTTCAACGAGAAGTTCTGGCTGCCTGACAAGGGGTACTTCGCCGTCGCGCTGGACAAGGACAAGCGCCAGGTGGATGCCTGCACCTCCAACATGGGCCACTGCCTCTGGACCGGGATCGTGGACGAGGACAAGGCGGCGTCCGTTGCCGAACACCTGATGTCACCGCAAATGTTCACCGGCTGGGGGATCCGGACGCTGGCCTCCGACATGGGGGCCTACAACCCCGTTAGCTACCACAACGGCTCCGTCTGGCCCCACGACACCGCCCTGGCGGCCACCGGCCTGATGCGCTACGGCTTTGTGGACGAAGCCAAGCGGGTGGCCAAGGGGATCTTCGACGCCGCCGAGCATTTCGACGGCCGGCTGCCCGAGCTCTTCTGCGGCTTCGACCGGGGCGAGTTCCCCGGGCCGGTGCCCTATCCCACTGCCTGCTCGCCGCAGGCCTGGGCGGCGGCCGCGCCGGTCCAGCTGGCCCGCGTGCTGCTCCGCTTCGATCCCGTCTACACCCGTGGTGTGGTGCACTTGTCACCGATCCTGCCGGAATCCGTGGGCGAGTTCCGGGCCGAGAACGTGCTGCTGGACACGTCCCGGATCACCATCAAAGCCCGCGGGGCTGAGGGCAGCATCGACGGGCTGCCGCCGGGCGTAAAGCTGCTGCCGGTTCCGCGCCCGCCCTTGGCTTACCCGCCCGAAGGCTACTGAGGAACTACGGGACTTCACGCTCCAGCACGAAGTCGTGTTCCACGGTCCTGCCCAGCTGGAAGGACTTGGTGCCCACCTTGCGGAACCCTGACTTCTCATAGAAGCGGATGGCCCGGGCGTTCTGGCTGTTGACGCCAAGCCACGCCCCGGCGCCGCCGGCGTCGGCGGCTGCCTGGAGGCTGGCGTGCATCAGCTCGGCCGCGGCACCCAGGCCGTGGTGCTCGGGGTGCACGTAGCACTTGCTGACCTCTACGGACGGCAGCAGGGTGAGCGCGGAGGCCACGTCCGGGTCAGCAGCCGGGCGGTTGACCAGCAGGCTGTACCCGTTGAGCCGGTGGCCGGAGTCCAGCACCAGGACGGTGACGTCCGGGTCGGCGAGGTAGCCGCGGAAATGCCGCTCGGTGAGCGTGTTGGCCAGGTGGGCGGAGATGTCTTCGGGTGACGACGACGGCGGGCAGGCCAGCGGGAAGGTGACGGCGGCCAGCGCGGCCAGCGCCCCGGCGTCGTCCGGTGTTGCTTTGCGGATGGTGTGGCTCATGGTGCCCTCCATCCTAAGGGTGCCCTCCATCCTAAGGCTGCCTGTCGGCGTCGTAGGTGAGCCCGATCTGGCGCCGGATCTCGTCCAGGGCGGCCATGATGGCCACGCTCTCGCCGGGCGGCAGCATGGTGCCCGCGGTCAGCCCTTCGCGGACCAGCCGTTCGAGTTCCGCGGCCTGGTACTGCATGCCCCGGCCCTGCACGGGCTCGTTGAACTGCTCCAGGATGTTTCCCGATACGTCATACCGGGTGAACGGGGTGGGGTTGTACCAAACGGATTCGATCTCCACCCAGCCGCCGGTGCCGATGATGGCTGCCCGGTTGTTCCCCGCAGTATCCAGCGCGCAGTCCACGAGGGCCTGCTGCCCGTCCGCATACTCAAAGATGGCCGCCGTCTGCCGGTCCACCCCGGTTGCGGTCATCGCAGCGCTCGCAAGTATCCGGTGCGGGGCACCGAAGACGTCGAAGGAAAACGACACCGGATAGACGCCCAGGTCCAGGAGGGCGCCGCCGCCCAGTGCAGGATCATTGAGCCGGTGCGCGGGGTCTTTGGGAAGGTCCTGGTTGTGGCCTGCCACCACCTTGCGGACCTCGCCAAGGACCCCGCCGGCCACGATCTCGCGTAGCCGTGCCATATGCGGCAGGAAACGGGTCCACATCGCCTCCAGCGCAACCAGGCCCTTCCCGGCGGCAAGGTCCACGATCTCCTGCGCCTGCCGGGCGTTGATGGTGAAGGCCTTCTCCACCAGCACATGCTTTCCCGCGTTCAGCGCCAGCAGGGCGTTTTCGTGGTGGAACACGTGGGGAGTGGCAACGTACACGACGTCGACATCCGGGTCGGCCGCCAGGTCCACGTAGCTGCCGTGGGCTGTGGGAATGCCGAACCGGGCGGCGAATGCCTGGCTCGTTTCCAGGGAGCGGGAGCCCACCGCCTGGACCGCGAACCCGTTGTCCACGAGGTCCCGTACCTGCAGGTCGGCGATGAAGCCGGTGCCGAGGATTCCCCAGCGGAGCCGGCCGTCGGAGGTGCCGCCGCTGTGGTTCGGCACGGCCTAGTCCTTGCTGCTGAAGGCGGCGTCGAAGGATGCGGTGGAGGCGGGGAAGTCGAATTTTTTGAGGTTGGCGAGGGCTTCGGGGGCGCCGTGGAGGCGGTCCATTCCGGCGTCTTCCCATTCGACGCTGATGGGGCCGTTGTAGCCGATTGCGGCGAGGGCGCGGAAGGATGCTTCCCATGGGACGTCGCCGCGGCCGGCGGAGACGAAGTCCCAGCCGCGCCGGGGGTCGCCCCAGGCGAGGTGGGAGCCCATGACGGTGTTCCGGCCGGTCTGGCGGACCTTGGTGTCCTTGCAGTCCACGTGGTAGATCCGGTCCTTGAAGTCCCAGATGAACGAGACGGGGTCGATGCCCTGCCACATCATGTGGGACGGGTCCCAGTTCAGGCCGAACGCTTCGCGGTGGTTGATCGCTTCGAGGGTGCGGACGGTGGTCCAGTAGTCGTAGGCGATCTCGGACGGGTGGACTTCGTGGGCGAAGCGGACGCCGCATTCGTCGAAGACGTCCAGGATGGGGTTCCAGCGGTCGGCGAAGTCCTGGTAGCCGGCGTCGATGACTTTTTGCGGGACGGGCGGGAACATCGCCACGTACTGCCAGATGGCGGAGCCGGTGAAGCCGACGACGGTGTCCACGCCGAGGGCTTTGGCGAGCCGGGCGGTGTGTTTCATTTCCTCGGCGGCGCGGGTGCGGACGCCTTCGGGGTCGCCGTCGCCCCAGACTTTGGAGCGGACGATGCCTTGGTGCCGGAAGTCGATGGGGTCATCGCAGACGGCCTGGCCGGTGAGGTGGTTGGAGATGGCCCAGACCTTGAGGTTGTATTTGTCCAGGACCTCGAGCTTGGATTCGACGTAGCCGGGTTCGTCCCAGCGCCAGGCGTCCAGGTGGTCGCCGGAGACGGCGATCTCGAGGCCGTCATAGCCCCAGCCGGAGGCGAGTTTTGCGACTTCCTCGAAGGGCAGGTCGGCCCACTGGCCGGTGAACAGGGTGAACGGGCGGGGCATGTCAGGCTCCTTTGGAGGTTCTGTCGGCAACATGGACGAGTGCACTCTTCGTGGCGGCGGATTCCTCCACGGCGTTGAGGATGTACTGGACGTTCAGTCCCTCCTCGAACGACGGCGAGGGCTGGCTTCCAGCCTGGATGGCGGTGAGGAAATCGCGGATCTGGTGGGTGAAGGTGTGTTCCCAGCCGATGATGTGGCCCTGCGGCCACCACGCGTCCAGGTAGGGATGGTCCGGTTCGGTGACCAGGATCCGCCGGAGGCCTTGTTCGCGGGCCGGGGCGGTGGCGTCCTGGAAGCCGAGTTCGTTCAGGTTTTCCAGGTCGAAGTGGATGCTGCCCTTGTCCCCGTAGATCTCGAGTCTCAGGCTGTTCTTCTGTCCCGTGGCCACCCGGGAGGTCTCGACCGAGGCGATGGCTCCGGAGGCGAGGGTCAGTGTGGCCCAGGCGGCGTCGTCGACCGTCACGTCCTCGGGGCCGTCCGGGCCGGGGCGGCGGTTTACGAAGGTCTGAAGCCGGCCGGTGACCTCGGTGACCTGGCCGCCGAGGAGGAACAGGACCTGGTCCACCGCGTGGGAGGCGATGTCCCCGAGGGCCCCGGACCCTGCGGTCTCTTTGCGGAGCCGCCAGGTCATGGGTGCCTGCTCGTCGGCAAGCCAGTCCTGCAGGTAGGCCGCGCGGACGTGCCGGACCGTTCCCACCCGGCCTTCGGCGATGAGTTCCCTGGCCAGGGCCAGGGCGGGCACGCGGCGGTAGTTGAAGCCGACCATCGACTGGACACCCCGGGTGCGGGCGGCTGCCGCGGCGGCGTTCATGGCCTCGGCTTCGGCGAGGGTGTTGGCCAGGGGCTTTTCCACCAGGACGTGCTTGCCCGCCTCGAGCGCGGCGATGGCGATCTCTGCGTGCATCCAGCCCGGGGCGCAGATGTCAACGATGTGGATGTCGTCCCGGGCAATCACCTCGCGCCAGTCCGTGGCGGATTCTGCCCAGCCGTACTTCGCTGCGGCGTCGGCAACCTGCCCTGCATCCCGGCCTACCAGGACCTTCTGCTCGATCGCCGGGACGTCGAAGAAGCTGGCAACGTTCCGCCATGCGTTCGAGTGGGCCTTCCCCATGAACGCATAACCGATGGCGGCGACGCCCAGCGGACCCCTGGCGCCCGGACCGTTGGTGCCTGTTCCCTTGGCGCCCGGATTCATGGTCCCTGATGCCCGGCTCATGCGGTGCCGCCAAGGGTCAAGGTCTCCGGTGCCCAGTCTTCGGGCAGGGGAGCGGAGGCCGGGGCGGAGCTTTCGACGTCGACGAAGGTCCCGGATTCGATGGACTCGGAGATGGAGACCATGCTGTCCAGCACGTGGTAGGCCAGCTGGCCGGTGGCGCGGTGGGGGACACCGGCGCGGAGGGAGCGGGCCAAGTCCAGGACCCCCATGCCGCGGCCGTTGGCCGGGCCGGTGGCCGGGATGGTGGTCCAGTCCTCGTCTCCGGCGCGCCAGAGCCTGATGTCGCCGTCGAAGTTGTTGGGGTCCGGCAGGGAGATGGTGGCCTCTGTGCCGGTGATTTCAACGAAGCCCATCCGGACCCGGGGGGACTCGAAGGAGAAGACGCTGTGCGAGGAGGCGCCGGATTCGAACTGGGCTATGGCCGAGACGTGGGTAGGCACTTCCACGGTGAACTCCTCGCCGGCTTTGGGGCCGGAGCCGATGACGCGGACCTCCTTGGCCTTGGAGCCGACGGCGGCAACCTTGCGGATGGAGCCGAAGGCCTGGACCAGCGTGGTGAGGTAGTAGGGGCCCATATCGAACAGCGGGCCTGCCCCGGACTGGAAGAGGAAGGCCGGGTTGGGGTGCCATGATTCCGGGCCCGGGGTCTGGAACGTGGTCATCGCGGTCAGCGGCGTGCCGATGTCGCCGTGCTGGATGAGCCGGAGGGCGGTCTGCAGGCCGGCGCCCAGGAATGTGTCCGGTGCGCAGCCGAGCCGGATCCCGGCAGCGTCGGCGGCCTTGAGCAGGCCCAGCCCGGATTCCCGGTCCAGGCTGATGGGCTTTTCGGTCCAGACGTGCTTGCCCGCGTTCACGGCTGCCGTTGCCACCTCGACGTGGGCCGCCGGGATGGTGAGGTTGACGATGATTTCGACGTCGGGGTGGTTCAGCGCCTTCTCCACGCCGCCCCACTCGGGGATCCCGTATTCGGCGGCCCGGGCTTCCGCGGCCTCCTCGAACAGGTCCGCGATGACGTGGACTTTCAGGTCGGGGAAAACCGTGAGGTTGTCCAGGTACTGCTTGCTGATGTTGCCGGCGCCGATGACGCCGACACCCACCGGACCCCGGCGGGAAGAGGCTGCGGGGCTGCTCATGCCTTGATCCCTTCGCCGGAAGCGGTCAGGAAGGACAGGCTTTCGGTGATGCCCTCGAAGATATCGCCGGCGTAGTCGTCGAACTCCACCACGCCCACCTCCAGGGACTGTGCCGCGGCGATCACGTCCATGACCGGGACTTTCCCCTGCCCGGCGGGCTGCTGGGCCTTGGTGTCGGCGGTGAGGGGGCCGTCCTTGATGTGGATGAACTTCACCCGGTCGCCGAGCCTGGCAAGGATGTCCACCGGGTCCTGGCCGCCGACCGCCACCCAGTAGGTGTCCACCTCCAGGACGAGTTCCGGATCGAGCAGTTCCGTGAAGTATTCCAGTGCGGTCCTGCCGTCGATGATGGACTCCAGCTCCCAGGCGTGGTTGTGGTAGCCCACCCGGACACCATATTCCGCGCCTTTCCGGGCCGCGGCGTTGAGCGCGGCGGCCGTGGCCTTGATGGCTTCGGCATCCTGCCACCGCTCCGCCGGAATGTAGGGTTCGATGACCGTCCGGATGCCCAGTTCCCTGGCCGCGGCGAAGATCCCGTCCTGGTCCTGGCTGAGCAACGGGGCGTGGCCGGAAGGCGCGGTGAGCCCGTTTTCCCTCAGCGCGGCGCCCAGTTCCTTGGCGGTGGCAACGAAGTTGTAGGGCTCCACCTGGGAGAAACCGATCTCGGCAACCCTCCTGATGGTGCCCGGCAGGTCCCTCGAGATTGCGTCGCGGACGGTGTACAGCTGAAGTGCGTAGGACATGGTGCTCCTGGCTTCGGTGGCGGGCATCGGCATAAAAAGTGGCCTGGCGGTCTAGTGCAAAGCTAGAAGGACTTTTGACGGACGTCAAGCAAAAGTTGTTGAAGTGACAGGAAGAAGTCCCCGTGTTATCTATGGTTGATGACCAAAAGCCACGGAGAAGGAGCTTCCCTCCTCGAGTACCCGGCGTCCCAGGGGCGGGCCGGAGACCTTTTCCAGCTTTTGCGGGACGGGAAGGCGCGCACTAGGGCCGAGCTGGCCGGAAGCACCGGCCTCGCGCGTTCCACCGTGGCCTCGCGGATCGAAGCGCTGATGCTGTCCGGCCTGGTGGGGCCCGCCGGTGAGGCCACCTCCAGTGGCGGCAGGCCGCCGTCGCGCTTTGCCTTCAACCCCTCGTCGCGGGTGGTCCTGGCCGTCGACGTCGGGGCAAGCCACGTGATCGTGGCCGTCACCGACCTGGGCGGGAAGATCCTGGCCGAACAACGGCTGGCCCGGCAGGTGTCGGACGGCCCGGAAGCGGTACTGGACCAGGTGGTGGCACAGGGCAGGAAACTGCTCGCCACGGCGGGGCGGAAGGCCGGCGAGCTGGCAGGCGTGGGCATCGGCCTGCCCGGCCCGGTGGAGCACGACTCCGGAAAGCCGGTGAAGCCTCCCATCATGCCCGGCTGGGACGGCTTCGACGTGGTTGGCTACGTGCAGCAGTCCCTCCGCGTCCCCGTGCTGGTGGACAATGATGTGAACATCATGGCCCTGGGGGAGCGGACCGCCCATTGGCCGGAGCACGGCAACTTCTTTTTCGTGAAGGTGGCCACCGGCATCGGTTCCGGCATCATCAGCAGCGGCGAACTGCAGCGCGGCGCCAACGGCACAGCCGGAGACCTGGGGCATGTCCAGCTGGCGAGGGGCGCGGACGTGCAGTGCGCGTGCGGGAATTACGGCTGCCTCGAAGCCCTGGCGTCAGGTCCCGCCATCGCCCGCGCTTTGCGGGAACAGGGGCTGGACGCGGCAAAGGGCTCTGATGTCCTTCGGCTCGCCTCGGACGGAAACCTCCAGGCCATCCAGGCCCTGCGCCAGGCAGGCCGGGATATCGGCGAGGTGCTGGCCACCGTGGTGAACCTCCTCAATCCGTCCGTGATTGTGGTGGGCGGCAGCATCGGTGTGTCCGGCGAACACCTGGTGGCCGGCATCCGGGAAGTGGTGTACCGGCGGTCGCAGCCACTGGCCACCTCGCATTTGCGGATCGCCGTCTCCATCGCCGGGGACCAGGCGGCAATACTGGGTGCCAGCCGCATGGTCACCCAGTACGTTCTCTCGCCGGCGGTCATCGAGGCAACACTGGCGGGAACAGCCGCGGCAGGGTGAGCGCTGCTAGGGCGCCATCAGCACGTCGATGAACTGTGACAGGCCGTCTGCCACGTCCACTTCCTTGTCGTAGAGCCACTGCAGCTGCAGGCCGTCCGAGATGGCGACGACCAGCCGGGCAAGGTCCCTTGCCGGCAGGTCCGTGCGGGCCTGGCCGTCGGACTGGCGCCGCTCAATGTCCACTGTCAGGACGTCCACCACTTCCGCGAACCGGTCCTTGAAGTAGCCATGGGAGTCATGCCCGGGGTCGTTCGCGGTGGCGGAGGCAACCGCGTACAGCGTTGTCAGGCCCGGTTCCGCCCGGTTGCGCTCTGCGGAGCGCACCATCAGCGGCAGCCCGGCGTCTGTATCCATGGCCGCCATGCTCCGCCTGTCGCGCTCGGCCAGGACGGCGGTCAGGAGCTCCTGCTTGCCACGGAAGTAGTGGAAGAGCGTGGCTTCCTTCACGCCCACCAGTTCAGCCACGCGCTTCAGGGCCGTGCCTTCGAAGCCTTCTGTTGCAAAAACGTCGGTTGCTGTCTGGATGATCTGCTCGCGGCGTTCGGCTCCCTTGGCGTACTGTCCGCGCGGCTTTGATGAAGGCACCAGGACAGTGTATTTCACGCTTCGGCGCGAAAGCCTAGTCAGACTCGGTTTTTGTGGGTACCATTTTCTGCAGGACCCAACGGAGGGTCAATTTCTGTCAGGAGGCACCGTGGCCGTCACGACCAACACCGGGGATTCCGCAGGGCTGACAGTGCCCGCAACCCCGTCCAGCACTACAACTTCATCCGTTCCCGCTCCGGGAAGCCCCGTCAAAACACCCCGCGCCTACGTCATTGGCATGCCCATCGCCAGCGCAGGCCTGTGGATGGCCGTCCTGGCCCCGGCCCTGGTGGTGCTGGCCATCAAGGTTTCGGAAATCACCACGCCGGAAACCCGGGCCGGGGCCCTCAGCCTCGTTGCCGGCGTCGGCGCCTGATCGCGCTGCTGGCCAACCCCTTCTTCGGACGGCTGAGCGACCGGACCACCTCCCGCTTTGGCATGCGCAAGCCGTGGATTGTCAGCGGCTCCATCGTGGGCATGGGGTCGCTGGTCCTGCTCGGGTCCGCCACCGACGTCGCCGGCGTGCTGGTGGCCTGGGTCCTCGCCCAGCTGAGCTTCAACGCTGCGCTGGCCGCGCTGGTGGCCACCCTTCCGGACCAGGCGGCGCCGGCCGAGCGCGGTCGCCTGTCCGGCCTCATTGGGATGACCCTGCCCATCGGCCTGGTGGCAGCTGCGTACTTCGCCCAGCTCTTCGACAACGCCTTCCAGATGGCGGTGGTCCCGGGAGCTGTGGGAACAGTCATTGCCCTTGCCTTCGCCTTTACCTTCAAGGACCGTGTCCTCACCGAAAAGCCGGCACCGCTGAATCTCAAGGAGATCGCGGGATCCTTCTACTTCAACCCGCGCACCTATCCCGGCCTGGGCTGGGCCTGGTTCACCAAGTTCCTGGTCTACATCGGCTACTGCGCCGGGCTGCTCTACCTGCCGTACTTCTTCGCCGACCACCTCCGCGTTGCCGAAACCGAAGTGGCGTCGCTGGTCTTCCAGGCCACCCTCGTCAGCTCCCTGGGAACGGTCGTCACCAGCCTCGCCGGCGGCTGGATCAGCGACAAGATCGGCAAGCGCAAAGGCATGGTCATCGCCTCCGCCATCATCATGATGGCCGGCCTGGTGGTCATCGCCACCAGCACCACCACGGACCAGGTCCTGGTGGGACAGGCCATCGCCGGCCTGGGCCTGGGCTGCTTCGGCGCTGTTGACGTCGCCCTCATTACCGACCTGCTGCCCGGCAGCCAGACCGAAAACGCCAAGACGTTCGGTGTTTTCAACATTGCCCAGGCTCTGCCCCAGTCGCTTGTCCCCGCACTGGCATTCCCGGTTATCACCCTCGGCGGCTACCCCGCCCTCTTCATTGGCGGGGCCGTCGTCGGCATCATCGGCGCCGTCCTCGTTACCCGCATCAAAGGAGTCAAGTAAATGAATCCCACCCTTTCCCAGGCCGTGACGGCACCCGCCGCCGGGTCCCCGGACGCAGAAGCCCGTATCCGGGAGCTGGCCGAAGGCCTTTCCCTGGAACAGCAGATCCAGCTCCTCACGGGCGCGGACGTGTGGGCCACCCACGCGCTGCCCTCGATCGGGCTCTCCCGGGTTGTCCTCTCGGATGGTCCGTCGGGCGTCCGCGGCGAGGACTTCGATGAACGCCATGACTCGGTCTCGCTGCCGTCGTCGTCCGCCCTGTCCGCAACCTGGAGCGTGGAAACGGCGCACCGCTACGGCCAGGTCCTCGGCCAGGAGGCCCGCCGCAAGGGCGTCCATGCGGTCCTCGGCCCCACCATCAACCTGCACCGCTCCCCGCTGGGCGGCCGGCACTTCGAATGCATGAGCGAGGACCCGCGCCTCACCGCCACGCTGGCGGCGGGCTACGTGGCCGGCGTCCAGTCGATGGGCGTCGGTGCGACCCCCAAGCACTACCTCGCCAACGAGTCCGAAACCGAGCGTTTCACGTCCGACTCCGTGGTGGATGAGCGCCCCCTCCGCGAGCTGTACCTGGCCGCCTTCGAGGACGCCATCACCGAGGCGCGTGCCTGGCTGGTGATGAGCTCCTACAACTCCATCAACGGCACCACGGCCAGCGAAAACGAGCTGCTCAAGACCCCCCTGTCCACCGAATGGGGCTTCGACGGCGTGGTTGTTTCAGACTGGACCGGTGTCCGCTCGGTGGAGTCGGCCAACGCCCACCAGGACCTGGAGATGCCCGGGCCCGTAGGCCACTGGGGCCCCAAGCTGCTGGCAGCCGTTGAGGACGGCCGGGTCAGCCGGGCCGCCATCCTCGAAAAGGTCATCCGCATCCTCCGCCTGGCCGCCCGCGTCGGTTCGCTGGACTCCGTCGCCCCGGCGGTGACCGAGCTTCCGGAACAACTCAATGCCGCCGCCGTCGCACGTGAAGTGGCAGTCCGCGGCGCCGTGCTGGTCCGCAACAAGGACGGCCTGCTGCCCCTCGACCCGTCGGCATTGACGAGCATCGCGGTCAGCGGCCACAACGCCGAGGAGGCCCGGACCCAGGGTGGCGGCAGCGCCACCGTCATGCCCAAGTACACCGTCTCGCCGCTGGACGGACTCCGAGACGCGCTGCCGTCCGGCGTCAGCGTCAGTTACACCCGCGGCGCCAAGGTGGCCGAGGGCCTGCAGGCCTTCCCGCGCACCTCGCTGCACAACCCGGTCTCCAATGTCCCCGGCATGCGGGTGACCTTCCTGGACGCGGACGGCGCGGACATTTCGGGTGAGGACCGGCTGGCATCGCACCTGATCTGGTTCGGCGTCGGGATCCCGGAAGGGTCTGCGGCCATCCGAATGGAAGCGGACTGGACGGCCCCGACGGCGGGCATCCACCACCTCGGCGTCGGCACCGTGGGACGGATCCGGCTCTCGCTCAAGGGAGACGAAGTGTTCAACGGCGAGATCGAGGACGACACCGACGTCCTCGGCGCCGCCCTCTTCGACCCGCCCAAGACGGTCCACGCCGTCGAAACCGCAGCAGGCGAGCGGGTCCGGATCGAGGCCGTCTACGAGCTGCCCAAGCAGCAGGTCATCCCCTTCACCGCCATCCTGCTGGGCGAGGAAACCGTGGTTGAGGACCCGCAGGCCGAGATCGAGGCAGCGGTGGAAGCCGCGAAGGCTGCGGACGTGGCCGTGGTGGTGGTAGGCACCAGCGCCGCCATCGAGTCCGAAGGCTTCGACCGCAAGGACCTGGACCTGCCCGGCTACCAGGACCAGCTGGTGGAGGCCGTGGCCGCCGTCAACCCCCGCACCGTCGTGGTGGTGAACTCCGGTTCGCCCGTGCTGATGCCCTGGCTCGACAAGGTGGGAGCGGTCCTGCTCGGCTGGTTCGGCGGCCAGGAGTTCGGCCGGGCCATCGCGGACATCCTGCTGGGTCAGGAGGAGCCGGGCGGACGCCTGCCCACCACCTGGCCGGCCGCGCTCGGGGACGTTCCGGTGCTCAATACCGCGCCCGTGGACGGCAAGGTGGTGTACTCCGAGGGCATCCACGTGGGCTACCGGGCCTGGCTGAAGCAGCAGGCTGAAGGCGGCGCGGCTCCGGCCCTGCCGTTCGGCTACGGCCTGGGCTACACCACGTTCGAGCTGTCCGCCCCGCATGCCCCGCAGTCCGTCACCGCCGGCAACGACGTGGTGGTCCACGTTCCCGTCCGCAACACCGGCAGCCGCTCCGGCCGCGAAGTGGTCCAGGTGTACCTGGAGCGTGCGGAGTCCGCCGTCGAGCGGCCCGTCCGCTGGCTGGCAGGATACGCCGGAGCCCACCTGGCCCCCGGCGGCACCGACAGCGTCGAGGTGCGGATCCCCGCCCGCTCCTTCGCGCATTACGACGGCGGCTGGCAGTTTGAGCCCGGAACGTTCCGGATCCTGGTGGGCCGGCACGCGGCCGACGACTTCCAGGCACTGGAGATCGAGTTGCGCTAAGGCGCTCTAGACGACGGCGGCCGGGCCGGTTCCCTTTCCGGGAAGCCGCCCGGCCGCCGTCGTCCGCGGTACTTCGGCGTCAGCCGCTGATGGTGCGGATGGGGGAACCGGCCAGCCACGCCGTCACGTCCTCGAACGCCCCGCCGTAAAACTCCCGGTAGCTCTCCTGCGTCACGTAGCCAAGGTGCGGCGAGAGGACGGTATTGGGGGCGGCCAGGAGCGGATGCCCGGCGGGCAGCGGTTCCTCGTCGAACACATCCAGCGCGGCGCCGCGGATCCACCCCTGGCTGAGCGCCCGGATCAATGCATCCTGGTTCACCAGCGGACCCCGGGCGGTGTTCACCAGGATCCCCTCCGGGCCCAGCAGCCGCAGTTCCGCCTCCCCCACCGTGTTCTCGGAGCGCGGGGACAACCGCAGGTGGAGCGTCACCACGTCGGAGGCCCGGAACAGCTCTTCCTTGGACACCAGCCGCGCCCCGGCCTCTTCCGCCGCCCCGGCAGTGAGGTTCTGGCTCCACGCCACGATGTCCATTCCGAACGCCCGCCCGTACCCGGCCACCCGGCGCCCGATCTTCCCCAGGCCCACAATGCCCAAGGTCTTGCCGGCCAGCTCAAATCCCACCGTTGACTGCCAGGTTCCGGCGCGCAGCGAGTTCTCCTCCGCCGGCAGGTGCCGCGCGGCGGCGAGCAGCAGGGCCCAGGTCAGTTCGGGGGCGGCCGTGGGCGAGCCGGGCGTGCCGCAGACCGTTACCCCGTGGTCCGTGGCGGCGGCAACGTCAATGGACGCGTTGGCCATCCCCGTGGTCACCAGGAGCTGCAGTGCCGGGAGCTTCTCGAACACCTCGCGCGGGAAGGCCGTCCGCTCACGCATGGCGATCACGATGCTGACGTCGGCCAGCGCCGAGACCAGGGCGTCCCGCGACGCAAAGGGTTCCCGGAACGTGGTGACCTTGACTCCCTCGGCTTCGAGCGCTGCCCAGTCCGCGAAGCCGTGCGCCACGTCCTGGTAGTCGTCAAGAATGGCAAGGCGGTGCTGCATGGAGGTGTCCTTAATCCCGGAGTTCCTGGCGTGATGTTCATCGTATGGCAGGGCGCCCTCCGGAACGGCGGAAACGGCGCGCGGGTGGGGCGTGATAGCAATGGGAGTGATGAAACCCCCGGTTAACCAGCACGCCGCCGCATGAGCGGCCGGTCCCTCGCCCGCCTCCCCGCCAGCTGGATCCTGCTCGCCTGTATCGGCCTGCTGGCCCTGAATCTGCGGGGCCCGTTCGTGGCGGTCGCCCCGGTGGTCGGGCTGATGCAGGCGGAGCTTTCGTTTTCACCGGTGATGCTTGGGCTCCTGACCAGCATCCCCGTCCTCTGCTTTTCGCTGGCCGCGCCGCTGGCCTCCCTCGCGGCGAGGAAGTTCGGCGCCGAATTCGCGGTGACCCTGACCATCCTCGGGGTCCTGGCAGGCGTCCTGGTCCGCTCGTCCGGCGGCCCGGCGCTGGTGGTGGTGGGAACAGTGCTGATCGGCGCCGCCATCACCATGGGCAACATCGCGGCACCCCTCATCATCCGGCGGGACTTTGCCCCGGCCCGGCAGGGAACGGCGATGGGGATCTACACCGCGGCGCTGAACATCGGCTCGTTCCTGACGTCCGTGGTGACGGCGCCGCTCGCGGACCTGGCCGGGTGGCGGTTCGCCCTGGGCTCGGTGGCCGTCCTGGCCGTGGCGGCGATCGTCGTCTGGACCTGGCGGTGGGGCCCCGCAACGCCTTCCTGGTTTCCGGCGGGGACGGCGCTGACACCAAGCGGCCCCCCGTCACCGGTCTGGGCTGGATAACTGCCGGACTGACGGCCGGGTTTGGCGGCCAGGCCTTCTCCTACTACGGCGTCACCGCATGGTTGCCCAGCTACCTGCACGACGAGCTCGGCATGTCCGTGGCCGAGGCCGGCGCAGCTTCCTCCATCTTCCAGATCCTCGCCATCGTGGGCGGGCTGGGTGTCCCGTTTGCCGCCAAGTACTGGGGCCCGACGGCGGTTGCGGTCACCGTGGGTGCGCTGTGGCTGACCGTTCCGGTGGGGCTGCTGCTGGCGCCGCAGCTCTGGTGGCTCTGGTCCGTCTTCGGCGGCGTCGCCCAGGGCGGCGGCATCACGGTCATCTTCATCGCCATCATCCGGCTGGCACGCGACCAGGCTTCCGCGGGCAAGATGTCCGCCACGGTCCAGGGCCTGGGCTACGCCCTCGCCGCCGTGGCGCCGCCCCTGGTGGGCTTCGTCCACGATGCCTCGGGTTCCTGGACGCCCGCGCTGCTGGTCATCCTGGCCTCCGTGCTGACGTTCTTCGCCGGTACTACCCTCTCAGTGCGGAAGGTGCCCAAGGGACGCTGACGTGCCAAGGCATGTCCCGCCGCCGGGCCGGCCCTCCGGATTTCGGAGGTGCCTGTTGCGATAGAGCGTGCCGGCCCGGCGGACGGAAACTTGTCAGGCGGCGGCGAGTTCCTCGACCGTGGCTTTCTCGCGGGCCTCGGTCAGGTACCGCGCATAGGCGGGCAGGGTGAGGAAAGACGGGAAGTCCTGGGCGAGGGTGACTTCCTCGAAGATGTCGCGGGCGTCTTCGAAGCGGTCGCCGTCGAAGCGCTCCAGCCGGGCGAACTCCTCGTCCAGGAGCTCTTCGACCCAGTGGTGGGTGATGATCTCGCCATGGTCGGTGATGGCCCGGGCGTAGATCCACTGCCAGAGCTGGGAACGGGAGATTTCGGCGGTGGCGGCGTCTTCCATGAGGTTGTGGATGGCCACTGCGCCGTTGCCGCGGAGCCAGGATTCGATGTAGCGGATCCCGACTTCGATGTTGTTCCGGATGCCCTGTTCGGTGATGGTGCCGTGCAGTGAGGCGATGTTGATCAGGGCACGGTCGTCCGGGGTGACATCCTCGCGGAGCTTGCCGAGCTGGTTGGGCTTCTCGCCGAGGATGCTGTCGAACACCTCTCGGGCGACGGGCACAAGGTCGGGGTGGGCCACCCAGGAGCCGTCGAAGCCGTCGTTGGCTTCGCGCGTCTTGTCCGCGCGGACCTTGCCGAAGGCGTTGGCGTTCGCTTCCGGATCCTTGCGGTTGGGCACGGCTGCGGCCATGCCGCCGATGGCCATGGCGCCGCGCTTGTGGCAGGCCCGGACGAGCTGTTCGGTGTAGGCGCGCATGAAGGGGGCGGTCATGGTCACCTGGCCGCGGTCCGGGAGGACAAACCGGGGGCCGCGGGTGCGGAAGTTCTTGATGATGGAGAAGATGTAGTCCCAGCGGCCGGCGTTCAGGCCTGCGGCGTGGTCACGCAGTTCGTAGAGGATTTCCTCCATTTCGAACGCGGCGGTGATGGTCTCGATCAGCACCGTGGCGCGGATGGTGCCCTGGTTGATGCCGAGCAGGTCCTGGGCGAGGATGAAGATGTCGTTCCAGAGCCGGGCCTCGAGGTGGTTTTCGATTTTCGGCAGGTAGAAGTACGGGCTTGCCCTGGGCCAGGAGGCGGCGGGCGTTGTGGAAGAAGAACAGGCCGAAGTCAACGATGCCGCCGGCGACGGGTTCGCCGTCGATGAGCATGTGCTTTTCGGGCAGGTGCCAGCCGCGGGGGCGGACCACAATGGTGGGCAGGTCGCCGGCGGGGCGGAGCTTGTATTCCTTGCCTTCCTCGGTGGTGAAGTCGATCCGGCGTTCCAGGCGTCGGTGAGGTTCAGCTGGCCCTTGATGACGTTGCGCCAGGTGGGGGTGGAGGAGTCCTCCATGTCCGCGAGCCAGACCTTGGCGCCGGAGTTCAGGGCGTTGATGGTCATCTTCTTGTCCACCGGACCGGTGATTTCCACCCGGCGGTCCTCCAGGCCGGGGGCCGGGGGAGCGACCCGCCAGGACGGGTCGTTGCGGATGTGCTCGGTCTCCCGCAGGAAGCGAGGATCCGCGCCGGCAGCGATCTCGGCCCGGCGGGCCCGCCGGGCCTGCAGCAGTTCCTTGCGCCGCTCAGCAGTAGCCCGATGCACTTGCCGATGAACTCCAAAGCGTCGGGAGTGAGAACCTCGCTTTGCCGGCAAATCGGCTGCGCAGTGAGTGTGATTCCGTTGATCGTAAAGCTGTCAGTAAAGCTGTTCATTTCAGTCTCCTTAAAGACGAAAGGGAAGTTCGACGGCGGTTGGCGGCAGGGTGGCGACTGAGGCACGAGGCCGAGGAGCCGGTGTCGCGGCAGCCTGCGTAAAAGGGGCCCTGCGTCCGGCCTCGGCGAGTTCTACGAGCAAGGCCGGACGTGGGGAATAGCAGGCAGAGCGATGCCGGTCCGAAGTCCGGGGTTTCGACAAGCTCAACCACCGCCGCCGTCGAGGGTTGGAAGTTAGTGGAACTGGCCCTCTTCGGTGGATCCCACGAGGGCGAGGGTGGACGCGTTCGGGTTGAGCGCGGTGGAGATGGTGTCGAAGTAGCCGGTGCCGACTTCGCGCTGGTGCTTGGTTGCGGTGTAGCCGCGGGATTCGGAGGCGAATTCCTTTTCCTGGAGTTCGACGTAGGCGCTCATGCCTTCGCGGGCATAGCCGTGGGCGAGGTCGAACATCGAGTAGTTCAGGGCGTGGAAGCCGGCCAGGGTGATGAACTGGAACGTGAAGCCCATGGCGCCGAGTTCGCGCTGGAACTTCGCGATCGTGGCGTCGTCCAGGTGCTTGCGCCAGTTGAACGAGGGTGAGCAGTTGTAGGAGAGCATCTGGTCCGGGAACTCTGCCTTCACGGCTTCGGCGAACTTGCGGGCCAGTTCCAGGTCCGGGGTGCCGGTCTCCATCCAGATCAGGTCCGAGTAGGGGGCGTAGGCCTTGGCGCGGGCGATGCAGGGTTCGATGCCGTTGCGGACCTTGTAGAAGCCCTCCGCGGTGCGCTCACCGGTGATGAACTCGCGGTCGCGCTCGTCGACGTCGGAGGTGATGAGGGTGGCTGCCTCGGCGTCGGTGCGGGCGATGACGACGGTGGGGGTGCCGGCGACGTCAGCGGCCAGTCGGGCTGCGTTCAGGGTGCGGACGTGCTGCTGGGTGGGGATCAGGACCTTGCCGCCGAGGTGGCCGCACTTCTTCTCCGAAGCGAGCTGGTCCTCCCAGTGAACACCGGAGGCGCCGGCCTGGATCATGGACTTCATGAGCTCGTAGGCGTTCAGCGGCCCGCCGAAGCCGGCCTCGGCGTCGGCGACGATCGGGACCAGCCAGTCCTGGACGCTCTGGACGCCTTCGGCGAATTCGATCTGGTCGGCGCGGAGCAGGGCGTTGTTGATGCGGCGGACCACGGTGGGGACCGAGTTGGCCGGGTAGAGGGACTGGTCCGGGTAGGTGTGGCCCGAGTTGTTGGCGTCCGCGGCGACCTGCCAGCCGGAAAGGTAGATGGCCCGCAGGCCGGCCTTGACCTGCTGCACTGCCTGGTTGCCGGTCAGGGCGCCCAGGGCGTTGGTGTAGCCGCCGGTCTTGTGCTCTTCGGTGAGCTGCTTCCACAGCTTCTCGGCGCCGCGGCGGGCCAGGGTGTGCTCTTCGGAGACACGGCCGCGGAGGCGGACGACGTCGGAACCTGAGTAGTCACGGGTCACACCTTCCCAGCGCGGGTTGGCGGCCCACTCGAGCTCCAGTGCGGCGGCCTGCTGTTCGGGCGTCTGCGAGGTGGGCTCAAATGCTGCAGTCATCGTTGATCTCCTTGATTGAGCTCCGGAAGTGGTGGGTGGGAACCGCGTCGTTGAGGTTCCCACCGGCTTTCCGGTGCGGTGTTCTTTCCGTGTGAACTACTTTTCAGCACTTTCAACCCCCTTTCTAGAGAAAAAGACTGGAAAGAAATGCAGTTCTTCGCGTATTCTGCAGAAATGTCGCCTTCAAGCTGGAACAGGGACGTTTCCCAGCCATCCTCCGCCGCCACGACTGACCTTGACGTCATCTCGCTGGGCCGCCGCGTCCGCCATCTGCGCAAACAGGCCGGGCTGACGCTCGATGACCTGAGCGCCGCCGTCGGGACCGCGCCCAGCCAGCTGAGCCTGATCGAGAACGGCAAGCGCGAACCCAAACTCAGCCTGCTCCAGCACCTTGCCGGCGCCCTTGGCGTGAGCATCGACCAGCTGCTCGGAGCGGAGCCCCCGAGCCGCCGCGCGGCGTTGGAAATCGAGCTGGAACGGTACCAGCGCGGTCCCCTTTATGAATCCCTGAACCTGCCCAAAATCCGCATCAGTTCGCGGCTGCCGCTGGATGTTCTGGAAGCCCAGGTGGGCCTGTTGCAGGAGCTCGAGCGCAAGATGAATGAGCAGGTGGCAACCCCGGAGGAAGCGCGCCGCGCGAACGGGGAACTGCGGGCGATGATGCGGGAGCGCGGCAACTACTTTCCGGAGTATGAAGCCGAAGCGCAGAAGGTCCTCAAGGAGGTGGGCTACACCACCGGTCCGCTGAGCCAGCACGTCATTGCCGACATCGCCGCGCACCTTGGTTTCACCCTGCACCACGTCAGCGACCTGCCCCATTCCACGCGCTCGGTGACCGATTTGAAGAACCGCAAAATTTACCTGACGCAGAGCCAGCGGCAGGACCACGATCCGCGCTCGGTCCTGCTCCAGGCACTGGGCCACTACGTTCTGGGCCATGAAACGCCCCGCAACTACGGCGATTTCCTGGCCCAGCGGGTGGCAACCAACTATTTCGCCGCCGCCCTGCTCCTGCCCGAGCAGGCAACGGTGGAATTTTGCAAAAAGCCAAAGCCGCCAAGGAAATCGCCGTGGAGGACATCCGCGACGCCTTCGCCGTTTCCTATGAGACCGCTGCCCACCGTTTCACCAATCTCGCCACCAAACACCTGGGCATCACCACGCATTTCCAGAAGACGCACCAGAGCGGCATCATCTACAAGGCCTACGAGAACGACGGCGTGAACTTCCCGCAGGACCACACGGGCGCCATCGAGGGCCAGCCGTCCTGCAAGGCCTGGACCTCACGCGCCGTGTTCGACGTGCCGGACAAGTTCAGCGCCTACAGCCAGTACACCGACACTCCATCCGGGACCTACTGGTGCACGGCCCGCACCGAGCGCTCAGCCTCCGGTGAGTTCTCGCTGAGCATTGGGGTGCCCTACCAGCACGTGAAGTGGTTCCGCGGGCGCGAGACCACCGCCCGCGCCACCTCTAACTGCCCCGACCCCACCTGCTGCAAGCGTCCGCCGGAGGCCCTCACCGCCGAATGGGCCGGGAACGCCTGGCCCTCGGCCCGCGCCCACTCGCACCTCCTGGCCGCCATGCCTCCCGGAGCCTTCCCCGGCGTGGACGAGACAGAGGTGTACAGCTTCCTGCAGGCCCACTCGGGCAACTGACCTAGTTGGCAGGGGCAGCCGTGACCATGGCAGCCGTCTCTGTGCCGCCGCTGACTCGCGCGCGCATGTCCAGGCAGATGATGTCGGTTAGGACGCCGGTCACTGCCCGGTACGACTCCGGGTTGCCGGACCACAGGCCGGAATCCTCAAGGAAGCGCATAAATTGCATAAGCGAGTAGGTGGCCATGACGCCTTCGTGGACGGTATGGATGATGAGGGACGCCAGTCTTGCTGCCACCTCGGCCGGGTCGAGGGCAGCAATGGAACGGTTTTCACCAATCTCCGGGTAGAAGCGGAAGAAGAGCTTCAGGCCCGCCAGCACCTCGTCCGCATCGGTGCTGAATGGGTGCTGGACATACCAGCTCATGAAGGCCGGAGTTAGCGCCTCCAACTCGCGAACGTTTGCGGATGAGGGGATAGCCACTCTTGGGATGGCGGCTATGGAAGAGCCTCCATGCCGGTTCCGCATGGACTTCGTTCGTGCCGCCCGTCGGCGTTGGTTCCTTCCCACCTTGCTCCTCGCTTTGCTCGCTGTTCGGGATAACCAAACAGTAGGGAGAAAGCGTCCCGGCCTGCGAGGCAGGAAGCACGTATGTGGATAAGACCCCTGACTCTGAGCCGAACTCCTGCGCACATCTGGCGGGAAGCCCGGGAACGCCCGCTCGCTATCCTGAAGAAAGTGAGCGGGCGTCCGCGCCGGAGCCGCCGTAGGTGAGCGGGCGTTCGGGCCAGAGCGAGCATACGTGAGCGGGCGTTTGAGGGAGACCAGCCATAGGTGATGGGGCGTTTGGTTCAGCCGTGCAGCTTCCGGTAGGCGTCGGCCGCGGCCGGATGGAGCGGGATGCCGGCCGTGTTGATCAGGGTTTCCGGGCTGAGGAACTGGACGCCCATGCTGGATTGCGGAATCAGTTCACCGGCGTGGTGCACCAGCAGCTGGACGGTCCGTTCCACCGTGCCGGCGTCCAGGTCCGCCCGGCACAGCAGCAGGTTCGCGGCGCCGACCGTCCAGACCGCGGGCACGCCGGGATAGCTGCCCTCTGGAATGAGGACGCGGTCATACTGCGCTCCGTGCCGCTTGCGCAGCTCCGGCAGCAGCGCCGACAGGTCCAGCAGTGCCAGCGGCACCTCCTGCTGGGCGGCGGCAACGGCGGCGGTGGGCACACCGCCCGACCAGAACAACGCATCCACTGTGCCCGCCTTCAGGGCGGCCAGGCCGTCGTTCAGGCCAAGGCTTACGACGGCGACCGTCCCGTCAGCGGTTGCGCCACCCGCGGTCCGGGCATTCAGGCCTGCTGCCGCAAGGATCCGCGGGGTGGTCAGGGACGTTCCGGATCCCGGCTGGCCGACAGCCACGGTCCGGCCGGCCAACTGGGACAGATCCACGATTCCGCTGTCCCGGCGCACCACGCAGTGGACGTAGTTCTCGTAGACCTTGCCCAGGGCCGCCAGCGGTACCGCCTCCGTGCCGGGTTCCGGGGCTGCGGCTGCCGCATCGGCAAGGGCGACCGCGAACGTAGCCCTGCCGCCACGGAGCTCGGCCAGGTTGTCCAGGCTGCCACCGGTGGACACCGCCTCGGCCCTGTCCGCCACCCCGTGGCGCTCCAGGGACGCCGCCAGGAGGGTGGAGAACTCAAGGTAGAACCCGCCCGGCTCGCCGCCGGCTACAGTCAGCAGCCCGGGACGCTGCCCGGTGCAGGCGGTCAGGGCTGCCGGCAGTCCGGCGGCCGCCGCCGCTGCCAGGACGGTCCTAAAAAGCGCCCGCCGGCTAGGAACCAGCGCGTGAGAGCGGTCATCCATCGGCCAGCCCTCCTTCCGTGCCGGAAGCCGGGCGGTCAGCAGCCGAAGGGGCAGCAGGGAATTCCAGCCGGGCGGACAGGCCGTGGGGCGCAGCATCGGCCAGCACCAGCCGGCCGCCGTTGGCTGCGGCGAGTTCGCCCACAATGGTCATCCCCAATCCCGTCCCGGGCACCGGGGCATGGCGTGGCGCGCGCCAGAACCTCGTCGCGGCATTGGTTCGTTCCTGCTCCGAAAGGCCCGGCCCGTCGTCGGAAATTTCGACCAGGACCCTGTCCTGATGCCGGCGGACAGCTGCGGTAACAGTGGCCCCGGCGGCGTACTTGATGGCGTTGGCAAGGAGTTCCCCCACCATCTGGCCCAGTTCCGCCGGGTGGCAGGCAACCTCCGCCGGCGGCACGGGCGCCTCGGCCAGGACCAGCCGGCAGCCGGCACGCCCTGCCGCAGGAGCGGCACGCTCCACTTCCCCCTGCAGGACCGGGAACGGGTCGGCCGGCTGCGCGGCAGACCGGGAACCACCGCTGAAGGGCCGCGCCGAATCCTCGGAAGCCCGGTGTTCCGCGGCCGCCAGCTTCAGCACCCCGTCGAGGATGTCCTCCACCCGCTCCAGCTCCGCCATCACATTCTCCGCGGCTTCGCGCTCGCGGGTGGTCTGGAGCTCGAGCTGCAGCACATCCAGCCGCAGCCGCAGCGCCCCGATGGGATTCCGCAACTGATGCGAAGTGTCCGCAATCAGCTGGCGCTGCGACTCGATGCTGGCGCCCACCGTGCGCGCCATGGCGCCGAAGGACCGGCTCAGTTCCCGCAGTTCGGGCGGACCATCCTCCGGCAGGCGGCCCGCACGTCCCGTCCGTGCCAGCTCGGTCACGGCCGAGTTCAACCGGAGGACAGGCCGCAGCACCCAGGAGGTGACCCGGGCGGCGGCCAGCAGGAGGACCGCAGCCAGCGCGACGGCGGCAGCCCCCACGAGGAGCCAGCGCTCGCGAAGCTTCTGGCGCGCCGTCTCCAGGTGGACGTCCAGGACCACCCCGCCGAGGACCTGGCTGGCGCTGCCGAACGGCCGGAAGATCAGTTCAGAGCCGGACCCGAAGGGCTGCAGCGGGGCAAGGGCAGTGTCCGTGACGTTGAGTCCGGCCCGGGACAGCGCGTCCCGCACATCGGGCCGGTCGCCCTCCAGGCCGCCCGACGCCAGGATTCCCTGCTGCAGCCGCACCACAACCCCCTCCCCGTAAAGGCCGGAGTAGGTGTCCATCTCGCGCTGCAGCCGCACCGTGTCCCCGTCGGCTGCAGCATCGAAAGCCACCTGGGCCAGCCGGTTCAGGGATGCGGCCCTGTTGATCTGGACTTCCTGCGTGAGTTCGCGGGCGGCGGATCCCAGGATGGTGCCGGAGACCAGGAAGACCACCAGCAGGCACAGCACGCTGAGGACGCCGAGGACCCGCAGCCTCACCGGCCCTCCGCTTCCACCCGGTAACCGACGCCGCGGACGTTGATGATGAATCCGGGTTTCTGCAGCTTGGCGCGGAGCCCGGTGAGGTGGACATCGAGAGACCGCGAGGAAGCCAGGAACGCGTCACCCCACAGGGCATCCAGGATCTGCTCCCGGGTGACCACCGATCCAGCATTTCGGGCGAGGAGGGCCAGCAGGCCGAATTCGGTGGCCGTCAGCGGCAGCAGGGACCCGTCCCTGGCCGCGGTCCGCCGGTCCAGGTCGATCTCCAGGTCATCCAGGACGATGGTGTGCGGGGTGCTTCCGCTGCCGCGCCGCATGCGCCTGGTCACCGCTTCGATCCGTGCCAGCAGTTCCACGAGTTTGACCGGTTTGACCAGGTAGTCGTCAGCGCCTGAGCGAAGGCCCAGCACCACGCTGCGTTCGTCGTCGCGCGCTGTCAGGATCAGGATGGGGCAGTCGGTGACCTGGCGGAGCTTCCGCAGCACCTCCAGCCCGTCCATGTCCGGAAGGCCCAGGTCCAGGAGGATCACGTGGAAGTCCCGGTGGGCCAGCAGGGCGTCCGCGCCACGCGACACCCTGGTCGCCTTCAGGCCCGCCGTCGCCACACCGGCCGTGAGGGCGCCGGCCATGGCGTCGTCGTCCTCGACGATCAGCACGTCCATTGCCATCTTCCTTTTCCTTTGCCGGGGTTGAGCCGTCCCCCGCCTTTGGAGACTACCTTCTGGCGGACATTTTTTCCCCGGCGGGCCTGAATCCTAAGGAAGTGTTAGGAAAGCGCCCGCCGCGTTGGTTGTGCCGTGCGTCACCCATAGTTTGGTGGGGGTCCTCCGCGCTTTCGGATGACTGTTCACGCAAGGAAGGTTCACTGATGAGCACCGAACAAGCAGCGCCGCCGGCCAGTGCGGCCCACCCCGGGGCACCCCTCACCGAAGCAGCCCAGACCCGCCGGGCCGTTGGAAACATCCTCAAAGGCTCCGCCGGCAACCTGGTGGAGTGGTACGACCTCTACGTCTACACCGTCTTCGCAGCCTACTTCCAGGCCCACTTCTTCAACTCCAAGGACGATCTGCAGGCCGGACTGGAGGCAATGGCTGTCTTCTCGACGTCTTTCCTCATGCGGCCCATCGGCGCCTGGTTCTTCGGCCGGTACGCCGACCGCAACGGCCGCAAGGCAGCCCTGACCCTCAGCGTGACACTGATGTCCGCGGCTCATTCGCCATCGCCGTGCTGCCCACCCAGGACGTGATCGGCATCTGGGCCATGGTGCTGCTGGTGCTGGTCCGCCTGCTGCAGGGCTTCTCCGTCGGCGGCGAGTACGGCACCAGCGCCACCTACATGTCCGAGGCCGCCACGTCGCGCCGCCGTGGCTTCTTCTCCAGCTTCCAGTACGTGACCCTGGTGGGCGGCCAGATGCTGGCCCTGCTGGTCCTGGTGATCCTGCAAAACACCCTGGGCGGCGACGCGCTCAACGAGTGGGCCTGGCGCATCCCGTTCGCACTCGGCGGCGTGGCGGCCCTGGTGGTTCTCTGGCTCCGCCGGTCCATGGAGGAAACCGTCTCCGCGGACCAGATCCGTGCGGCCCACGTCCAGGCCGCCGGCGAAGCCCAGCCGGGAACCCTGAAGCTGCTGTTCACCAGCCACTGGCGGCCGCTGCTGGTCTGCATCGGGGTCACCCTGGGCGGCACCGTGGCGTTCTACACGTACACCAACTTCATCCTGAAGTTCATGAACGATACGTCCGGCATCGCCAAGACCGACACCTCGGTGATCAACTTCTGGGCACTGTTCATCTTCATGCTGCTGCAGCCCGTCTACGGCCTGATCTCGGACAAGATCGGACGCAAGCCGCTGCTCGTCTGGTTCGGCGTCACCGGCGTCCTGTTCACCTGGCCGCTGCTCTCCACACTGTCCGGCACCAAGGAGCCCTTCACGGCGTTCCTGCTGATGATGGGTGGACTGCTGATCGTGGGAGGCTACACCTCCATCAACGCCCTGGTGAAGGCGGAGCTGTTCCCGGCCTCCATCCGTGCGTTGGGCGTGGGCCTGGGCTACGCGATCGCCAACTCGCTCTTTGGCGGCACGGTCCCGCTGATTGGCGCGGCGTTGCAGAAGGCGGGCCAGGTGGAGCTCTTCTTCACCTATGTCACCGCCGCCATCGCCATTTCGCTGGTCGTCTACATCTTCGCGCTCAAGAACAAGAAGGCCACGCACCTGGACAGGGAACAGGGCGACGCCTGGGGAGCCACCAGGACGGACGACGCCGGCACCCTGGCAGGTGCCAACCGCTAGGCCAGGTGCCAAGCGCCGGGCAGGGCGGCGGCGCCGGTGGGGTTCGACGCCGGCGCCGCGTGCCGCCGTCGGCGGTGTGACCGAAACGACCGCAAACCGTAATCCTTCCGGCATCGCCCGGCGGCCGGCCCGCTGCTTCACTGGAACCATCCGGTCCTTGGATGGCGGTACGGCGGCGGCCTTGCCTGCCGGGGAATCACAGGGGAAGAGATGAACGTTCCACGGCGCGCGGTGCTGGCAATGCTCGGCCTTGTGGCAGTGCTTCCCGCTTGTGCGGCCGCGCCCCCGGAGCTGGTGACGGCGCCGGGGGTGGAGCGGGTCTCGCTGGATGCGGACGCCTATCCGGCTGAAATCGATGCCCTGCGCAGCTCCGCATACACGCTGGGTGCGGCCCTCCTCGCCGACGGCGGGGACGGCGCCGCCGGCAACGTCGTCGCATCACCCGGAAGCCTGCTGACAGCGCTGCTGATGCTGCGGTCCGGAGCGGGCGGCGGGGCGGCCGCGGAACTTGACCGCGTCCTCGCCCTTCCTGTAACCGCCCGCGATGAGGCGGCGAACGCACTGCTCGCCGCCGTCGAAAAGTACGACGGCGACCCCGGCGCCGTCGACGAGGACAACCCGCCACGGAAGCCCGTGATTCACCTGGCCAACGGACTCTTCCTGGACAGGAACACCCCGGTGGGCGAGGGCTACCTGGCCGGCCTGGCACGGCACTACGGCACAGGCGTCCACCTGGTGGATTTCCGTGACCGGGCCGCGGCAGAACCCGCCATCGACGCGTGGGTGGACCGGAACACGGGCGGGCGCATCACGAAAGCCCCGCCCAAGTTCGATATCAGGAACACCTTCAGCCTCCTCAACGCCCTCTATTTCGCCGCCGCCTGGAACACGCCCTTCGACCCTGCCGACACCACGGACCGGCCGTTCACCACCGGAAAGGGCGATGTGGCGAGTGTCCCGACCATGAGCCAGGCAGGGGGAGCGAAGTACGCCGAGGGGGAGGGGTGGCGGGCGGTGGACCTTCCCTATGCGGAAGGAGCCGTGATGCGCCTTGCACTGCCGGCGCCCGGCGCCCCTGCCGCACTGTCCGCGGATCAGCTGGCCCGGATCGGCGCGGCGCTGGAATCCGCCCCGGTCCAGCCTGTCCGCATCACGCTGCCCCGCTGGGACCACAAGAGCAGCTTCGACCTGCGGAAGGTCATGGAAGCCATGGGTCTGTCCCGCACGCTCACCACGGAAACGGACTTCGACGCGATCCAGCCGGGGCTGAAGCTGACGCAGGCCGCCCAGGCCGCAAACATCACGGTGGCAGAGAAGGGGACCGTGGCGGCGGCCGTCACGCAGCTGAACGGACGTGCGGTCAGTGCGCCGCCCGAGCCCGCCATCTCCATCGCCTTCGACCGGCCGTTCCACTACCAGATCGTCCACAGCGGGACGGGGCTGCCGCTCTTTATGGGCAAGGTGGCGGACCCGCGTTCGTGACCGGGCGTGCCCCGGGCCCGGTGTGCGGTGGTTAGCGCGGGCCGCCCTGCCAGAGGGCGTCAAACGGCGCCCCGGACGCCACGCGGTTCCGGATTCCGGCGGTCACAAATTCCTTCGCGGCGCGGGCGGCTTCCAGCGGGGTTGAGCCCTTGGCCAGTTCTGCGGTGACAGCGGCGGCAAGCGAGCAGCCGGCACCGGATACGGCCACATCGCCTACCTTCGGTGCGCTCAAAACCTCCAGCGTGTGGCCGTCATAGAAGACGTCGACGGCGTCAGGACCGTCCAGCCGCACCCCGCCCTTGGCCAGCACTGCCGCGCCGCTGAGCTCGTGGATGCGGACGGCGGCTGCCTTGAGGGATTCGACGTCGGTGATCTCCAGCCCGGACAGCGACTCCGCCTCGAAGTGGTTCGGCGTCACGAACGTGGCGAGCGGCAGGATCTGCGCCTTCAGGGCCTGGTCCGTGTCCAGGGCGTGGCCTGGCTCCTGGCCCTTGCAGATCAGGACCGGGTCCAGGACCACATTCCCGAAGTTGTTGTCCTGCAGGGCACCGGCAACGGTGGAGATGGTGGCGGGGCTGCCGAGCATCCCGATCTTCACCGTGTCCAGGACGGACGGCGCGCCCGAGGCCGGTCCGTAGGCTGCGGTGGTTGCCTCCAGCTGGTCGGCGATCACCTGCTGCTCCACCGGCACGAAGCGGTGGTTCCAGCTGTCGTTCGGGTTGAACGAGACGATGCAGGTCAGGTTGGCGATGCCGAAGACGCCCAGCTCCTGGAAGGTCTTCAGGTCGGCCTGGGCCCCGGCACCGCCGGTTGCTTCGGAGCCGGCGATGGTGAGCACCACGGCCGGGCTGGTGACGTGCGGCATTGCATCAGCGGAAACGGAAGTCATGCACCCATCCTGCCATCCGGCGTCGGGCATTTTCCTTGTGTGGAAGTACAGCGGAGGCTGACAGGGGGTGTTCAGGGCCACAAGGCGTGCACGCTGTGGCAGGCCGAGGTGGGAGAATGGGGCGACAGTGCTAATACAGCCGGTGTCCCCTGCAGTTCCGGACCCGAGCGAACCACTATGAAACGGACTTCCCCATGCCATCTGCTTCCGGCCAGAATGCCCTGCCCGAAACCTCCGCCGCTTCAGGCGCCGCACGCTTCGCCTCCATCGGGTCCCCGTACTTCGGCATCATGCTGGCCGTCATGGCGGTGGTGCTGATCCTTTCCAACATCGGCGCCTCCAAAGGGGTGGTCCTGGGGCCGATCATCACCGACGGCGGCTTCTTCCTCTTCCCGCTGGCGTACATCCTGGGCGATGTCATCAGCGAGGTCTACGGCTTCCGGGTGGCACGGAAAGCCATCCTCACCACATTTGCGCTCTCGGTGTTCGCCTCGCTCTGCTACTGGGTGATCATCGCCCTTCCCGGATTCGACGACGAGTTCGGCGCCTCCAAGCAGGCCGCCCTTGAGGGTGCCCTGGGCCCGGTGCCGCAGATCGTGTTGGCCTCGCTGCTGGCGTTCCTTGCCGGCCAGACCATCAACTCCTGGATCCTGGTGCGGATGAAGGCCCGTACGGGGGAGAAGTCCCTGTGGGCCCGGATCATGGGCTCCTCGGTGGCGGGCGAGTTCGTGGACACCCTGATCTTCTGCAGCATCGCAGCGTCCGTCATCGGGATCACCGACTTCGGGATGTTCGTGAACTACGTGGTGGCGGGCTTCGTGTACAAGACCCTGGTGGAGTTCATCCTGGTCCCGGTCACATCGCTGGTGATCGGCTGGATCAAGAAGCGCGAACCCAGCTACGGGGCTGGCACGCTGGCCGCCTGATTCGGCGGGGGCTTCCCCATTCGACGGTTCCCAGCACACTCGACGTTCGC
>NZ_AOFD01000038.1 GCF_000332815.1 Arthrobacter nitrophenolicus
AGGCAGGCGCCCGACGCCGGCCTGCCGCCCGCGCTGCGCCGCGGCCATCCCCTGCTCATCGACGCCTCGCTGCGGAAGGCGGTCAGCGCCACAGTGACCGGCGACGCCGGGGCGCGCGCCTTCCTGGGGTCGCATCCTGAACTGGTGGACGAGGTGGACTGCAGCGACCAGTCCACCGGCGAGGACGTGGACACCCAGGACCAGCTGGGCCTACTTCGCTAGCAGTTCCTGCAGGCCCTGCCGGAAGCCGGCCCGGCCGCCGTGGGACGGGTGCCGGACCTTGGGCACGTCCAGGCCCGCCCGCTGCAGGCTGCGGTGCGCCACGTTGCCCACCGCCACGAGCCTGCGGATGGCGAACAGCTCAACCAGCGCCTGCCAGAACGTCGTCCCCAAGGCTGTTTCAGCCGGTCGTGGCGTCCGGTTGGTCCCAGGCTGCCCGGGCAGGTGCGGATGCCAGGGGAAGGCGCTCCACAGCAGGGGAATGAACTCGAGTTCGGCCAGGACCTGCCACATCACGGTTGCCGTCGGCTCGGCCGGGACACCCGCGGCGTCCGACGGCAGGACGTATCCCTTGCCCGCACCGAACAGGCCGAAGCTGTTGGGAGGCCCCTCAAACATGGTCCGGTTGGTGAACGGGACCCCGGTGATGCGCATGCCCCGGAAGCCGGGCGCCTCGCCTACCAGCAGCACCTCCGGCGACCGGTCAAGCATCTCCGAGAGGTACAGCCGCAGGTTCGCCCGGCGGACGGCGTTCTCCGGCATTGAGTAGTCGAAGAAGTTGGTGCATGCCGGCCCGGGTTCCACCGCAGCCAGCCGGCCGATGAAGGCGTCGAGGTCTGCAGCGGAACCCATTGGTGATCGGCTACCAGCGCGGGTGGATGGCCTCGCGGAAGTAGTGGTCGTAGATCCAGTGGACGCCGCCGTCGAACTCCTCGCTGATGGCCACTGACGCGGCGGCGGCGTTCGCCGCCGCCTGCTCCACGTTCCGGGCACCGGGAATTACCGTGGTGACGCCGTCCTGCGCGGCGATCCAGGCGATCGCCGCCTGCGCGGTGGTGGCGCCCGCGGGGACCAGCTGCTCGAATTCCGCCACGGCCTTCAGCCCCAGCTCGTAGTCCACGCCGGAGAAGGTTTCCCCGACGTCGAAGGACTCGCCGTTGCGGTTGTAGTTCCGGTGGTCGTCCGCGGCGAACGAGGTTTCCTTGGAGTACTTGCCGGACAGCAGGCCGGAGGCCAGCGGCACCCGGGCGATGATGCCAACGTTCGCGGCCTTCGCGGCCGGAAGTACTTCGTCCAGCGGCTTGAGCCGGAAGGCGTTCAGGATGATCTGGACCGAGGCCGTGCCGTCGTGCCGGATCGCTTCGAGGGCTTCGTCCGTCCGTTCCACGCTGACGCCGTAGTCGCTGATGGCGCCCTCGGCCTTCAGGGTGTCCAGTGCGTCGTAGACTTCGGCGTTGCTGTAGACGGGAGTAGGCGGGCAGTGCAGCTGGACCAGGTCCAGGGTGTCGGTGCCGAGGTTGGTCCGGGAGCGGTCCACCCACTGGCGGAAGTTGGCGAGGGTATAGTTTTCCGGCCGCTGGTCCACCCGGCGGCCCATCTTGGTGGCCACGGTGATGTCCAGCCCGGGGTTGTCCGCCAGGAACTTGCCGATGGCCTGCTCGCTGCGCCCGTCCCCGTAGACGTCCGCGGTGTCGAAGATGGTGACGCCCGCCTCCACGGAAGCCGCCAGGATGGCCTGCGCCTGGGCCGGGTCCACGTTGCCCCAGTCAGCCCCAAGCTGCCACGTGCCCAGCCCCACGACGGACACATTCCGCCCGGTCTTGCCTAAAATCCGCTGTTCCATCCCTCGACTATATGCAACGCGGGGCCACATCCGGCCCAAAGACGTCGCCCGGGCAGGCATTTTGTGTCCCCGCGACGCCTCAGGACAGCACCCGCTCCGCGGGGACCAGCCCCGCCTCCTTCAGCCCCAGGTAGATCCGGTCCCGGGCGATGGGCAGGGACGCGAACCGCACGCCGGTGGCGTTGCGGATGGCGTTGGCCAGGGCGGGTGCCACCGGGTTGAAGGGGCTTTCGCTCATGGATTTCGCGCCGAGCGGGCCCAGGGAATCGTTGGTTTCGGCGAAGTACACCTCGCTGCGCGGCACGTCCGCGAAGGTGGGGATATGGTACTGCCGCAGGATGTCCGTGGTGACCTTGCCGGCGTCGTCCACCACCACTTCCTCATACAGCGCGGCACCGATGGCCTGGGCAACACCGCCCTCGATCTGGCCCCGGCACTGGCGCGGGTTGACCACCACGCCGGCGTCAGCAGCCTGCACGCTCTGCAGGATCTTCAGCTCGCCGGTCCCGCGGTTCACGGCCACCCGGAAGCCGTGGACGTTGAAGGCCACGGAACGCGGGGTCCCGCCCCAGCGGCCCTCGGCGGCAAGTTCGACGCCGGCTTCCGCGGCCGCCTGCGCCAGTTCCGCCAGCGCCAGGGGCGTCCCGTCGATCACCACCGCGTCCCCGTCCAGGACGCACGCGGCGGCCTGGGTCTGCCGGATGCCGGCTGCGAAGGCCCGGATGCGGACGGCCAGTTCCTCGGCCGCTGCAAGAGTGGCTTTCCCTGCCACCACGGTGCCGGCCGAACCGAACGCGCCGGTATCGTGCTCGATCAGGTCCGTGTCCGACTGCCGTACCGCCACCCTGGAGGCGACGGTGGACAGCGCGGTGGCGGCGAGCTGGGCGTGGACGGTGGTGGTGCCGTTGCCGAATTCGGCGGTCCCGACGTCGGCCTGGTACGTTCCGTCCGGCAGGAGCCGCAGCTTGGAGTGGGCAAAGTGGCCGCGCGGCGGGACGGTGTCGATCATGGACAGCGCCGCACCTTCCCCGGTCAGCCAATCCGGGCCCAGCTCGTCCAGGCCGGCGGCCCGGTAGCGTTCCCGGCCGCGTTCCAGGGCGTCGCGGACCAGGTCGAGGCACTGGTCCAGGCCGTAGCTGCCGTAGTGGACGTCCTCCTCCGGTTCCGGCTGGGTGGACAGCATGTGGTCGCCCTCGCGGACCATGTTCCGGCGGCGGAACTCCAGCGGGTCCATCCCGATGCCCGCAGCCAGCTCATCCATGGCGGATTCGATGGCGAAGATCATCTGGCTCAGCCCGTATCCGCGGAACGCGCCGGCCGGCACGGTGTTGGTGTACATGGCGTGCGCGTCCACTTTTTTGTTGGCGCACTTGTACACGGCCAGGGACTCGCCGCACCCGTGGAACATGACACCCGGGCCGTGGTTGCCGTAGGCGCCGGTGTTGGTGAGGACGTCCAGTTCCAGGGCGGTCAGGTCGCCCGCCGCTGTGGCGCCGGCCTTGAGCTTGATGGTGAAGGGGTGGCGGGTGGTGGTGGCGGTGAACTGCTCGGTGCGGGTCAGTTCCAGCTGGACCGGCCGCTGCAGCTTCAGGGCTGCCAGCGCCACGAGGTCTTCCACCAGCACCTCCTGCTTGCCGCCGAACCCGCCGCCAACGCGGCCGGCCACCACGTGGACCTTGTCCTCCTCCAGCCCGAACACCCGGCACAGCGTGCGGCGGACCAGGAAGGGGACCTGGCTGGACGTGCGCACCTGGAGCCGGCCGTCTTCGTCCACCGAGGCGATGGCGGCATGCGTTTCCAGTGCGACGTGCTGGACGCGCTGGGTGCGGTAGGTCTGCTCGTGGACGAAGTCGGCGGCAGCGAAACCCTCTGCCACGCTGCCCAGTTCGGAGTGGAGTTCAGCCACCACGTTGCGGTCCGGCCGGGAGATCCGGGCAGTGGTGCCGTCCTTGTCGCCGTGCACCAGCGGCGCGCCGGGTTCCAGGGCGTCCTGCGGCGAAAAGACCGCCGGCAGTTCCCGGTATTCCACCTGCAGGGCGCGGACGCCCGCTTCGGCGGCGGCAACGGATTCGGCGACGACGGCGGCCACCCGCTGCCCGATGAACCGCACCACATCATCCAGCACGCGGGTATCGTCCGGGTCGTCGGTGAACAGCTCGTGCTGCGCGGTGGAGAACGCCTGGGCCGGGGAATCCTCGGAGGTGAAGACTGCCACGACGCCCGGTACCTGCAGGGCCGCGTCCTTGTTGATGGAGATGACCCGCGCATGCGCGTGCGGCGAGCGGAGGATCTTCATGTGCAGCAGGGCCCGCTGCTGGTCCGCCGGGATGTCCAGGGTGTAGCGGGCGGCGCCGGTGACCACGGCCCGGCTGGCGGGGGCCGGGACGTCGTCGCCCAGCCGGCCGGGTTCGGGAACAGGCTGGCCTTCCCCGGCGATGCCGGAGCCCGGTCCGTGCGGATCGGGGTGGCCGGCGTGGCCGCAGACTGCATCCCCGATGGCCCGGTATCCGGTGCACCGGCAGAGGTTGCCCTTGAGGTTCCGGGGCAGGTTGTCCCGTTGTTCGTCGTCGAACGTGGCGGCGGTCATCACCATGCCGGCGGTGCAGAAGCCGCACTGGAAGCCCTGCCGTTCAAGGAACTGCTGCTGGACGGGATGGAGCTCGCCGCCGGACGTGGCGGCCAGGCCCTCGATGGTGGTGACGGCGTGTCCTTCTGCCCGCACGGCGGGATAGATGCAGCTGTGCACCGGGGTGCCGTCCACGTGGACGGTGCATGCACCGCAGTCGCCGCCGTCGCAGCCCTTCTTCACGCCGAGGGCGCCCTGCTCGCGCAGGAAGGTCCGGAGGCACTGCCCCGGGCGGGGTGCGGCGTCCGCTGTTGTTCCGTTGATCTCGATGGCCATGTTCAGGCCCCTTTCGAAAGTGCGTCGCGGCCGGCCAGCGGTGGAAGCGCCCGGGGCGGCCAGAAGTCTCCGGAGGCCTGCAGCCCGGTTGCCCCTTCCGGGGCGCCGAGTTCGGCGCGGATTTCCTCGGCGAGCCGGTAGGTCATGTCCCGGCGCCAGGCCGGCAGTCCGTGGATGTCGTCGTGGTAGAGCTCCTGCGGTATCCCGTCATCGAGTGCCGCCGCCAACTGGTGCTGTTCCGGGAGCCCGTCGAAGCGCAGCTGCACGGGCCGCTTGGTGGCGGCCGTGACGGTGAGGACCAGGGAGGTCCCGCCGTCGAGCCGTCCGATGAGGAGCACCCCGGACCTGCCGAGGTTGCTCAGCGAGAGGCGGCGGAACGCCACCCGGGAGGCAAGGGCCGACGCCGGGAGGTGGATGCTGCGCAGCAGCTCGCCGGGTGCCAGGCAGTTCTTCATGTCGCCGGTGACGAAATCCGCCACGGGAACAGTGCGGCTGGCGCCGCCGGGTCCCAGGATGGTGGCCACACCGTCCAGCCCGGCGCAGAGCGAGATCATGGGCCCGGCCGGCAACGAGGTGCAGAGGTTGCCGCCCACCGTGGACGTGTTCCAGACCTTGAAGGAGGCCACGAACGAATCGCAGCACGGCCGGACCAGGTCCAGCCCGGGCCAGGGGCGGCCCGCGGCTTCGGCTGACTCCGGAAGCCTGTACAGCTCGGCAACGGTGCATGTCGCGGCGAGGTCGATGCCGTCACCGGACACAGTGACGGCCGTCCAGCCGGCGGTGCCGAGGTCGAGGAGGCGGCGCAGTGGCCGGGGGCCGAAGGCGAGGCTGCCGTAGGAGAACAGGACGGTTCCGCCGGCCAGCCAGGCGTCGCCGTCGCGCCATTCTGCGGGGTCGGTGGTGGGAACCACCGCCTCAATGGTGTTCATGTCCATGCGATCTCCTGTGGGGTGGCGGTGCGGGGCTGCCCGGATGCGGGCTGCCGGTGGATGGGACCGGAACTGTCCCGCAGCGGGATGCAGCGGGCGGCGCGGTTGCGGGATGCGAGAAGCTCGGCGGTGATGGACACCGCCACTTCCGCGGGGGTGACCGCGCCGAGGTCCAGTCCGATGGGCGAGTGAAGTTCGGCGATCCGTTCGGGCCGGACGCCGGCGGCAAGCAGGTGGTCCACCCGCTGCAGGTGGCTGCGGCGGGAGCCCATGGCACCCACGTAGGCGAGGTCCAGGGCCAGCGCCGTTTCCAGCAGCGGAAGGTCGAATTTGGGGTCGTGGGACAGCACGGCAACCACGGTGCGGCTGTCCAGCCGTCCTGCCGACGATTCCTCGGCCAGGTAGCGGTGCGGCCAGTCCGTCACCACGTCATCGGCCGCCGCGAACCGCGGCTGGGAGGTGAAGGCGGGGCGGGCATCCACGAGGGTCACGTGGTAGCCGAGAAGCCTGGCAGCCGGGACCAGGGCGGCGCCGAAGTCGTTGGCGCCGAACACCAGCATCCGCGGCGGGGCGAGGCGGGATTCCACCAGGATGGCGGCTGCGTCGCCGTCCGGGGCGTGGTCCGGGTTCCAGTCCGGCGGGCAACCGCCGGGCGGGTCCACCTTGACGACGCCGGTCCCGCCGCTGCGGACGAGGGCCTCGACGCGGAGGCGGGACCCGCTGTCCACGCCCGCCGGATCCAGGGCGGAACCGTGAATCGCTGCCGGATCGGGCACCACGACGGCGGCGCCTCCCCGGCTGCCCAGCCGGCGCACCAGGGCCACGGGTTCGTCCGCGCCGAAGCCTGCGAGCAGGTGCAGGGCGGTCCGCAGCGGCGCGTCGTCGTCCGCGGGCACCGGTTCGACGTGGATGTCCAGCCGCCCGCCGCAGGTGAGTCCGGCGGCGAAGGCGTCGGCGGCACTGAAGCCGAACGCCTGGCGGCGGGTCCCGCCGTCGTCCATTGCGTCCTGGGCGAGCGCCACCACGGCGCCCTCCACGCAGCCGCCGGACAGGCTGCCCAGCACGCTCCCGGACTCCGTGACGATCATGGAGGTGCCCACGGGCCGCGGAACCGACCCGGTGGCGGAGACGATGGTTGCCACCGCGAACGGCTGCTGCGCGAGTTGGGGCAGCCAGGCGCTTAGGGAAGGGATCAGGTCAAGCATGGCGGCACTCCTTCTTCCGCGCGGCGGTGGTGTCCATTGTCGTTCCTGTCAGGTGGTTCTGAAAGCAAGTGGTTCGGAAAAGCTGAGGGCCGGGACATCCGCACCCGGGTGGCGGGTGCGGATGTCCCAAACGGCCGGGAAAGCGGCAGGTCAGCCGCCGAGCAGGACGTTGATGGGTCCGCGGGCGAAGTACACCAGGAACCCGGCGCTGACCGCCCACATCAGCGGGTGGATCTTCTTGGCCTTGCCGGATGCCGCGCCGATGATGGCCCAGCTGACGAAGCCGACGCCGATGCCGTTGGCGATGGAGTAGCTCAGCGGCATGGTCACGATGGTGAGGAACGCCGGCAGCGCCACGCTGAACTTGCTGAACTTGATCTCGCGGATCTGGGCCATCATCATGGCGCCCACCACCACCAGGGCAGCGGCGGCCACCTCGAGCGGAACCACGCTGGTGAGCGGGGTGAGGAACATCGAGCCGAGGAACAGCACGCCCGTGACCACCGATGCCAGGCCGGTGCGGGCGCCCTCGCCGATGCCGGCCGCGGAGTCGATGTAGACGGTGTTGGACGAGCCGGAGGTGGCACCACCGGCCACCGCGCCGAAGCCTTCGACGATGAAGGCCGACTTGAGCCGCGGGAACGTGCCGTCCTTGTGGGCCACGCCGGCGCTCTTGGCCAGGCCGGTCATGGTGCCCATGGCGTCGAAGAAGTTGGTGAAGACCAGGGTGAACACCAGCATGGTGGCCGCGAGTCCGCCGATCCGGGCGAACGAGCCGAAGAGGTCGAACTGGCCCACCAGGCCCAGGTCCGGGGCGGATACCAGCTGCCCGGAGAGGACCGGGGTGTTCAGGTGCCAGCCGCCGGGGTTGGTGGCGCTGGCCGGGCCGATCTTGAAGACGGCTTCGACGACGGCGGCGAGCACGGTGGTGCCCACGATGCCGATGAGGAGCCCGCCCTGGACCTTGCGCGCCACCAGGATGCCCATGCTGAGCAGGCCGACGACGAACACGAGCGTGGGCACGGAGGTGATGGAGCCGCCGTCGCCCAGCTGCACGGGCGGCCCGCCGGCGGTGGGCCGGACAAAGCCGGAGTCCACGAAGCCGATGAACGCGATGAACAGGCCGATGCCCACGGTGATGGCGGCCTTCAGTTCCTTGGGGACGGCCCGGAAGATGGCGGTACGGGCGCCGGTGACGCCGAACAGCACGATCAGGATGCCGTTGATCACCACCAGGCCCATTGCCTCGGCCCAGGTGACTTCCTGGATCACGGAGACGGCCAGGAACGAGTTGATGCCCAGTCCTGCGGCGAGGCCGAAGGGAAGGTTCGCCACCAGGCCGAACAGGATGGTCATGACGCCGGCGGTGAGGCCGGTGACCGCCCCGACCTGCGCTGCGGAGAGCCAGCCCCCGGCCACGTCGGTGGGGGCGTTGTCCGCGCTGAAGCCGCCCAGGATGAGGGGGTTCAGGATGACGATGTACGCCATGGTGAAGAACGTGACCAGGCCGCCGCGGAATTCACGCGCCAGCGTTGAGCCGCGCTGCGTGATGTGGAAGAAGCGGTCAAGGAGGGAGGTGGAGGCCGGCGGCTTGGGGGAACGCTGTGCCGGCCGGGAGGTGTGGGGTGTTGGAGCCGAATGCTCCTCGTGGGAGGAATCCAGGATGGTCATGGTGAGCCGCCGGGCCTAGTAGTCGATCCTGGAGTCGAGCGTATTCCAGGTATTGAACGGTTCCAGCGGTGCCGGTGCCTGGGGATCGCCCAGTTCGAGCTTGGAAACCGGCATCAGGGAATCCCTGTCCTGGTTGTTGAAGTATTCGTAGAAGACGGCGTCGTCGAAGCCGACGGATGCGGCGTCGTGCCGGTCTGCGGCGTACACCACCCGCTCCACGCGGGCCCAGAGCGCCGATGCCAGGCACATGGGGCACGGCTCGCAGCTGGTGTAGAGGACGGCGCCGCTGAGGTCGAAGGTGCCGAGCTCGCGGCAGGCCGTGCGGATTGCGGTGACTTCGGCGTGGGCCGTGGGATCGTTGTCCGCGGTGACGCGGTTGACGCCGTCGAACGTTTTGCCGTCCGCGGTGACGATCATGGCGCCGAAGGGCCCGCCGCTGTTGAGGACGTTGGCCGTTGCCAGCCGGATGGATCTGGCCAGAAACTGCTCGGCCGTGACGGTGGTACTCATGATGCGACTTCCTTTTGCCGGGAAGCCCGGTGCCGCTTGCAGTACCAGTAGAACCAGGTGCGACGGTTACCAGGCTTCAGCATGTGCTGTGAAGGTTAAGTTGCGCCTGGTAGATAGCTTCCCGGAGACCGGGTGCCCGCCTTTGGCAGAATCGAGATTAGCACCGGTTTGTGGTCCGCGCCATAGTTTTCTGAAAACTTTATTCCGCAATGTGAAATCCATGTTTCCTGCGGTTCACTGCCGCGGACCCTGGCGCAGAAGCTGGCGCAGTCACAATCCGGCGGCGTTGACGGGCTTGGGGCGGCACCCTACTCTGATCCCACCCGCACCGTCCGCCTCGAGCAGCCCGGCGCGGCCCCTGGATCAGCAGACAGGGCTTCACTGAGCTGGATTTACTGCAACTGCGCTCAGACAAGGACAGCCCATGAACCATTCCCCTGCCCAAAGTTCCCGGCTCTGGATCCGGAATCCCCTGGCAGCCTTTACCGCGAACAGCCTGGACGCGTCGGGCGGACTGGTGGTCAGCGGCGGCGTGATCGAGGAAGTGCTGGCCGCGGGCCAGCAGCCGTCCGGGCCGGTCCAGGAGATCTTCGACGCCGGCCGGCACGTCCTGCTGCCCGGCCTCATCAACACGCACCACCACTTCTACCAAACCCTCACGCGCGCCTGGGGCCCGGTGGCCAACGCCCCGCTCTTCCCCTGGCTGCAGAACCTGTACCCCGTCTGGGCACGGCTCACTCCCAGGGACCTTGAGCTCGCCGCCACGGTGGCCCTCGCGGAGCTGCTGCTCTCCGGCTGCACCACCGCCGCCGACCACCATTATCTCTTCCTGCGGGGCTGGAGGATGCCATCGATATCGAGGTGGCGGCAGTCCGCCGGCTGGGGATGCGGGCCACGCTCACGCGCGGCTCCATGACCCTGGGGACGGACGACGGCGGCCTGCCGCCGCAGTCAACGGTGCAGGCCCCGGAGGTGGTGCTGGAGGACAGCCAGCGCCTGGTGGGCCGGTACCACGAGCGCGGGGAGGACGCGGTGATCCAGATCGGACTGGCCCCGTGCTCGCCGTTTTCGGTGACCAAGGAAATCATGGCCGAAAGTGCGGCGCTCGCGGAGCGCCTGGACGTCCGGCTGCACACCCACCTGGCCGAAACCCTCGACGAGGAGGACTTCTGCCGGGAGATGTTCGGGCTGCGGACCGTCGACTACCTGGACAGCGTCGGCTGGCTGACGGACCGCACCTGGCTGGGCCACGGCATCCACTTCAGCGACGCCGAGATCAGCAGGCTCGGGGCGGCCGGGACCGCCGTCGCGCACTGCCCCACCTCCAACATGCGCCTGGCCTCGGGCACGGCCCGCGTCCTGGAACTCGAGGACGCGGGTGTCCCGGTGGGGCTGGGTGTGGACGGCTCGGCGTCGAACGATGCCTCGAACATGATCCTGGAAGCCCGGCAGGCGCTGTACCTCCAGCGGCTCCGGTACGGCGCGGACGTCCCGGTGGAGCGGGCCCTAAGCTGGGCGACCCGCGGTTCAGCCGCAGTCCTGGGCCGGACGGGGCTGGGCCAGCTGGCCCCGGGGATGCAGGCGGACCTGGCCCTGTTCACCCTGGATGACCTGCGGTTCTCCGGCAGCCACGATCCCGTGGCCGCGCTGCTCCGGTGCGCCGCGGACCGGGCCGACCGCGTGATGGTGGGCGGGCAGTGGCGCGTGGTGGACGGGCAGATTCCGGGACTGGACATCGCCGGGCTCATCGCGGAGCACTCGGCTGCCGCCCGGCGTCTCGTCAACGGCTGACCCGACCAGCCGTTTCGACGGTTCCCTGCGCACACGATGATCGGCGACGTCGTCTCCGAAGGGAACCGTCGAAACGGGCCTTTCCCGCGGGATCACATCGTTGCTAGCGTGGCCGCATGACTCCGTCAAAGACGCCGGCCGAGATCCTGGACATCGATGGTGAAGAGGTCCGCATCTCCAGCCCGGACAAGGTGGTGTTTCCGCAACCCGGCCTGACCAAGCTGGACCTGGTGCGGTACTACCTGGCGGTTGCCGACGGCGCGCTGCGGGGTGCGGGCGGCCGGCCGATGGTGCTCAAGCGGTTTCCCAAGGGCATCGGTGAGGAACCGTTCTTCCAGAAGCGCGTGCCGGAAAACCACCCTCCTTATATAGACACCACAACGCTGCACTACGCATCGGGGACGTCGGCGGAGGAAGCAGTCATCCGGAACGCGGCCGGCCTGGCCTGGGTCATCAACCTGGGCTGCCTGGACCTCAACCCGCATCCGGTCCGGGCGGAGGACCTGGAGCACCCCGACGAACTGCGGGTGGACCTGGACCCCATGCCGGGCGTGGACTGGTCGCAGATCGTGGACGTCGCCTATGTGGCACAGGAGGTGCTCGACGACGTCGGGCTGGCGGGATGGCCGAAGACCAGCGGATCGCGGGGCCTGCACATCCTGGTGCGGATCGCCCCGCAGTGGTCCTACAAGGACGTGCGGCTCGCCGCCGAGACCCTGGCCCGCGAAGTCGAGAACCGCGCGCCGGGGCTGGCCACGGCGCGGTGGTGGAAGGAAGAGCGCGGCGAAAGCGTGTTCGTGGATTTCAACCAGAACGCCAAGGACCGGACGGTGGCCTCCGCCTATTCGGTCCGGGCACTGCCGGATGCGCGGGTCTCCACCCCGCTGTCCTGGGATGAGGTCCGGTCGGCACGGCCGGAACAGTTCACGGTGCCCACCATCCTGGAGCGCTTCGCGGCCATCGGCGACCCGCACGCGGGCATCGACGACGCCGTTGGTTCCCTTGACGGGCTGCTGGCCCTCGCCAAGGAGCTGGGTCCCGCCGAGAAGGCACCGCGGGGAGCCAACGGCTCCGGCCGCCGGCAGTCAACAATGCCGCTGATCGAAGTGGCCCGGACCCGGACCAAGCCGGAGGCCCTGGCGGCGCTGGACGAATGGAAAACCCGGCACGCCGCCGTCGTCCCTTCCCTCACCCCGGCCGACGTGCTGGTGGACGGGATGCGCGGCTCAAGCTCGCTCTGGTACCGGGTGCGGGTGAACCTGCAGCACGTTCCCGAGGCGGAGCGGCCGCCGCAGGAAAAGCTCATCGCCGATTACGACCCCTGGGCCGGGAAGGAATGGCCCGGGCGTCCGGAATCCTGACGGCGTCAGCGGCGGTTGAAGCCGGGCAGCGCGTGGATCCAGCGCGAGAAACGGCTGGGCTCGTGGACCCGGTCCTCGGGCACGTAGAAATCCGGATCGATGCCGCCGCCGCGCGGGAGGTAGAACTCCTGCTCGGAAGGTTGGGCCGCGGGTGCCGGTGCTGTTGCGGTCTTGTCCTGCTGGTACATCTGGTCCTCCTCTGTTTCGTATCGCGGAAAGCAAATTCTGCTCTGTGAAAAGAGTACGGGCGTTGCCGCCGGGGCGTCAATGCCTCCGGCGACGGGCCGGGAGTCCCGCCGGTCACAAAACGAATTTTGGCGTTGTGATGTACACCACCGGATTGCGGGGGTACGCTGGAAGGCAACTCGTGGCGCACGTCACGTAACCTGGGAGCAGCAGGCAGGGTCGTAATGAGCTGGCATCAATGGATGCCGGCTCTTTTTTGTTGGGTCGGCTCCACCGGAAACGCGCCAGAAACGCGCGCTTAATTTCAGTGATGGAACCTTGGTTCCACTTACCGGAGATTGGGAAATGACCATGAGCAGCAAGATCATCCTCGGCGAAAACCAGTACGGCAAGGCCGAAGTCCGCGTCGTCAAGATCACCCGCGACACCAACCGCCACGAGATCGAGGACCTGAACGTCACCTCGCAGCTGCGGGGAGACTTCACCGCGGCCCACCTGGAGGGCGACAACGCCCACGTGGTGGCCACGGACACCCAGAAGAACACCATCTACGCCTTCGCCCGCGACGGCGTCGGCTCCCCCGAGGCCTTCCTGCTGCGCCTTGGCGAGCACTTCACGTCCAGCTTCGACTGGGTCACCGGCGGCCGCTGGGAGGCCGAGTCCTACGCCTGGAACCGCATCCAGCACACGGCAGCGAACACGACCACTCGTTCGTCCGCAACGGCCAGGAAGTCCGGACCGCAGTCCTGGTCCGCGACGGCGCCACCACCCACCTGGTCTCCGGGCTCAAGGACCTGACCGTCCTGAAGTCCACCCAGTCCGGCTTCGTCGGCTACCCGCGGGACCGCTACACCACCCTGCCGGAAACCACGGACCGCATCCTCGCCACGGACGTCTCCGCCCGCTGGCGCTTCAAGACCGGCACCGATTTCAGCACCCTTGACTTCAACAAGAGCTACGACGACGTCAAGGGGCTCCTGCTCGAAGGCTTCACCGAGAAGTACTCCCATGCCCTGCAGCAGACCCTGTTCGACATGGGCCAGAAGGTCCTGGAGGCCCACAGCGAGATCGACGAGATCAAGTTCTCCATGCCCAACAAGCACCACTTCCTGGTGGACCTCACCCCGTTCGGCCTGGACAACCCGAACGAGGTCTTCTACGCGGCGGACCGCCCGTACGGCCTGATCGAGGCCACCGTCCAGCGCGAGGATGCCGCCCCGGCCCCCGCAGCCTGGTCCGGCATCGCCGGCTTCTGCTAGACCCTGCATTTCCGGTGGTTGAGCCGGTCGAAACCCGGTTTCGACAAGCTCAACCACCGGTGGTTGAGCCTGTCGAAACCCAGAGACTTACCCCCGTTAGCCAGACACAGTTAGCCAGACGATGACGTCTGCCATGAACCAGAAAGTCTGCCATGAACACCAAGAAGAAACTGGCCGCCGCGGCCGCCGGTAAAGGGGCCCAGCAGGCCCGGCCCGAGGACCAGCGCCTGTCGATCGGAAGCACCTTCGCCTACGGCTTCCAGCACGTCCTCACCATGTACGGCGGCATCATCGCCCCTCCCCTGATCATTGGCGCGGCGGCCGGCATGAGTTCGCAGGACATCGGCCTGCTCATTGCGGCCTGCCTGTTCGTCGGCGGCCTCGCCACCATTCTCCAGACCATCGGTGTTCCGTTCTTCGGCTCGCAGCTGCCGCTGGTCCAGGGCGTCTCCTTCGCCGGGGTCTCCACCATGGTGGCCATCGTGCACGGCGGCGGCGGAATCCAGGCGGTCTTCGGATCCGTCATCGCCGCATCGCTGATCGGCCTGCTGATCACCCCGCTGTTCTCGAAGATCATCCGGTTCTTCCCGCCGGTGGTCACGGGCACGGTCATCACCACCATCGGCCTCACGCTGATGCCGGTCGCGGCCAACTGGGCCATGGGCGGCAACAAGGCCGCCCCGAACTACGGCAGCATGGCCAACATCGGCCTCGCAGCAGCCACCATGGCCATCGTCCTGCTACTCAGCAAGGTGGGCAGCGCCGCGATCTCCCGGCTGTCCATCCTGCTCGCCATGGTCCTGGGCACCCTCATCGCCTTCGTCTTTGGCATGGCCGACTTCTCCAAGGTGGGCCAGGGCGAAATCGTCGCCTTCCCCACCCCGTTCGCCTTCGGCCCGCCGGTCTTCGAGATCGCTGCCATCATCTCCATGCTGATCGTCATCCTGGTCACCCTCACCGAAACGTCCGCTGACATCATCGCCGTGGGCGAGATCGTGGGCACCAAGGTGGACTCCAAGCGGATCGGCGACGGCCTCCGGGCGGACATGCTCTCCAGCGCCATCTCCCCGCTGTTCAACTCCTTCACCCAGAGCGCCTTCGCCCAGAACGTCGGACTCGTGGCCATCACCGGCGTGAAGAGCCGCTTCGTGGTCAGCGCCGGCGGCCTGATCCTGGTGGTCCTCGGCCTGCTGCCCGTCCTCGGCCGGGTGGTCGCAGCGGTTCCCACCCCCGTCCTGGGCGGCGCCGGCGTCGTACTCTTCGGAACCGTGGCAGCCAGCGGCATCCGCACCCTGGCCAAGGTGGAGTACAAGAACAACATGAACCTGATCATCGTGGCGGCTTCCATCGGGTTCGGCATGATCCCCATCGCCGCCCCCGCCTTCTACGACCAGTTCCCGTCCTGGTTCGGCACCATCTTCCACTCCGGCATCAGCTCCGCCGCCGTGATGGCCATCCTGCTGAACCTGCTGTTCAACCACCTGAAGGCGGGCAACTCGGAGAACCAGTCCGTGTTCGTGGCCGGCACCGAGCGCGTGGTCCGGGAAGAGGACCTGAAGTGCCTGGCCGACGGCGACCGCTTCGAGGGCGGCAAGCTCATCGACTGCGACGGCAAGGAAGTCAAGATCGAGTCCTCCGCCAAGGCCTCCGACCACTGACCCCACAAGCAAGCGACGGCGGCCCGCACCTTTTCGCCAAAGGTGCGGGCCGCCGTCGAACGCTCCCCACCCGCCCCCTAACCTCGCAAGCTCGGCCAGGGAACCCTGCGGGCGTGGGCCCATCAAATGGTCAGGAGCGGTTGAGCTCCGCGGAGATCGCTTCGGCCGCCTCGCGCAGGACGGGAACAGCCTTGTCGGCGAAGTGCTCGTCCACGCGTGACACCGGGCCGGAGACCGAAATGGCCGTGGGCGTGGGGGCATTGGGCACGGCCATGGCAAAGCAGCGCACGCCGAGCTCCTGCTCTTCCTCGTCAATGGAGTAGCCGCGCTCGCGGATGAGCTTCAGGTCAGCGAGGAGGTCGTCGATATCGCCGATGCTCTTGGACGTGGGCGTGGGCATGCCGGCACGGGCAACGATGCCGCGGACCACGTCGTCGTCGAGCTGGGCAAGGATGGCCTTTCCGACGCCGGTGGCGTGGGTATGCGCCCGGCGCCCCACCTCGGTGAACATGCGCATGGAATGCAGGGACGGCACCTGCGCCACGTAGATGACCATGTCCGAATCGAGCACCGCCATGTTGGAGGTCTCGCCGAGCCGGTCAACCAGGGTCTTGAGCTGCGGTCGGGCCAGGGCGCCGAGCTGCTTGTTGGCCCCCTCGCCCAGCCGGATCAGGCGCGGGCCCAGGGCATAGCGGCGGTTGGGCAGCTGCCGGATGTAGCCCAGGGACACGAGGGTGCGCAGGAGCCGGTGGATGGTGGGCAGCGGCAGGTCCGTGGACGAGGACAGCTCACTGAGCGTGACGTCGCCGCCGGCGTCGGTGATCAATTCCAGAAGTTCGAAGACGCGCTCAACGGACTGCACGCCTCCGGCGGCTTTCTCAGCCATAACCAAGTCTCCTGTGGCTCGGATTCCGACAAGTCTTATCCGCATCGTGAAAAGAGTTGCCCTAGTTGTTTCAAGATACAGCACGGGCCGCGCGGATGCGATCAGTCACAAACAGGGCTTGTCTTTCCACAAAGTAGATAATAATATCCATAATACGAAAAAATTCGAGTTGATCAGCAGCCCGGACACGGCCCAACAGGAGGACATTCAATGGCGAACCCCAGCCCCGGAAATTCGATCACCCTGCGCGTGGAAGCACCGTCAAGCTTCAGCGCCACCAGCGAACTGGCCGCAGCCGTCGGCGCAGCCGGCGCCGCCATCACGGCACTGGACGTCAGCGAGTCCCACCACGAGACCCTGGTTGTGGATGTCACCTGCAACACCACCGACGACGCGCACGCCGCGCGGGTCAAGGACGCCCTGAACGCGCTCGACGGCGTCACGGTCCAGCACGTCTCGGACCGCACCTTCCTGATGCACCTGGGCGGCAAGCTGGAGGTCGTCCCCAAGGTGGCCCTGCGCAACCGCGACGATCTTTCCCGCGCCTACACTCCCGGCGTCGCACGCGTCTGCCTCGCCATCGCCGAGGACCCGGCAGCGGCCCGCAACCTGACCGTCAAGCGCAACACCATCGCAGTCCTCACGGACGGTTCGGCCGTCCTGGGCCTGGGCAACATCGGCCCCGCCGCCGCCCTTCCCGTCATGGAGGGCAAGGCCGCGCTGTTCAAGCAGTTCGCCAACGTGGACGCCTGGCCGGTCTGCCTGGACACCCAGGACACCGAGGAAATCATCCGGATCGCCAAGGCCATGGCGCCGGTCTACGGCGGCATCAACCTGGAGGACATCGCCGCTCCCCGCTGCTTCGAGATCGAGAACCGGCTCCGCGAGGAACTGGACATCCCGGTCTTCCATGACGACCAGCACGGCACCGCGATCGTCACCCAGGCCGCACTGGTCAACGCCCTGCGCGTGGTGGGCAAGAAGCTCAGCGCGGTGAAGATCGTCGTCTCGGGCGTCGGCGCCGCCGGCTCCGCCATCATCCAGCTCCTCAAGGCCCAGGGCGCGCAGCACATCATCGCCGCCGGCCGCTCGGGCGCCATCCACGCGGGCGAAAAGTACGACGACGAACACCGCACCTGGATTGCCGCGAACACCAACCAGGACGGCTTCTCCGGCAGCCTCCACGACGCCCTCAAGGGCGCCGACGTGTTCATCGGCGTCAGCGCCCCGCACGTCATCGGCGAGGAGCAGGTGGCCTCCATGGCCGAGGACGCGATCGTCTTCGCCATGGCCAACCCCACCCCGGAGATCGACCCGGTCATCGCGTCGAAGCACGCCGCCGTGGTGGCCACCGGCCGCAGCGACTTCCCGAACCAGATCAACAACGTGCTGGCCTTCCCGGGCTTCTTCCGCGGCCTGCTGGACGCCGGGGCAAGCGACATCACGCCGGAGATGCTGGTGGCCGCCGCCGAGGCAATCGCCAACCGGGTTGCTGACGACGAGCTCAATGCCAGCTACATTATCCCCAGCGTCTTCGATCCCCACGTGGCCGCCGACGTGGCTGCAGCAGTGGCAGCGGCCGCCCGTTCCGCCAACGTGGCAACCAAGGGCACGGAGGCCGCCGAGGTTCCCGTGGCCGCCCTCGCCAACGCCTGACCGCCCGACTTCCAGCCATAGGAAAGGACCAGAAATGGCCATCACCGTCACAGATCCCCGGCCGATCAACCGCGCCGAGGAGATCCTCACCCCCAAGGCGCTGGCTTTCGTGGAGGAGCTTCACAAGCGCTTTGCCGGAACCCGCAACGAGCTGCTGGCGGCCCGCGCCGCCAAGCGGCAGCGCGTCGCCGAGACCGGAAAGCTGGACTTCCTGCCGGAAACCCAGGCCGTGCGCGACGGCGACTGGAAGGTCGCGCCGGCACCGGCAGCCCTGCAGGACCGCCGGGTGGAAATGACCGGACCGGCGTCGCCGGCGAAGATGGCCATCAACGCCCTGAACTCCGGCGCCAAGGTGTGGCTCGCGGACCTTGAGGATGCCAGCACCCCCACCTGGGGCAACGTCATCGACGCCATCCTCAACCTCCGCGACGCCGCGCAGGGCACCCTGAGCTACACCTCCGATGAGGGCAAGGAGTACCGGCTCCGCACCGACGCGCCGCTCGCCGTCGTGGTGGCCCGCCCCCGCGGCTGGCACATGCAGGAAAAGCACCTGCTGATCGACGGCGAACCCGCGGTGGGTGCGCTGGTGGACTTCGGCCTGCACTTCTACCACGTGGCCAAGCAGCTGGTCCTCAACGGGCACGGGCCGTACTACTACCTGCCCAAGATGGAGAGCCACCTCGAGGCCCGGCTCTGGAATGACGTGTTCGTCTTCGCGCAGGACTTCCTGGGCCTGCACCAGGGCACCATCCGCGCCACGGTGCTGATCGAAACCATTCCGGCCGCCTTCGAGATGGACGAGATCCTCTACGAGCTCCGGGACCACGCCTCCGGCCTGAACGCAGGCCGCTGGGACTATCTGTTCAGCCTCATCAAGTACTTCCGCGACGCCGGCGAAGAGTTCGTCCTGCCGGACCGCGCCTCGGTGGCCATGACCGCGCCGTTCATGCGCGCCTACACCGAACTGCTGGTCAAGACCTGCCACAAGCGCGGCGCCTTCGCCATGGGCGGCATGGCCGCCGTCATTCCGAACCGCCGCCACCCGGAGGTGACCGAGGCCGCCTTCGCGAAGGTCCGGGCAGACAAGACCCGCGAGGCGAACGACGGGTTCGACGGCTCCTGGGTTGCCCACCCGGACCTGGTTCCCACCTGCCGCGAGGTCTTCGACTCGGTGCTGGGAAGCAAGCCCAACCAGCTGGACAAGCAGCGCCCGGAGGTCAACGTCACTGCAGACCAGCTGCTGGATGTCTCCTCCGCCGAAGGCCAGGTCACCGAGGCCGGCCTGCGGTTGAACCTCTACGTGGCCGTGGCCTACACCGCCGTCTGGCTCTCCGGCAACGGCGCCGTGGCCATCCACAACCTGATGGAGGATGCCGCCACCGCCGAAATCTCCCGCTCCCAGGTGTGGCAGCAGATCCGGAACAAGTCGGTCCTGGCGGACACGGGCAACACCGTGACCAAGGAACTCGTGGAGCGGATCCTGGGCGAGGAGACCGAACGGCTCCGCACCGAATTCGGCGACGAGGCGTTCCGGCGCTACTACCAGCCGGCCAGCGAACTCATCGGGGACATCTGCCTCTCGGACGACTACACCGACTTCCTCACCACCCCCGCCTACGAACTGGTGGGCTGAGGCATGCCCGCAACACCCAAGCCCTCGCTCACGCCGGGGGACCTGGCGCACATCGACGGCCAGCTGGCCGCCACGGACCGGCTACTGGAGCACAACTACCCCGGCGACGACGGCTCCCGGCAGCCCGTGCACACGGTGTACGTGCCCGCGGACCGCTTCACGCCGTCGCTCGCTGCCGAATGGGGGGCCGAAGCGAAGGCGGCCGTTGAGGCCCACGGCGGCTTCGGGAAGCTGGGGACCCTGCTGGGCCAGGAGCCCGGCCTGGCAGAGGCCGTCGCCGCACGGGTGGAGGCCAAGCTGGCGTCCGAACCCATCGAGGACCTGCGGCTGGACTTCGAGGACGGGTTCGGGGACAGGGGTGACGACGCCGAGGACGCCGCCGCGGTATCAGCGGCTTCCGCGGTGGCCGCCGCAGTCGCGGCCGGGTCCGCGCCCCCGTTCATCGGCATCCGCTTCAAGTGCTTCGAAGCGCACACCCGGGGCCGCGGCCTGCGCACCCTGGACCTGTTCGTCTCCGACCTGGCCGCCGCTGGCGAACTGCCGGAGGGCCTGGTCCTCACCCTGCCCAAGGTGACCACCGTTGCGCAGGTCCAGGCCATGGACTATGCCGTGTCCCGGCTGGAGCAGGTGCACTCGCTGCCCGCCGGCCGGCTGCGCTTCGAGGTCCAGGTGGAAACGCCCCAGCTCATCCTGGGTCCCGAGGGCACATCACCGGTGGCGCAGCTGCCGCACGCCGTGCCCGGCCGGATCAGCGGCCTGCACTACGGCACCTACGACTACTCGGCGTCGCTGCAGATCTCCGCGGAGTACCAGTCCATGGAGCATCCCGTGGCGGACTTCGCCAAGGAGGTCATGCAGCTCGCGGTGGCCGGCACCGGCATCCGGCTTTCGGACGGCTCCACCAACATCATCCCCGTGGGCGACAACGTGGAGAACGCCTGGCAGCTGCACGGCCGGCTGGTCCGGCGGTCCCTGGAACGCGGCTACTACCAGGGCTGGGACCTGCACCCTGCCCAGCTGCCCAGCAGGTTCGCCGCCACGTACGCCTTCTACCGGCAGGGCCTGCCCGCCGCGGCAGCCCGGCTGCGGAACTATGTGGAGCAGACCGAGGGCGGGATCATGGACGAACCCGCCACCGCCCGGGCACTGGCCGCCTTCGTCCTGCGCGGCGTCCAGTGCGGCGCCGTGGGGGCCGACGAGGTCCAGTCGCTGGCCGGCGTCGGACTTTCCCGGCTCACCGCGCTGGCCCACCCGAGGCTCGCCACCACCTCCAACTCCTAAGCAAAGGAATCCCTCCATGGGCAAGTACTACACACCCACCGGCGGACTGCCGCCGCAGACCCACCTCACCACCGAGCGCGCCATCGTCACGGAGGCCTACACGGTGATCCCGAAGGGCGTGCTGACGGACATCGTCACCTCCAACCTGCCGGGCTTCAGCAACACCCGTTCGTGGATTATCGCCCGCCCCATCTCCGGGTTCGCCACCACCTTCTCGCAGCTGATCGTGGAGATCGGCCCGGGCGGCGGGGCACCGCGGGCCGAGTTCGAAGAAGGCGTGGAGGGCGTCGTCTTTGTCACCAAGGGCAAGCTCAACCTGACGCTGGACGGCGAGCTGCACCAGCTTGAGGAGGGCGGCTACGCCTACCTGGCCGCGGGCGCGCAGTGGGGACTGGAGAATGTCTCGGACGACGTCGTGTCCTTCCACTGGATCCGCAAGGCTTACGAGCGCCTGGAAGGGTATGAGGCCAAGTCCTTCGTCACCAACGAGAAGGACGTGGAGCCGACGTCGATGCCGGACACCAACGACGTCTGGAAGACCACCCGCTTCACCGACTCCAACGACCTGGCGCACGACATGCAGGTCAACATCGTGACGTTCCAGCCCGGCGGCGTGATCCCGTTCCCCGAAACCCACGTCATGGAGCACGGCCTGTTCGTCCTCGAGGGCAAGGCCATGTACCTGCTGAACAACGACTGGGTGGAGGTGGAGGCAGGCGACTTCATGTGGCTCCGGGCCTTCTGCCCCCAGGCCTGCTACGCCGGCGGCCCAGGCGAGTTCCGGTACCTGCTCTACAAGGACATGAACCGCCAGGTAAAGCTCACCTAGTCCTCCGCTTTGGGGGAAAATTGGTGGCATGGGTACGCGCCGGGGCGGCAGGGGGTGGCAGCGCACCGCCGCTGCACTGTGCGCCGCCGTGCTCGTGGCCACCATCCCGGGCTGCATCGGCCCGCCGGAGCCGCCGGACCCGGACAAGCCCGCCGCCATCGCGCTGCTGGAGGCTTTCAGTTCCAGGATGGTCGACGACGGCGCCCCGGCAGTCCTCTTCGCCGTCACCAGCGGCGGGGACACCTGGACCCACGCCGCCGGGGTCCGGAACCTGGCGGCGCGGGAGGCGGCAACGGTGGCCGACCCCGTCCACGTCGGCACCATCACCGAGTCCATGGTGCTGTCTCCGTGCTCAAGCTGGTGGAGGAGGGCAGGCTTGACCTGGACGGCCAGGCCAGCGACTACCTGCCGGAGTTCGGCGCCGTCCTGAAGCCGCCCGGCCCGGTCAGTGTCCGGCAGCTGCTGACGCATGAATCCGGGCTTCCGGACTTCTCCCTCCCCTTGCTGGCGTCCGGACGCTGGGAGGAGCTGGCGGGCCGGCCGCTGTCCCTCGAACAGCAGCTGGGCCTCGCTGCCACCCGGCCGTGGGACGGCAGGCTGGCACGGATCTTCGACTACTCCCGATCCAACTACGCGGCGCTTGCGCTGATTGTCGAGCGGCTCCGCGGCCAGGACATCGGGCGGGTCCTGGCCGCCGACATTGCCGGCCCCCTTGGACTGACGGCAACCACGCTTGGCGGCCCACGGCCCGCCGGCATGGTGCACGGTTACGTCACTATCGAGGGCACGCCCCAGGACGCGGCCGCCCCCGCCTGGCTGGCCGAGGCTCCCTCCAACGGAGCCGTGTCCACCGTGCAGGAAGTGAACAGGTTCTACGCCGCGCTGCTGCAGGGCAGGCTGCTGGACCCTGACACCGTCACCGCCATGAAGGGCGGCTACTCGCAGTACTACGGTTTTGCCCTGCGGCGCTGGAACAACACCTGCAACAACCGCTTCTACTACGGGCTTCCCGGGGATGTGGACGGCTACGGAACGGTCGCCATGACCAGCGAGGACGGCAGCAAGCAGCTGGCCATGACCGTGGCCTATCCGCCCGGGCCGCCTACCCTCGGCGTGAACCCGGTGCTGTTCGAGATGCAGGACGTGGCGCAGGAGGCGATGAACAGCCTCTGCTAGGCGCCCGGGTTCAGGACCACCTTGATGCAGCCGTCCTCCTTCTTCTGGAATTTTTCGTACAAGGCAGGGGCACCTTCCAGGCCTGAGCGGTGGGTGACCAGGTCCATGACGCCCAGCGGATCGGCGTCGTCCTCCACGAGGGGCAGCAGGTCGTCGGTCCAGCGCCGGACGTTGCACTGGCCCATGCGGACCTGGATCTGCTTGTCGAACAGGGTCAGCATCGGCATGGGGCTCGCCTGCCCGCCGTACACGCCACTGAGGGAGAGGGTCCCGCCGCGGCGCACGGCGTCGATGGACGTGTGCAGGGCAGCCAGGCGGTCCACGCCGCGGTCTCCATCGCCTTCTGGGCCAGCTTGTCCGGCAGGAGACCCAGCGCCTGGTGGGCGAAGCCTGCCACCGGCGAACCATGGGCTTCCATGCCGACGGCGTCCACCACCGCGTCAGGGCCGCGGCCGGAGGTCATCTCCCGCAGTTCGTCCGAAATGGTCTTCGTGTAGTCGAACACCTCCACCCCGTGCCGCGCCGCCATCTCGCGGCGCTCCGGGACGGGGTCCACACCCACCACGCGGAAGCCGTGGTGCACGCCGATCCGGCTGGCGAACTGGCCCACCGGCCCCAGGCCGAAGACGGCGAGGGTGCCGCCTGGCCGGACGTCCGCATACTCCACGGCCTGCCAGGCGGTGGGAAGGATGTCGGAAAGGAACAGGTACCGCTCGTCGGGAAGCTCTGTTCCCACCTTCACCGGCCCGTAGTCCGCATGCGGGACGCGCAGGTACTCGGCCTGCCCGCCGGGGACCGAGCCGTACAGCTCCGAGTAGCCGAAAAGGGCCGCTCCTGAGCCCTTCTCCTTCACCTGGGTGGTTTCACACTGGGACTGCAGGCCCTGTTCGCACATGTAGCAGCGGCCGCAGGAGATATTGAAGGGCACCACCACACGGTCCCCGGGGCGAAGATTGGTGACGGCGCTGCCCACCTCTTCCACGATGCCCATCGGTTCGTGGCCGATCACATCGCCTTTGTGCATGTAGGGGCCCAGCACCTCGTACAGGTGCAGGTCCGAGCCGCAGATCGCCGTCGAGGTGATGCGCACGATCGCATCGGTAGGTTCCTGGATCACCGGGTCCGGTACTTCCTCGACGCTTACCGAGCGTTTTCCTTGCCAGGTCAGTGCTTTCACAGTTTCCCTTTCGCTGCTGGTGTTCCCGAGGGGCGGAACGCCCGTCCTTCGACGCTATCGGCTTGGACCGAAAAAAGTAAGCAGGCTGATCAAATACTTGTCGTCCCGGCCGGGGGCTTCTAGCGTAGGAAGGGCCAGCCCTAAGCCCGTGGAGTGAAAGAGGAACACTATGTCGCTGTACCAGCCGGAACCGGTCGAGATCTCCACCCGCATGCGGCCGGGCGAATGGACGGAGGAGAGCCTCGGGGCGCTGGTCGACAGCTACCGCACCAGGATCCTGGAGATGGGCGCCAGCGCGGCCGATATCGTTACGGACATTGACCGCAACGACGACGGTTCAGTAAAGGTCAACGTGTCCTGGGCAAAGCCGGCCGATGCCGGGGACGAGGATACGGTCACGGGCGGGCAGACGGTCTGAGCGCCCTAGGAGTCCTGCCGCAGCAGGCGGCCGATAGCGCTTGACCCAAGATTCTCCAGCAGGTCCCGCGGGCCCTCGAACACCTCCACAGCGCCGGCGTCACGCAGTTCTGCGGCGTTGATTCCGCCGCAGGTGACTCCCACAGGAGGGATGCCGAGGGCCGCGGCGGCCTTCATGTCCCACACGGCATCGCCCACAAAGACAGCGTTCCGGGCCTCCACGCCGATCGTTTCGAGGGCCGCAACCAGGATGTCCGGGGACGGCTTGCTGTTTTCGGCGTCGTTGGCACAGGTGGCACCGTCAATGAAGGGGTCGGCGGCCAGGATGCCCTTCATGACCTGCAGGTCCTTCTTCCGCGCCGAGGAGGCGAGCGCAACAGCAAGCCCGTCCTCATGGCAGCGGGCCAGCAGGTCCCTGGCGCCGTCGAAGGCCCGCAGCGCCGGCCAGTGGGAGGCATACAGCGCGCCGTGGCTGGCCATCACGTCCCTGTCCGCCTCCCGGTCCCGGTCCTGCGGCAGGAGGTTGTCCACCAGGCGGTCCCCGCCCATGCCCACGAAGTGGTGGATGGAGGCCATGGGGATGTCATACCCCTGCTGGCGGAAGGCTCCCCACCAGGAGATGGTGTGGATGTAGGACGAGTCGATCAGCGTCCCGTCGACGTCAAAGAGAACCCCCCGGCGCTGCCCGCCAGGGGGTGTGGTGCGCGGCGGGACCATCAGCCACCGCTGCCCGCTTGGCCTCCGGCGCCTTCTTGTGCCGGGCCGCGGATTCCTTGGGGGTACTGACGGGCCGCACCCGGTCCCGGATCACAGTTCCGGCTCCATCGTGGCTTTTGTCCCTGATCAGGCCGGTGCCGGCGATTTCGCGGGCCATCGCGACACCCGCCGCGGCAGCCCGCTTGGTGGGAAAGGTCACCGAGATCGCCATCAGGTTCCCGGCCCCGTCCAGCATCCGGACGCGGTAACCGCCGTCGGGCGCGTCCACGAGCTCAAAATACCCGGCCATAAAAAATCAACTCCTCCGTCAGTCACGGCACTGTGCTTTTGGGAGCACTCCATGAGGTGTTAGTAAGTATACTTATCTATTCTGCGAAGGAGAAGCCGTACCCCTGCCGGCGCCGCCTCTGCGCCGTTCCGCCGACTCCGGCGGAATGGGGGTATCACTCCGGCGAACCGTATCCTGATGCAGCTCCAAAGCGCTAGTCACAAGGGCGAAGTGGCTGAAAGCCTGCGGAGTATTCCCCAGCTGGCGGCCGGCCTTGACCGCCCACTCCTCGCTCAGCAGCCCCACATCGTTCCGCAGCTCCAGCAGGCGTTCGAAAAGCTGCCTGGACTCCTCGTGCCTGCCCGCCCCCAGGAGTGCTTCCACCAGCCAGTAGGAGCAGGCCAGGAAGACGCCCTCGTCACCCGGCAGCCCGTCGTCGCTCTCGGCCGGGCGGTAGCGCAGCACGAAGCCGTCCTCGGTCAGCTCGCGCTGGATGGCCTCGATGGTTCCGATGACCCGCGGATCATCCGGCGGGAGGAACCCGACGCGCGGGATCAGCAGGAGGCTGGCGTCCAGCTCAGGCCTCCCGTAGGACTGGACGAACGTGTTGCGGGCGGCGTCGAACCCGTTGGCCATGACGTCGCGGTGGATGGTGTCCCGGAGTGTCTCCCAGCGCTCCACGGGTCCCGGCAGCCCTGACTCGCGGACACCCTTCACCATCCGGTCCGCGGCCACCCATGCCATCACCTTGGAGTGGGTGAAATGCCGGCGCGGGCCGCGCATCTCCCACAGTCCGTTGTCCGGCTGGTCCCAGATGGTCTCCAGGTGCGCCATCAGGGCGCACTGCAGGTCCCAGGCCTCGTCCGTGTGCTTGAGCAGCGAGTTGCGGGTCAGCGCCAGGCAGTCCAGCACCTCCCCCCAGACGTCCAGCTGCAGCTGTTCCGCCGCACCGTTGCCGATCCGCACCGGGGATGAGTTCTCGTAGCCCTTCAGCCAGGACAGCTCCATCTCGGGCAGCCGCCGTTCGCCGTGGATCCCGTACATGATCTGCAGGTCCGCGGGATCACCGGCGACGGCGCGCAGCAGCCAGTCCCGCCAGGCGGCGGCTTCGGCGCTGTATCCGGCGGCAAGGAGCGCCTGGAGCGTCATGGTGGCGTCCCGCAGCCAGCAGTACCGGTAGTCCCAGTTGCGCGGGCCGCCCAGCTGCTCCGGCAGGGACGTCGTCACGGCCGCCACGATTCCCCCGGTTGGTGCGTAGGTCAGGGCCTTCAGCGTGACCAGGGAGCGCAGCACGGCCTCCTGGTATTCGCCTTTGACGGTGCACTGCGACGCCCAGCCGCGCCAGAAGGCATACGTGGTGGCCAGGACCTTCTCCGCGTCCACGGTATGCGGCCGGCCCACGTGGCTGGGCGCCCACGTCAGCACGAACGGTATCCGCTCGCCTGCACTGACGGTGAACTCGCTGATGGTGTGCATGTTCTCGCTCTGGAGGGGCGCGGGCGTGACGAAATAGACCGCATCCGGGCCTGCAATGGCGTGCAGCCCGTACTTGTCCCGGCGGACCCAGGGAATGATGTGCCCGTAGTCGAAGCGCATGACCAGTTCACCGCGCATTTTCACGCTGCCGCTGACGCCTTCGACAATGCGGACGATGTCCGCCACCGCGTCACGGGGCGGCATGAAGTCGATCACCCGCACCGTTCCCTCGGGCGTTTCCCACTCCGTCTCCAGGATCAGGGTGCCGTCGCGGTAGCCCCGCCGCGTGCACGGTCCGCCGTCCCGCGGCGCCAGAAGCCAGCGGCCGGCGTCGGGCGTGTCCAGCAGCGCGCTGAAGCAGGCGGGGGAATCGAAACGGGGCAGGCACAGCCAGTCGATGGAGCCCTCGTTGCTCACCAGGGCACCGGTCTGCAGGTCCCCCACCACCGCGTAATCCTCTATTCGCGCCATGACCTTACACTGCCATAAGAGGTGCCCTGAGGGATGCCCGACGGAAGGCACAATTCGGTGTAGCCTGCAGGGGTGGCAGTCCATATCGGCACGTCAGGGTGGAGCTACGACCACTGGGAGAACGTCCTCTACCCGCCCGGGCTGCCGGTGAAGGACCGGCTCCAGCACTATGTTGCGCGCTTCAACACCGTTGAGCTCAATGCCAGCTTCTACCGCTGGCCCAGGGACACCACCTTCGCCGGCTGGAACCGGCGCCTGCCCCCGGGGTTCAGCATGTCCGTCAAGGCTCCCCGCGGCCTCACCCATGCCAGGAAGCTCTACTCCCCCGAGGTGTGGCTGGAGCGGATCGAACGCTGCTGGCATGAACTCGGAGACAAGCGTGCGGTCCTGCTGGTCCAGCTGCCGCCGCAAATGGAACGCGACGATGCCCGGCTGGACTACTTCCTGGCCGCAGTTCCGCCCTGGATCCGGGTCACCGTGGAATTCCGGCACCCCACGTGGGACAGCCCGGAGGTGTTCAGCCTGCTCGAACGGCACAACGCCGCCTACTGCATCATGAGCGGCGCCAATCTGCCCTGCCTCCTGCGCACCACGGCACCGTTCGCCTACGTCAGGCTGCACGGTCCGGACCACCAGCACCTGTACGCAGGCTCCTACTCGGACGCCGACCTGCACTGGTGGGCGGACAGGATCCGAGGCTGGGCGGCTGACGGCCTGGATGTCTACGCCTATTTCAATAACGACGGCGGCGGCAACGCAGTACGGAACGCGGAGACCCTGCGCGGCATCCTTGGGACGGGCTGACGCGGGAGGGCAACACCAGGGAGCGGCGTCACGTTACCACGGGCTCCTCGCCGGCCGGCGCCCTGTGGCAGAGTGGAGCCATGGACACCGCGCCGCAGGATTCGCACCGGAACCCCGCCAACCCTTCCAGCCAGGCCGTGGACACCGCGCCCGGGCTGTCCGGCAACCAGGTTTTCCGCCTTGCCCACAGGATCTCCGACACCTTCAACGGCGTCCGGATCAAGCTCGCCAAACGCTGGGATTTCGTGCCTCAGACCATCGCCTACCAGGGATACGGCTCCACCACCCTGGTCCGCGTGCTGGGCCGGGTCCTGATGACGCAAAAGCCGCGGCCGGGCAGCAAGGCCGAAACCGCGGCGAAGAACGGCAACCAGAACATCCGCGGCTGGCGGGCGTTCACCGGGGTGCCGCTGCAGTTCACCGACGTCGAAATCACCATCGGCGATGTTGTCACCCACGTCCGCGCGGACCGGGGCGGGCTCATTGACACCGAGGTCAGCGTCCAGCTGACCCCCGGCTGGCACACCGCCATGCTGCGCGCTGAAGGAACCGAGCCCGCCGAGGCCCTCATCCAGGTGATCGCCCCCGACGTGAAGTTCGGCATCGTTTCCGATATTGACGACACCGTCATGGTCACTGCCCTGCCACGTCCGTTCCTGGCCCTGTGGAATACCTTCGTGCTCAACGAACGCGCCCGCATGGCCACCCCCGGCATGGCCGTCCTCCTGGACCGGCTGACCATCGAACACCCCGACGCCCCGGTGATCTACCTGTCCACCGGCCCGTGGAACGCCGCTCCCACGCTGGCACGGTTCCTGACCCGCAACATGTACCCGAAGTGCCCTGCTGCTGACGGACTGGGGGCTGACCCACGACCGCTGGTTCCGAAGCGGGCAGGAGCACAAACACCGCAACCTGGATCGGCTGAGCAAGGAGTTCCCGGACATGCGGTGGCTCCTGATCGGCGACAACGGCCAGCATGACGAAGCCATCTATTCGGGCTTCGCCAGCGAAAACCCGGACAAGGTGGCGGCCATCGCCATCCGCCAGCTCTCCGTCAGCGAGTCCGTGTTTGCCGGCGGCCACTCGGAGGACGGCGACCACACCGCCTCCAAGGTCCCCTGGATCTACTCCCCGGACGGCGCCGGAATGGCCAAGCAGCTGACCATGCTGGGAATGCTCTAAGCCCGGCGCAGGCTCAGGCGCTGGCACCCAGCGGGGACACGCCGTCGTCGGGCGCTTCCGTTTCAAACTCCTCCGGCACCACAGCCTGCGCGATGGCGGCACCTGCGGCCACGGCCAAGTCGCGTTCCTCGATCAGTTCCTGGAGCCAGAAGTACGAGGCCTTGGGCGTCCGCTCCAGCGTCTCGAAGTCCACGTGCAGGAGCCCGAACGGCTGGTTGTACCCGGCGGACCACTCGAAGTTGTCCAGCAGCGACCAGACGTAGTATCCGCGCAGGTCCACCGACTCCGCCTCGCCGCCCGGGGAGGTTGCCCGCAGCGCCGTCTCCAGGTGGTCCGAGAGATACTTCAGCCGGCGCTCGTCCGGGATGAACCTGGTATTGGTGGACTTGTCCCGGACAATGATGTCCTCGAAGCTGGCACCGCCCTCGGTGAGGATCACCGGCGGCAGGTTGGGATACCGCTCCGCCATCTCCTTCAGGGCCACCGCCATGTACTCCGGCTTCACCGGCCAGCCGTAGGACGTGATGTCCGCTTCCGGCCAGGTCTCCACGTGGAACGGGGTACCGCCGCTGCCGGCCGCGCTGAGGTCACTGCCCATGGCTTCGGCCATGCTCGCGGGCACTGCGCCGCCACCCGGGCCCACCGCCACCTTGGTGGGCATGTAGTAGTTGAGCCCGTAGAAATCCAGCGGCTGGGAGATAACCGCCATGTCCTCCTCGGGGTGCTCGAAGGAGGAGAAGAACTTGGCCGCCCGGATCAGGTCCGGGTATTTGCCGGTGAGCACCGGGTCCGCGTAGAGCCGGTTCTGGGCGAGGTCCATCAGCCCGGCGCTGATGCGGTCCAGCGGATTGATCGAGTTCGGCACCATGGGCGAGTAGACATTGGTCATGCCGATTTCGCCCGGCACCTTGGCGGCCCGCAGTGCCTGCACGGCCAGACCGTGCCCCAGCAGCTGGTGGTGGACCGTGGGGAAGGCCCCCAGGAGCAGCTCCTTGCCGGGCGAGTGCAGGCCAAGGGAGTAGCCGTTGGTGCTCACGGTGGCAGGCTCGTTGATGGTGACCCACCGGGCCACCCGGTCACCGAAGGCCTCGGCCAGGATCCCGGCGTACTCCCCCAGCCGGTACGCGGTGTCCCGGTTCAGCCATCCGCCCGCCTCGTCCAATGCCAGCGGGGTATCCCAGTGGTAGATGGTGGCCATGGGCGAGATTCCGCTGGCCAGCAGCTCGTCCAAAAGCCGGTCGTAGAAGGCCAGCCCCGCCTTGTTGGCCGGTCCGCTGCCGGTGGGCTGGATCCGCGGCCAGGCGAAGGAGAACCTGTAGGAGTCCACGCCCAGCTGCTTCATCAGGGCCACGTCCTGGGGCATCCGGTGGTAGTGGTCGCAGGCCGTGACCGGGCTGTGGCCCTCCACGATGGCGCCCGGCTTCGCGGCAAACACATCCCAGCCGGCGGGCCCGCGGCCGTCCTCGTCCAGCGCCCCTTCGATCTGGAAGGCGGCGGTGGCAACACCCAGGGTGAAGCCGGGAGGGATGAGAGCTGCGAGTTCCTTGGCGGTGATATGCATGGGCGGGCCTTTGTCACAGTGGATAAGTACGTCTCAGGATGGCACAGCCAAGGTCCCCTGACGAGCCGGGATATGGTGGGTCACTGCGAGCCGAACAGGAACTCCTTGGCGTGCGCCACGGCCTTGCGGAACGCGTCGTTGCGGAGGGTCACCAGGTGCTCCGTTTCACCGTCCGCGGGTTCCAGGTAGGCGGTATAGCCCGGGCGCAGGACCCAGATGTCCCCGGAAGGCGGCAGGTAGAACACGCCAAAGGACCGTTGCTGCTTTTCATCGCCCGTCCACACCGGCACCACAGCAAGTGCCGCACCCGTTGCCGGGTTGATCCATTGCGCCCGGGGCAGGGGCTCCTCGTGCGCTTCCGGGTCGAGGAATGGTGCCGTCCCAACACCCCACCGCTGCTCAAAGCGTTCATGGAATGCCGGAATCAGGTGTGAATCGTAGCGCCGCCAATCGCTCATGCAGATCTCCGCCTCCTTGCGGGTTTCCTTGCTGTTTTCATTGGGAATACTCCAAACACTCGCTGCACGCCGTTTGCTAGGACCAGGGCCCGCTTTCCCAGCGCACGGGGGTGACCCTGATGGCCGGTCCGGAGGCTCCGCCGCGGGCGGGCACTTTCCGCACGGGAATTACCCTCGGACGGGAGGCCGCCTGCTGTTTGTCGTAGGCGGCGCGGCGCTGCGGATCGCGCAGGACGCTGAAGGCCTGCATGATCCGCAGCAGTTCACCTTCCGGGTCAGTAGCGCCCTCCATGTCGGGATGGTGGCTGCGCATCAGGGCCCGGTAGGCCCGGGAAATGTCCTGCTGGCTGGCCTCCGGCCGGACGTGCAGGGTGGCGTAGTAATCGGGGGTGTCAGTCATCGTGGCCTCCGCACCGGCGGCGCCTGGGCCGGAAGGCCGGCGCCGCCGTTCGGACAGGAACATCGCTGCCAGGGCGGCGCCGTGCGCGTGCCCTGCCATGCGGGGAGCTAGGTTGAGATCTGCTGCTTCTGGCCCTGCTGCGTCTCAATCTCGATCTTGCGCGGCTTTGCCTGTTCGGCGACGGGTATCCGCAGGGTCAGGACACCCTGGTCGTAGCTTGCCTTGATGTTGTCCGTGTTCAGCGTGTCGCCCAGGATCAGCTGGCGGCTGAACACACCGCGCGGACGCTCGGCAGCGACCAGTTCGACGTTCGGCTGTGTGGGGTCCTTGCGCTCGGCCCGGACGGTGAGGACGTTGCGTTCAACATTGAGGTCCAGCGAGTCAACATTGACGCCCGGAAGGTCAAATGCCACCACGAATTCACCGGCTTCCTGCCAGGCGTCCATGGGCATGGCAGCCGGGCGGGCGGCGGTTCCAAAGACCTGCTGCGTGAGCCGGTCCAGCTCGCGGAACGGGTCCGTACGCATCAACATCATTTTTCCCACTCCTTCAGCTTGTAGGTGTTGGATCGGTTCCGTATCCATCCGCCGATCTATGGTGGTGGATATAGATTTTTTATAGCACCCGTGGGAAACTGAGGCAATACCGCCGGACGACGATTTTTGGAGGCACGATGGCAGACGGAGCAGGACGGGCGCCGCGCCCAGCCAGCGGGCGCGCGCTCTACGCCATTTCGGTTGCAGCCAAGCTGGCGGGGACGGGCCAGCAGAACATCCGGTTGTATGAGACCAAGGGCTTGCTGACCCCGTCCCGGACGGCGGGTGGCACCCGCCAGTACAGCGACGACGACATCGCCGTGCTGCTAAGGATTGGCGAACTCCTGGAACAGGGGCTGAACCTCGCAGGCGTGGCCAAGGTGCTGGAACTGGAGGCGGCCAACGTGAAGCTGCACCGCGCCCTGAAACGGGCGAGGTCCCGGCCGCCTGCGTGAAAAACGCAGGCTAGTCCCGCGGCGTCTCCGCCTTGGACAGCTCCCCGGTGATCCGCTCCCCCGGAACCCGCGCGGTCCGCCAGGTGTCCACGGCAATCACGCCGCCCAGGATGATGAGCGAGAGGGAGACCGAGGCGAGCGCGTCGCTGAGCCAGTGGTAGCCCAGGTACAGCCGGCTCAGCGCCGCAAGGAAAATGCCGAAGCCCGCCCCCACAAAGCCCCACACCGCGGCGCGGGTGTTTTTCCGCCGGGAGAAGATCAGGAAGGCGCCCACCAGCAGGAAGTCGCAGGCCCCCAGGACGTGCCCGGAGGGGAACGAGAACGTGTGGTCGATGCCGAAGAGCATCTGGTCCACGGGAGGCCGCGAGCGCCGCACGATCTGGAGGATGATCTGCGAGATGATGACGCCCGTCAGCATCGCGGAGGCCAGCAGGATGGGCCGCCAGGCATGCTTGGCCGCGAAGCCCCAGGCCACCACCACGACCAGGAGGATGATGGGCAGCGCTATGGGGCCGAAAACCACGGCAAGGAAAATCATGATGGCGGTGAGGGTGTTGGACCTCAGGCCGAGCAGCCAGTCACGGACGGGGCCGTCCGCCGCGGAGAGCCCGTCCGCCTGCAGCACGCTGATGAGGGTGGCCGCAAAGAGCGCCACGCCGGCCACCACCAGGATGACTGACGCCCGGTAGAGGCCCCGCCGGTCGGCAGGGTCGAGGTAGCGTTCCTCCACCACGAACTTGTCGTGGAAGTACCGCCACTTCCCCACATGCTTCCCGGTTCCCGACCCCGATGATTCGTGCTGCCCCACTGTCATACCCGTCCCTAGGTGCGAAATTGCTTAGGGTGAAGATTATCCCGCCTGCCGGACATTGGTGCCGCTTCCGGAGGAATCTTCCGTCCGGCCGGGTTGCGCGGGTCCTGGATCGTCGTACCCCCGCGCTAGCCTGACTGCATGGGTGCCATGAACGAGCTGATCAACGCCGGCAGCGTAAGAACCCTTACCCGGATCCTGGGGCAAACGGCCCCGGCGATCCGGTGGGACCGGACAGCCGCTGCCGCGTCGGGACTGGACCGTCTGGTCCTGCGCGCCCGTACCGACCTGCTGGCCGGGGCCCTCGTGGCTGACATCGCCGGCAGCCCCTCCCCCGGCTATGCGACGGCGGCGCGAAGCTTCCGTGCGGCCCTGCAGGTTCCGGAGTTCACCGGCTGGTTCGTCTGGCCGGTGTCCGAGGCGGCTGTCACTCTTGCCCTGGACTCCGGAGCTGCGGGGGATTTCGACGACTGCCTGGCGCTCATGGCGGCACTCACGCCCAGGCTCACCAGCGAGTTCGCTGTCCGCCGGCTCCTCGCACGCGACCCTGAACGGGCCCTGGCAGCAGCCCGGGAGTGGGCAGACAGCGCGGATGAACACGTCCGGCGCCTGGCGAGCGAGGGCACCCGCCCCTACCTGCCGTGGGCTGTCCGCGTGCCCTCCCTTATCCAGCGGCCGCAGGCCACCATCCCCATCCTCGACGCCCTTTACCGGGACCCATCGGAGTATGTGCGCCGCTCGGTGGCCAACCACCTGAACGATCTCGCCCGGCATGCCCCGGACCCGGTAGTGGACACGGCGCGGCGCTGGCTCACCGCGCCGGACGCCAACACGGCCCGGCTGGTCCGGCACGGCCTGCGGACGCTGGTCAAGAAGGGACATCCTGACGCGCTGGCACTGCTCGGCTTCACACCCGCAGGTGGACGTCAGCGGCCCGAGCCTGGACCGGAACGTTCTCACCCTGCCGGACGAGCTGGCGTTCACGTTCGCCGTCACCAACACCGGAAACGGGGACGTGCGCCTCGCCCTGGACTACCGGGTGCATTACCGCAAAGCCAACGGCCGCGAGTCCGCCAAGGTCTTCAAGATCTCCACCGTGACCCTTGGCCCGGGGGAGAGCCGGAGCGTGACCAAGCGCCATGCCTTCCGGCAGATGACCACCAGGGTGCACTATCCGGGTGTCCATGCGCTGGAGCTGCAGGTCAATGGCGTGGCCCAGGGCAGGACGGAGTTCCTCGTCGAGCTGCCTTAGCTGCTGCCCTGGCTCGAACCGCTTAGAAGGAGCCGGTGGTGAACTGCCAGGTGCGGGTGGCCAGCTGGTTCCCGGCGAGGTCGCGGACCGCGGTCCCGCCGCCGGTGACCGTCACGGTGTACTTGGTTTTGGCAGCCAGCGCCTGCTGCGGGTCCAGGATCCACTGGTTGGTGGTGCCGTTCCGGAAAACGGTGGCCGGTACCACGTCTCCGGTGGCGGAGTTCTTCACCGTGAAGGTGGTGCCGTTGACGCCCTGGACCGCCTCACTGAAGCTCACGCTGATGTTGTTGCCGCGCCGCACCAGCAGCTTGTTGCTGGTTGGGATGGTGCCGGTGACCACCGGGGCGGGCCCGGTCAGGAAGGTCCAGCTGCTGGAGGCCAGCGGGGTTCCGGCTGCATCCCGGATGGCGGCCGAACCGCCCACCAGCGACGCCGTATACACGGTATCGGCGGCGAGGCTGGCCGAGGGGTCAAGGGTGGCGGTCCGGGTGGTCGCGTTATAGGTGACGGTGGCCGGAACGCTGCTGCCGGCCGCGTTCTTGAGCACGAAGGTGGCCGCGGAGACGCCCTGCACTGCAGTGCTGAAGGTGGCCGTCACGTTGGTGCCGGTCCCCACCGAGGTGGCGTTCGCGCCGGGAGCCACGGCCGTGACGGTGGGCGCAGGAGCCGGGGCGGGCGCGGGTGCAGCAGCTACGGCCCCGGCGTACAGCAGCCGGTTGGGGGTTCCGCTGGTGGCACCGCTGATGACGCCGGCGGTCGCGTTGGACACGAGTGACCCGGCTACCTGCGCCGGGGTGAGGGCCGGGTTCTGCGAGAGCAGCACGGCGGCAGCGCCCGCGGCGTGGGGCGCGGCCATGGACGTACCGGACATGGAGGCCGTTGCCGTGGCGGAGGTGTAGTACGTGGAGGTGATGCCCACGCCGGGGGCGTACAGGTCCACGCAGGAGCCGTAGTTGGAGAAGGACGCCTGCCGGTCTGCCGAATCGCTGGCAGCCACGGTGACGGCCGCGGGGACCCGGGCGGGAGAACTGCCGCACGCGTCCACGGCGGAGTTGCCGGCGGCAACCACTGCGGAGACACCGTCGTTCATCACAGCCTGGATGGCCGTGTCCACCGCCGTGCTGGCAGCGCCGCCCAGGCTGAGGTTGGCCACCGCCGGCACGCCTGCCGGATGGTGGGCCGCGATCCAGTCCAGTCCGGCCACCACGTCCGAGTTGTAGCCGGAACCCTTGCAGTCGAGTACCCGGACGGGCACCACGGTGGCCGCCTTGGCCACGCCGTAGGTGGATCCGGCCACGGTCCCGGCCACATGTGTGCCGTGGCCGTTGCAGTCGCCGGAGCCCAGGCCGTCAGCAACCGCGGTCCAGCCCGCCGCCACCCGGCCGCCGAAGTCGGCGTGCGAGGCCAGGACCCCGGTGTCCACCACGTAGGCGGTCACACCGGCCCCGGCAGCGGTCCACGAGTAGGAGCCGGACAGCGGCAGGCTGCGCTGGTCCACGCGGTCAAGGCCCCACGGCGAGGGCTGCTGGGTGCCTGAGATGCTGACGGGGGCGTCCGCCTCCACCGACAGGACGCGGCCGGAGCGGCCCAGCGCCTCGGCCTGGGCGGGGTTGGCCGTGATCACTGCGCCGCGGAGCGCGTTCTTGAAGGTGCGGCCGACGCCGAGCCCCTGCCCGCGCAGGTTTGCCGCCTCGGCTTCCACATCGGCATTCGCAGCGAACTGGACGATGTAGCGGCCCGCAGTGCCCGCGTCCTCTTTCGGTGCCGCTGCGGCAGGGACGGACGTGGCGGTCAGGGCGACGGCTGAGACCAGTGCTGCGGCTGCGGGCAGCACAAAAGATGGGGTGCGAATTTTGGGGTCCTTCGTGGTGGCGTTGGGGGTGCGGAGGCGGGGGAACCACCGCTGTTACCACCAGAATAGGAGCAAATGTGCCCGCCGGAGGGTCTTTGCAGGATCCTGCGGGAACCCTTGGACATTCCTGCGCGCGCATTCCTGCGGGCGCCGGGTTTTCCGCCGCCGGCCCCTGCCCTCGACCCTGCCTTGGACCCCTCCCGGTACCGTGCCCGCCGGGCTACGGCCGGTGGTCCCGCCAGCTGTGAACAGGTTCGAACCCCAGGAGCCGCCTGGCCTTGTCGATGGACAGCATGGTTTCGTGCTCGGCCAGTTCCTTGGTCACCTTGACCGCCGGGAAGACCTCGGCGGCGAGGCTGGCACTCGACCGGTCCATGACCGTGTCCGCGTTGGCGATGATGAAGGCCTCGAACCCGGGCCTGCCGTTCTCCAGGGCCCGTGCCACCGCCTGGGCCCCGTCCCGGCCGTCGATGTAGCCCCAGAGGTTCCACTTCCGCAGCATTGCATCGGCGTCGAAGGACGGGAACCGGGCATAGTCCTCCACGTCCATGACGTTGGAGAAGCGCAGGCCCACGATGCTCAGTTCCGGATCCCACCGCGTCAGCTCCACGGCCATCTGCTCCTCGAGGTGCTTGACCAGGGAGTAGGTGCTTTCCGGCCGGGCAGGGTATTCCTCGTCCACCGGGATGTAGGGCGGGTCGACGTCGAATGGCAGTCCCAGCACCGTCTCGCTGGAGGCGTACACCACTTTCTTGATGCCCGCGCGCCGGGCCGCCTGGAAGACGTTGTAGGTGGAGAGCATGTTGTTCTCGAACGTAGCCGCGTCCGGAAGGATGCCCGGCGCCGGGATGGCACCCAGGTGGACCACGGCGTCGAAGCCGCTGTGCCTGTCGTCCACGCCCAGCAGCGCATCCACCACCTGGCCGTAGTTGCGCAGGTCCACCACCAGCAGCCCGGGGCTCCGTGCCCCGTCCCGGTCCAGGTTGAGGACCTGGTGTCCGTCATCGGTGAGCCGGCGCACCACGTGCCGGCCGAGTTTTCCGCTTCCGCCGGTAACGGCAATTCTCATCAGGATGTCCTTCGGTTGGTTGTCCGCACCGGAATCAGGCGCGGGGTGTGGCAAGGAACTTTTCGACGGCGGCGATCGCCAGCGCGGTGATGTCGGCCGGGTCGCCGCTGCCGTCCACCGGCACCAGGATCCCCCGGCCCGCATAGACCGAGACCACCTCGTGGGTCTCGGTGTGGTAGAGGTCGAGCCGGCGGCGGAACACGTCCACGGTGTCATCCGTGCGCCCCTGTTCCTCAGCGCGCCGGCGCATCCGCTGCTCGAGTTCGGCGTCCGGTGCCCTTAGCTCGATGACGGCGTCCAGGGCGAGTCCCCGGGAGGCGAGCAGGTTGTCCAGTTCCACCACCTGGGGTGCGGTGCGCGGGTAGCCGTCCAGCAGGAAGCCGGACTGGACGTCGCTATCCAGCAGCCGGTCCTTCACCAGGGCGTTGGTGAGGTGGTCCGGGACGAAGTCGCCGCCGTCGAGGTATCTGGCCGCCTGGGTGCCCAGGTCCGTCTCCCTGCTCACGTTGCTCCGGAAGATATCCCCGGTGGAGACCGCAGGGACGCCGAAGTGCCGGGCCAGGTGTTCGGCCTGGGTTCCCTTGCCCGAGCCGGGCGGACCGATGATGAGCAGTCTGGTCATGTTCGTGTCCCTTCCAGGGAAGCTGGCGCGGGCCTCCGGCCTGCCGCCGGGGCGCCGGCACCTGCTTCATTCTGCCGGGAACACCGGCAGTGCGCCAGAGTGGCGCGTTCCGGCGCGGATGAATGTGACGTCAGGCCTGACGCCGGGATGTATATACTCGGACATATCGGTTTAGCAGCAGGCCGTTGGACAGTTCATCTATCCAGCGACCTCCACCGGTTCCCCGCCTCTCCAGCGGCCCGTGTGTGTTGCCGGGTTGTTTGACCTGAGCGAATGGCACCAGAAAAACCGTGGCCAGCGAGTCAACAGCAAAAACCGATACATCCATTACAGAGCACCTGCATGAGCTGGTCCTGAACAGCTCGGACGTCGAGGATTTCCTCACCGAACTGGCGCAGGTGTCTGCCCGCAATCTTTCCGAGCCAGGCGACGAAATGCTGTGCGCCATCACCCTGCTCCGGCAGCGCAAGGCCGCCACCGTGGCCAGCAGCAGCCCGGAGGCAAAGGCCCTTGGCCTCCTTGAGCACCAGTTCGCAGAAGCTCCCAACCTGACTGCCTCCACCACCCGGGAGACCGTGCACGTTCCGGATCTCGGGGCGGACGGGCGGTGGCCCGAGTACTCCGCCGCCATGGCCGCGGAGGGGGTCCGTTCCGTCGTGGCGCTGCCGTTCCACCTGGAAGGCGAAACCAAGGCTGCCCTGCTGCTCTATTCGCGCAGGCCCAACCGCTTTGATGGCCGGGTCCTCGAATTCGCCGAGGATTTCGTTAGCCAGACGTCACTCGCGCTGCGCCTGGCCGTGCGTTTCGCGCATTACAGCGAAACGGCAGCCAACCTGCGCGCCACGCTGGAATCCCGCACCGTGATCGACATGGCCGTGGGCATCATCATGGCGCAGAACCGCTGCAGCCAGCATGACGCCTTTGAGATCCTCAAGACGGCGTCCAGCACCCGCAACTCGAAGCTGCACGACGTGGCGGCCGCCGTCGTCAACGCTTTGGGCCAGGGCCCGGCGCGCACACATTACGACGGCTAGTCATTGCCTCCGCAAAGCGCCCCGGCGCAGGTAGAATTAGGCCAACTTTTGCCGGGGGGCTGCGATGGAAAATAAAAGGGTCTGCCTTGTCGTCGAAGACGACAAGGACATCCGTGGACTGATCACCGTGATTCTCTCGCGCGCCGGATTCGAGGTGCAGGTGGTCTCGACCGGGGAAGAGGCAATCGCCGCGGCCGGGGATCCCGCCATTGCGCTGGTCACCCTGGACGTTGGCCTGCCGGACATGGACGGGCACGTGGTGGCGCGCGCCATCCGCGAGCTCAGCAAGGCCCCTTTGCTGTTCCTGACGGCCCGGTCCGAGAACGACGACCTGCTGGCCGGGATGGCTTCCGGTGCCGCGGCGTACCTCACCAAACCCTTCCGGCCCACCGAGCTCCGGGACCTGGCACTGCAGCTGTCCCCCGCCCCCGTTTCACAGGCCCCGCACATATAGGGCAAACCCTGCTGCTAACTTGGCTGCCTAGAAATGGGGCATGACCCAGCAGCAGAAAACTTCCCGTAAACCCGGCCGCGTCCGGCGCGCCGTCATCGCAGGCGCGGTGGCCCTCACCCTCTCCGCCGGCGGTGCCACCGCCTGGGCACTGGACAGGTTCGTCATCCAGCACGTGGAAATCTCCGACGTCTCCGCGTACCAGGCAAGCCAGTCCGGCACCACCACGTCCGCCGTCCAGGCAGGAACCTCCACCTCCGCCGCCGTCACCACGGACACCACCTACTCCTCCGAGTCCTCGGACATCACCATCTCCACGGTGACCACCGGCAGCGGCGACAGCACCGTCACCTACTACGTGGCCGACGTCGTCCTGGGCGACGCCACCACCCTCCAGTCCGCCTTCGCCAACGACAGCTTCGGCGAAAACATCACCGAAACCACCTCCGCCATCGCCGAGGCAAACAACGCCATCTTCGCCATCAACGGCGACTACTACGGTTTCCGCGATACCGGCATCGTGATCCGCAACGGCGTGGTGTTCCGCGATGAGGGCGCCCGCCAGGGACTGGCCTTCTACCGCGACGGCACGGTCAAGGTCTACGACGAAACCACCACCACCGCCGAGCAACTGGTGGCGGACGGCGTCTGGAACACCCTCTCCTTCGGCCCGTCCCTGCTGGACAACGGCGAGGTGGCCGAGGGTATCGAGGACGTGGAGGTGGACACCAACTTCGGCAACCACTCCATCCAGGGCGAACAGCCGCGCACCGCGGTGGGCGTCATCGACGAAAACCACCTGGTGTTCGTGGTGGTGGACGGCCGCAGTCCGGGCTACAGCGCCGGCGTCACCATGACCGGACTCGCGGAAATCATGCAGGACCTGGGCGCCACCACCGCGTACAACATCGACGGCGGCGGCTCGTCCACCATGTACTTCAACGGCGGGCTGGTGAACAACCCGCTGGGCCAGAACAAGGAGCGCGGCACCTCCGACATCCTCTACATCGCAGGGTAGGCCCGGCCATGATCATCCTGATCCCGGCCTACCAGCCAGGCCAGCAGCTGCCGGAGCTCATCCGGGCCCTCCGCGCCGCCGAGCCGCGCGCCGCCGTCGTGGTGGTTGATGACGGCAGCGGCCCGGCGTACAAGGACGTGTTCGACGGCGTCCGCGCACTGGGGTGCCACGTCATCAGTTACGCCCGCAACAGGGGCAAGGGCTTCGCGCTCAAGGCCGGGTTCGGCTTCATCGAGGACAACGTTCCCGGGCAGGACGTGGTGTGCGCTGACAGCGACGGGCAGCACACGCCGTCGGACATCCTTAAGGTGGCCGCCGCCGTCGAAGCGAACACCACCCGTGCGAACCCCACGGAGGACGGCAGCGGGGACGGCAGCCGGCACTTCCGCGGCACGGCCACCATGGTGCTGGGCAGCCGGGCATTCACCGGGAATGTCCCGCCACGAAGCCGGATCGGCAACACCGCCACCCGGCTGCTGTTCACCCTCGCCACCGGCGAGCGCATCCCGGACACCCAGACCGGGCTCCGCGGCTACCCGGCGGCAATGCTGCCGTGGCTGCGCTCGGTCCGCGGCGACCGCTACGAGTACGAACTCAACCTGCTGCTGCAGGCACCGCAGGCCGGCTATTCGATCTCATCCGTGGACATCACCACGGTGTACCTGGACCGCAACTCCGGCTCGCATTTCCGGCCGGTCGTGGATTCCGTCCGGATTTACGCCCCGCTGCTCAAATTCCTGGCCTCGTCCTTTACTGCGTTCCTGGTGGACACGGTGGTGTTCATGCTGCTGACCGTGATCGTCGATTCCCTGCTGCTGGCCGTGCTCGGCGCCCGGGCGGTCAGCTCAGCGGTGAACTTCCTGGTCAACCGGAACATGGTATTTGAGCACGGCCGGGACAGGCCGGCCACCAGCGCCGGGCTGCGCTACTTCGGCCTGGCGGCAGTGCTGCTGGCCGCCAGCTTCAGCCTTATCTGGGCGCTTGAGGCTGTTGCCGTGCCCGCCCTTCCCGCCAAGATCCTGGCGGAAATCGCGCTCTTGGCGGCCAGTTTCACCATCCAGCAGCGGTACCTCTTTTCCCGGAAAACACTCCGGAATCCAGTCCCAAAGGCCGTGCCCGTGACCTCGGGCGAAGCCCCGGCCGGCACTCATATATCCGGCTAGGTTCCGTCACAGCACATGCACAGTTTGGGCGGGCATCGTAACTACCAGTCCACCAAGAACACCCCGGAGACCTCCCATGAATTCACTTGTTTTTATCCTTGCCGACCTCGCCGCCATCAGCATCCTCACCTTCGCCCTGTACCTGCGCCGGCACCGCCGCCGCGACCTTGTGGTCTCCTACCTGGGCATGAACGTGGGCGTCCTGGCCGTTGCCACGGCGCTGTCCGGCTCCGCCGCAGGACTCGGCCTGGGGCTCGGCCTCTTCGGGGTCCTGTCCATCATCCGGCTCCGCTCCACCGAACTGGCGCAGCATGAGGTGGCCTACTACTTCTCGGCCCTGGCCCTCGGCCTGATCGCCGGGCTGGGCATCGAGCCGCTGTGGCTGACGGGCTCGCTGATGGCCCTGATCCTGCTGGTGATGTTCGTCGGCGACCACCCCAGGGTCCTGCCGGCCCACCGCCACCAGACGGTGGTCCTGGACCGCGCCATCGCCGAAGACGGCGAATTGTACGCCCGGCTCGAGGAAGTCCTGCACGGCAAGGTCCATTCGGCCACCATCTCCGAACTGGACCTGGTCAATGACAAGACCATCGTGGACGTCCGCTACGCCTACTCCCCCGCCGTCTTCCCGGCGCCGGCTGTCCCGGCCAGCATTTCAGCCATCACGACGGCGGCGCCCGCCCCGGCGGCGCCCGCACCGTCATTCGACGCACCG
>NZ_AOFD01000039.1 GCF_000332815.1 Arthrobacter nitrophenolicus
TTGGTCGTGAAGGAGACAGCCTGCCTGACCGTGGAGGACCGAATGGCGGTGGACGAGGAACTCGCCGCGGACACCGCCGCCCTGGACGGTGCCGGGGACCGCGCCATCATCACCGCCGTCCGCGCGGCAGCGTACCGGCGTGACCCCCGGTCTGTCGCACGCAGGGCGGCGCATGCGGTGACGGAGCGGACGGTGTCGTTGCGGCCGGCGCCGGATGCGATGACGTACCTGACCGCGCTGATGCCCGTCGCCCAGGGTGTGGCCGCCTACGCCGTGCTGGTCCGGGAGGCCGATGGCGCCCGGGCGGGAGGGGATGAACGGTCCCGGGGGCAGGTCATGGCCGACACCCTGGTCGAACGCGTCACCGGCACCCGGGCCGGGATCACGGGTATCGACCTCCAGGTCGTGATGACGGACCGGGCCCTGTTCCAGGGCGACAGCGAACCGGCCAGGATCCCCGGCTACGGCATCATCCCCGCCGAAACCGCCCGCACCCTCCTCCTTGATCCCGAACGCACCGGTACCGAAGTCCATGACAGGCAGGACCTGGCCCTCTGGATCCGCCGGCTCTACACCGCACCCGGAACGGGCGAGCTTGTCGCGATGGACTCCCGGGCGCGGCTCTTCCCGGCCGGGCTCAAACGGTTCCTCCAGGTCCGGGACGACACCTGCCGCACGCCCTACTGCGACGCGCCGATCCGCCACCACGACCACATTCTCAGCTGGGCCAACGGCGGAACCACCACCGCAGGCAACGGCCAGGGGCTTTGCGAGGCCTGCAACCACACCAAGGAAACCCCCGGCTGGTCGGCAAAACCACTCCCGCTGCCCGGCCTCCGGCACACAGTCGAAATGCGCACCCCCACCGGCCACACCTACCACTCCACCGCACCGCCCTTGCCGGGAACACCCTGGTCAGCTGTGGATCTGTGGGCCATCCATACTCGCAGCCCTGGATCACTACCGCCTCCTGCGGCGGTGAAGAACGGGGTCCAGGTGCTGGGACGGGTCATCCAGCCGGCATGACCTTGACCTATCGAGCATCACTCACCCACAAACAGCTCCGTCTTAAACAGCTCCGTCCCGGAAGGAACCCGTGGTTCCTGCCGGGACGGTGCTGCCACCCGCCGTCGGACGCTGTGGGCGGAGGAGGCTTCCACCCAACTGTCCGGAGCCGTGTTGGCGGTGTGGGGTCTAGCTGCTGATGGCCGACTTCATTTCGTCATGGGCCTTCTTGCCTGCTTCTTGCGGGGACAGCCGTTCGAAGAGGACTTCCGAGGTGTACCGCTTGATGATCTCCTGGATGGAGCCTGCGCCCTTCGGCGGCGGTGCCGGAGCCTCGCCAAGTTCATCCTTGATCTGGTCGATGAACTTGACCACCTTGACGTCGGCGGGGGTCAGCTTGGGCTCGATGGCTGCCCGGACTTCGGAGTTCGGGTAGACACCGCGGTCGGCCAGGAGGGTTTCGCCGGCCTTGACATCGTTTGCCAGGAAGTTGATGAACTTGGCCACTTCCTCAGGGTGCTTGGTGCGTGAGGAGGCTGACCAGAACTGGGATGCCTTGTACCAGAGCCCGGCATCGGCGGCGTCACCGGTCTTGGTGGGGAACCGGAGGATCTTCAGGTCGCCACCGGAAGCCTTCTCCAGTGCGGGTGCCTGGTTGGACCACCAGAAGGCCAGGGCGTTCTTGCCCGTTGCCAGTCCGCTCTGGTCAAGCGGCGCGGCTTCGGCCTCAACCACCTCGGATGCGGTCGGCACCGCCTTGTTCTCGCTCAACTGCTTCAGGTTGGCCCACCAGCCGGCGATATCGGCGGGCTCAAAGCCCAGCTTTCCATCAGATGTGTAGAGGGACTTTCCGTCCTGGCGGAGCCAGACACCCAGCGAGGCCTCGTCGGTGCCGTAGGCTGCAGCACCGTAGGTGCCCTTGGGCGACTTCTCCGTGATTTCGGCGGCGATGCGGCCGAAGTCCTCCCAGGTCCAGGTGGAGTCATCCGGCAGCGGAACGCCGGCGGCCTCGAAGACAGCCGGGTTGGCCAGGATGGTGGCGGCATTGATGCCGGCGGCAATGCCCGTCAGTCCGTCTTCGCTCTTGCCGGCGTTCAGGGCGGCTTCATCTAGCTTGGAGGTGTCAATGTCGTACTTCGACAGGTCCAGGAGGGCGCCGCGGCTTGAGTACTCGGTGATGTACTTCTCGTCCATCTGGATGATGTCCGGGGCGTCATTGGCGGCCACCTGGGTAGCCAGCTTGTCCCAGTAGCCGCTCCAGTCGCCGAACTCCGGCTTGATCTTGATGTTCGGGTTCTCGGCCTCGAACTTCTTGATGGCTTCCTGGGTCAGCTGGGCGCGCTTGTCGCCACCCCACCACGAGAAGCGCAGCTCAACAGGGCCGTCGTCACTTTGCGCACTTCCTCCGCCGCCACATGCACTGAGGGCCATGACGACGGCGGCGGCCGCGGCCACCACGCCGGTCTTGCGGATGCGGCGGGCTGCGCCGGAGGATGAATTTTCTGCCTGCCTCTCAGCAGATGCAGAACGGGGGAAAAACGGCACTTGGTACTCCGATCTTCGTTGATCTTGATGCTGGGGATTTGTGTGGGAATCGGTTCCGCTCTGCAGGATACGAGGGAACTGCATCCGGCGCCGGGAAAACGCTTTCTGCATCTAATGCTACAAGTGTACGACTTGTAATACAAGACATTGGATGGGGAGTTTTCGAAAGTCCGCCGGGACGGCCGAACGGCCCGCCACGGGGACGGGCCGTTCAAATGTGATGCCGGCGCCGGGTGCAGAACCACGGGTTATGGGGTTCTGCGGCAGGGCTGGGCCTACTTGATGCCGGTGGTGGCGATGCCCTTGATGAGGAACCGCTGGCCAAACAGGAAGACCAGGAAGACAGGCAGGAGGGAGACGATGGACATGGCGAACAGCGATCCCCAGCTGGTGGCGGACTGGGAGTCCACGAACGCACGCAGGGCCACCGGCACCGTGAACATATCCGGGTCCGTGAGGTAGATCAGGGCGCCGAAGAAGTCGTTCCAGGTCCAGATGAACGTGAAGATGGTGGTGGTGGCCAGGGCGGGCACCATCAGCGGCAGGATGACCCGCAGGAAGATACGCGGGTGGCCGGCACCGTCGATCCGGGCGGCCTCATCGAGTTCGCGGGGAATACCGCGGATGAACTGGACCATCAGGAAGACGAAGAACGCGTCCGTGGCGAGCAGCTTGGGCACCAGCAGCGGCCAGAAAGTGTTCACCCAGCCAATCTGCGAGAACAGGATGTACTGCGGAACGATCACCACGTGGAAGGGAAGCATGATGGTCAGCAGCATGATGCCGAAGAACAGCTTCTTCCCCGTGAACTGCAGCCGGGCAAAGGCGTAGGCGGCCATGGAGCAGGAAATCAGGTTGCCCAGGATCGAGCCGATCACCACGATGGCCGAGTTGATCATGTAATGCCCGAACGGGTGGGTCAGGGCGGACCAGCCGTCCGTGTAGTTGCTCATTTCCAGGCTGTTCAGCCACAGGCCCGGCTCCCGGAAGATCATCTCGTTGGGACGGAGCGAGGAGACCACCATCCAGAGGAGTGGGTAGATCATCAGGCCGCCGGCGAGGATCAGGATGCCGTGCTTCATCAGCGACTTGCCGCGCTGGGCCCGGCTGAAGGCCAGGGTCCCGCGGGATTCACGGGGCTTGCGGTGGTTCGTAGGCTTACCGGCGTTCCCGGACTTCTTGTCCGAGGCGGGCAGCGTCTCCAGGTTAGTCGTCATAGAAAACCCAATACTTAGAAGCGATGAAGTTGATGGCGGTGAAAACACCGATGATGACCAGCAGGAACCATGCCATGGCCGACGCGTAGCCCATATCGAACTGGCCGAAGCCCTTTTGGTAGAGGTACAGCGTGAAGAACATCGTGGAGTCCGAAGGACCGCCGTTGCCGCCGGAGACGATGAACGCCTGCGTAAACGACTGGAACGAACCGATGATCTGCAAAACCAGGTTGAAGAAGATGATGGGGCTCAGCATCGGCATGGTGATCCGCCAGAACTGCTGGAGCGTGGTGGCCCCGTCCACCCTGGCGGCCTCGTAGTACATGTGCGGAATCTGCCTCAAGCCTGCCAGGAAGATGATCATGGGGGCGCCGAACGTCCAGACGTGGAGCAGGATGATGGAGCCCAGGGCGGTGCTGGGGTCCGAGATCCAGCCCGGGCCCTGGATGCCGAACATCGCCAGGACCTGGTTCACCAGGCCGGTGGTGCCGAAGATCTGCTTCCAAAGGATGGCCACAGCCACCGAACCGCCCAGCAGGGACGGCAGGTAGAACACCGAGCGGTAGAACGGCAGTCCGCGCAGGCCCTTGTCCAGGACCAGGGCGATCAGCAGTGCGACGGCGAGCTGCAGCGGAACGCCGATAAAGACGTAGGTGAACGTCACACCGAGCGAGTTGTGCAGCCGGGCATCGGTCAGCATCCGGGTGAAGTTGTCCAGCCCGGTCCATTCCGGCGGCTGAAGCAGGTTGTAGTCCGTGAAGGACAGGTAGAGGGACATCAGCATGGGGCCGATGGTGATGGCTACCAGGCCAACCAGCCACGGCAGCAGGAAGATGTACGCGGCTTTGTTGTCGCGGCCGTTCGCCTTCTTCTCCTCGGCAGTGGCTTTGCCCTTCCGCCGGGACAGAGTACTCAGTTCACTGATGGCGCTCACTGCAGGTGCCCCGTCGGGTACGGGCCGGCTGCGGCCGGCTGAAGTGCCGGACGCAGGGCCCTGGGTATGTGCTTCGCGGCCATGTGGTCTCCTTTGGTCATCGTGGCCTCCACGTTTTTGTCATCGCGGTGCGATGGTTGCGGGCACCTGTGGCGCCGGTTGTGAGGGCGAATCCGCAGAATCTGCGGAATGCGCTTGCCGAGCGCCGCCCGAGGTGCTGGATGAAAAGCGGCTCGCTACCAAAGTAAACGGTTTCTTGACTGATGTATAGCCCTTTGCTAATTTTTGAGAAAGCGTTTTCTGTAACCGGCATCACTCAACTCTAGAACAGTAGCTATGGAACACCAGCAAGGGGGCAGGACCATGAAGTTCGTTCGCAAAAGGTCAGTACTAGGAGTGGCGGCAGCCACCGCCAGCCTGGCCCTGGCCCTGACCGGCTGCGGCAGCAGCCCCCAGGCCGGAAAGGTGGGCACCGAAGAGGACCCGGTGACCATCCGCTTCGCCTGGTGGGGCAACGACTCCCGTGCCAAAACGACACTCGAGGTCATCAAGGACTTCGAGGCCGCCAATCCCACCATCAAAGTCCAGGGCGAGAACACCGAGTTCAGCTCCTACTGGGACAAGATGGCCACCCAGATTGCCGGGGGAACCACTCCTGACGTCTTCGCCATGAGCGGTTCCTACCCGAGCGAGTACGCCTCCCGCGGCGTGCTGCTTGACCTGGACACAGTAAAGGACCAGCTCGACACGTCGAAGTTCGCTGAAGGAACGGTGGACCTGGGCAAAATCGACGGCAAGCAGTACACCATCACCGCGGGCGTGAATGCCATGTCCATGGTGCTGGACCCCACTGTTTTCGAGGCAGCCGGCGTCCCCCTGCCGGATGATGAAACCTGGACCTGGGACGATTACGTCGACATCGCTGCGGAGATCACCGCAAAGTCTCCCGCCGGCACGTTCGGCACCACGCCGATGTCCAACGACTCCTTCGTTGCCGTCTGGGCCCGCCAAAACGGCGAGGAGCTCTACACGGAGGACGGAAAGAAGATGGGCATCAGTGAGGACACGCTCACCAAATGGTTCGAGCTCAATAAGAAGCTGATGGACACCGGCGGAGCGCCCTCGGCTTCGCAGACGGTGGAGGACGGCTCGGCCCAACCCGAGATGACCCTCATGGGCCAGGGCAAGCAGGCCATGAAGATTTCCTGGAGCAACCAGATGACCTCCTACTCCGGCGCTCCGCTGATGATGGTGAAGCTTCCCGGCGAAAGCAAGGCTCCCGGCACCTGGCTCCGCTCTTCCATGGAATACGCCATCTCCGCGAAGTCGCCGCAGTCCAAGGAAGCCGCGCTCTTCATCAACTACCTGGTCAACAACATGGACGCTGCCAGCAAGATCAAGAGTGACCGCGGCATGCCCGCCAACACCGAGCTGAAGGCCGGCATCACGCCCCTGCTGAAGGAAACCCAGCAGAAGGAAGCCGCCTACCTGGACCGGATCGCCGAGATGAAGATCGATCCGCCGAAGCCGTTCCCTGCGGGATCCTCCGCCACCATGGAAGTATTGAACCGTTACAACACCGATGTCCTTTTCGGGAAGGTTTCCGCGCGGGACGCCGCCAAGGGCGTTATCAACGAGGTCAACTCGAACCTGGGCTGACCATCCCGGCAGCACCGGCACAATCAGGAAGGAGGCAGGCCAGTGGAGACCGCTGCACGCCCCAGCGCCATCGGCGGGTTCGAGGACTGGCCTGCCTACATCCGCGAACAGCCACGCTTCGCCGCTGCGACGCCCGGCCGCCAGGAGCTTGCTGACGCGTTGGGAGTTCCAGGCACGTCCGGCACGCCCCGTGTGACGGTGGAGTGGGAGAAAACGTACGACGGCGTCACCACCTCCCAGCTCAGCTGGCAGTTGGGGTTCGGGCCGAGAACCACGGGCTGGCTGGTGAGGCCTGCCGGCGAACCCAGCGAACTGCCCGGAGTCCTGGCGCTCCATTGCCATGGCGGCAACAAATTCGGCGGGGCCGACCGGCTGGTCGAACTGCCGGACAACCACCCGTCCGCTGCCGCTGCCCGGGCGGGGCATTATGACGGCCGTGCCCTGGCAACAGAGACCGCCCGGAAGGGATTCGCCGTCCTGGCGCACGACACCTTCGCCTGGGGCAGCCGCCGCTTTAACCTCTCCACCCCGCCCTGGCGGACCGCCGCCGCGCTCGAGGCGTGGCGGGCGCAACGGCGGCAGGACGGCGTCGTGCCTTCGGCAGCGGATGATTACAACGCCGCGGCGGGATTCCACGAGGAAACGGTGGCCAAGACCGCAGGGTTGCTCGGTACCAGCCTGGCTGGCATGGTGGCCCACGATGACCTCGCTGCGCTGGACGTCCTCGCGGACCTTCCCGGCGTGGACCCGCATCGGTTGGGCTGCCTCGGTTTCTCCGGCGGCGGCGGACGGTCCCTGGCCCTCGCCGCACTCAGCCCCAGAATCAAGGCGTCGGTGGTGACCTGCATGATGACGACGTTCGAGTCGCTCCTGCCGGCCTACCTGGACGCCCACTCCTGGCTGCTGCAGACACCCGGACTGTGGAAGCTTGGCGACTGGCCCGAAATCACAGCCCGCTCGGACGCCTCGTTCCTGGTGCAGTACGCCCTGGCCGACGAACTCTTCCCCGAAGAGGGAATGCGCGAAGCCCACCGGATATTGGAGCGGCTGCACGCTGCCGGCAAGGGCGCCAGAACCCCGTACACGGGCAGCTTCTGGCCCGGCGGTCATGTGTTTACTGCCCCCATGCAGGAAGAAGCCACAGACTTCCTTGCCGCCAACCTCGCCCTCAAGACATACGCCTAATCCCTCAACACCCAGCCTGCAAGGATCCTTGATGACTCAACACTCCGCCACTGCCGAACACGGCCACAGCATTCCGGGTGCCGCGCCTGTTCCGGCTGCCGTTCCGCGCATCGCCCTGGTGGGCGTCCACGGCTTTGGCGAGCGGCACCTGGCCAACCTCGCCCGGCTGGAAGAGGCCGGCGTCCTGGAACTTGTGGCGGTGGCTGATCCCAACCCTCCGGCACCTGGCCGGCTCAAGGACTCGGTAGCCGTCTTTCCCGATTTGGACAGGCTGCTCGCCGCCCAATCCGCTGCCAACGCGCCTGCCGACGTCGTCATCCTTGCCACCCCCATCCAGACGCACGCGCCGCTGGCACTTGCCGCCCTGGGCGCAGGCATGGACGTCTACGTGGAAAAGCCGCCGGTTTCCTCGCTGGCCCAGTTCCAGGAGGTACTCGCCGCAGCGGACGCCGCAGGGCGGCTGGTCCAGGTGGGTTTCCAGAGCCTCGGCTCGCAGGCCCTGCCTGCCATCCGCAGCCTGGTGGAGTCTGGTGGCATCGGAGACGTCCTGGGTTTCAGCGCCAAGGGCCAGTGGGTCCGGACCAAGGCATACTTCAGGCGCTCCCGCTGGGCAGGAAAGCGGAGCCTGGACGGCACGGATGTGGTGGACGGCGTGGCCACCAACGCACTCGCCCATGCCGTAGCCACGGCACTGCGCCTGGCCGGCGCACACACGATGGCGGATGTCGCCGCCGTGGAAACAGACCTGTACCGGGCCCACGATACCGAGAGCGATGACACCTCGGTGATCCGCGTCCGCACCGCGCAGGGAGCCACCCTCCTCTGCGGCCTGACCCTCTGCGCACCGGAACAGCTGGATCCCTCGGTGACCCTGCACGGCACCCTGGGCGAGGTGACCCTGTTCTACACACGGGACGAGGTGGTCATCACCACCGCCGACGGCGAGCGCCGGGAGGCCTACGGCCGCACGGACCTGCTGGAAAACCTCCTCGCGGCCCGGTCCACGGGCGCGCCGCTGCTCTGCTCGCTGCCGGATACCGGTGCGTTCACCACTGTCCTGGAAGCCATCCGCACCTCCCCCGCGCCGCAGGCCATCCGGCCGGACCACATCACGTGGGAGGGTGCGGGCGACGACGCGCACCCCGTGGTGCACGGGCATCGCGGACCTTATCGAGCGTGCATCCAAGGCGCAGGCCACGTTTGCCGAGCTCGGGGTCCCCTGGGCCCGCCGGCTTCCGCCGGTCCGGAGCCTGACCGTTGACGGCACGGCCGTGGCGGATTACCAGGACGGCAGCCACATCCGCGCGGTGTCCTCCCCCCGCCCCTACCTGCACCCGGTCCGCACGCTCGGCGGCACCGTGGTGACGGACCACCAGCCGCTGGACCACGTGTGGCACCTGGGCGTCGGGGTGGCGCTGCAGGATGTGGACGGCGTCAACTTCTGGGGCGGCCGCACCTATACCCGGGAGGCGGGCCAGTACATCTGGCGGCCGGACCATGGCAGCATCGCCGTCACCGAAACGCCGGTTGAAGAGACCGCCGCTGTTTCCGGCAGCCCGGGCAGGCTGCGGGAACGCCTCAGCTGGAACGGCCCGGACGGCGCCCCGGTCCTGGCCGAGGACCGCACGTGGACCTGGGCCGGCGTCGGCCCCTCCGTCTGGAGCCTTTCCCTTGAGTTCGCCCTGTCCCCCGCCGGGAGCAAGCCGGTCAGCCTGGGCAGCCCCGGATCCAACGGCCGCCACGAGGGCGGCTACGGCGGCTTCTTCTGGCGGCTGCCGGAATGCCGGTACGCCACTGTATGGACGCCCGCCGGCAGCGGCGAAGCCGGAGTGCATGGCAGCGTGACCCGCTGGCTCGCCTGGGCAGGAAAGTTCGACGGCGGGAAGGACGCCACCCTGGTTTTCGTGGCGCCCCACGACGCCACGGACCCATGGTTCGTCCGCGTGGACGGCTACCCGGGCGTGGGCCAGTCACTGGCCTGGGACGCACCTGTCATCGCTGAACCCGGCAAACCGGTACGCCGGAAAATCACCGTCTTTGTGGCCGACGGCATCCTGGCCACATCCGATATCGACGCTTTGATCAACCAGGGGGACCCCGCATGACCCAGACAACCGCCGCAGCCGCCCCGCCGGCAGTCCCGGCATCCGCCACCGGCCAGGCCGGTTTCACGGCCGCCCGCGACGCCCGGGTTGCGCCCGCCTCCGCCGCAGACCGGGAGGTCAAGCGCCGCCGGGTGCTGGACATCCTGGATGCCGCCGGCCGGGATTCGCTGCTGCTGACCACGCACACGGCCCTTACCTGGTACCTGGACGGCAGCCGCGTCCACATCAGCCTTGCCGGCGACCCGATCGCCGCGGTGCTGGTGGACCGGACGGGCGACCACCTGGTGACCTTCAACAACGAGGCCGCGCGCATTGCGGCCGAGGAACTCCCGGCGGGCGTCTCCCTGCACACCGTCCCCTGGTACGGGAACCTGCACGAGGCTGCCGCCGCCGTCGGAACGTCCGCAGCAGCCGGGCAGCAGCCACTGGCCGAGGCTGAGGTCGCGGCCGAACTGCGGGCCGCGCGCCAGCAGCTGCTGCCGGGCGAAAGTGCCCGGTATGCCCGGCTCAGCGCTGAGCTGGCGGCGATCATGACCGACGTGCTGTCCGCAGCCCGGCCGGACACCACCGAATTCGGGCTGGTTTCACAACTGGCGGAGCGTGTGGTGGCCTCGGGGGCCGAGCCGCTGGTCCTGCTGTGCAACGGCAGTTCCCGGAGCGATTTCCGCCACCCGCTGGCCACGCACTCCCCCCTCGGCCGGCGTGCCATGGCCGTGGTCTGCGCCCGCCGCGACGGCTGGTAGCCAACATCACCCGCTGGGTGCGGTTCGACGCCGGCACCGCCGAAGAGCGCGACGCAGAGGCCCGGATCGCCGCGGTGGAGGCGGACATCTTCGATGCCACGGTCCCCGGCGCGCGGCTGGACCGGATCTTCACCGAAATCAAGGCCGCGTACGTCCACCACGGCTTCGGAATGGACCAGTGGGAACAGCACCACCAGGGCGGACCGGCCGGGTACGCCGGACGTGACCCGCGCGTCACGTCGTCCGCCACCGACACCGTGGTCCCGGGCCAGACCTTCACCTGGAACCCGTCCGGTCCCCGGGTGAAGATCGAGGACACCGTGCAGCTCACCGAATCCGGGCTGCAGGTCCTGACGGTCGACCCCCGCTGGCCTTCGACGGCGGTCAACGGGCTGCAGCGCCCCGTGACGCTCCAGCTGTAACAAAGGTGCAGGCAAGAACCCCGGAGCCGAACGGCTCCGGGGTTCTTCTCTGCCTGACGGCCGCTATCGACGCGCAAACCCACTGTCGACCCGCGCGTATTCTGGCGCACCCCATATTTGGGCGCGTCAGGGAATCTCCGCATCGGAGGAAAATTTGCGCGTCGCCAGCGAAAAACGCTCCCTCAGTGTTACCGGAGCCGCGGTAACAACTGAGGGAGCGTTTGTGCTCGTCCCGTATTAGGTGAGAGAGCGTTTTACGGAAGCACCAGCTCCCCGTCCACGCGGCGCGGGATGCGCAGCGGGTTCTCCTCGTGCAGGGCGGGGTGCAGCACGGATTCCGGAGCATCCTGGTAGGCGACAGGGCGCTGGAACCGGCGGACCGCCGTCGCGCCCACCGAGGTGAACAGCGATGTGGTGGCCGGGTACGGGCCGCCGTGCTGCTGGGCCCAGTTCACTGCTACGCCGGTGGGCCAGCCGTCGAACAGGACCCGGCCGGCAAGTTCGGAGAGCTGCTCCACCAGGGCGACGACGTCCTCGCCAGGCTGGGCGTGCAGGGTGGCCGTGAGGCTGCCGGGCACCTTGGCCAGCACCGCGGACAGCTCGGCCTGGTCCGTGTATTCGATCAGCATGGTGGTGGGGCCGAAGCACTCCTCCAGGAGCTGTTCTGGCCGTTCCAGCACCGCGGCCGCGGTGGTGGAGAAGACCACGGGCGCGGCACCGTTGGCGGCGGCGTCCTGGTCCACGCTGCCGCTGACCACCTCAACCCCGGGCACGGACGCGAAGCTCCGCAGACCGTCGGGGTAGGCCTCGGCGATCCTGCTGGTCAGCATGCCGGCGGCGGGCTTGTCCTTGCTGGCCTCGGCCACTTCCCGGGCAAAGGTTGAACCGGCCGGGATGAAGACCAGGCCGGGCTTGGTGCAGAACTGGCCGGCACCGAGGGTGAAGGAAGCGGCCAGTCCGGCGGCGAGCCGGCCGCTGCGTTCGGCCAGTGCTGCCGGGGTGATTACCACCGGGTTGAGGCTCCCCAGTTCCCCGTAGAACGGGATCGGATCGGGACGGGAGGTGGCCAGGTCGAAGAGGGCCCGTCCGCCCGGGATGGACCCGGTGAAGCCCACCGCCTTGATGGCCGGGTCCTGGACCAGGGCGGTGCCCACTTCCCGGCCGCTGACCAGCGCGAACAGGCCTTCGGGCGCACCCGCGGCACGCAGCGCCCCGGCCACGATCTCCGCTGTGCGCTCCGACAGCCGCAGGTGGCCCGAGTGGGCCTTGACGATGACGGAGCAGCCCACCGCAAGCGCGGAGGCGGTGTCGCCGCCGGCCACCGAGAAGGCGAACGGGAAGTTGGAGGCCGAGAAGACGGCCACCGGCCCGATGGGACGCAGGATGCGGCGAAGGTCCGGCCTCGGCGGGGTGGCAGCCGGGTCGGCGTGGTCGATGACGGCTTCCAGGTAGGAGCCCTCCGTGATGACCCGGGCGAAGAGCCGCAGCTGCCCGGTGGTCCGGGCGACCTCGCCGGTCAGGCGGGTGCTGCCCAGGCTAGTCTCCTCGTCTGCGATCTCCACCAGTTCGGCGGCGTTGGCGTCCAGCGCATCAGCGACGGCGGTGAGCCAGCTTGCCCGTTCGGCATCGGAGGCCGCGGCGGAGATCTTGGCTGCTGCCGTGGCAGCCGTGGTGAGTTCGGACAGGGAAAGCGTTGCAGTTGTCACGTCGGATACCTGTTCGTCGTATGGTTCATGGTTACAGCCCGTCCCGGAACCGGAAGCCGAGCCCCGGCTGGCCGGAAAGCGCCACGCGGCTGTCGCGGAAGCGCACCGGCGAGGGCCCGTCCAGGATGCCCAGTTGCTCGAATGATGCTTCCTCGACGTCCTCCACCAGGGTGGGTTCGGCCAGGGTGAGCGCCAACTGCCCGGAGAGCTCCGGAAGCAGGTGGGGCATCACCCGGATGCTGTTGGTCCGGGCCAGTTCAACAATCCGGCGGAACGGGGTGATCCCGCCGACCCGGATGATGTTGGGCTGGATGATGTCCACCGCCTCCGCCTCTATGAAATCGCGGAAGCGGTAGATGGTGTGCAGGTTTTCGCCGAGGGCAATCGGAACCGGGGAATGCTTCCGGAGCCGGCGGTAGGCCCACAGGTCGTCGGCGCGAATGGGCTCCTCCAGCCATTCGAGGCCGAATTCGGACAGGACATCCAGGGCCCGGAAGGTGGTGGGCAGGTCCCAGCGCTGGTTCGCGTCGATCATGAGTTTGCGGTGCGGGCCCAGGACGGCGCGGACAGCCTGCACCCGTTCGTAGTCTTCGCGGAGGTCCGGCTTGCCCACCTTGATCTTGACCGCATGGTGCCCGGCAGCCACCCACCGTTCCGCCTGGGCAACCAGCTCGTCCAGCGTGTAGTGCAGGTTCACCCCGGACCCGTAGACCTCGGCGGACTCCTGCCGCTGGCCGATCAGGCCGGTGACGGTGGTTCCCGCCTGCCGGGCCTGCAGGTCCCACAGGGCCAGGTCGGCGCCGGCCATGGCGATGGTGGTGAGCCCTCCCCCGCCGGCTTCGTGCAGGCGCTTCCAGAGTGCATCCCAGACGGCCTCCGGCTGCGCGGGCAGCCCTGTGACGAACGGGGCGATGTCGTACTCCAGCAGCGCCTTGACCGCCTGCGGCCCAATGGTGGGCGTCCAGGAAAAACCATGCCCCGCACCGCCGTCGTCCGTCTGGATCTCGGTGACGATCACGTGGTTTTCGGGCGCCTCGGCACCCCAGTGCCGCCGCAGGGGCACCGTGAGGAGCCTGCTGCTGAGCCCGGTGATCCGCGGAATTGTACGGACGGCCTCGGTTGCGGGGGCACTCATCAGCGTCCGGCCAGCTCGTAGCCCCTGGCGAGGATGGCCTTGAGCTCCAGTTCCTGGTCCTCGGTGGGGTCCACCAGCGGCGGGCGGACGGAGCCGACAGGAAGGCCGCCCAGCCGCAGCCCCGCCTTGATCAGTGACACGCCGAAGCCAGGGGTCTGGTCGCGGAGGCGGACCAGGGGCGCGTAGAAACCTTCGAGCAGGGCGTTGCGGCGTTCCTCGTCCCCGGAAACATAGGCGTCGTAGTAGGCCTTGGCGATTTCCGGGGCCATGGCGAAGGCAGCGGAGGAGTACAGCGGGATGCCGAGGCCGCGGTAGGCGCCCTGGGTCAGTTCGGCGGTGAGCAGGCCGTTGAAGAAGGCGAAATCTTCCCGGCCGGCGGCCTTGACGGCGGAGACGATCTCCTGCGCCAGGCCAACGTCGCCCAGGCCGTCCTTGAAGCCGATGACCTTGGGGTTTGCTGCCAGCCGTGCCATGGAGGCGGCGGTGAACTTGGCGTTGCCGCGGTGGTAGACGATGACGGGCAGGCTGCTGGCCGCCGCCACGGCCTCGATGTAGGCAACGAGCCCGTCGGTAGGACCGGTCACCAGGTAGGGCGGCAGCACCAGGAGGGCATCGGCCCCGGCTTCCTCGGCCGCGCGGGCGGCGGCGAGGGCGTGGCCCAGCGGTCCGCCGGCTCCGGCGACAACCGGAACCTGACCGGCCACAACCTCGACGGCGGCCGCCACCACGGTGCGGACCTCGTCGATGCTGAGGGCATGGAACTCCCCGGTGCCGCAGGCGGGGAACACGCCGCCGGGGCCATAGGGCAGCCGGGAGCTGATGTGCTCCTTGAGCAGTTCCGTGTCCACGGCGCCTTCGGGCGTGAACGGGGTGACGGGGAAGAAGAGTACGCCGTCGAAATTCATGATGTCTCCTTGGCTCCAGTGCCGGCAGTCACCAGCGTGGAGGTCTCGTCGTTGAGGGTGGGATGGGACTTGAGTTCTGAGCGCCAGCTCCGCTTGGGCTGCCAGCCCAGGAGCGCCTGGGCCTTGGCGATGGAGAAGGCGGGGCTGGTTCCGGTGAGGCCCGCACTGAGCGCCTCGCTGCCGGGCAGGAAGCGCGGCATGAGGTCCGCCAGGGGCGCCGTTGCCAGTGCATCCGCGGCCCCCACGAAGAAGGTTTCCCCGTTGGGAATGGACTCCATCTTCTGCAGCAGCAGGTCCAGGAAGTCCGCCACGTCGCGGGCGTCCACGTAGTTGAACAGGGCCGGGGCGGACAGGGCGGGATCGGCCAGCCGTTCAGCCAGCGTGTGGCCCTGCTGCGTGGGCGCTCCCTCCCATTCCTCGGGTGAAATCACGAAGCAGGGACGGAAGGCCGCGTAGCGGATCCTCTCCCCCTGCGCCGCGGCGAACATCTGCGCCGTCTGTTCCGCGATCAGCTTGGACAGCGCGTAGGCGTTCCACGGTTTCGCCGGTGTCCGTTCGTCGAGCGGGAACGACGGCGGAAGCCAGCCGGCGGGTGAGCCGTAGCCCAGGACGGTGGGGCTGCTGGCGGTGACGATCTTCGGCACCCCGATTTCCGTCGCCGCGCTGATGACGGCGAAGGCGAGCCGGGTGTTCGTGCTGAAAATGACGTCCTCCGGCGCGCTGAAAGGTACGGCGATGGCTGCCAGATGGATGACGGCGTCGGGCTTGGTCTCCCGGAGCAGGCGCTGGGCCTCACCGGGTGCCAGGAGGTCCGCGGTTTCCTGGACGGCGCCGGCCGGCAGCTGGCCGGCGGGCACGGCGTCGCGGTCCACCGAGATGACGTGGTGGCCGGCTTCGGCGAGCCCCGCCACCACGCTGCGTCCCAGCCGGCCGGAGCCGCCGGTCACAAAGATCCTGCTCATGGTTGTTTCCTAACGTTCAGGGCAGGGGCTAGGCGCCGCGGCGGAGGTCGACGCCGAGGTCCAGGTCCTCGATGCGTACGGGCAGGGATGACTCAAGGGACCGGTTGCCGGCGATGCCCACCGACACGGAGCGCAGACCGTCCAGGTAGCCCGAGGGCCGGCCCAGCGGGTCCTCGCCCGGGCCGTTGAAGAGGTCCGAGAGCAGGAGCTCGTCGCCGCCGCCGTGGCCGCCTTCACCGTTGACGATCGGCACCTCGTAGGCTGCTTCCCAGTGGCGCTGGACCACCAGGCGTTCACCGTTGCGGCGGATGGCGTCGTCTTCCTCGATGGGGGTCGCGCTGGGATCCACCACCGTCTTCTTGTCCGTGCTGGACGTGACGGCGGCGCGTTCCACCACTTCCAGTTCCGCGCGGCCCTCGGTGCCGTTGACTGCCACCCGGTAGCCCTCCCAGGGGCTGTGGGCGTTCAGCGAGTAGCTCAGGCGCGGACCGCCCTGGTACTCGACCACCAGAGCGAGGTTGTCCTCGATGGTGATGCCGCCGGTGAAGACGTCCTGGTCGCGGCGGTAGCCGTCGTAGTGCTCGTTGTCCAGGAAGAGGGCCTTCAGCCGCTCGTCCTCGCGCAGGTCAAGCGTGAACGGGTCCTTCTCGGCGGCGGCCGGTGCGTCGGCGGCGGGAGTGCCTCGTTCCGGGCGGGGGCCCAGGCCGCGCTCCGCCGCGTTCTTGTCGCCATAGAACTTCAGGCCGCCCGAGGCGAAGACCCGCTGGGGAACGTCGTCGATCCACCAGTTGACGAGGTCGAAGTGGTGCGAGGCTTTGTGGATCAGCAGGCCGCCGGAGTTTTTCTTCTCGCGGTGCCAGCGGCGGAAGTAGTCCGCCCCGTGGACGGTGTCCAGGACCCAGCTGAAGTCGATGGAGGTGACCTTGCCGATCACGCCGCTCTGGATGATCTCCTTGAGGGCGCTGTTGCGCGGCGAGTAGCGGTAGTTGAAGGTGACCACCACGTTGCGGCCGGCCTCCTGCACGGCCTGGGTGATGCGGCGGCAGCCTCGGCGTCGATCGTGAGGGGCTTTTCGACGACGACGTCGGCGCCTGCCCGGAGGGCCTCCACGATGTAGTCGGCGTGGGTGTAGTCCGGCGTTGTCACCACTACGCGGTCGATGGCGTTGGCCTGGATGAAGGCGGTGAGGTCGGCGGGATCGAACGATGCGACCGGACCCGGCGCGCCCAGTTCCTGGATGAGCTTCTGGTAGAACTCCACGCGGCCGGGGTTCACGTCCGAGAATGCCACCAGCTCCGCCGTCGAGGCGTAGTTGCCAAAGATGGCGCGGATGTACATTTCCGAACGCCCACCGGTGCCGATCAGGGCGATGCGGGCCCTGCCGCCGTTGCCCGGAGCAGCGGCTGCGGAGGTGGCGGTGCCGGCGGCAGCACCGGCACTGGAGACCGTGGCTGCTGAACTCGACTCGGCTGTGTTGACCATGGGGGTCCCTTTCGAAGGCTCAAGACGCGGCCGTTCTGGCGGCCGTTCCGTGGAGGTGGCCGGCGGACTGCTGCACCGGCCTGAGAAAGCGTTTTCTCGGTTCGCTATATGATTTGTATCAACAGCAGCCGGTATCCGTCAACCATTCTGGCTGCTGGAAGAAAGCGTTTTCTGTTGCAGTACCGCGCGGCAGCCCGTGACCGCCGGGAAAATCGGCGGGAAAACACGGGAAAAGGATAGAAATCGGTTTCCCGCCGCGTTATATGCTGTCATTCAGGACACCGCCACCAGACGGCCGGGCACTGCGGCCATTCGCCGCGGAACGGCCCAGGGCCAACAGGCCTGTGGCGCTAAGGAAGGGTCGCTATGGTCAGGAAGTCTGCATCCGGCAGGATCGGCATCGCGGATGTCGCCGCGAAGGCGGGGGTTTCGCATGCCACGGTGTCCCGCGTCATGAACGGCAACTTCACGGTGGATCCGGACATCGCGGCCCGCGTCCGGGCCGCTGCCGCCGAGCTGAAGTACCAGCCCAACCCGGTCGGCCGAAGCCTGGCCCTGGGCAAGACCGACACCATCGGGATCGTGGTTCCGGACCTCGCCAACCCCACCTTCCAGGCCATCCTGCGCGGACTCAGCCGGGCCGCCGCCCAGGACGGATACCGCGTCCTCATCGCCGATTCCTTCGAGGTCTCCAGCGAGGAGGCCATCCTGGCCGGTGAGGCCCGCCGTCGTTGTGACGGCCTGGTCCTCTGCGCACCCCGTATGACGGACGCCGAACTGGAGGAGATCGCCCCGTCGCTGCATCCCCTGGTCCTCATCAACCGCACCACCGCAACGGCCGGGGTTCCCAGCCTGGTGGTCGACTACGGCCAGGGGGTGCAGGACATCGCCGAACACCTGGTGGAACTGGGACACACCCGCCTGGCGTTCCTTGCCGGGCCGCCCCGCAGTGCGTCGAACGGCCTGCGGCTCCAGGGCCTGGAGTCCTTCAAGGCCGCCCATCCGGACGTGGAAGTGATCATGCTCGAGGGCGGCTCGGACTTCGATACGGGACACGGGGCCGTGGACGCCGTCCTGGACAGCGGCGCCACCGGAATCCTGGCCTTCAACGACCTCGTTGCCATGGGCCTGATGAGCGGCCTGCATGAACGCGGGCTCGACGTTCCGAACGATATCTCCGTCACCGGCTTCGACGATATCCCCTTCGCCAAATACACGACGCCGGCCCTCACCACCGCCGCGGTCCCCATCACCGAACTGGGCGAGCAGGCCTGGCAGCAGCTGCGCGCGCTCATCCGCAAGGAGCAGAGCGACACCCCTGGCAGCCGGTACCAGCCCCGGCTCGAAGTGCGCGCCAGCACCGGCCCGGCCAAGGCCGCCCGCAGCGCGGTCCACGGCTAAGCGACCCTACGGGCGCAGCCCGGCCTCCTTGTAGTACCCCTCGATATGTGCTGCCACCAGCTTGGCCGCCAGCGCGCCGTCGTTGTTCCGGATGGCCGCCAGGATGCCGTGGTGCTCGTCCCTAAGCCGGGACACCGTGGCGGCCCAATCCGGAAGGTTGGACGTCAGTTCTGCCGCGTACCCCTGGATTGACTCCCGGAGCGAACCCATCATGGCGCTGACCACCGCGTTGCCCGCCGCATCCGCAAGGGCGAGGTGGAAACGCACGTCAAGTGCCAGGAAGTCCGCCACCGGAAGGTCTTCTGCGGCCATGCCCTCAAGCAGCGCCGCGGCCTCGTCCAGTTCGGGCGCGTCCGGCCGCGCCTTCGCCACCGCCCAGGACTCCAGCAGCACGCGGGTCTCCACGATATCCGCCACCGGCAGGTGCTGGGTGGCCACGTGGAGCCGCAGTGCGGAGCCGAGTGCCGCCGTCGGATCGGAAATGACCACCGTCCCGGCCTCCGGCCCGGAGCCGACGCCTGCCCGCACCACTCCCAACGCTTCCAGGATCCTGATGGCTTCCCGGACGGAGGTCCGCGACACCCGAAGCTGTTCGGCAAGGCTGCGCTCGGCCGGCAGCCGGCCGCCGACGGCCAGCCTGCCCGCGGAGAGCTCATTCTCGATCCAGGACAGGACAAGCTGGTGGGTACGCATGCACCCATGGTAGTTGATGTGGTTGGACCACATGGCCTACAGTGTGGTTAGACCACAGAAGGTTCCGGAACCGGACCTGCCGGCCCAATGGAGGACGCCATGACCCACACCATCCAGCCCAACAACCCGGAGACAACGCCCGCGCCGGATGCCACGGACGTCCCCGCCGCGCCGGCACAGACTTCCCCGGCGCCGTCGTCCGCCATTCCCGCTGCCCTGAAGCGCCGCATCCCCAAGTACGCGGACCTCGCGCCCCTCATGCAGTTCAAGAAGCCGGAGTTCAGCAAGGAAGCCCGGCTCAAGCGCGCCAGCACCATCTGGGAACTCCGGGACATCGCCAAGCGCCGCACGCCGCAGGCACCGTTCGACTACACGGACGGCGCGGCCGAAGAAGAAATCACGCTGCGCCGCGCCCGCCAGGCGTTCCTGGACATCGAGTTCCGCCCCGGCATCCTCCGCAACGTTTCCGCCATCGACCTCAGCACCGGGATCCTGGGCAAGCCGTCGCGGCTGCCCGTGGGCATCGCCCCCACCGGCTTCACCCGCATGATGCAGTCCGAGGGCGAGTACGCCGGTTCGCAGGCAGCCGAAGCGGCAGGCATCCCCTACACCCTCTCCACCATGGGCACGGCCTCCATCGAGGACGTGGCAGCCGCCGCCCCGAACGGCCGCAACTGGTTCCAGCTGTACCTGTGGACGGACCGTGACCGCTCCCTGGAACTGATCGAACGCGCCGCAAGGGCCGGCAACGACACCCTCATGGTCACGGTCGACACCGCCGTGGCCGGCGCCCGCCTCCGCGACGTCCGCAACGGCATGACCATCCCGCCGGCACTGACCCTCAAGACCGTCCTGGATGCGTCCTACCGCCCGGCCTGGTGGTTCAACTTCCTGACCCACGAGCCGCTGACCTTCGCCTCGCTGTCCCGCTACACCGGCACGGTGGCCGACCTGATCAACTCGATGTTCGACCCCACCCTGACGTTCGAGGACCTCGACTGGCTGCGCGAAACCTGGAAGGGCAAGCTGGTGGTCAAGGGCATCCAGACCGTGGAGGACGCCCGGCGCGTGGTGGACCACGGCGCCGACGGCATTGTCCTGTCGAACCACGGCGGCCGCCAGCTGGACCGCGCGCCCATCCCGTTCCACCTGCTCCCGGAGGTCAAGCAGGCCTTCACGGCTGACAACACGGACGCGGCCATCATGCTGGACACCGGCATCATGAGCGGCGCGGACATCGTCGCCGCCCTGGCCCTGGGCGCCGACTTCACCCTGATCGGCCGCGCCTACCTCTATGGCCTGATGGCCGGCGGCCGTGCCGGCGTTGACCGCACCCTGCAGATCCTCGAGAAGGACATGGCCCGCACCATGGCGCTGCTGGGTGTCAGCCGGATCTCCGAGCTCACGCCGGACCACGTGCGGCTGCTGGGGAAGTAGGGGCCGAGCCGGTGGTTGAGCCTGTCGAAACCCGGGTTTCGACAGGCTCAACCACCGGTTAACTACTTCTTCCGCCCGAACTTGGGGAGGTTTGCCAGCAGGTCGGCCGCGCGGGTGGCGGCACGGCCCACGGTGCGTCCGATCTGCTGGGGAACGCTGTCATCGCTGAGCGGGGTGGCGGTACCGCCAGGGATGACGACGGCGGGACTCAGTTCCGCGCCGTCGGGCGCCAGCACGCCTTCGGAGACGGCGCCCGCGGCGACGGCTTCGGGCGTGTCCCCGCCGGCGGCTGCTGCTTCGCGGGGAGCGGCGGGCTGCGCCGCGGCCTTTCCGGACGTGCCGGCCGCTGCCGGGGACCCGACGTCGAACGTTTCAAGCCAGCTGGCGATACCCTCGAGGGGCTTGCGGTTCAGCGCGTAGTACCGCTTTTGGCCCTGGGCGCGCATGCTGACCAGCTGGGCCTCGCGCAGGACCTTCAGGTGCTTGGAAATGGTGGGCTGGCTTGCTGCCAGTTCCTCCACCAGTTCCCCCACGGCCTTGTCCCCGGAACGAAGGGACATCAGGATGTCCCGCCGGGTCGATTCCGCAATGACGGCAAATACGTCGTCTGTCACCATGCCTCCCACCCTAGCGACATATACGCCGAAAGGCATCAACTATTTCGGCCCCGCAGCGGCCTATTGCCCGCTGCCCCGGCCGGTGCTAGAACACAGCATGGACGTCCTGCGCCGGCATCTGTTCAACATCATCGCCTTCGTGTTCCTGGCCCTCTTCGTGGCGGTCTGGGGCACCGTCCTGCTCCGCGTCGGGTTCTGGGTGCCGGACGGGCGGACGGTGGCTCCGCCCCTGAACGGCGCCTTGGTGACGGCGGCGGGTGTCCTGGCGACGTCGCTGAGTTCATTGACCGCGTCCGCACTGGGGTTCACCATCGCGGAGGTCCGCCAGGCCGAGGCGTCCGGACCCGCCGGCCGTGCCGCGGCGCAACGCACCATGCCGTTCGACCCTGCAGAAGTGGCAGCCAGGCTCTCCGGCCGGATCATCGCGGCCATAGTCGTCTACTTGGCGGTGGGGCTGCTGGTCCTGCTCCTGTGGCTGGGCAAGGGAACGGCGTCCACGGACCTGATCGGGGCGTTCGCCCTGTCCCTGCTGGGCTGGCTGATCGGCGCGGCGGGAGTGGTCTTCCAGACCGAAAAGACCACCGCCTGATGCAGGCCTAGTCGAACCAGGGATCCAGGCCGTGCAGCGGAAACACTGCCTTGCGGGTGGCCATCACGGTGCGGTCCACGGCGTCGTTGGGGTCGAAACCCACCTCCCAGGACCGCCACCAGAGCTCCACGTCGTCGCCCATCAGCGCGGGGGCCGCTGCCCCGAACTTGTCCTCCACGTAGTCCCGCCAATCCTGGGGTACGGCGGCACGCAGGGGGACGGGCCGCCCCGCCGCGATGGCCACCAGGTGGCTCCACGACCGGGGAACCACATCCAGGACGTTGTACCCGCCGCCGCCGGTGGCAATCCAGCGGCCTCCGCAGAAGCGTTCGGCGAGTTGCCCGACGGCGCTGGCCGCCTCCCGCTGGCCGTCCACGCTGAGATTGAGGTGCGTCAGCGGATCCGTGCGGTGGGAGTCACAGCCGTGCTGGCTGACGATCACCTCCGGCCCGAAGGCAGCCACAAGCTGCGGAACCACCGCGTAGAAGGCCCGGAGCCAGCCGGCGTCGCCGGTTCCCGCGGGCAGGGAAAGGTTTACCGCTGTCCCCTCCGCCTGGGGCCCGCCGATTTCGTTGGCGAACCCGGTCCCCGGAAACAGGGTGAGGCCGGACTCGTGCAGTGAGAGCGTCAGCACCCGGGGGTCATTCCAGAAGATGCTTTCCGTCCCGTCGCCGTGGTGCGCATCGACGTCGATATATGCCACCTTGCGGATGCCGCCGACGAGCAGCCTTTGCACGGCGAGCGCAGCATCGTTGTAGATGCAGAAGCCGCTGGCACGGTCGCGGGCGGCATGGTGCATGCCTCCGCCGAAGTTGACGGCGTGCAGCGCTGAACCGTCCAGGATCTGGGCGGCACACAGCAGGGACCCGCCGGCCAGCCGGGCGGCCGCCTCATGCATGCCCGCGAACGCCGGATCGTCCTCGGTGCCCAGGCCCCGTGCCTCGTCCGGTTCCGAAGGGTTGGCGCTGACCCGCCGCACGGCCGCCACGAACTCGGGCGAGTGCACCAGCTCAAGTTCCGGGTCGCTGGCCACCTCGGGCGCTTCCACCGAAACGTGGTCCAGGTCGAACAGGCCAAGGCTCTGCGCCAGGCGGGCGGTGAGATCCATTCGCTCCGGCGCCATCGGGTGGCCCGGGCCGAAGTTGTAGGCGGTCATGTCAGGACCCCACGCCACCACCGTTGGCGGGGCGGGCTTGCTGAGACCGGCAGGTATGTCATCAATCACAGGCTACCCGAGCACGGGGCCCGTCCAGCCCGGCCATTACGCGGGCATTAGTGGTTTACTACTGGGGGAAGCAGATTCAACCGAGGAAAAGCCACACATGACGCAAAGCCAGTCGAGGCCGCGGAACCCGGCCAGCTGGCACCCCGCGCAGGAGCGGGAGGGCCTCTGGATACTCACGCGGCTGCGCGACTTCATTGACGACATCGCCAACACCTCCCCCGCCCGGCTTGCCCTGACGGTATTCGCTGCCGTGTGCCTGGTGTTCACTTTCATTCTCTCCCTGCCGGTCTCCTCTGCCTCCGGAACAGCCACCCCGCTCCACCAGGCGATGTTCACAGCCGTCTCTGCGGTGTGCGTCACCGGCCTCACCGTGGTCTCAACGGCTGTCCACTGGTCCTTCTTCGGCCAGCTGGTCATCCTCATCGGTGTGTTTATTGGCGGTTTGGGAACCCTGACCCTGGCCTCGCTCCTGGCGTTGATGGTGAGCAAGCGCCTCGGTGTGCGGGGCAAGATCATCGCGGCAGAGTCCATGAACAATGCCGGCCGCCTGGGTGAAGTGGGCACACTGCTGCGGATCGTCATCACAACGTCCGTGGTGATTGAAGGAATCCTGGCCCTGGTCCTGATCCCCCGGTTCCTGGTCCTGGGGGAGCCGTTCTGGCAGGCTGTCTGGCACGGGATTTTTTACGCCATCTCCTCCTTCAACAATGCAGGCTTCACTCCGCACTCGGACGGCATCGTGCCCTACGAAACAGACCTGTGGATCCTGGTTCCCCTGATGCTCGGTGTCTTCCTGGGCAGCCTGGGCTTTCCCGTGGTGATGGTCCTGCAGCAGAACGGGCTGAACTGGAAAAAGTGGAACCTGCATACCAAACTCACCATCCAGGTTTCTTTCATCCTCTTGGTGGCGGGCACCGTCCTGTGGGCCGTGATGGAGTGGGACAACCTGCGGACCATCGGGACGATGGACATGGGCGACAAGGTCACGCATTCATTGTTCGCGTCCGTCATGATGCGGTCCGGGGGCTTCAACCTGGTGGACCAGAACCAGATGGAATCCACCACCATGCTGCTCACGGACGCACTCATGTTTGCCGGCGGCGGCTCCGCGTCAACGGCCGGCGGCATCAAGGTGACCACCATTGCCGTGATGTTCCTGGCCATCGTCGCAGAAGCCCGCGGTGACAGGGATGTCAAAGTCTATGGCAGGACCATCCCTGAGGGCAGCATGCGGGTGGCCATCTCCGTGATTGTCGCCGGGGCAACCCTGGTGTCGGTTTCGGCGTTCCTGCTGCTCCACATCAGCGGTGCCTCCCTGGACCGGGTGCTGTTCGAAACGATCTCCGCCTTCGCCACCGTGGGGCTGAGTACAAACCTCAGCGCCGAAGTGGCGCCGGAGGGCGTCTACGTCCTGACGGCCCTCATGTTCGCCGGCCGTGTGGGCACCGTGACCCTCGCCGCCGCCCTGGCGCTGCGCCAGCGCAGCCAGCTGTACCACTATCCCGAAGAGAGGCCGATCATTGGCTAGTTCCCCAGACGCCCCACGGCGCCCCGCCCACAATGCCCCCGTGCTGGTGATCGGACTGGGCCGGTTTGGTTCATCCACGGCAGAGCAGCTGGTCAAGCAGGGCCGGGAAGTGCTCGCGATCGAGCGGGACAGGACCCTGGTGCAGAAGTTCGCGCCCCTCCTCACCCACGTGGTGGAAGCAGACGCCACGAACATCGACGCCCTCCGCCAGCTCGGCGCGCAGGAATTCAGCTCCGCGGTGGTGGGCGTCGGCACGTCCATCGAGTCCTCGGTACTGATCACCGTGAACCTGGTGGACCTGGGCATCGAGCACCTGTGGGTCAAGGCGATCACGCCGTCGCACGGCAAGATCCTCACCCGCATCGGTGCCAACCACGTGATTTACCCCGAGGCCGACGCCGGCGTCCGTGCCGCACACCTGGTTTCGGGGCGCATGCTGGACTTCATCGAGTTCGACGACGACTTCGCCATCGTGAAGATGTACCCGCCGCGCGAGACCGTCGGCTTCACCCTGGACGAGTCCAAGGTGCGGTCCAAGTACGGTGTGACGATCGTGGGGGTGAAGTCCCCGGGCGAGGACTTCACCTATGCACGCCCGGAAACCAAGGTGTCCTCCCGCGACATGCTGATCGTGTCCGGGCATGTGGACCTGCTGGAACGGTTCGCCGCCCGCCCCTAGCCCTGCCGGAGAGTTTTCGTCCAGATACGGTGACTTCCGGGCCGGGAAAGCCGCCCTATCTGGACAAAAACTACGGGTCAGCCGAGCTGGCGGGTGATCTCCGCTGCCCGGTCTGCAGCCGCACGGGCGCCCGCGGCGATGATGGAGGGCATGCCCCGCTCGTCAAACGTGGCGATGGCCCGTTCCGTGGTGCCCTTGGGACTGGTGACGGCTTTGCGGAGGGCGGACGGATCAGCGCCCGGCTCTGCGAGCATGAGCCCGGCCCCGGCGACCGTTTCGCGGGCCAGGAGCAGGGACAGTTCGCGGTCCAGGCCCAGTTCCTCGCCGGCCGCGGCCATCGCCTCAGCAAGGTAGAACGCGTAGGCGGGACCTGAGCCGCTAATGGCCGAAAGGGCGTCCACCTGCTCTTCAGGGACCTCGACGACGGTTCCGGCGCCCTGCAGGATGTCCTTGACCTTTTGCAGCTGTTCCGGGCTGCAGTTGGTTCCCGGGGACACGGACACCACGCCGCGGCCCAGCTTGGCCGGGGTGTTGGGCATGGTCCGGATGACCGGCTGGCCTGCAGGGAGGGCGGCCTCGAGCTGGGCGATGGACACGGCCGCCGCCACGCTCACCACCACGGTGTCCGGGGCCAGGGCTCCGCTGATTTCCCGGGCAAGATCGGTAATTCCGACCGGCTTGACCCCGAGGATCACCACGCCGGACCCCTTGGTGGCCTGCTTGTTGTTGTCCGGCTCCTCGTCGCCGGCGATGGCCGTGATCCCGTGGTACCGCTCGGCCAGTTCCGCGGCCCGCTCGGCGCGCCGGACGGTGGCGACGATGTCCGCCGGATCCGTCCCCGCTTCCAGCAAACCACTCAGGATGGCTTCGTTCATGGACCCACAGCCAAGGAAGGCGATTCGGTTGCTCATGGCTCCATCATTGCAGTTAGGCATGGTGCGTGCCGATTCCTTACGCGCCCGCATTGCAACGCACTATTCACAGGTTGCTCCCATGTTCACTGCAGGTAGCTCACATCTGGCACCCCTACTGTAGTTATTACCTCATTGAGGGTGCGAGTGATGCGGCAGGCATGGGGATGCCTGCCAGGACACCGGCGGCCGGCAACAGGTTTTCCCCCATTTTTCCTGTTGCCGGCCCCGGTGTTTCCGCTTTTAAACAGCAGCCTTTAGTACCGGCTCCCCCGAGCCGGGTCACTGGATGGCGGCGACCCCTGCAGCCTGGGGCGGCGTAATGTGCGGCGCAGGCTCGAGCGGCCCGTCAAACACCAGTTGGTCGAGCCGCCGGAGGATGAGGCCCTCGCGCAAGGCCCAGGGACAGATCCGCAGCTTCTTGAACTTGAACAGTTCCAGTGCGGCCTCGGCCACCAGCGCGCCGGCCAGCAGCTGGTGGGCACGCGCTTCCGAGACACCCGGCAGGTGCAGACGGTCCTCGGCCTTCATGGCGGAGATGCGCTGGGCCCAGATGCCCAGGTCCGTGGCGTTGAGCTCGCGTTTGACGTAGGGACCGGCGTCGCTGGGGGCTGCCCCGGCAATCCGGGCAAGGGACCGGAAAGTCTTCGACGTGCCGGCAACCACGTTGGCCCTGCCCAGCCCGTCGAACTCACGGACAGCCGGCTTCAGCGTGGCCCGGATATAGCGCCGGAGTTCCTTGACGCTTTTGGCAGTGGGCGGATCATCGGGGAGCCAATCCCGGGTGAGCCTGCTGGCGCCGAGCGGCACCGAAGTGGCCAGCTCGGGCAGCTCATCCTGCCGAAGGCCATTTCAAAGGACCCGCCGCCGATATCCAGGTTCAGGATGGGCCCGGCGCCCCAGCCGTGCCAGCGCCGGACGGCGAAGAACGTCATGGACGCCTCTTCGCTGCCGCTGAGCTCCTGCAGCGTCACCGTTGTTTCATGCTTGACCCGGGCCAGCACCTCCGGCCCGTTGGTGGCTTCACGGATGGCCGAGGTACAGAACGCCAGCAGGTCCTCGGCCTTATGCCTGGCTGCGAACTCCCAGGCTTCCAGGACAAACTCCGTGAGTTCGTGCTGCCCGGCGTCGCTGATGCTGCGTCCGGTTCCAGGTACTGGACCAGGGACAGGGGGCGCTTGTGCGAGGCAAAAGGAACCGGCCGCGCGCCAGGGTGGGCATCCACCAGCAGAAGATGGACAGTGTTGGACCCGATATCGAGGACGCCTAGCCGCATGGTGACATTATTCACCGGCGCAGGCGCCGTATTCCAACTCGGCGCGCAGCCCGTTGACCTGCTTAGTTGCCTGCGGGGTTCTCCGGAGCGCCGTCCGAAAGTTCATCCGCACGCTTGAAGTCGCGCTTGATGTTGGCCACGCCCTCCGGGTTGATTTCGAAGCCGTAGGCAGCGCCGGGATTTATCACCATGCCCAGCTCCTCACCGATGTTGGCGATGATCGCTGCGCCCTGGGTGCCCAGCACGTTCGGCGCGGCGTCCAGGTACGGCCGGTCCACCCGGCTCGGGTGCGAGAAGACAGCCAGTACGGGGTCACCCTCGGCGTTGGCCAGGACCAGCGGCTCCACCTGGGAGTCTTCGCCCTCCACAGTGTCCGAGCTGATGATGTAGACCTCGCTGTTGAGGAAGGACAGGATGACGTCCACGGGGCTTGCATCAGGCTGTCCGCCTTTGGCGAGCTGCTCCTCGAGGTCGTTCAGCGGAGTGGGGTCGGCAATTGCAGGCTGTTCAGTCATCCCCCTACCCGATCACGTTCGGGTAGGCCCGCGCAATTCCCCGCCGGTGTTGGGCCACGGCCCAACCACCGGCGTGAACTACTTCTTGGCTGTGGCCTTCTTCTTGGCCGGTGCCTTGCGCGTGGCGGTGCGCTTGACCGGCCCCTTGGCACGCTTCTCGGCGAGGAGCTCCACCGCCTGTTCCCGCGTCAGTTCCTCCAGGGAGGTGGCGCGCGGAACAGTGATGTTGGTGATGCCGTCGGTGATATACGGGCCGAAGCGGCCCTCTTTCACCACAATGTTCTTCTCGGACACCGGGTCCGGGCCGAACTCCGCAAGCGGCGGCACGGCCGCACGGGCACCGCGCTGCTTCGGCTGGGAGTAGATCTCCAGTGCCTGCTCCAGCGTGATGGTGAAAATTTCCTCTTCCGAGCCGATGGACCGGGAGTCCGTGCCCTTCTTCAGGTACGGGCCGAAACGGCCGTTCTGCACGGTGATGGGGTTGCCCTCAGCGTCCTCGCCCAGGACCCGCGGCAGGCTCATGAGCTGCAGGGCTTCGTCCAAAGTCACCGACTCCACCGTCATGGACTTGAAGAGCGAACCGGTGCGCGGCTTGGCCTTGACCGGCTTCTTGGGCGGCTTGGGCTTGCCGTTCTTGTAGTACTCGACGGGCTGCGCGGCGATCTGTTCCTCGGTCATCTCGGGGATGATCTCGGTGACATACGCGCCGTAGCGGCCGTTCTTGGCCACGATGGTGTGACCGGTGTGCGGATCGGTGCCCAGCACGCGTTCCTCGGGGGCGGCGGTCTCCATCAGCTCGATGGCCTTTGCCGCGGTCAGTTCATCCGGGGCAAGGTCCTCGGGCACGTTCGCGCGCGCCGATTCCACGATCTCCCCCGTCTTGGGGTCGACGGTGGCCGCGGAGCTCTCCAGGTAGGGTCCGAACTTGCCCACCCGAAGGGTGATCTCGTCGGTAATGGGAATGGAGTTGATTTCCCGGGCGTCGATCTCGCCCAGGTTGTTGACGATGCTCAGCAGGCCGGGGTCCGAATCCTCGCCAAAGTAGAAATGGCGCAGCCAGGAGGCGCCCACGGCCTGGCCGTTTGCGATCTTGTCCAGGTCGCCTTCCATGTCGGCCGTGAATTCGTAGTCCACGTAGTCGCTGAAGTGCTGCTCCAGCAGGCGGATGACGGAGAACGCGATCCAACTGGGCACCAGGGCGGAGCCCTGCTTCCGGACGTAGCCGCGGTCCTGGATGGTGGAGATGGTGGACGCGTAGGTGGACGGCCGGCCGATGCCCTTCTTTTCCAGCTCGGCGGTCAGGGACGCTTCGGTGTACCGCGGCGGCGGGGATGTCTCGTGGCCCACGGCCACGATCTCCGAGGCCGTGAGGGCGTCGACCTTGGCCACGTTGGGCAGCCGGCGGCCTTCGTCGGAGTCGTCGTCGCCGCGGGTCTCGTCCTTGCCCTCTTCATAGGCGGCCAGGAAGCCGGGGAAGGTGATGACGGTGCCGGAAGCGGAAAATTCTGCGTCCCGGCCGTCCGAAGCCACCGCACCGAGGCGGATGGTGGCGGTCGAGCCCTTGGCGTCGGCCATCTGGGAGGCGACGGTCCGCTTCCAGATCAGTTCGTAGAGCCGGAATTCGTCGCCGGACAACTGCTTGGCCACCTGGGCCGGGGTTCGGAACGAGTCGCCGGCGGGACGGATGGCCTCGTGGGCTTCCTGCGCGTTCGCGGCCTTGTTGGAGTAGACCCGGGGCGAGCCCGGAATGTATTCGGGGCCGTACAGCTCCGACGCCTGCCGGCGGGCGGCCGTGATGGCCTCGTCGCTCAGCGCGGAGGAGTCCGTACGCATATAGGTGATGTAGCCGTTTTCATACAGCCGCTGCGCGATCTGCATGGTGCTTTTGGAGGAGAACCGCAGCTTGCGGCCCGCTTCCTGCTGCAGCGTGGAGGTGGTGAACGGTGCGGCGGGGCGCCGGGTGTACGGCTTGGTGTCCACCGACCGGACGCGGAAGTCCGCGTCCTGCAGGCCGGCGGCCAGGGACGCCGCCAGTTCCTCGTTGAGGTGGGCGACGTTCTTGGAGACGAGGACGCCGTCGTCGTTGAAGTCGCGGCCGGTGGCGACCTTCGCGCCGTCCACGGCGGCGAGCTTGGCCTTGAAGGAGCCGGAGTCGGCGCCGAACTGGCCGGTCAGGTCCCAGTAGGACGCGGCCTTGAACGCCATGCGTTCGCGTTCGCGGTCCACCACCATGCGGGTGACCACGGACTGCACGCGGCCGGCGGACAGGCCGCGGGCCACCTTGCGCCACAGGACGGGCGAGATCTCGTAGCCGTAAAGGCGGTCCAGGATGCGCCGGGTTTCCTGGGCGTCCACCAGTGCGGAGTCGACGTCGCGCAGGTTCCCCATGGCGCGCTGGATGGCTTCCTTGGTGATTTCGCCGAACGTCATCCGGTACACCGGGACCTTGGGCTTGAGCACTTCCAGCAGGTGCCACGCGATGGCTTCGCCCTCGCGGTCCCCATCGGTTGCGAGGTAGAGTTCGTCGGCGTCTTTGAGCGCCGCCTTCAGTTCGGTGACCTTTTTCTTCTTGTCCGCGGACACCACGTAGTAGGGCTTGAAGTCGTGCTCGATGTCGACGGCGAACTTGCCTACCGAGGTTTTCTTCAGCTCTGCGGGGAGCTCCGAAGGCTGCGGCAGGTCGCGGATGTGACCGATGGAGGCCTCGACAATGAAGCCCTCGCCCAGGTACTTGGCGATGGTCTTGCTCTTGGCCGGAGACTCCACAATCACGAGTTTCTTGCCGGTTTTGGCCTTGCTTGGCACGGTGCTCCTACAGAAAAAGGTTGCTGGGGCAGATGAGCCATATTGGCCTAGTTCACCATATTTTGGACAATTGTGCGCATTCGGTGTGGAAAACCCTGTGGCGCACAAAGGCTGCGGAAGGCTCAGGCGCGGGCCGGAACCAGGAAGCCGTCGCGGACCAGGTTTTCCACGTCTGCCAGCAGCGTGCTGCGGAAGCTGCCGGCATCGAATCCCGCGCCGTCGCCGTCCATGCCGCCGCCGAGGAGCGCCTCCAGGGCGCCGGCGATCTGCCCGGCGGTCAGGTCGCCGTCGCAGGCCGAAACGAACCCGGCAAGCTCGGTGCTGAGCAGGTTGGTCCGCCGCAGCCCTGCCCCCTGGCGCAGCAGGATCACGCCGGGATGCTCCGCGCCGGGCCGCTGGTGCCGTTCTTCGGTGACGTCTTCGGCCACCAGCAGGTGCGTGTCCTCGAGCGTGTTGGCGGCGAGCCAGTCGCAGCGTTCGACGGCGGCGTCCAGGTGGGGGCCGATGGGCTGCTCGATGGGGTAGGTGATTTCCTCGAAGCGGCTCACGGTCGGTTCTCCGCCGGGGAGGGGACGGCGCAGCCAGACCATGCCGAAGCCGATCCCTTCCACGTTCCGGGACTCGAAGTCGGTGAGGTAGGCGGCGTAGGCATCCCGGTAATGTTCCCGGTCACGGCCTTCGGACGCGTCCTGCAGCCAGGTTTCGGCGTACTGCTCCGGGGCGACCTGCTCGCGCTGGATGAACCACGCGTCCGTGCCGGGCCTGACCCAACTGCGGGGCCGCTCGTGCCACTCCGCCCCGGCGGGCACCTCCCAGTTGCCGAGCATCTGTGCGGTGCCGCCCGGCGCCAGGACCCCGGGAAGATCGGCCACCAGCGAGGAGACGATGTCATCGCCCGGCAGCCCGCCGTCGCGGTACGTGAACTGTCCCTCGGCATCCTCCCCGGCGCGGCGGGGCGTGATGACGAAGGGCGGGTTGGACACCACAAGGTCGAACTCCTCGCCCCCCACCGGTTCCAGGAGCGATCCCAGGCGGAGGCTCACGCGGTCCTCGAACCGGGCCGGGTCCACGGAAAGGGCCTCGGCGTTGAGGAGGATGTTGAAGCGGGTGAAGGCGAGGGCACGTTCTGAAATGTCCGTGGCCGTCACGTGCTCGCAGTGGTGCAGCAGGTGGAACGCCTGGATCCCGCACCCCGTACCAAGATCAAGGGCCCGCCGTGTGTGGCGGCGGACGGTGGTCTGCACCAGGGTGGTGGAAGCCTGCCCGATGCCCAGGACGTGGTCATGCCGGAGGACCCCCTCCTGCTGGTGGGCCGCGAGGTCGCTGGCCACCCACAGCTCGGCGCCGCCGCTGCCATCCTCATTTGCGTCCCAGCCGTAGGGCCGCAGGTCAGCCTTTGCCGCCAGCAGCGTAGTGCCGGGCACGGGCTGCACCAGCCCCAGTTCCAGGAGGCCCTCGCTGCCGACGCCCGGCAGGGCCGCGTCCAGCACGCCCCGTTCCTGCGGTTCGGCCAGGAGCCACAGCCGGACGACGGCGGCCAGCGGCCGGGCGCTTTCGTCCCGCCGGACCGCGTGTTCGGTGGCCAGGAGGGCCGGGATGATCTGGTCCCTGTTGAGCGCGGCAGAGGCTGCTGGCCCGAGGAGCTGCGCGACGCCGTCGAGCGTGTAGCCGGTCCGGCGCAGGTCTGCTGCCAGGGCTGACAGCAGCTGGGGACGGTCGCTGCGGGGGGCGTCGGGGATGCTGCCGGCGGAAAACTCGTATGGGGATCTAGGCACCGGTCAAGTTTAGTCCGGCGGTCCTGGACGGGGCGCCGTACTGGCCTGTCCTGTCCGCGGGGTAGCGTTGAAGCATGCCTTCTCCGCTGCCCCTCCTTCCGCGTGCCCGCCGCCGGGCTGCCGTCCGCCGCCGCCCGCTGAAGTCCGCAGGGCAGCTGCTGGCTGCCGTCATGCCCGCCGCGGCCCTCGCCCTGGCGGCCTGCTCCCCGGTGGTCTCAATCGAGAACGCGGATGTGCCGGAATGGCAGGCCACTGCCCTGCCGTCCCCCGCGGAAGCCGTGCTGGCGGACGCCGGGAAGATCCTGAACCGGGACCACATCGTGCAGGAAGCGTCCAGCGTTCCGGCCGGACGCTACACCCTCACGGCCACGTGCGAAGGCGGCGGGAAAGCCTTCTTCGCGCTGTCGCTTAACGGCACCCAGGTGGTGGACGCCGGGGCGGCCTGCAACGGCAGCCGGGAAGTCACCAGGATCACGCTGCCCGGGCCCGGCAAGGTGGAGATCAGCACCTCCAGCGTGGATGCACCCCTCATCTACGCCTACCACCTGGTGCCTGCCGAATAGCGGTCCTCCCGGTATGGCCCGCCGGGCCTGCGGGCTTAAAGTCGGACTATGCCCACCGTGCGGAGATTCTCCGCGCCCCTTTCCGGAGGGACAGCACGGGCACCGCTGGCGCGGAAGCCGGCGGCCGCCGTCGTCCTGGGCCTTGTGCTGGCAGCCGGGATGGCGTTGGGCGGCTGTGAATATACGTACGACGACGGCGGGGGCTGGTCCGGCGTCCCCGCGGAACCTACCGCTGCTCCCGCTCCCGTTTTCACCCGCGACGCGCTGCGGCGCGACCCCGTGCCTGAAGGGGAACTGGAGACGTGGGTGGAGCGGACCCTGCCCGACACCCCGCAGCCGGTAGTCCATGCAGGGGCTGGGCTCCTTGCCGCGGCGGAAGTGCGGACGGAAACCACCCCGGTGCTGGAAACCGGCACCTATGCACTGGCCCTGGCCTGCCGGAGCCAGCGGCGGGTCAATTTCGTTGTCCGCAGTGACGCGCTGACGCTGGTGGACCTGGGCCTGAGATGCGGGGTCAACCGGGAGAACGTCATCTACCTCTCGGCAGAGACGTCGTTGAGCATCACGGTGGAGGCCAGGACCGGAGCCAACTTTGCCTACCGGGTGCGGCGGCTTTGAGGGTGGCTTTCGGGCTGCCACCGGATGCTGCCTAGGCCGCGCAGCCCTCGGGGCAGCGCAGCGTGTCGGGGCTCGCGGCGCACTCCGCGCAATACAGCGTCAGGGTGCGGCAGCTGGGGTTGGAGCAGTTCTCGAACTTGCTGGTGGGCGCCGAGCAGCGCGCGCATTCGCCGATGGTCTTGGCCTCCTCGCTGAACTCGAGGTGCATGCGCTTGTCGAAGACGTAGAGCGAGCCTTCCCAGAGGCCCTGGTCCTTGAAGGTTTCGCCGTACCGGACGATGCCGCCGTCCAGCTGGTAGACCTCCTTGAAGCCCCGGTTCACCATCAGGCTAGAAAGCACCTCGCAGCGGATGCCGCCGGTGCAGTAGGTCACCACGGGTTTGTCCTTCAGGGAGTCGTACTTGCCTGAGTCCAGTTCCTTGATGAAGTCATGGGTGGTGGCGACGTCCGGGACCACAGCGTCCTTGAACCGGCCGATCTGGGCTTCAAAGGCGTTCCGGCCGTCGAAGAAGACCACCTCTTCGCCGTCCTGTTTCCGGGCGTCCACCAGCTGGTGCAGTTCCTCGGGCTTGAGGTGCTTGCCGCCGCCCACCACACCGTTCTGGTCCACCTTGAGCTCGCCGGGCGCGCCGAAGGAGACGATCTCGTCGCGGACCTTGACGCTGAGCCTCGGAAAGTCCTCCGCGCCGCCGTCGGACCATTTAACGTCGATGCCGTGAAAGCCCTTGTATTCGCGCGTTGTCTTGACGTACTGCTTTACAGCGCCGATCTCGCCGCCCACGGTGGCATTGATGCCGTCCTTGGAGATGATGATGCGCCCGGTGAGGCCCAGCTTTTCGCAGAGAGCACGCTGCCAGAGACGCACGGCGTCCGGGTCAGCGATGGGGGTAAAGCCGTAGAAGAGCACGATTCGGTTCAAAGCCACGTATTTAAGGGTACCGGCTGGGGTCCGGGCACCTGCCCGCCCGGGCTGGCCCATGCACCCGGACCTCCTCCATCACAATTGCGTAAGCACCTGTTGCTGGAGTTCCGGCTGGAATAGTGTTCATGCCATGAGTCCGGAAACCATGATTGAAGACATCACTGGCCTTCTTGAAGTGTGGGTGGCGGGCTGGGCCGGCTGCCGCGGGTACCAGACATCCAAAGAGGGCCGTTTCCCCGCTGCACTCCGGGCGGACACGAGCGGCGAATGGGAATACTTCGCGTCCGACCCCACCGACGGCGAATTCGCCGCCCTGGCTGCCAAGACCGCAGAGGTTCCGCCCCGCGTCCTGACGATCCTCACCAACGACATCCCCCGCTACGCAGCCCTGGCCGGCAGGCACGGGCTGAACGTCACGTCGGACACCCAGACCATGATGATTGTGGACATGGAGACGCAGGACGCCGAGGACCCCTGGCTTTCCGACGACGACCTGACCTTTTCCGCATCCGAGCAGAACGGGGTCCACTACGCCGAGGTACGCTCCGGCGAAGCCGTGGCCGCGAGCGGCCGGGTATACGTGGTGGGTGACACCGCCGTGTTCGACAAGATCATCACCGAACCGGGGTTCCAGCGCCGCGGGCTGGGCAGTTTCATCATGCGGGCCCTCGCCGCGCAGGCATTCGAGCATGACGTCACCACGGGGCTGCTGCTGGCCTCCGTCGACGGCCAGAAGCTCTATTCGCATTTGGGCTGGAGCACGGTCTCCCGCGTGCTGATGCTGTCTGCCTCCCACGACGGTTCCGATCTGTCCCTGAGCTGACCGTTCCCTTTCGTTGTCCCGCAGCCCGGTTCGCCCTTGGGGGAACCGGGCTGCGGCCTTCCACGCGGGTGAAACAATGTTGGGGTGAACCCCCATGACTCCCTGATTCCCATGCTGGGCCGCGGCCCGGATCCGGAACAGCTCCGTCATGTCCGTACCCTGCCGGCGCGTGCGGCGGTCCACGCACCGTGGCCGGCCTGGGTCCATCCGGACCTGGTGGACGCCTACGCTTCGCTGGGCATCGGGGAGCCCTACCGGCACCAGGTGGAGGCTGCCGATATCGCACACGACGGCGGCCATGTGGTGGTGGCCACCGGCACCGCTTCAGGAAAATCACTGGCGTACCAGCTGCCTGCTCTGGATGCCATCCACCGGTCTGAATTGCGCGTCCTCGCTGATCCGGGCAAGATCCACGACGACGGCGCCGTCACCCTGTACCTCTCCCCCACCAAGGCTCTGGCCGCCGACCAGCTGAACGCCATCCGCGCCCTGAAGCTTCCCACCGTCCGGGCCGAGACATACGACGGCGACACCGACCCCGCCTCCCGGCGCTGGATCCGCGACCATGCAAACTTCATCCTGGCCAACCCTGACATGCTCCATTTCGGCATCCTCCCCAACCATGCCTGGTGGGCCGGGTTCTTCCGCCGGCTGCGCTACGTGATCGTCGACGAAGCCCACAGCTACCGGGGCGTGTTCGGGTCCCACGTGGCAAACCTGATGCGGCGGCTGCGGCGGATCTGCGCGTATTACGGAGCCGGCACCTCCTTCCCGGAGCCGGTGTTCATCGCGGCCTCCGCCACGGCTTCGGACCCCGATGCCTCCTTCTCCCGGCTGATCGGCGCCCCGGTGCAGGCCGTTTCCAGCGACTGCTCACCCCACGGGGCCACCACGGTGGCCTTCTGGGAGCCGGCGCTGAGCGACGTCCGAGGCGAGAACGGCGCGAAGGAACGGCGGACTGCCGTGGCCGAAACAGCTGACCTGCTCGCCAACCTCGTGTCCGCCCAGGTGCGGACCATCGCCTTCATCAAATCGCGCCGCGGCGCGGAAAGCATCTCCACCATCACCAAGCGCCTCCTGGACGAGGTGGATCCGAGCCTCCCGCAGCGGGTGGCCGCTTACCGCTCCGGGTACCTCCCGGAGGAACGCCGCGCCGTGGAACGGGCCCTCCGCTCCGGCCAGCTCCTGGGCGTATCCAGCACCTCCGCCCTCGAACTGGGGATCGACATTTCGGGCCTGGACGCTGTCCTGGTGGCGGGCTGGCCCGGCACCCGGGCCTCCCTGTTCCAGCAGATCGGGCGTGCCGGCAGGGCCGGCCAGGAGGCCATCGCCGCCTTTGTGGCCAGCGACGATCCCCTGGACACCTTCCTGGTGAACCATCCGGAAGCGATTTTCGACGTGTCCGTGGAGGCCACGGTCTTTGATCCCTCCAATCCCTATGTGCTTGGCCCGCACCTCTGCGCAGCGGCCGCCGAACTCCCCCTTGGTCCCGGCGAACTGGACCTTTTCGGCGGAACGGCAGAGGCGCTGCTGGACAAACTCGTGGCGCAGGGCTACCTCCGCCGCAGGCCCGCGGGCTGGTTCTGGACGCACGCCCAGAGCGCCGCGGCGATGGTCAACCTGCGGGCCGACGGCGGCGGGCCGGTGAGCATCGTGGACGCGGACACCGGTTCCCTGCTGGGCACCATGGACTCGCCGCAGACCCACTACCAGGCGCACAACGGCGCGGTGTACATCCACCAGGGCGACAGCTACGTGGTGGAGGACCTGAACGAGGAGGACCACTGCGTGGTGGTGCGCCGGGCCAACCCGGACTACTACACCACTGCCCGGGACGTCACGCAGATCGAGGTGCTAGAGACCCAGCGCACCATGCAGTGGGGTGACATCACCGTCCACTTCGGCGACGTCAAGGTCACCACGCAGGTGGTGTCCTTCCAGCGCAAGGCCCTGATATCAAACGAGATCCTGGGCGAGGAACCACTGGACCTCGGAGCCCGGGACCTCTTCACCAAGGCCGTGTGGTTCGTGGTGGACAACAGGTCGCTCACAGCCGCCGGCCTCATCGAAGCCCAGTTCCCCGGCGCGCTGCACGCCGCCGAGCACGCCGCGATCGGGCTCCTGCCGCTGGTGGCGTCGAGCGACCGGTGGGACATCGGTGGCGTCTCCACTGCCCTGCACGCCGACACCGGGGTGCCCACCATTTTTGTCTATGACGGTCACCCCGGCGGGGCCGGCTTTGCCGAACGGGGTTTCGACAAGGCAAAGGTGTGGCTGGCGGCCACCCGGGATGCGATCAAGGCCTGCGAGTGCGACTCCGGCTGTCCGTCCTGCGTGCAGTCCCCCAAATGCGGGAACAAGAACAACCCTTTGGACAAGGACGCCGCCGTCACGCTGCTGGACGTTCTGCTGAGGGACGCCACGGAACACCCGGATATCACTGGGCGGCCGGACGTCACAGGACAGCCGGACGTCACAGGACAGCGGGCGGCTGCAGGGCAACAAGAATCCACCGGGGAGCAGGGCATCGGCGAACCAAGCGCCAGCTCACGGCGCGCCTAGGGAACTCCACCGGGTGGAGGCCCTGCCCGGGCATGGCCGCTGGCCGGACCCAATACGGACTCGTTCAGCCGTGTCCGGACCTCGAGTGTCTGACCAGGCCCCGACACGCAGCTGACCACCACCGCTGAGTGGCGGGCAGCCACCGCTGCTGCCACTGCGCAAGGCTGGCCGTCGGCGAGGCCGCGGAGCGCATCGGCGCCCGCCAGGGCAGCGAGGTCGGCTGCCGAAGCTGCCCTGCTGGCCAGCACCGCCGATTGGGCCAGCAGCATCACCATGGCCGCGATGAGCAGGACCACCAGCGCCAGGCCGGCGGCAAGTACCGTGCCGGAGCCCCGCTCGGCCTGGTCGCCAGGTGGTGGAGCCAGCGGAGCAATGAGGCCGCTGCCGGGCCGTCCGGAGGCACTCCGGTAGCCAGGCACGGGTCCGCTGCGCCGCTGAACTCCGATCATCTGTTGCCCCTCCCGTCCGTCAGCCCGCCGGTTGCGGCTGCTGCGGGCGCTTCGCTGCGGGTGGTGGCGCGGGCCGTCAGGATCCAAGGAATCGAGGAGCCCAGCGGCCCGCCCACGCGGTCCGTGACCGTGATGCTGTACCAGCCGCCTTCCGCTGCGACCGTGGCTGCTGCAGTGCCGCCGGCCAGTGTCCTGACGGTTCTCTCGACCCTGGCGGGATCCTCGCCCCTCGCCAGGGCCCGCGCACCGGCCCGCGCCCCCTCCTCGATCCGCAGCTGGGTTGCCCCGGCCGCAGCCCCCGCCAGCAGCATGGCCAACAGGGCAAGCACCGCGGGAAGCGCCACGGCGAACTCGGCGGTGACCGCGCCGCGTGCCGCGTTCGACGTGCCGCTTCCGAGTCCGGTTCCGGCGTTCCGGCGTCCCGTCATGCCGGCGCCCCGGCCTCGCCGGCCGAAGGGAACGGTCCGGGGTGTACGGCGCTGGAGCGCGGCCGGTGCAGCGGTCACGGCAGTGCCAGTGCGGTGCGGATCAGGGTCAGCAGGAAGCCGCGGACCTCGTCGCTGCGGAGGATGAAGACAAGGAGGCCGGCCAGGCCGACCGCAGCAAGGGTGGCGATGGCGTATTCGGCGGTGGCCATGCCCGCTTCCGAGCCCATCAGCCGGCCAGGGCGGCTGTGCTTTTGAACCAGGCGTGCACCCGGGTAGAGCTCCACAACGTTGGCCGGCAGCGTGCTGCCGGTGGTCGTCCCTGCCTTGCCGGACCAGTTGTGTTCCCGGCCCGGAGCGGCCGGGCGGGACAGCGCCGGGCGGGACAGCGCCGGACGGGCAGGTCCGGCGTAGTAACTGCGGTGGTGGTTCATGGACATATGGTGTTTCCTTTCATGGGGCCGGTGATGTTGCCGGCTGTCTTGACTCTTCCGGTCCCCAACAGGACCGGTAAGTGCGCGGGCGGCCTAAGTGGAAAAGGCCGGTTTCCGGGCCGGTGTGGAGGAAAGGACGTGGCTAACTGCCGGATGGCACCAGGGCCAGCAACACGGGAACCACGCCCAGGCAGATGAAGGCCGGAAGCGAGCAGAGGCCCAGCGGGACCACGAGTTTTACGCCCAACGAGGCGGCGCGCTTCTCTGCTGCCCGGAATCTCTCCCGGCGCAGCCTTGCGGCCTGGGCATAGAGGATGGCCGAGGACGGCGCGCCGGTCAGGGCCGCGAAGCCGAGGGCGTCGCGCAATTCCAGGATCTCGGGGAGCCGGACGGCTGAGCTGCGCCAGGCGGTCTCCCAGTCGGCGCCGATGGACAGGGCGGAGACCACCGGTCGGAGCGCCGCGCGGTACCGGATTGAGGCCGAGGCTGCCACGAGTTCCAGTGACCGCCCGATGCCGGAGCCTGCGTCCAGCATCGCCGCCACCAGTTCGAGCATCATGGCGGTATCACGCAGGCCCGTCCCACCCCGTGTGCGTGTGGTTTCTCCTTGACCCGCGGACAGGGCAGCCGGGTCCGGTCCGGTGATGCGCAGGTGACGAAGCCGTTTCCTCGCCGTCCACCTGCCGGAGCAGATGAGGCAGGCGGCAGCTGCAAGTGCCAGGAAGACGGCGGCGGCCAGCGGGCCGTTTCCGCTCATGGCACTCCCGCCCCGGCGGCGGCCGACACCAGGCGCGCCGACCACACCCGGCCGGCGGCAGTGAGCGCTAGTCCGGCTGCCAGCGCTGCCAGGCCCAGGGGTGTTCCCAGCAGAACGGCAACTGGATCCACGCCCAGCGCCACTCCCAGGCCCAACCCCATCAGCGGCAGCCATGTCAGCAGGGTGACGGTGGCCTTCGGCCCTGCCAGTGCCGTCTGCCGGGCAGCATCGGCGTCATCCTCCACTTCAAGCTGGGCCGCAAATCGGGTGAGCACATCGGCGAGGGGGCATCCGCTGGCTTCCGCGATGTCGAGACAGGCCGCCAGCTCGGACCAGATCCGTGCTTCGCGGTTCCGGACCGCCGGCGTCGCATCCAATGTCCTGCGGATTGCCTCGGATACGGGCGTCCCGCCTGCTGCTGCAGCCCTGGCAGAGGCAAGCACTGCCACGGAACCCGCCGACAATCCGGCGCCGGGCCGGCCTTCCGGCCGGCTGGCGGCAGAGCCGCTGGCGGCAGAGCCGCTGGCGGCAGAGCGGCTGGCGACTGAATTCCCGTCCGGGGACCGCGCGGGGTGCAGCCGGAACGGACTGGCCGGAAAGTGTCCCGGGTGACCGCCGCCTTCCGCCCCATACAGCACCCACAGTTCGTCCCACAGCCGGCCGGGCGTCCGGCCGCCTTTCAACAGGGCTGCGAGTTGCTGGACCACCAGGGTCAGGGCCGCGGCGGCGGGCATGCTTCCCATTCCTGCCGAACCCCGCCGCTTCCGCCCAATCCATGGCCGGGTCAGTCCAGCCCCGGGGAAAGGGACAGCCCGGCTGTGTCCTGCCGCGCGGCGCAGCCTGGCCGGTGCCCCGTGTGGCGGCTTCAGCAGCAGGACGGCTGCCATGACGAGGACGGCGGCCAGCAGCAGGATCATCACGGCTCCCCCGCCTGGACACCCAGGCGTGCGGCAAGCGCCGGCCATGCGGGACCGGGCGCGCGGGCGGCGGCTTCGAGCGCGGGAACGACCGCCAGCCCGTCCGGGCCGTCGCCAATGACGCCGATACAGGAGACTTCCCGTCCCCGGGAAGTCCGCTCAACGTGGATGACGACGTCAAGGGCGCTTGCTGCCTGGAGCCGCACTGCATCCGGGCCCAGTCCGGCCAGGGCGCCGTGCGCCGTCAGCCTTGCAGGCACTGCGGTTGCGGTGTTCGCATGGATGGTGCCGCCCCCGCCGCTGTGGCCGGTGTTCATGGCCGTGAGGAGCTCGCGTACCTCCGCCCCGCGGCATTCGCCGACCACCAGCCGGTCCGGGCGCATGCGCAGTGCCTGCCGAACCAGTTCGCCGAGGTCCACCTCGCCACCGCCTTCCAGGTTTCCGTGCCGCGACTCGAGCGACACCACGTGCGGATGGCGTGGATTGAGTTCCGCCGCATCCTCGATCAGGACCAGCCTCTCCTCCGGCCGGCACAGCCCCAGCAGGGTCGACAGCAGGGTGGTCTTGCCCGATCCGGTGGCACCGCTGACCAGGAAGCTCAACCTGTGCTCCACCACTTTTTCGAGGACATCCTGCAGCCGCGGACTGAACATTCCGGCCGCGCCAAGTTCGGCCATGGTGAAGACCCGTTCCCGGCGGATCCGGACGCTGATCAGGGTCCCTGCCGTGGAGACCGGAGGGAGGACGGCGTGGACGCGGTAGCCCCCGGCCAGGCGCACATCCACGCAGGGTGAGCCGTCGTCCAGCCGCCGTCCGCCGGCTGCCACCAGCCTGCAGGCCAGTGCCCGCAGCTGGGATTCGCTGTCGAAAACGATGGCCGTGCGCTCGATGCCCCGGCCCCGGTCCACCCACACGGAATCCGGCGCGTTCACGAAGATGTCCGTGGTGGCCGGATCGCGCGTGAGTTCCTGAAGCGGACCCAGGCCGTTCAGCTCCGCACTGATCCGTTCCGCCGCGGCCAGGGCGCCGGCGGTGCCCAGGAGCTTTCCGGTGGCCTGCACGGCGGCTGCCACCCGCGACGGCGTGACCGCACCTGCCTCGGCCATCATCGATTCGCGCACGGATTCCAGCAGCCCGGCGTCGACCCGGCGCCGGCTGTCCTGTCCGCGGTTGTCGCGCCGCCGGACGGG
>NZ_AOFD01000040.1 GCF_000332815.1 Arthrobacter nitrophenolicus
GCGCCGCCGTCGTTTATGCGGTCAGCAGCCGCGGCCCGGGGTCAGCTGTGGCGCCCGGCAGCGGTCCTTGCCAGCAGCACTTTTTCGTCCACGGCTGCCTTGCCGCTCGCCCGCTGGGCCCTGAAATGCGCCCGGGCTTCGTCCTGGCGGATCTTCTCGGCGCCGGTTGCGACTGCTGCCCGGACATGCTCATCGCCGTAGCCGAAGGCATCCACCAGGTCCAGCGCGTGCGGGCGGATCTTCACCAGCAGCCGGTTGATGTATTCGCCCACCGTGCGGCCGCGCTGCATGGAGAGGCGGCCGTTCATGAGGTACCAGGACAGGTTCTTTTCGATCAGGCTGAGGCCGAAGAGGTCCCGCAGCCAGGTCAGCACCGTTTTGGTGCCGGGATCCGTGACGTCGCGCAGCGCCTCGGTGAAGGCCTCCCACTGGAGCAGTTCGGCATGGGCCTGGGCTGCGTCGATCAGTTCGTTCTGGTGCCGGTTGAACAGGGCGGCCCCCTTTTCCTGGGAGAGCCTGTTGCTGCCTTTCAGCGCGGACGCGGCCTCGGCCACCATGGTCTGAACCCGGTCGGTGAGGAGGGCACGCTGGCCTTCCTCGTCACGCAGGGCGATCGCTGCTTTCTGCACCGACCCGGTGTCCGCCATGAACTGGGCCACCTGGCGCAGCCCCGTGCGGTGGATGGCAGTGCCGGTCGCCTGGCCCACCACGTACCGGGCCAGGACGCCGAAGTCCACGCTGCGGAATTCCTTCGCGTAGTCGGCCAGGAGCCGTTTCGCCACCAACTGCAGCAGGACGGTGTTGTCCCCCTCGAAGGTGGCGTAGACGTCCAGGTCTGCCCGGAGCGAGGCGAACCGGTTCTCGATCAGGAAGCCGGCACCGCCGCAGGCTTCGCGGCATTCCTGCAGTGTGTCGAGGGCATGCCAGGTACTGAGCGGCTTGAGTGCCGCGGCGAGGGTTTCCAGGTCCTGGCGGTCCGCGTCGGTGTCGGTGGCGCCGGAGAAGACGTCGTCGAACTTCTGCAGGAGCTGTTCGTGGGCGAAACCGGCGGCGTACGTGGTGGCGAGCCGGGTGAACAGCCGCCGCTGGTGGCGCTGGTAGTCAAGCAGGACTTCTTCATCCGTGTGGCTGGACGCGTTGAACTGGCGGCGCTCGGCGGCGTAGTGGACGGCTGCCTTGAGGGCGACCTTGGAGGCCGCCACAGCCGCCCCGTCCAGGGAGACCCGCCCCTGGACCAGGGTGCCGAGCATGGTGAAGAACCGCCGGCCCGGGCTCGCAATGGGGGACGAGTAGGTGCCGTCGGGGGCCACGTCACCGTAGCGGTTCAGGAGGTTGGTGCGGGGGATCCTGACGTTCGTGAAGTGCAGCCGGCCGTTGTCGATGCCGTTGAGCCCGCCCTTGACGCCGTCATCCTCACCGCCGATGCCTGGAAGGAATTCCTTCGTCCGGGGGTCGCGAAGGTCAACGTAGAAGGCATGGACGCCATGGTTGACGCCCCGGGTGATGAGCTGCGCGAACACCACGGCTCCCAGCCCGTCGATGGCGGCGTTTCCGATGTAGTCCTTCCACGCGGCGCGGAAGGGGGTGTGCACCACAAACTCTTCGGTTTCCGGGTGGTAGGTGGCGGTGGTGGCAATGCTGGCCACATCGGAGCCGTGCCCTGTCTCGGTCATGGCGAAGCAGCCCGGGATTTCCAGGCTCATGATGCCGGGAAGCCATTTGGTGTGGTGCTCCTCGGTGCCCAGGTGCATGACGGCCGAACCGAAGAGGCCCCACTGCACGCCTGCCTTGATCTGCAGGGACGGGTCGGCGACCACCAGTTCCTCAAAGCCGGCGATGTTTCCACCGTGGTCGTCCGAGCCGCCCAGGGCGGACGGGAAGGCACGGTGGACGGCGCTGTTGTCCACCAGGTACTTCAGCTGCCCGGACACCCGGGCGCGGTGGTCGCTGTGCGTCATCCCCTCGATCTTGTGCAGTTCGGGGCGTCCTGCCAGGTCCCTTGACTGCAGCCGGACAGCCGCCCACTTGCCGAGGAGCTGCCGGCCCAGTGCGTCTACGTTGACCGCAGGCTGGGCGTGGTCGGTTACGGGGTGGGCCGTGGTGGCAGGCTTGTGGCCCTTGCCGGCGGGGCGGTCCACTACTTCGGTCATGTCAATATCCTTTGCTGGTGCTGACAGGCGGTTTGGTGGTGCTTGAAGGGGTCAGTTCGGGGGCTATGCCGACGCACAGCCAGGCGGTGATCTGCCGTGCCATGGCTTCCTGGCCCGGCTTTGCGGGGGAGTCGGGCGTGCTCAGCCATTGTTCGCCCGCATTGCGGACCAGGCCGATTGCCGCCTTGGGCCAGTAACCGATGACGGATTCCTTGCCATCGCCCAGATGCGAGCGCATGGGCGTGGCGATCATCTCCGCCACGGCGTCGAAGAAGTGTCCCAGGGCTCCGGAGACAGGGCCTCCCGCGGCATTGTCGGCAGACTCCGCAGCCGCGGAACGGGTAACGAAGGTGTAGACGTTCTGGCTCGTGTCGGCCATCTGCAGGTAGGCCGACACCATGGCCAGCAGCCCTTCCCGGGGCGTCAGGGCACTCTGGGCGGCCTCCCGGATGCGGCGCTGCATCTGGTCGAGCACTACTTCGCCCACGGCCTGCTGCAGTCCGGCCTTGTCTCCGAAGTAGCGGTAGAAGACCGACTTGGATGTTCCGGCAGCGGCAGCGATGTCTTCCATGGAGGCGTCGCTGCCCAGCGCGTGCACCGCACGCCGCGCCTGCTTTATCAGCTGGCGCCGCCGCTCCTCCCGGTGTGTCTGCCAGCGTGCCGATCTGCCGTCAGCACTTGCCCCGGCAGGTGACGCGTCAAGGGAGGAGTCCGAAATATTCACGATACCCAGCGTATCAGGTACGCTGGGTATCGGTAATCGCTTGTGACCAGAGGAGACAGCCATGTCCATTGACGGACAGTCCATCAACGGCCCCGCAACACCAGGCGCCGCAGCCAGTTCCGCCCCTGCCCTCCGCAGGGCTGTCGTTGTGGGAGGCAACAGGATTCCGTTTGCCCGCTCCGGTGCCGCCTACGCCAAGTCCTCCAACCAGGACATGCTGACGGCGGCCCTGGACGGCCTGATCGCACGCTTCGGGCTCCAGGATGAACGGCTCGGTGAAGTGGCAGCCGGCGCGGTCCTGAAGCACTCCAGGGACTTCAACCTCACCCGCGAGGCTGTCCTGGGGTCGGCCCTGTCCCCGGAGACTCCCGCCTATGACCTGCAGCAGGCATGCGCCACTGGACTGGAAACCGTGGTGGGGCTTTCGAACAAGATCAAGCTGGGCCAGATCGACTCGGCAATTGCCGGCGGCGTCGACTCCGCTTCTGACGCGCCCGTGGTGGTAAGCGAGGGACTCCGGGAAGTGATCCTGGACCTCAACCGAGCCAAGACCCTTCCGCAGCGGCTCCAGATCCTCAGCCGCCTTCGGCCCAAGGACCTGGCCCCGCTGGCACCGGGAACCGCTGAACCGCGGACGGGGCTTTCCATGGGGGAACACCAGGCGCTTACCACGGCGCAGTGGAAGATCTCCCGTGAGGCGCAGGACGAGGTGGCCCTGAACAGCCACCGGAACCTTGCCGCGGCCTACGATTCCGGATTCTTCGACGACCTCGTCACGCCCTACCGCGGGCTGACGCGGGATGGCAACCTTCGGGCTGACACCTCCATGGAAAAGCTCGCGTCCCTGAAGCCGGTCTTCGGCAGGAGCCTGGGCGCCGACGCGACCATGACCGCCGGCAACTCCACCCCGTTGACGGACGGCGCCTCCACAGTCCTGCTGGCCTCGGACGAGTGGGCCGACGCCCGCGACCTTCCCAAGCTCGCAGCTGTGGTGGACGCCGAGGCCGCTGCGGTGGACTTTGTGCATGGCAAGGACGGGCTGCTGATGGCGCCGGTCTTCGCCGTGCCCCGGCTGCTGGCCCGGCACAACCTCACCCTGGCGGACATCGACTACTTCGAGATCCATGAAGCCTTTGCAGCGACGGTTCTCAGCACGCTTGCCGCCTGGGAGGACGAGGAATTCGGCCGGACCCGGCTCGGCCTGGACGGGGCATACGGCAAGATCGACCGGGCACGCCTCAATGTCAACGGATCGTCGCTGGCGGCCGGACACCCGTTCGCCGCTACCGGCGGCAGGATCGTAGCCTCGCTCGCCAAACTGCTCCACGAAAAGGGCAGCGTTGACGGACGTCCGGCCCGGGGCCTGGTTTCTGTTTGCGCGGCCGGCGGTCAGGGCGTCGTCGCTCTCCTCGAATCGCTGTAGGGGGACCGGATGACGGACAAGTACGCCCAGCTGGTGAACCAGGGGCTCGGTAAGAATGTGGCCAAAAAGCTGGGTCTGCCGCAGCCGGCAGTCCTGCGCAGGTACGAACCCGGGCAGCCGCTGGTTACCGGACCTGTTGTGGTCCTGGGTGAAACGGCAGCAGCAGACAAACTGGCCGCAGAGCTCTTGTCATGGGACCTCGATGTCCGGCGGCATGCGGTGCCGCGGGAAAAGCTCGGCGCCATCATTCTGGTTCTGGACGAGGTGGCGCACCCCCGGGATCTTGAGAAACCGGTTCTTGCCGCAGCGGGCTCCCTCCGGGACCTCGGACCCTGCGCCCGCGTGGTGACCGTTTCACGGCCGTCCGGGGAAACAGACACACCGGCGGCGGCCGCTGCCCGGCAGGGCGTGGACGGGTTCCTCCGCTCCCTGGCGAAGGAACTCCGTGCAGGTGCAACCGGGAACGGTATCCTCCTGGACGGGGGAGTGGAGGCAGCAAGTCCTTCGGTCCTGGCTGCGCTGCGGTTCTTCCTCTCTGGCCGTTCGGCCTACGTGGATGGACAGTTCCTGACCGTTTCCAGCGCGGCCGGAAGCCTGCCCGACGACGTCGAGCGGCCCCTGGCAGGCAAGGTGGCCGTGGTGACGGGGGCAGCCCGGGGAATCGGCGCCCAGATCGCGCGTACCCTGCACCGCGACGGCGCCACGCTGGTGCTTGTGGACCTGCCCGCGGCAGGAGACCATTTGGCTGCTGTGGCCAACGCGGTGAAGGGGACTGCCCTTCAGCTCGACATCACCCGGGAAGACGCCGGCCAACGGATCCTGGAACATGCCGTGCAACGGCACGGGCGGCTGGACATCATGGTCCATAACGCAGGCATCACGCGGGACAAGCTGCTGGCCAACATGGACCACGGACGCTGGAGCTCGGTGATCAACATCAACATCTCCGCCCAGCTGCGGATCAACGAGGCCCTGCTCGCTTCCGAACACTTCGGGCCGGCGCCACGAATTGTCTCTGTTGCCTCCACCAGCGGCATAGCCGGCAACCGGGGGCAAACCAACTACGCCGCGTCAAAGGGTGGAGTGATGGGGATGGTCCGCGCAACGTCATCCTTGGTGGCGGCTGCCGGAGGCACCATCAACGCCGTCGCGCCGGGGTTCATCGAAACCGAAATGACCGAGCGGATTCCGTTCGCCCTGCGGGAAGTCGCCCGCCGGGCCAACTCCCTGCAGCAGGGCGGCAAGCCGGCCGACGTCGCCGAAACCATAGCGTTCCTTGCCAGCGATGCCGCCGGGGGCATCAACGGCGAGGTACTGCGGGTCTGCGGGCAGAACATGGTGGGGGCATGACGCCCGCCCAGCCGGTCATCCTCGGCGACATGCCCTCGCTGTCCAAGCTCTACGTCAACGCGGCCGCCCAGGCGGCCAGGCGCCGGCTGCTGGGGACCCACGACCAGGCAGACCTGCCGTCCGAGACCCACGAGGTTCGCGGTGTGACCGTGGACGTGGCCAACCTGACCGCCTACCAGCACCTGCTGGGCGAGACAGCCAGCGACGTCCTGCCCGCCGGGTTCATCCACGCCCTGTCCTTCCCCGTGGCCATGAGCGTGATGAACCGGGATGACTTCCCGCTGCCCCTGCTCGGCATGATCCACCTGCGCAACCGGGTGGAACAGCGCTCGCCCGTCCTGTTCACCGACGCCCTGGACATCACGGCCCGGGTGGAGAACCTCCGGGGCCACCGCGCAGGTACGCAGGTGGACGTCATCGCGGAGGTGCGCCTCGCAGGGAAAGATGACATCTCCTGGCATGGAACCTCCACTTACCTGGCCAAAGGGGTGTTCCTGCCCGGCATCGATAAGCCCTCGGCGGCACCGCCAAAGGGCGACTTCAAGGCCCCGGATCCGACGGCGCTGTGGCAACTGGGCGTGGACGCGGGACGGGCCTACGCCGCCGTGTCCGGCGACTTCAACCCGATCCACCTCAGCGTGCTGTCAGCGAAAGCCCTGGGCATGCGGCGTTCCATCGCCCATGGCATGTACCTCGCGTCGCGGGCGCTCGCCGACGTCGGTTCAGTGCGCGGTGATGCCTTCATCTGGGACGTCGATTTCGACGCTCCGGTTTTCCTTCCCAGCCGGGTGGCGCTGGAGATCGGAAGCGAGCAGGACGAATCGGGGGCCTGGCGGCGGTCGGGCTTTGTCGCCTGGAACCCCCGGTCCGGCCGGCGCCACTTCAGCGGTTCCGTCACCGCGCTTTAATCGGCCGGGCGGACCGCCCGCAGGATGCGGTGGAGGCTCAGCAGGATCGATTCCGACGCGGGTACGGCATCGCCCGTTGGTTCCCGGGAGGCGGTGGCAGCCATGCAGGCTTCCACCGCTTCCCGGGCCGCCCGGAACCGCTCTCGCTGCGTCGGTTCGTCGCTGTCGCTGAAGGAGCGCAGCAGCTCACCGGTCGCCGTCATGGCATCAGCCAGCGGTTCGCTGTCCTGCACCGGGACGGCGTAGGGCGCGTCGCTGACCCAGATCACGTCCGACAGCACATCGGTCATGTCCTGGATATGGAACGTCACGCGTTCGAGCTCGCGCAGGTTCCGGTAGTCGAGGTCAACGTCCCTCGGGTGGAGCTTCCGGCGGGGGTTCGCGCGGCGGCTTGCGTCCGCTTCCTTCACCAGGTGCCGAACGGAACGCGCAGCCTCAGCGAGTTCGTCGGACCGTTTGGACCAGGCTTCGTGCTCCGGAGGCCATTCCTCCTTCAACGCCTTCCCCATGTCGGTCAGTTGCTGGCCGAGGGCGCGCCGGAGGTCGTCCAGGCTGGCCGCTGCTGCCTTCAGGTGCAGCGGTGGCCACAGCAGGAAGTTCACGGCGATGCCTACCGCAACGCCCACGCCCATTTGCAGGAGGTAGCCGAACGAAAAGTCGTCCGGATTGCTGCCGCCCACCAGCAGGACAAGCAGGGCCGCCGTCGGAATCCAGTCGCTTCCGGAGCCGATGCGCGGCAGTCCGCCGAGCAGGACGCCGATGCCCATGAACACCGCCACGGTCAGCGGGGAAGGATCGGTGACGCTGACCAGGACAACGGCAAGCCCGATGCCCAGGGCGAGGCCGGTGAGGGCCTGAAGCCCCTGCTTCACGGAGCCGGCAACGTTGTGGTACATCGCCACCAAGGCACCCAGGGGTGCGTAGTACGGATAGTTGGCCGCGGCACCGGGCATGTGGGGTGCGATGAGGAATGCCACTCCTGCGGCTACGGCCGCTTTCGCTGCCAGCTGGAGCCGCTGGGCGGCGAATGCCTCCGACAGTTCTGCCAGGGCATTCTTCAGGAGGCGGGTTCCCCTGGCCCACCGGGCTTGCTGCCGTACTTGAGTGTTAGCCATCCGGTCCACAGTATGGCGCTTTGCGTGGGCGTCCAAAGCTGCTGGTCAGGGCCCCGGAGCAGCGGCCGAAACGGCTGCAGGAGCGGCTACCGGGAGAGGGCCGCCGCCGAACGGCGCACCTCGGAGGCAAGCCGATGGGCTCTGCCTGGCGTACGTCCGTCCTCTTGACGGCGGGGGATGTAGCCGAAGGCCAGGGAGTAGGCGGGGTCGGCGAAACCTAGTGCCGCGTTGGCCCCTTCATGGCCGAACGCGCGGTGGCTGCCGAAGTTCCTCGAGGGATGCGGCTTCATAAAGACGACGGCGAACGCGTTGTCCAGCCCTGAGGACCGATCAAGCCCCCACACCTGTTCCGCGGCCATCAGGTCAATTGTTCCGGGTGTGAGGAACGGCGGTTCGCCCTCGGCGCCGGTGGTGGCGGCAGCGTACAGCCTGGCGAGGCCTTCGGCCGATCCGACGCCGCCGGCTGCTGACATTCCTGCCGCGCGGACACTGCGGATGTTGGGAAGCTCCATAATGGTGCTGACCGGAGCGTTGCTGTTCAGGCCGTCCAGGCTGAGTGGATCGAGCCAGGGTTGCCCGGCCGGTCCTGGTAGAGGACGTCACGGTAGCGCGGTTCCAGGTCTGCCGGCAGGCCCAGGAAGAAGTCGACGTTCTCCGGCTTGCGGATCCGGCGCTCATAGAGGCTTTGCAGCGATTCGCCCGCCGCGCGCCGGCAGAGCTCCTCCATGAGGATCCCGATGGTCAGGGCGTGGTAGCCGAACTGGCGTCCCGGCTGCCACGTGGGTTTGGCCGCGGCCAGCCGCTCGGCGGCAGCAGGGGTGGTGAATTCATCAAGGCCGAAGCCGCCCTCAAGGCCCAGCAGCCCCGCCTGGTGGGACAGGGCCTCGCGGACCAGCAGCCGGTCCTTTCCATGGGCGCCGAACTCCGGCCAGTAGCTGGCCACGGTGCCGTCCAGATTAAGGAGCCCGTCCTGGACCAGCAGGGCCACCACCATCGCTGCCACGCCTTTGGAACAGGAGTATGCGCCGGTGAGGGTGTCCGGGCTCATGTCCGGGCCACCGGTAAGGTCCACAACGCGCGTCCCGTGATGATAGGCCGCTACCTGGGCGCTGTAGCCGGAATCCTCGACGAGGAAGGACTCAAACAGTTCCAGGACATTGTCAAAACCGGGCGCTGCGAAACCGTGGGATGTCTGCACCCGGACAGTTTATCCAGAAAACGCTTTCCTTCTAGTGACCGGCTCCGTGTCCTGCTGCTACTTCCTCGCCCTTCCTGACCGGGCCCGGGGGAGTCCCGTCCCCGAAAGGCCGGCCGCCCAGTGCCTCGCGGCCGTGCTCTTCGAGCCATCCGCCAAGGTCGGGGCCGGCGGGGACGATCCCGGTGGGGTTGATGTCTTCATGGACGATGTAATAGTGCTGCTTGATCTGCACGAAGTCGGTGGTGTCCCCGAAACCGGGCGTCTGGAAAAGATCCCTTGCGTAGGCCCAGAGGGCGGGCATTTCGGTGAGCTTCTGGCGGTTGCATTTGAAGTGGCCGTGATAGACGGCGTCGAAGCGCGCCAGCGTGGTGAAAAGCCGGACGTCTGCTTCCGTGATGGTGTCTCCCACCAGGTAGCGCTGGCGGGATAACCGGTCCTCCAGCCAGTCCAGGGCCGCCCACAAACGCTCGTAGCTGAGTCGTACGCCTCCTGGGACCCGGCAAAGCCACACCGGTACACCCCGTTGTTAACCTCGGTAAACACCCTCCTGTTGACCTGGTCGATCTCTTCGCGCAAATGTTCCGGGTACAGCTTTGGCGCGCCGGGCCGGTGGAATTGGGTCCATTCCGTCGATAAGTCAAGGGTGATCTGCGGGAAATTGTTGGTGACGACTTCTCCGGTCGCGACGTCGACGATGGCGGGGACGGTAATGCCGCGGGGATATCCCGGGAACCGCTTGAAATATGCCTCCTGCAGCCGTTCGATCCCCAGGACCGGATCCACGCCGCCCGGGTCGAGGTCGAACGTCCAGGAGCGCGCGTCGTGGGTGGGCCCGGGCTGCCCCAGGGAAATGGCGTCCTCCAGGCCCAGGAGCCTCCGGACGATGACCGTCCTGTTGGCCCAGGGACAGGCCCGGGCTGCGATGAGGCGGTACCGCCCTGCTTCCACCGGCCAGCCCGGCTCGCCGTTGTCGCCCGGCCTGGCATCGCGGGTGATGCGGTCCTCGATGTAGTTGGTGTCCCTGGTGAATTCGGCACCGCCGGTTACGTAAGCGCCGCGGGTGCTGTGGTCCGCCGTCGCGCCGCTGGCGGCCTGCTGGATGCTGTCCGTTTCCTGGCTCATGGCATTAGCCTAAGCGCCCCGGCCAAGGATCAGGGAGATCGGCTGCCAGGCAGCCACCCAGGAACCTGCAACGAGAACGGCAAACAGGAAGATCCATACACCGGACGGCACGGCCGTGGCGCGGTACAGGAGGTAGGCGTCGGACGTCGCCAGCCGGTCCCTGCGGCGGAGGTGGACGTTTGCCAGCTTGAAAAGGTCCCTGACGGCTGCCACCAGCATCGCCAGGCCCAGGACAACGGCGACATGGCCCACGAAAGCATGGGGCACGAGCAGGATGAGGGCGAGGGCACAAGCAATGGCAACGGCGGTGACAAGGAATCCTGCCAGGTTCCGGAGGAAGAGCATGGATGCGACCAGCACAAGGATGCTGGCCGCGATCGCTGCAGGTCCCCAGCCGCTGAAACCGGCAGTCACGAATCCCGCGCCGACGACTGCGGGGACGGGGTAACCCCAGAAACACGACCAGGCCGCGGCGGCCCTGCTCCGGCTGTACGTGGTGGTGGTTCCCGAATGGTCGAGCCGCAGCCTGATGCCGGACAGCCGCTGCCCGCTGGTGACCGCGGCAAGGGCGTGCCCCAGCTCATGGACCGCGGTTGCCAGCAGTCCGAAGTACCGCCAGGAGCGGCGGGGAATGGAGAGCGCCGTTGCCACGAGGAGCACCAGCAGGAGCTCCTGGAAGGTAATGGCCGGAACCTCCGTACGGCGGAGCGATTCGACCAGGGTTTGCCACAGATCCATAGCCGCCCACAGTACTAGCGGCTGCTGGACGCTGCCTTGGAACCGCCTTAAACGCGGAAAGGCACGCTGCCGGGCAGCGTGCCATTCAAGCTGGCGGAGCCGCGGACTTATCCGCAGCGCCGCGTCAGGCCTGTTTTCCTAGCCCTCGCACTCGGTGCAGTAGCTGTGCCCGTCCTTCTGGCGGGCAATCTGCGACCGGTGGCGGACAAGGAAGCAGGAGTAGCAGGTGAACTCGTCGTCAGCCTGCGGAATGACCTGTACCACGAGCTCCTCGGCGACGAATTCGCCACCGGGGACGCCGGCGCCGTCGAGCCCGTCAGCTTCATCCAGCTCAAGGACAACGCTGCGCGCGTCGGGAGCATTTGCTGACTGGAGCTGCTCGAGGGAGTTGTCCTGCGATTCCTTGACGTCGGAACGCAGTTCATCGTAATCGGTTGCCACTTTGGGTGCTTCTCTTTTCTTTGGTTCGCCTGTCGCGTATGAAACGTACAGCATCGGACGGCTATTCCCCAATAGGCGGAGTATATTTGCGCCCGCCTGGGTACGGGTTCAGGGGAGGCGGCCATCACACCTGGCGGGTGGCATGGCCGCGCAGGCAGCGGAGGGGCCGCGGCAAGCGGCGCGATCTCCGCCCGGATCGAAGGGGCGTATGTGGAGCAGCTCACTGCAGAGTTCGGTGGTGCCGGGCAGGTTGGCACAGGAGTCGGCCCGGTGCTGGAAAAGTTCGATTCTGTGTCCAGGATCGCCGTGTTGCGGGGCGGCGGCCTGGGCGACCTGATCTTCGCCATTCCTGCCATGGCCGCCCTGAAGGCGGCCTATCCGGACGCCACCTTGACCCTTTTGGGGTCGCCAATCCACAAGTCGCTGCTCGCGGCTGTGAAGGGCCCGGTGGACGAGGTCTGCATACTTCCGTTTGCAGAGGGGGTCCGTCCCGGTGATGAAGACCCGGAAGCACTGGAAGCTTTTTTTGCGGACATGCGGTCCCGGAACTTCGACCTCGCCGTCCAGGTGCACGGCGGCGGCAGATATTCGAACCCTTTCCTGCTCCGGCTCGGTGCGCGCCACACGGTGGGCACCCGGACGCCTGACGCCGCCAGCCTGGAACGGACCGTTCCATACCTTTATTACCAGCACGAACCCCTGCGGGCGGTGGAGGTCGCGGGATTCGCCGGGGCGTTCCCGCTTGACCTTGAGGCCCGCCTCGAGCCGCTTACAAAGTTCCGCGGTGCATGTGACGGAACAGATGACGACGGCGGCCAGCCCCTCGTGGTGATCCATCCCGGCGCAACAGATCCCCGCCGTCGTTGGCCGGTTGGGCAATTTGCTGAACTTGCCGCTGCCTGCGGGGCCGACGGCTGCCGGGTGGTGCTCGTCGGGGACAAGAGCGAGCAGGAGCTGGCAGAGCGGATTGCGGAACAGGCTGCATCGGCAGCCGTCACCTCGGTGGCCGGGGCACTGGACATGGCCGAATTGGTATCCCTGCTGGCGGAGGCCGCTGTGGTGGTCGGAAATGACAGCGGCCCGCGCCATCTTGCCCAGGCCCTCGGCGTGCCCACGGTGGGGATCTTCTGGGCGGGGAACATCATTAATGCAGGAGCGCTGGGCAGAAGCCTTCACCGGATTCACGCGTCCTGGGTGACTACGTGCCCCAGCTGTGGCATCGATGTCACGCAGGTGGGCTGGACCGCACCGCGCTGCGTGCACAACGACTCCATCGTTGCAGGCGTCCCGGTGCGCGATGTGTACGAGGATGTGCGGAGCCTGATGGCAACCGCAGCAGTGAGGCAGGGCGCATGAGCGGCGTGCGGCACCTTGAACGCGGCAGTGACGTCATCGATGGAAAACCGGAGCTCCTGGTCCTGCGTGCCCTTAAGCTGGGCGACCTCCTGGTTGCAGTCCCTGCGCTGAAGGCGCTCCGGCGGGCGTTCCCGGAGCACAGGCTCCGGTATGCCGCCCAGGGGTGGCTTTCGGAAGCCTTGGGATTGGTGGGCGGTTATGAACTCCTGCCCACCCACGGTCTTGACGAGCCGCTGGCCATGGAAGCGGGAGTGGTGGATGTAGCCGTCAACCTGCACGGAAGCGGCCCGGAGAGCCAGGGGCGGATCGATGCTTTGAAGGCCCGGCGGACCATAGGACATCGAGGCCCGGACCGGGATGGACCGCCGTGGCGCGCGGAACTGCACGAACGGGAACGCTGGGTCCGGCTCCTGGAGTGGCATGGCATTGACGCGGACCCGCTGGATGTAGGACTGCACCTGCCGCACGTCCCCAGCCCGGTTCCCGGTGCCACAGTCCTGCACGTCGGGGCAGCCTACGGCAGCCGGCTGTGGCCGGCCGACAGGTTCGCTGCAGTTGCCGCCAACCTTGTGGAAGCGGGACACAATGTCGTTTTTACGGGGGGCAGCGGGGAGAAGGACAGGGCGGTGGACGTGTGCCGCCGGGCCGGCCTTCCGCCCGGGGCCGTCCTGGCTGGCGGGCTGTCGCTGGGGGAATTCGCGGCCACGATCGCCGCGGCACGCCTGGTGATCTCCGCGGATACCGGGGCCGCGCACCTGGCTTCGGCGTACGGGACGCCGTCGGTGGTGTTGTTCGGGCCTGCGCCTCCTGAACTCTGGGGCCCTCCGCCGGGGCCGCACATCGTCCTGACAAAGGCCGATCTTCGGCGGGGTGACACGTTCTCGGCAGAGCCGGACCCTGCTTTGCTGGCGGTTAAAGTCCCGGACGTTCTGGCTGCCGTGCGGCAATTGGGCTTGTTCTAGGGCGTGACGGCTCGAGCGGCAGGAAGGCTCATAAATTCTCGGGACTGCCCCGCCGGCGGGAGCCCGGCAGCCTAAAATTAAGCATGGGCACTGAGATGGAAATTGCCTTGGTGTTTTTGGCAGCGTTGCTGTGGGTCACGGTGACGCTCAGCATCCTTTCGGCCATTGACCGTCCGGAACGCAAGGCGCGCCGGCAGCAGAAGCGCGCGGAGCGCTCAGGGCACCGCCGCGTTCAGTACCGTCCGGCAGTATCCGGTCCGGAGCCGGGGAAACAGGGCAGGCAGCCGCGGAGGTTGAGGCCGCATTAGTGCAGCGGGTACCGGTGGTGCGGCTGCCCCAGCATCAGCGAGCACCGCAGGGCGAGCAGTTCCTGCCCCACCCGGGTAACAACGTCGGGGCCGAAGGCACGGGTACATCCAGCGGCGGAGCCCGGCAAATTTTCGGTTAAGTTTGTCCATCGAAAGGACTTTTGCTGCGGAGTGGTCCTAGGATGGGCTGGTCTCGTCACTCGAAAAGTTCCGGGGGGAATCCATGAGCTATCCGCAATATCCGAGCCAGCAGCAACAGTCCTACCAGCCGGCCACGGCCGGCGAACCGCCGCTGTGGGCGCCCTACTACGGGGCCACCCTGCCAGTCGCCGTCCAACGCTTCTTCAAGAAGTACGCCACCTTCTCCGGCCGGGCCAGCCGGAGCGAATACTGGTGGTGGGCGCTTGTTGCCTTTGCGGTAGGCGTCGTCCTCAACATCATCACTTCCGTGGCCGGCACTGCTGGGTCAACGGTCACCGCTGACGGCACACCGGTCCCCGGCCCCGGAGCGCTGGTCGGCAGCATCCTTTTGATCATATGGGGGCTGGCCGTCATTGTTCCGTCCTTCGCCCTGCTGGTCCGTCGCCTGCATGACGCGAACCTCAGCGGCTGGCTTGCCCTGCTGATCCTGGTACCTTTTCTCGGCGCACTGGCCCTGATCGTTATGGCAATCCTGCCATCCAACCCTGCCGGGCAGCGCTTCGACCGGCCACTTGGCTAGCAGCCGCTCGCCTGAGCAGCAAGAAGCCCGCTTCCTTGGAGGCGGGCTTTTTGCTGCCGGCAAGCAGCTGGAACCGCAACACGTAGGCGGAGCCGATTGCCTGGGTGCGCCTAAGGCGTTCGGAGGAGTTATCCCCGGACTCTTTTCAGGCGCAGCCTGTGCTGGCGACGCGGGGGAATCCGCGTCGCCGGTGGACGGTCGCGCCGCCAGGGCCGGTAGTGCAAACTCCCGCTGTCAGCAGGCGGGGGAGCGGTGGCCACGACCGTCGACCCTTTCCGGCGGCGCCGCAGCCTCAGTATCACGAAAACCGTCATGCCCATCCAAGCCACGGCGGCTCCGATAATCAGGCCACGCCGGTGATCGTATCCATGGCTCAGTGTAGGAGCAGGGGTGCCGCTGAAAGCTGTTCCGAATCCAAGGGCTACGGACACGTGATGACAGCTTGGCGGGCGTTATCCGATCATGATTTTCGCGCTCCCACGGGTCCCCGATACCGGTCCGAGTCCAAGCGCCTCAACCGGCCGCGATCACACGGACGCCGCCCACGGCCCCTGTCCATGGCGTATCTCCCGGGCCCGGCAGTACCAGATAAGCAAACACGTACCCCTGCTCAAGAGCCACAACTTCCGAGGTGGTCCCGGTGCAATCCAGAGCGAGTTCCATAGGCCGGAAAGGGGCCCCGGGATGCTCCTGGCCAACCGAGACCTTCGCCCCGATGGCTCCAACGCAGGCTGCCGTGACGGTGTACAGCCCGGAGGCAGGCACACCAGCCGTCCCGCCGAAGCCCCTGACGGGTCCGTCCAGTGGGCCTACTTCAAAGAGGATGGACGGACCGGGCGACGCCCTTAAGAGCCGGTACAGTTCAGCATAATTCTTTGCTTCCTGCTCCCGGATCTGCGGATCGCTGTAGGGCTGGAGGGTCCCTGTGTGAGACGGGCGGCCGACTGTCGGCGTGGGCGGCGCGGGAGCAGTCGTTGACTGCAGGGGTTCGGAGTAGTCATAAACGCAGCCCGAGGCGCCGCAAAGCAAGCCCAGCAGGCACACCGCAAGCGCAGTTCCATGCCGACTGTTCTTCCTTCCCACGCTTCCAATGGTGGGCACGTCCGTTGTTCAAAACAACGGATGCCCTTCCCAACCTCCCATGCAAGTCAGGCAAGCCCGGCCTCGGGCCAGAACTGCCGGGCGCCTGCGGCGGCATCCCGCAGCCGGCCGCCGTCGAGCACCAGTGAGGTCTCCTCCAGTCCAAAGTCGAGCCACTGGACCAGCAGGCGAAGCCCTTCGGCTGGCGGAAGCGGCCAGAGCCAAAGCAGGCCTGATCCGGCGAACTCATCATCGGCGCCGCTGCCTCCGCTGTTGTTGAGAACGAGGGTCGCGGCTCAGGCTGCTGGCCGCCGGTTTCCATCAGGCCGTGCGGACCTGGTTGCCGGTACTTGCCTTTGCCCCGTCCGGAAACTGCACACCGAACAGCAGGCCCGTCGCCAGTCTCTTGCCCCGGCGGATGCCCATGCCTAGCTGAAAGAACAGATGCGGCAGGTCGGCCCAGTCCTCGTCGGTCTGTACACCCCGGCGGATGAGCCAGGACAGGTTGAAGGAGCAGCCGGTGGAATACACGTCCGCACTTTTGACAGCCACCACCATGGTGGGACTCCGATGCAGGAACTGGCCGATGTGGACTACGGAAGGCAGCTCGTATGCCGGTGCGGCTGCCCAGGGCGGCGGGACGTATCTTGTCGCCTTTGGCTGGGGCGGCAACGGAGGCACGGGGAAATCTTTGAAGAGGGTCAAGGCTATCCTTCGGTGCGCTGGCTGCGACCGACCAGCGGAACGACGGCACCGCTGCCATGGATCCCCCAATCCGTCCTTACCCGGACCCGTCTAGCCCTGCTTCTGCCACAGGCCCCGTGCCGTTTGCTGCTGGTAGGCTCCGGCACATGGCGCGTTGGGATGCTGGGCGGTTGTCGCAGCAGCAGGCAGAATTGGTCAGCTCCCTGTTCGGCGCGCCCGAGCTCATCGCTGATCTGTCGTGGGGCCAGATGGACACCAAAGTCCTGCACGTTCGTGACGGCGGCACGCATGTCATCGTCAAAGCTGCCGGACCGGAGAATCATCACATTGGCCGGGAAATCACTGCCCACTCCTCTTGGACTCGACCCCTGGTGAGCCAGGGCCGGGCGGCGCGGCTGATGTACTCCAGGCGGGAGTTGAACCTTCTGGTTTTCGATTACCTGGACGGGACTCTGGTTGAGGACACCCGCCTTGAACTGGACGAGGATACGCACGCACAGGCCGGCAAAATCCTGAAGACACTCCATAGCCAGGAACTGCGGGTTGACGACGAATATGAGGCGGCGGCTACGGCGAAGGCGTTGAGTTGGCTGGACCGGGAACACCGTATTGATCAGGAGGTCGAGGGCGAAGTCCGGCGGCGCCTGGCGGAATATCGGCCACGCCCCAGGGAAGTGGTGCCGACGCATGGGGACTGGCAGCCCCGGAACTGGCTCAGCGATGGAACGGCGGTCAGGGCAATAGACTTCGGCCGCTTCGGTTTCCGTCCTGCAGCCACGGACTTTTGCAGGTTGGCGGTTCAGCAGTGGCAACAACGGCCGGGCCTCGAAGCAGCTTTCCTGGCCGGATACGGTGACGACACCCGGAACAAGGATGTCTGGCGGATCGACCTGCTCCGTGAAGCTGTAGGTACAGCTGTTTGGGCATACCTCATCGGCGACGAACGCTTTGAGTCCCAAGGACACCGGATGTTGCATCAGGCACTACAAGAAGAGCCAGCCCCCGTTCGCGGTGGAGCTGGCTCTTCCGTGTGAAAAGTTCGTGTCAGGACGCCTGCGGTTCTTCCCGCGCGAGTTCCTTGATCCACTCCGGGGTGGTCCGCCCGAGCCGGCGGTCAGTCACCAGCCTCAACTGGGCAGCTGCAATCTGCACACCGCGGTCATAGGAGGCGGGCCGGTGGGAGAGTTTCGGAGAGCCAGCGGCATGCTTCGGTTCCTTCGCCGCAGCGCCACTTGAGTCGTGGTCGCGGTCTGATTCCGGGGCGGTCATCATGCTCATCGCCTCCTCACCTCATCCTTGGTTGTTGATTCATTGTCGCCCGGTTCCGGCCCCTCGTCCACTCTGCCGGACGTGCCTGCTGACCCAATTCTGTCCGGGTTTGCTCGGCTACTTCCAGCGGGTCCACCCACGCGGACGTGATGATCTGCAGTTCCTCCGGCCCGGCCAGGGTGCTCTCGGCGAGAACCGACATCACCCGAAGCCCCAGCTTTGCCCGGTCGGGCTCGTCGGACATCGAACTGTCGATCGCCCACTGGGTGCGCTTCCACCATTCGGCCCGGTTGTCAGCCTCCCGTTTCTGCGCGAGGGACTTCTCATCGGCGGTGGTCCGCTGCCGGAGGGTGTTCCACCCGATGAAAGCGGCAAGCAGGGCACCAAGGAGCACGGCCAACGGACCCAGGGCGGCAAGAATCTGCCACCACTCGGCCGGGCCGGTGTCCACAATGACTTGGACGGGGCTGGGGGAGGGCGTCGGATCCACTGGACCAGCTTAGGTGTGGCATGGGCGGATCCCGGTGTTCCAGCGCCCGCGCCGCGGTCAGTCGCCCGTCGCTTCCCGACCCGGGCGGCCAGTGCCCTCCGCGGACCGGCGATTCGCATTGTCAGATTCAACACACCCGATAGAACGAAGAGCCACGAGTGGATGCGGGCATGAAAAAAGCCCCGGAAAATCAACGATTTTCCGGGGCTTCCCTTTGTGCGCGGAGGGGGACTTGAACCCCCACCCCCTTTCGAGGACTAGCACCTCAAGCTAGCGCGTCTGCCATTCCGCCACCCGCGCAGGTGGTATTTCGGGAGCCGTTCACACCTTTCAGTGTTTCGCGCCTCTCCGAAGCAGCGAGAAAAACTCTAACACGACTTTTCAGGAACAACGAATCGGGCGACATGGGTAGGCTGAGGGCAGCGGTTTCCGCCCGTGCCAGCCAGTCATTCCCTAACGAGGAGCTCTCAATGCCTGACGTCCTGCCCGAGGATGAAGTTGTCCGGATCTGCCAGGAACTCATCCGGATCGATACCTCGAACTATGGCGATGGGTCCGGGCCGGGGGAGCGGGCGGCCGCTGAATACGCCGCCGGGCTGATCGAGGAGGTTGGGCTGGAGGCAGAGATCTTCGAGTCCGCCCCGGGCCGGGCGAATGTGGTCACCCGGATGGCCGGCGAGGATCCGTCCGCCAGCGCGCTGGTGGTGCACGGCCACCTGGACGTTGTCCCCGCCCTCCGTGACCAGTGGTCCGTGGACCCGTTCGGCGCAGAACTGAAGGACGGGCTGATCTGGGGACGCGGCGCCGTGGACATGAAGGACATGGACGCATGATCCTTTCCGTGCTGCGCGGCTTCGCGCGGACCGGAAAGAAGCCCAAGCGGGACATCATCTTCGCCTTCTTCGCCGATGAGGAAGCCGGCGGGGCCATGGGGGCCCGCTACGCCGTGGACAAGCGCCCCGAACTCTTCGAGGGGGCCACAGAAGCCATCTCCGAAGTGGGCGGGTTCTCTGCCACTATCGGCGGCCAGCGCACCTACCTCCTGCAGACTGCGGAGAAGGGCATCTCATGGCTCCGCCTCGTGGCGCACGGCAGGGCGGGACACGGCTCGCAGATCAGCACGGACAACGCCGTGACGCGCCTGGCCGGAGCCGTGACGCGCATCGGCGAGTACAAGTGGCCCATTGAGCTGACCCCCACCACCCGCCAGTTCCTGGACGGCGTGACGGAACTCACGGGTGTGGAGTTCGACGCCGACAACCCGGACGTGCTGCTCAGCCAGCTGGGGACCGTGGCCCGGTTCGTGGGCGCAACACTCCAGAACACCACCAACCCCACGCTGCTCAAAGGCGGCTACAAGCACAACGTCATCCCGGAGTCCGCGGAGGCGCTGATCGACTGCCGCACCCTGCCCGGCCAGCAGGAGCACGTCCTGGAGATCGTCCGCGAACTGGCCGGAACCGGCGTCGATGTCAGCTACGTCCACAAGGATGTCTCCCTGGAGGTGCCCTTCGCAGGCAACCTGGTGGACTCCATGATCGACGCCCTGCACTCCGAAGACCCCGGCGCCAAGGTCCTGCCCTACACCCTCTCCGGCGGCACGGACAACAAATCGCTGAGCAGGCTCGGCATCACGGGCTACGGCTTCGCGCCCCTGATGCTGCCGGACGAGCTGGACTTCACCGGCATGTTCCACGGGGTTGACGAGCGCGTTCCCGCGGACTCGCTCAAGTTCGGCGCCAGGGTCCTCAACACCCTGCTCACCAACTACTGACCAATGAATGCCATGACGCCTGAAGACGTGCTCCCGGACTCCCTCCTGGAGCGGATCCGCGGCAGGGCAGCCGGCTACGACCGGAACAACACCTTCTTCCACGAGGACCTGGCAGAGCTTGCTGCCGCCGGCTACCTGAAGTTGTTTGTCCCCGCGTCCGACGGCGGCATGGGCTTTGGCCTCGAAACGGCGGCGCAGTGCCAGCGCAGGCTCGCAACGGCTGCCCCGGCCACCGCCCTTGCGGTGAATATGCACCTGGTGTGGACCGGCGTCGCCCATGTCCTGAAGAGCCGCGGGGACAGCTCGCTGGAGTTCGTCCTCAGGGAAGCGGCAGAGGGCGAGATCTTTGCCTTCGGCAATTCCGAGGCAGGCAATGACGCCGTCCTCTTTGACTCCCGTACTGAAGCTGTCCCGCTGCCGGACGGCGGGTACGCCTTCACGGGCACGAAGATCTTCACCAGCCTGTCACCGGCCTGGACGCGGCTGGGGATTTTCGGGAAGGACGCGGAGGCCGGGGACGGCGACGGCGAACTCGTCCACGGGTTCATCACCCGCGAGACGGCCGGCTACCGCATCCTCGACGACTGGGACACCCTGGGCATGCGTGCCAGCCAGTCCGCCACCACTGTCCTGGAGGGCGTGCGGGTCCCGGCGGAGCGGATCTTCCGCAAACTCCCCGTGGGGCCCAACCCCGATCCGCTGATCTTCGCCATCTTCGCCTGCTTCGAAACACTGCTGGCCGCCGTCTACACAGGACTGGGGGAGCGGGCGCTGGCTGTGGGCGTCGAAACCGCCAAACGCCGCACGTCATTCAAGAACGGCGGCAGGAGCTACGCCCAGGATCCGGACATCCGCTGGAAGGTCGCCGAGGCAGCCATGGCCATGGACAGCCTGTACCCGCACCTAACAACGGTGGCGGCCGACGTTGACGCCCAGGCGGACCATGGCGCCCAATGGTTCCCCAAGCTGGTGGGGCTCAAAGTCAATGCGACCGAGACTGCCCGCCGGGTAGTGGACCTGGCAATCCGGGTCAGCGGCGGATCAAGCTATTTCCGCGGTTCCGAACTTGAGCGACTCTACCGGGATGTCCTCGCCGGCATGTTCCACCCGTCCGACGACGAATCGGCCCACAACACGGTGGCGAACGCCTGGCTGGGACCACTCGAGAACTAGACGGTCCGCTGGACCTGCAACACCCTGCGGCGGAGCCAGAACCGCCGGCCGCCGCCCACATACAGCTTGCTGCGTTCCAGTTCCCACTTGCCGTACTCGGAGTGTTCCACGAGCCGGCGCCGTGCCTCATGAAGCGAATCGTCGGGGCTCACCGTCAGTACGAGGTACTCGTACTGCCTCAAATAGTCCCGTTCCCGCTGGACCGAGCTGGTGAGAAATTGTTCCTTCATTGCTCTCCATTTTCGTCCTTTTCCGGCTAACGTGAAGTCATGAGCATCGATCCGCGTGTCGCGCTTTCGTCCCTGACCACCGCTTTGGAAGAACACCTTATAGCAGCATCCAACCGCCGCGGAGATGGTGACCCCTCCGTGGAGGCAGCATTTTTTGCAGTGGCAGATGCCTTCGAAGTTTATGAAGACGCACTGTACGAGGCCTACAACGAAGTAACCCCGCTGCAGGTCTTTGATGACGAGGACGAAGAGGACGAGGACAGCGACGTGGACGACGAGGATCTGGAGATCGTCGAGGAGTAAGGCCCAGGGCAGCGCATAGAACGGAAGCTACCGCGCCGCGGACACGTCCTCCAGGGCCAGGGCGATTTCGGGCGGCAGCGGCGCCAGCTGCGACTCAAGTATTTCCTTCAGCTGCACGGGTGTCCGCGCACCCACGATCGCGGTGGACACCCCGTGCTGCGACAGCAGCCAGCTGAGCGCCACATCCTGGGGTGACCTGCCCAGGCCTTTTGCCGCCATGCAGACCGCTTCAACCGTCCTGGACGGCTTCTCCGCAAGGTAGGGCTCCACATACGCCGCCCCGGAGGCGGTAGCCCCCCGGGACCCTGACGGAATGCTGCCGCGGTACTTTCCGGTCAGGACGCCGCGGCCCAGCGGAGCCCAGGCCATCAGGCCCAGGCCGGCGTCCTCGACGGCGGGAATGAGCTCGGCTTCCGGTTTCCGCTGGACGAACGAGTACTCTGCCTGCACCGCCACCAGCGGGAACCCTGCAACAGCCGCTGCCTTGGCCGCCTGCCAGCCGGTGAAATTGGACACACCGACGTACCGGGCCCTGCCTGTGCGGACCGCAAACTCCAGGGCGGACAGGGTTTCCTCGAGCGGGACGTTTCCGTCCCAGGCCTGGGCGAACCAGATGTCCACATAATCGGTGCCGAGCCTGGCCAGGCTGGCCTCCAGGCCGGTGAGCATCGCGTTACGGGACGTGTCGACGGCGCGCCGGCCATCCGGCGTCGTCATTCCCGCCTTGGTGGAGATGGTGACCTCGGTGCGGGCCACCACGTCGCCTAGCAGCGAACCCAGCATGGCTTCGGCGCGCCCCTCGGAGTAGGAAGCTGCCGTATCCACGTGCCGCCCGCCGGCGTTAAGGAACGTGCGCAGCAGCTCGGTGGCGTCCTGTTCGTCGGTTTCGCCGGCCCAGTCCATGGTGCCGAGCGAGAGGGCTGAAACACGCAATCCACTGTTGCCGACGTAACGCTGCTGCATAGCAGCAAGCTTACGGGCAGAACCACCCGTACCCATGCCGTAGGGTCTTAGCGTGAACTGGTTTGAGGTGGCCCTGCTGGGCCTAGTGCAGGGACTGACCGAATTTCTACCAATTTCTTCTAGTGCGCATCTGCGGATCGTGGGGCAATTCCTTCCCAACGCCGCTGACCCCGGGGCAGCTTTTACCGCCATCACCCAGCTGGGCACCGAAACGGCCGTGCTGGTGTATTTCTGGCGGGACATCGTCCGGATCGTCAAGGCCTGGGCCGGTTCCCTCAGCGGAAAAGTGTCGCGGCAGGACCCCGACGCCCGGATGGGCTGGCTGGTCATCCTGGGCAGCCTTCCGATCATCGTGCTCGGCCTGCTGTTCCAGGACCAGATCGAGTCGGTGCTGCGCAGCATGTGGATCGTAGCCACGATGCTTATCGTCTTCGGCCTCTTCCTGGCCGTCGCCGACGCGGTTGGCAAGCAGAAGCGCGACCTCAACCACCTCACGTACAAGCACGGCATCCTTTACGGGTTCGCGCAGGCCATGGCACTGATTCCCGGCGTCTCCCGCTCCGGCGGAACGATCACGGCCGGCCTGCTCATGGGGTACACGCGTGAGGCCGCGGCACGCTACTCCTTCCTGCTCGCCATCCCCGCGGTCTTCGGGAGCGGGCTCTACCAGCTGTACAAGGTGGTCTCCAAGGACGGCATCACCGGACCCTACGGCCTGCCTGAAACGGCCCTGGCAACGGTTATCTCCTTCGTGGTGGGCTACATCATCATCGGCTGGTTCCTGAAATTCGTCTCCACCCGCAGCTACCGCCTGTTCGTCTGGTACCGCATATTGCTGGGTCTGGGCCTCTACCTGCTGCTCGGTTTCGGAGTCATCAGCGCCTAGCACTAGGCTTGGTGTGTGAAATCCTGGTCCTCCCGCCCCGTTCCTGCCCTGCCCGGAAGCATGCCTGCCATCCGGTTGTTCGATACCGCGGCAGGCCGCGAGGTGGAGCTTGAGCCTGAGGCCAGGCCGTCCATGTACGTCTGCGGCATCACCCCTTACGACGCCACGCACATGGGCCATGCCGCCAGCTACGTGGCCTTCGACCTGCTCAACAGGGCATGGCGCGACGCCGGCAAAAACGTCTCGTACGTCCAGAACGTGACCGACGTCGATGATCCGCTGCTGGAGCGGGCCACGGCCACCGGAGTGGACTGGCAGGACCTGGCAGCCAGCCAGATCGAGCTGTTCCAGACGGACATGGAGGCCCTCAACGTCCTCTCCCCGGACCATTATGTGGGTGCGGTCGAATCCATCGGGCTGATCGTGCCTGAGGTGGAGCGGCTTGTGAGCCTCGGCCTGGCCTACACGGTTAAGGGCACCAACGGGGAGCCGGACGGCGACGTCTATTACGACGTCGAAGCGGCCGGCAAGCAGTCCGTGGCGCCCGGAGCGTGGAGCCTGGGCAGCATCTCCGGGCTGCCGGAAAGCGAAATGCTGGAGCTCTTCGCGGAGCGCGGCGGTGATCCCGGCCGCGCAGGCAAGCGCCAGGCGCTTGACCCGCTGCTGTGGCGCGTGGCGCGCGACGGTGAGCCGAGCTGGCCCGGTGGAAGCCTCGGCGCCGGCCGGCCCGGCTGGCACATTGAATGCACCGTCATCGCGCAGAAGTACCTGCCGTCCCCGTTCACCGTCCAGGGCGGCGGTTCCGACCTTATCTTCCCGCACCATGAAATGGGTGCCGGGCACGCCTTCTCGCTCGCAGGTGTGCCGCTGGCCCGGCATTTCGCGCACGCAGGCATGGTGGGGCTCGACGGCGAGAAAATGAGCAAGTCCAAGGGCAACCTGGTGCTGGTTTCCAGGCTGCGGGCCGCCGGGGAGGACCCCGCCGCCATCCGGCTTGCCATCCTTGCCCACCACTACCGCTCCGACTGGTCCTGGACTGACGAAGCTTCGCCGCTGCGAAAGCCGACCTCGCCGCCTGGCGCCGCGCCCTTGAACACGCCCCTGCAGGTTCCGCCGAACCCCTCATCGCCGACATGCGGGCTGCGCTGGCGTCTGACCTTGACGCGCCGGCGGCCGTTGCCGCGGCCTCCCGGTGGGCCCGCGAGGCGAACGACGGCGGTGCTGCCGCCAGCCCCGCCGACCGGGACCTGGTGAAGGATGCGGTGGACGCCCTCCTGGGCATCCGCCTCTGAGCCTTCAGGGCCGGTCCTGGCCCCGCCTTTTCAGGTAGCGCTCGAACTCGCGGGCAATGGATTCCCCGGTTGCTTCCGGCAGGTCCGCCGTGTCCTTCGCTTCCTCCAGCTGACGGACATATGCTGCGATCTCTGGGTCTTCGGTGGCAAGTTCGTCCACGCCCCGCTCCCAGGCATCCGCTTCCTCTGCCAGCTCGTGCGTGTCCAGCGGCACCTGAAGCAGCTCCTCGATCCGGTGCAGGAGGGCCAGCTGTGCCTTGGGTGACGGCGCCTGGGCCACGTAGTGCGGTACGGCGGCCCACAGCGAAACGGTAGGAATGCCTGCCAGGAGAGCCACCTCGGCCAGGACGCCCACAATGCCCACCGGGCCTTCGTACTGCGAGGCTTCAAGGTTCATGCGTTCCCGCAGCGGCGCATCGTCCGAGGACGTGCTGACCGGGATGGGCCGGCTGTGCGGGACGTCCGCCAGCAGTGCCCCCACCAGCACCACATAGTCCACATTCAGCGCTTCCGCGTGCACCAGCAACTCGGCCGTGTAGGCGCGCCACTTATAGGACGGCTCCGTACCCTGGACGAAGATCACGTCCACATTGGAGTTGGGTGCGCTGGCCTTGTAGATGCGGGTAGAGGGCCACTTGATCTTCCGTTCGCCGGCGGCATTCCTGCGGACCGTGGGGCGGGTGAACTGGAAGTCGTAGTACTCATCGGCGTCTATGGACGCCACCTTCTTGCCGCCCCACAGCTTGTTCAGGTAGCGCAGCGAATCGCTTGCCGCTTCCCCGGCGTCGTTCCAGCCTTCAAAGGCGGCAAGCATCACGGTTACGCGTTTCCCGTCAGCCACGGGCTGCAGGAACCGTTCCCGCTCGGGTCCGGCACCCGGTGCGTCGGTGTCTCCCTCGAAGCTATTCATTTCTTCACCCTACGTCCAAGGTGCTTCCCCGCGCATGACTGAAGCGCCGCAAATCACCGGATACGCATCCGGCGGCCGGGAACCATCCCGGATTCGGCCAAGGGCGTAAGCCCACAGGGTCCGCCCAGCAAGTCCCCGTAGACTGGGCACATGCGATCGCCTGCCTCCAGTTCCCCGCTCAAAGCTGTCCTCTGGGATATGGATGGGACCATCGTGGATACCGAGCCCTACTGGATCGCAGCGGAGCACGCACTCGTGGAAGCCCATGGCGGCTCATGGTCCCATCAACAGGCCATGCAACTGGTGGGCCAGTCCCTCACGTTTTCGGCGGGGCTCCTTCAGGAAGCCGGCGTGCGGATGGAGATCCGCGAAATCATCGACAGCCTTACCGCAACGGTGATCAGCAGCGTGCAGCGGCAGGTCCCGTGGCGGCCGGGGGCGCGGGAACTCCTTGAAGAACTGCATCAGGCCGGGGTCCGGTGCGCCCTGGTCACCATGTCCGAAGGCCCGCTCGCGCGGCAGGTGGTGGACAGCCTGCCCCGCCCGTACTTCGAAATCCTCGTGACCGGCGATACCGTCACCCAGGGCAAGCCACACCCCGAGGCCTACCTCACCGCCGTGGAGCTGCTGCAGGAACGCGACCCGGACCTGGGCATCCACCATTGCGTGGCGCTCGAAGACTCGGCGCCGGGCGTGGCAGCGGCCGTTGCCTCCGGGGTGCCCACGGTGGCAATACCCCACATTGTTCCGCTGCCGGAGGACAGCCGCTACACGCTGTGGAACTCCCTCTCCGGCCGGTCCCTGCCTGACCTGGAGGACCTCCTGGCAGCAAGCCCGGCCCTTGCCGCGGGCAGCGCAGGGGAGCCGGCCTCCGCCGTCGGACATGGCCGTGGCTGAGACCCCCACGCCAGTTCGCCGCGAAGGCATCCCGCTCGGCCGGATCGCCGGCGTCCCCGTGGTGCTCGCCTACTCGTGGTTCATCATCGCCGCCTTCACGGTGATCGTTTACGGTCCGGTCCTTGGCCGCAGCAATCCCGCGCTCGGCACCACCGCCTACATCATCGCGTTCGCCTACGCCGTCCTGCTCCTGATTTCCGTGCTGGTCCACGAACTGGCCCACGCCCTGACGGCCAGGATCTACGGCTGGCCAACACAAAAGATCGTCCTTAATCTCTGGGGCGGCCACACCCAGTTCGAAAGCTTCACCGCCTCGCCGGGGAGGTCAGTCCTGGTGGCACTGGCCGGGCCCGCAGCCAACTTTGTCCTGGCCGGCGGCGCGTGGCTGCTGCTCACCTCGGTACCGCTGGGCAGTGTGGCGGATATCCTCATCAACATTTTTATGTGGGCAAACTTCCTGATCGCCGTCTTCAACGTGCTGCCGGGACTGCCGCTCGACGGCGGCCGGCTGGTGGAGTCCGCCGTCTGGAAGGCGACCGGAAGCCAGGCCAAGGGAACCATTGCCGCGGGCTGGGGCGGCCGCATCATCGTGATCGCCCTTGCCTACTGGTTCCTTCTCCGCCCCCTGCTCGCCGGCGAAGAGCCCGAGTTCAGCCTGGTAATGATCACCGTCCTCGTCGGAGGGTTCCTGTGGATGGGCGCCTCCGCTTCGATCCAGCAGGGCACGCTCCGCAGCAGGCTCCCGCTTGTCAGCGCGCAGGCGCTGGCGAGCCCCGCCGTCGGGCTTCCCGCCACCGCGACGGTCCAGGACGCGGTGCGTTACGGGGCCGCGGGACAGAATTCCGTGGTGGTTTACGGGCCTGACGGCCGGCCGCAGGCCGTGGTGGACGCCACGGCACTGGCAGCCGTGCCGCCCGCCGCCGCCCCGTCCACCGCCATCACAGCCGTCTCCTTTGCCCTGGCCCCGGGCGCCTACGTCCCTGAATGGGCGAAAGGACAGGAGCTCATCACCTTCCTTTCGCAGGTGGCGGGACGCCACTACGCCGTGATCGACCATGACGGCAGGGTCACCGGCCTGCTCTCGCAGGAGGCGGTGCTGGCGGCCATCACCGGGAAGCGGCAGCGGCCCGATAGGCGCCCGCAGGGCCAGAACCGGTAGAGTTACCTGCCGGTGTGCATTGCCGCCGCAGAAGCCACCACGTCTCCCACGGACATCTCTGCGCGGCCCCAAAGGTTTACAGGAGCGAGGAACATCATGAGCAGCGAGACCGCCGTCAACGACGCCACAGCAGCAGCCGGGTCCGGCGCCGCCGCCGGCAGCTCGCAGCCGGTGGGAGCCGCCAGGCGCCGGGGACCGTTCCGGGAAGGTGAACGCGTCCAGCTCACCGACGAGCGCGGACGCATGAACACCATCACCCTCGAGCGCGGCGGCGCGTTCCACACCCACCGTGGCTTCCTCAACCATGACGACATCATCGGCAAGGTGGACGGCTCCGTGGTGGTCAACAACGTGGGCCAGCAGTACCAGACCCTGCGCCCGCTGCTCTCCGACTTCGTGCTCTCCATGCCCCGCGGCGCGGCAGTCGTCTATCCCAAGGACGCCGGGCAGATCGTCACCATGGCGGACATCTTTCCCGGCGCCCGCGTGGTGGAGGCGGGTGTCGGCTCAGGCGCCCTCTCCATTTCCCTGCTCCGCGCCGTAGGCGACCAAGGCTACCTGCACTCCTTCGAGCGGCGCGAGGAATTCGCGGACATCGCCCGCGGCAACGTCGAAACCATTTTCGGCGGCCCGCACCCCGCGTGGCAGATCTCCCTGGGTGATTTCCAGGAGGAAGTGGTGCGCAGCGAGGCGCCCGGCTCCGTGGACCGCGTGGTCCTGGACATGCTGGCACCCTGGGAGTGCCTCGACGCCGTCGCCACCGTCCTGGCCCCCGGCGGCGTATGGATCAACTACGTCGCCACGGTCACGCAGCTGTCCCGTACGGCCGAGGCCATCCGTGCAGACGGCCGCTTTACTGAACCGGACGCCTGGGAGTCCCTGGTCCGCGGCTGGCACCTGGAGGGACTTGCTGTCCGCCCGGACCACCGGATGGTGGCCCACACAGGCTTCCTGCTGGTGACCCGCAGGCTGGCCGACGGCGTCACCGGCATCTCGGTCAAGCGCCGTCCGTCAAAGACCGAGTTCAACGAAGAGGACGTCAACGCCTGGACGCCCGGTGCGGTGGGGGAGCGCCTGGTCTCCGACAAGAAGCTGCGCCGCGCCGCCCGGGACGCGATTGCCGGGACCAACGTCAAGGACGGTCCCGAGGTCACGAACTAGTCCACATTTCGGGAGTCTCCATCCCTACCTGCCATCTTGGGGCTAATGTCTTAATAGAAGCGCAGGAAGGGGCTGATACATATGGAGACTCCAAACCAGGACTCCGGACGTACACCGGCAGAGCAGTCTGCCGCCAATGACCTCTCGGTTGCCGACCGCCAGGTCAACATCCTCCGGGACAAGCTCAGGCACATCGACCGCCAGTTGGCTGCGGCAACGCAGAACAACACCAAGCTGGTCAGCATGCTTGAGACCGCGAAAGCCGAGATCCTCCGGCTGAAGAACGCGTTGGACCAGGAAGGACAGCCGCCCTACAGCTTCGGCACCATCCTCCAGCTGAACCCGAAGCGCCCGCCGGCGCCCGGCAGCAGCGGGCAGGCTGCCACGGAAGAATCCGTGGACATCTTCAACGCCGGCCGGAAAATGCGGGTCGGCATCAGCCCGCTGGTCAACATCAACCAGCTCGCCGTGGGCCAGGAAGTCCTGCTGAATGAAGCACTCCTCATCGTGGCCGGGCTCGGCTACGAGCGGGCCGGCGAACTGGCCACGCTCAAGGAAATGCTCGGCGCCGACCGCGCCCTGGTGGTCGGCCGCGCCGACGAGGAACGCGTGGTCCGCCTCTCCGGCGCCCTTCTTTCGGAAAAACTGCGTGTGGGCGACGCGCTCTCCATAGATTCCCGCACCGGGTATGCGCTGGAAAAGGTGCCCCGGTCCGAAGTGGAAAACCTCGTCCTGGAAGAAGTCCCGGACATCACCTACGAGGACATCGGCGGCCTCGGCCCGCAGATCGAACAGATCCGCGACGCTGTCGAACTGCCGTTCCTGCACCCGGACCTGTACCGGGAACACGGGCTGAAGGCTCCCAAGGGCATCCTGCTCTATGGCCCTCCGGGCTGCGGCAAGACCCTCATCGCCAAGGCCGTTGCCAACTCCCTCGCTGCCCGCGCCGCTGAGCGCTCCGGCAATGTGGACCTCAAGAGCTACTTCCTGAACATCAAAGGTCCGGAGCTCCTGGACAAGTATGTCGGCGAAACCGAACGGCACATCCGCCTCATCTTCTCCAGGGCGCGGGAAAAGGCTTCGGACGGCAGCCCGGTAGTGGTGTTCTTCGACGAAATGGATTCGCTGTTCCGCACGCGCGGCACCGGCATTTCCTCCGACGTCGAAACAACCATAGTGCCGCAGCTGCTCAGCGAGATCGACGGCGTGGAGCGGCTGGACAATGTCATCGTCATCGGCGCCTCCAACCGCGAGGACATGATTGATCCGGCCATCCTCCGGCCCGGCCGGCTGGACGTCAAAGTCAAGATCCACCGACCCGACGCCGAGGCGGCGGCGGACATCTTCAACAAGTACATCACCACCGACCTGCCCTTCCACGAATCCGACCTCGCCGAGCACAACGGCGATGTCCAGGCAACCGTGGACGCCATGGTCCAGCGGACGGTGGAGGCCATGTACTCCACGGACAAGTCGAACGAGTTCCTGGAGGTCACCTACGCCAACGGTGACACCGAGATGCTGTACTTCAAGGACTTTAACTCCGGCGCTGTGGTCCAGAACGTCGTGGACCGCGCCAAGAAGTACGCCATCAAGGACCTCCTGACCACCCAACAGAAGGGGCTCCGGATCGAGCACCTGCTGCGGGCGGTGGTGGACGAGTTCCGTGAGCACGAGGACATGCCCAACACCACCAATCCCGATGACTGGGCCCGGATCTCCGGCAAGAAGGGCGAGCGGATCACCTACATCCGCACCATTGTCCAGGGCAAGGCCGGCCAGGAGCCTGGTAAGTCGATCGAAACCATGCCCACTACGGGACAGTATCTATGACGGCTGCACCGGAGCCCGCCGCCGGGGGAGCACTCCCGGCCGGCGGGGTCATGCGGGTGATGGGCGCGGAAACCGAATACGGCATCCATGCCCCGTCCGCGCCCTCCGCCAATGCCACTATGATGAGTGCCCGGGTGGTCCAGGCCTACGCGCAGGTCACCCGGCAGCGCGCCGCGGGCGGCGCCGAAACCCGCTGGGACTACACGGACGAGGAGCCGCTGCACGACGCCCGCGGCTGGACCGTGGACCGCGGCGCCGCGCATCCCAGCCAGCTGACCGACCAGCCGCCCGTCCTGGACGCCGAAGCGGTGGCCCTGGCGTACGGCCGTGAGGAACTCGAACTCGACGGGCAGGACGAGTCGGGCACGCTCCTCATGAACATGGTCCTGGGCAACGGTGCGCGCCTGTACGTGGACCACGCCCACCCCGAGTATTCGAGCCCCGAGGTCACCAACCCGCGCGATGCGGTCACCTGGGACGCGGCAGGAGACCTGGTGGCGCTGGCAGCGGTGCGCCGTTTGGCCGCGGACCCTGACCTTCCGCCGGTGAACCTCTACAAGAACAACACGGACAACAAGTCCGTGTCCTACGGCTCCCACGAAAACTACCTCATGCCGCGTTCGGTGCCTTTCGGCGACATCGTGCGCGGACTGACACCGTTTTTCGTGACCCGCCAGATCTTCTGCGGGGCGGGCCGGCTGGGAATCGGCCAGGACGCGTCAGCGTCCGGCTACCAGATCAGCCAGCGGGCTGATTTCTTCGAGGCCGAGGTGGGCCTGGAAACAACCATCCGCCGGCCCATCATCAACACGCGGGACGAGCCGCACGCCACCGCGGACAAGTACCGGCGCCTGCACGTGATCATTGGCGATGCCAATCTCAGCCAGGTATCCAACTACCTCAAGTTCGGGACGACTGCCATGGTCCTCAGCCTCATCGAGGCAGGCCTGGCGCCCAAGGTCGAGGTGTACGAACCCGTCCAGGCCTTGCAGACGGTCAGCCATGACACGTCTCTGACCGCCACTTTGCGGCTGCTGGACGGACGGCGGGTCACCGCGCTGGACCTTCAGTGGATGTACCACGAGGCCGCAGCCAAGCTGGCACAGGATACGGGCGTCGGCGATGCCGTGGACGGGGATGGACACACGCATGATGTCCTGGAGCGGTGGGCCACAGTGCTCACCCAGCTGGACAGCAACCGGGCGGCGGCAGCCAGTTCCGTTGAATGGCTCGCGAAGCTTTCGCTCCTGGACGGTTACCGCCAGCGGGACAACCTGGACTGGGATGACGCCCGGCTGGGACTCGTGGACCTGCAATGGTCCGATATCCGGCCCGAAAAGGGGCTGTACTACCGCTTCCTTGCCAGGGACCGGATGCAAAGGATCGTCGACGACGCCGCTATCGTTTCCGCCGTCGGGGAGCCCCCGGCGGACACCCGTGCGTTCTTCCGGGGCAAGTGCATCAGCAGCTTCGGCAAGGATGTGGTGGGCGCGAGCTGGGACTCGGTGATCTTTGACGTACCCGGATACGGCCGGCTGCAGCGGGTGCCCACCAGGGAGCCGCTGAGGGGAACCAAAACCCTCACCGGAGCGTTGTTCGAACGCTATCGGGAAGCGGGTCCGTTCCTCGCAGAGTTGTTGGGACACAATACCGCTCCGCCTGCGGCGTAAACCGCGCCGGACGGCCGCCAGCGTGGCAGGATTGGCATATCGGAGGATCCGCCGGATCCAATGACCGACTAAGGGAGGGATAACGATGGCAGGCCAGGAGCAAACGCAGCCGCAATCACGCGACAGCCAGGTCGACGAGGACATTCCTGAGGCGCCACCCGCACCGCCGGAAGCCCAGGCTTCGGCATCCACGGAAGGCGTGGACGACCTTCTGGACGAGATTGACGGCGTTCTGGAATCCAACGCCGAAGAATTCGTCCGGGCCTTCGTCCAAAAAGGCGGCCAGTAACCCGGACCGGAAAGGTGGCGGAAGCCCCGGACGGACGGAATCTGTACCGACTTTTAGTACTACGTTCAAGGAGTTCATGAGTGCAGGAATCAACCGCCAACCAGGTAGCCGCCAACGCCACCTCGTCCTTTACGGAACATCTGCAGCGGGACCGGCCGGAGCTTTTGCCCTTTAGCCGGTCCCCCCAGGGTGCTGCGTCCGCAGCTGCCCCGCTGCAGGTTCCGCACGCCACCACGATCGTCGCCATGAGCTACGACGGCGGCGTGCTGATGGCGGGGGACCGGCGTGCCACCATGGGCAATATCATCGCCAGCAGGCACATCGAAAAGGTGTTCCCCGCGGACCGGTTCTCGGTCCTGGGCATCGCGGGGACTGCCGGCATTGCCATTGACCTGACGCGGTTGTTCCAGGTTGAACTTGAGCATTACGAAAAAATCGAAGGCACGCTCCTCAGCCTTGAGGGCAAGGCCAACCGCCTCGGCGCCATGATCCGCGGCAACCTGCCGCTCGCCCTGCAGGGCCTGGCCGTCGTTCCCCTGTTCGCCGGCTTCGACACCAGTGCCGGCGTGGGAAGGCTCTTCTCCTACGACGTGACCGGCGGCCGGTATGAGGAGCACGAACACCACAGCGTGGGGTCCGGTTCGGTCTTCGCACGGGGAGCCCTGAAGAAACTGTGGCGGCCCAACCTTACGGCGGCGGAAGCGCTTGCCGTCGCGGTGGAGTCCCTGTACGACGCCGCCGACGACGATTCGGCCACCGGCGGCCCCGACACGGTGCGCCAGTTGTGGCCCGTGGTCTACACGGTGGACAGTTCCGGCGCCCGCCGGATTCCGGAGGCCGAACTTGCGGCCGCGGCGCGCAACGTCATCGAAGCCCGCACCATCGCCGGACGGGAGGCCTGAGATGACGCAGCAGTTTTATGTATCGCCTGAACAGCTGATGAAGGACCGTGCGGATTTCGCACGGAAAGGCATCGCCCGCGGCAGGTCTGTGGTGGTGATCAGTTGCGCTGACGGGATAGCTCTCGTAGCGGAAAACCCGTCGCCGTCCCTGCACAAAATCGGCGAGATCTACGACAAAATCGCATTCGCCGCCGTCGGGAAATACAACGAATTTGAAAGCCTCCGCCAGGCCGGTGTCCGGTACGCCGACGTCCGCGGATACTCCTACGACCGCGAGGACGTCACGGCGCGCGGCCTGGCCAGCGTCTACGCACAGAGCCTGGGCGCCGTCTTCACCGCGGAGCAGAAACCTTTCGAAGTGGAACTCGCTGTGGCCGAGGTGGGCCCCACCCAGGAGGAGGACCATCTCTACCGGCTGACTTTCGACGGTTCCATCGCCGACGAACACAGCTTCGTGGTCATGGGTGGCCAGGCGGAGAAGGTTTCCTCAGCCATTGAAGGTGGCTGGCGGAGCACGCTCAGCTTCTCCGAGGCCGTCCGGCTGGCGCTGTCCGGCCTGGCGCCGGCAGCCGATTCGGGTGAATCAGCCAAGCCGATGCCGGCCAGGGCGCTGGAAGTAGCAGTCCTGGACAGGCTGTCCGAGAGCACACGCGGCTCACGGCGCGCTTTCCGCCGGCTGAACGACGCGGACATCACTGCATTGCTGGCCTAGGAGGAAACATGGACAAGAGAATCTTCGGTATTGAAACCGAGTTCGGGATCTCCTATTCGAGCCCCGATTCAAGGCCTCTTGCCCCGGAGGAGGTGGCCCGGTACCTCTTCCGCAAGGTGGTCAGCTGGGGCCGCTCGTCCAATGTGTTCCTCACCAACGGTTCCCGGCTGTACCTGGACGTGGGTTCGCACCCCGAATATGCCACCGCCGAATGCGACGACCTTGCCCAACTGATCGCCCACGACCGGGCAGGTGAGCTGATCCTGGACGACCTCGTGGATGAGGCACAGGCGCGGCTGGCCGCGGAGGGTTTCAACGGCACCGTCTACCTGTTCAAGAACAACACGGACTCAGCCGGCAACTCGTACGGCAGCCACGAAAACTACCTCATCCCGCGCCGCGGCGAATTTTCCCGGCTCGCGGAAATCCTGATTCCGTTCCTGGTCACCCGCCAGCTCATCGCCGGCGCGGGCAAGATCCTGAAGACGCCGCACGGTGCAACGTATGCGTTTTCCCAGCGCGCGGACCACATCTGGGAAGGTGTATCCTCAGCCACCACCCGTTCGCGGCCCATCATCAACACCCGCGATGAACCGCACGCCGACGCCGAGTTCTACCGCCGGCTGCACGTCATTGTCGGCGATTCGAACATGTCCGAGGCCACGGCCCTCATGAAAGTGGGCACGGTGGACCTTGTCCTGCGGATGATCGAAGCCGGTGTGATCATGCGGGACATGCGGATGGAGAACCCGATCCGCAGCATCCGCGAGATCTCGCACGACCTCAGCGGCAGGGCCCTGGTCCGGCTGGCCAACGGCCGCCAGCTCACCGCCCTCGAAATCCAGCAGGAATACCTGACCAAGGTCACCGCCTTCGTGAAGGAAAACGGCGCTCACAACCCGCATGTTCCCCTGATCCTTGATCTTTGGGAGCGCACGCTCAAGGCCATCGAAAGCGGGGATTCCCGCGGTATCGAGACCGAAATCGACTGGGCAATCAAGAAAAAGTTGATGGACAACTACCGCGAACGCCACGGGCTTGGCCTCGATGCGCCCAGGATTGCGCAGCTCGACCTGACCTACCACGACATTTCCCGTGGCCGCGGCCTGTACTACCTGCTGCAGTCCCGCGGCGCGGTCCGGCGGATCGTGGACGATACGGTCATCAAGGGCGCCGTCGATGCGCCACCCCAGACCACCCGGGCCAAGCTGCGCGGCGACTTCGTCCGGCGCGCCCAGGAACTGGGCCGAGACTACACCGTGGACTGGGTACACCTGAAACTCAACGACCGCGCCCACCAGACCATCCTCTGCAAGGACCCGTTCAGGAGCGTCGACGAGCGCGTGGATGCACTTCTCGACTCTATGGGCTGACACCCAGCTTCAGGGTCTATTCTGGATAAGGCCCTTTATCAGGGCCTGCCGCGATCACAGCCGCTGCAACGCGGAGCATCGCATCCATCCTGCCCCGACGAAAGTTCTCTTACGTGCGCCGACTACTAGCAATCCTTCTTCCCGGCCTGCTGCTGCTCACCGCCTGCGGCGGCTCAACCCCCGCAGAGCCGGAACCCACCAGCCAGTCCGCTGGCGAGACTGCAAAGTTCGACACCCTCAAACTGACCGACAACGGTGACAAGAAGGCCCCCGGCGTGGAGTTCACCAAGCCGCTCGAGGTAGCCGAACCCACCATCAAAGTGGTCAGCGAAGGCAGCGGGGAAACGGTGAAGGCAGACCAGGTCGCCAACATCTCCATCCTTGCCCTCAACGGCACCGACGGCGCCACCCTCGAAGATACGTTCCCCAATGATCCGGAACCCCTGGAACTCAATGAGGAACTGAAAACCGGCAGCCCCGTCATCTACAACGCCTTTGTGGGCGCCAAGGTCGGCTCAAGCCTCGCGCTGGCAGTTCCGGGACAGGCTGCCACCGCCGGTGCGGAGGCCCAGCCCACCCAACTGCTCGTGATCAAGGTCCTCTCGGCCAGCGACGTGACGCCGGCGCTTGAGAAGCCCGAAGGCGAAACCGTCACCCCTCCCGCGGGCCTGCCCACCGTGACCGAGAAGGACGGCGTACCTGAGATCAACGTCGAAGGCGTAGCCGCGCCCACCGCACTGGTATCGCAGGACCTCATCAAGGGCAACGGCGCTGTGGTCAAGGAAACCGACACCCTGACCGTTAACTACGTCGGCGTGACCCTGGCGGGCGGCACCAAGTTTGATTCCAGCTTTGACCGCGGCGAACCAGCAAGCTTCCCGTTGACCGGCGTCATCAAGGGCTGGACCCAGGGCCTGGCCGGCAAGACCGTCGGCTCCCGCGTGCTGCTGGTCATCCCGAAGGACCTGGCCTACGGCGACGCCGGCCAGGGCGAAGCAAAGGGCGATCTTGTCTTCGTAGTGGACATCCTCGGCGCCAAGTAGCAAGACTTACAAGGAGGCCGCGGCCGTTTGGCTCGCGGTACCAACCATCAGCACCCACGAAGGAGCAACCATGTCATTCGGACAGCGGGAATTCGACCGCCAGAAGCCCGAGATCGATTTTCCGGAAGGCGACGTTCCCACCGAACTCGTCATCAAGGACCTTATCGAAGGTGACGGCCGCGAAGCCAAGGCAGGGGACACCGTCTCCACCCACTATGTTGGTGTGGCCTGGTCCACCGGCGAAGAATTCGACGCCTCCTGGGGCCGCGGCGCGCCGCTGGACTTCCGTGTGGGCGTTGGCCAGGTCATCCAGGGCTGGGACCAGGGCCTGCTGGGCATGAAGGTGGGCGGCCGCCGCCGTCTGGAGATCCCCTCCGAGCTGGCCTACGGCTCCCGTGGAGCGGGCGGGGCCATCAAGCCGAACGAGGCTCTCATCTTCGTTGTGGACCTCGTCGGCGTCCGCTGACACTTCAGCTGACGGGCGGATCCGCCCTTGGGAGCGCGGCAACTGCCGGGACGTTCAGGTCCCGGCAGTTGCCGCGCTTTCTGCGTTCCGCCCGGAGTTTAGTAACGTAGCCAGAGTGTCCGCATCCCGCACTGAACGACTCCTCAATCTGCTGATCGCGCTCCTGAATACCCGGTACGGCCTGCGCCGCAGTGAATTGCGGGAAAAGGTCTACCACGACACCTCGGGCAATGATGTTGCCTTCGGCAGGATGTTCGAGCGGGACAAGAACGACCTGCGCCAGTTCGGCTTCGAAGTGGAAACACTGACGGACCTCGGCTGGAGTGGGGACGACCCTGCCACTACCCGCTACCGCATTGGCAAGGAATCCAACCGCCTGCCCGACGTCCAGCTGGACCCGGAAGAATGGACCGTGCTCCTCCTGGCTTCACAGCTGTGGGAGCGCGCCGCACTGGGCACGGCCGCGCAAAGCGCCCTCCGCAAGCTGCAGGCGTCCGGCCGGATGGCCGACGTCGAACTTCCCGCCGGCCTGCAGCCGCGTATCAAGCCCGCCGGCCAGGCCTTCGACGACCTCGTGGCAGCCATGCATGCACGGCACCCGGTCACTTTCCGGTACCTCGCCGGCAGCACCGGTAAGGAGGAAGAGCGGACCGTGGAGCCGTGGGGCCTCGGCAGCCGGTTCGGGCAGTGGTACCTGGTGGGCCATGACCGGGCACGCCAGGCCACCCGGCACTTCCGCCTGTCCCGCTTCACCAGTGCCGTGGCCACGCTGGACAACGAGCAGTACTCGCCCCCGGCGGACTTCAATATCCGGAAAGAACTGGACCGCCTCCCCGAACTGCCGCTCCGCACCGCCGGCGTTAAAGTCCGGGAAGGCCGGCTGCTCGCCCTGCGGCGCCGCGCACTGCCGGCTTCCCCTCCCAGTGACGGCGCTGACCCGGCCGACGCCGGCTATGACCGGATCAGCCTGCACTACCGAGACCCGGAAACCCTCGCCGAGGAACTCGCCTCCTACGGCCCGGACGCCGTCGCCGCCGCGCCGGAAGACCTGGTGGAAGCGGTCCGCAGGAGGCTGCGCGCTGCCGCCGCCTTCAGCGACTCGCCGGCGCGGCGTACGCTTTCCCGCCTGCCCGTGCACGGCAGGCGCGTCCCCGGACCTCGGAGGACCAGCTCAAGCGGATGCTCCAACTGGTCCCGTTCCTGGTGCACAACCAGGGCCTGCACATCCAGGACGTGGCACGCCATTTCGGCGTGAGCCGGAAAGAGCTCGAGGACGATCTGCGGATTCTCATCTGCTCCGGGCTTCCGGAAGGGTATCCGGATGACCTGCTTGACATCCAGTGGGAAAACGACCATGTCTTCATCACCCAGGACCTGGACCTGAAGCGGCCCGTACGGTTCACCGTGGAAGAGGCCTGTGCCCTCCTTACCGGTCTCGAAACCCTCAACGGACTCCCGGGCATCGCCGAGGGCGGCGCACTTGAATCCGTGACCCTCAAGCTGCTCGCTGCTGCGGGCGAGGAAGGCCTGCGGGCGGCGTCCCTCGCCGGACCGCAGATGGAGCCTGCCGACGCTGCCACCCACGCCACCGTCCGGGACGCCATCGAATCAGGAGCCCAGCTGCACCTGACATACCTTTCCCCGCAGCGCGACAAGGTCAGCGAACGGGACGTGGATCCGCTAAGGCTCTACTCCCTCGATAACACGTGGTATTTCGAGGCCTACTGCCACCTGGTGGACGGTTTGCGGAACTTCCGGCTTGACCGCGTCCAGGAGGTGCGTCCCAACGGACGGCCCGTGGCGGACGGCATCACGCCCGCAGCGGGAGTCCCCGCCAAACTCTTCACGCCGAACGACGACGACACCACCGTCACCGTCCAGCTCACCCGGCAGGGGAGGGGGCTGGCAGACGACTATTACGCCGAGCGGACGGCAGAGCTTCCCGACGGCGGCCTGGTTGCCGAGATCAGGTTCGGCAGCACGGCGTGGCTCCCCATGTTCGTGGCACAGCACGGGGGCACGGTGCGGATCCTGGCCCCTGAGGACCTGGCAGCGGCGGCGCGGGAGTGGCTGGCGGCGTCGCTGGCCCGGTACGGCGGATAGACTTCTCAGCATGCCTTGGTGGTCCTGGATCCTTTTGTGGGTGGCGCTGGTCGCCCTCTCCCTGCTGTTCTATGTCCTTTTGGGCATCCGCCTCTTCCGCCAGTTCATGGCGACGGTCAGGGACCTGGGGGCAGCGGGGGAGAAGCTGGGGCAACTGGGCCCCTTCCAGGAGCAGGAGGAGCCGGCGGCAGCGCCGGCCACCATGCCCGGCTCCGCAGTTTTTGCCTCGCCTGCCGTCATGCGACATGATTACGAGGCATCCACGTCAGCGCGGCGGGAAGAACGCCGCCGCCGGAGGGTCCAGCGCAAAGCGGACCGGGGCCAGCCGCAGGCACTCGGGGATCTCGACTTCACATAGAAGTAGGATGTATTTAGAGGAAAGGATTTCCCATGGGAAGACTCTTTGATGGCCCCTGGCCAATCGTCATTATCATCGTCGTTGCGCTGCTTCTCTTTGCCGCGCCCAAGCTTCCGGCCATGGCACGCAGCCTCGGCCAGTCCATGCGGATCATCAAGTCCGAGGTCAAGGAAATGAAGAACGACGGCAAGACCGACACCACCGACGCCTCAGGCCCGGTGGAAGGCACCATCGTGAACCACCCCAAGGCGAAGCCCGGTGAGCCGACAGACGGCACGGACGTCCCGCCGTCGAACCGCGCCTGACCCCCAGTGGCACTGTCGCGGGCCCGTAAAGCCAACCCTGAGGGGCGCATGTCCCTCTGGGACCACCTCAAGGAACTCAAGAACCGGCTGATCAAGTCTGCCATCGGCGTGGTCCTTGGCGGCATTGGGGGCTGGATACTTTACGATCCGCTGCTGAAGGCGCTGGCTGACCCGGTCAACCGCATCTCACAGCAGACCGGGGGACTCTCGGCAATCAACTTCGGAACCATTGCCTCCCCGTTCGACTTCAAGCTGCAGATGTCGCTCCTCATCGGGGCGGTTATCTCCAGCCCCATCTGGATCTACCAGCTGTGGGCCTTCATCACCCCGGGGCTTACCTCCAAGGAACGCCGGTACACACTGGGGTACATGGCGGCCGCGGTTCCGCTGTTCCTTGCCGGCATCTGGGCCGGCTGGCTGGTGGTGCCGCAGGTGGTCCGGGCACTGACCCAGTTCACCCCGGACGGTTCGTCGAGCGTCATCGACGCCAGGACGTACATCGAGTTCGTCACGCGGATGGTCCTGGTTCTGGGGGTCGCGTTCCTCGTTCCGGTGGTGCTGGTTGGCATCAACATGGCCGGTGTCATCACCGGCCGCACCATCCTGAAGGCGTGGCGGATAACCGTCTTCCTGGTCTTTGTGCTGGCCGCAATAGCGGCGCCCGGTGCTGACGCCATCTCCATGTTCATGCTGGCGGGCCCGCTGCTGGTTCTTTTCTTTGCCGCCATCGGCATCTGCCTCATGAACGACAAGCGGCGGGCCCGCCGCGAGGCCAAGAGGGCCGCGGAGACAGAGGCCACAGCGGACGTCGCCACCCCGAGCAGTGAGCTCAAGAACCTCTGAGCTCCCATTAGGCTTGGTGTATGTCCACCAACACCGGGCCGTTTCCTTCCGGCCCATCTTCCAGCGGACCATCCTCCACGGCTCCCGGCGATGACGAGCTCTCGCCGGCGGAACGGTACCGGGCCAGCGCCGAGCGCAGGGCCGAGGCCGCCTCGGACCTCGGGGCGTTCATCCGCACGCTGGACTTTGAGCTGGACGACTTCCAGAAGCAGGCCTGCCGGTCCCTCCAGGACGGCAGGGGCGTGCTGGTGGCCGCACCCACGGGGGCAGGCAAGACCATCGTGGGCGAGTTCGCCATCTACCTGGCCCTGCAGCGGGGCCTCAAGGCTTTCTACACCACCCCCATCAAGGCGCTGAGCAACCAGAAGTTCACTGAACTGGCCGGGAAATACGGTGCCGACAAGGTGGGCCTGCTCACCGGAGACACCAGCATCAACGGCGACGCCCCGGTGGTGGTGATGACCACAGAGGTCCTGCGGAACATGCTCTATGCGGATTCCGCCACCCTGGACGACCTGGGCTACGTGGTGATGGATGAGGTGCATTACCTTGCCGACCGCTTCCGGGGTGCCGTGTGGGAGGAAGTGATCATCCACCTTCCCAGCGAGGTCCAGGTGGTTTCCCTCAGCGCAACGGTCTCCAACGCGGAAGAGTTCGGCGCCTGGCTGGACACCGTCCGCGGCGATACGGACATCATTGTGTCCGAGCACCGGCCCGTTCCCCTCTGGCAGCACGTCATGGTGGGCCGCCAGATCATGGACCTGTTCGCCGGCGAAACCACCTTCGACGAGATCGCCCCACCGGTGGATGCTGACGATCCCGGGCAGGCACTGGTGCAGAGCAACACCGGCACAGGGCGGGGGTTCGATGTTAATCCGGACCTCCTGGCAGTGGCCCGCAGCGAGGGCCAGCAAGGCTTCCGGAGCCGGCCAGGCCCCGGCGG
>NZ_AOFD01000041.1 GCF_000332815.1 Arthrobacter nitrophenolicus
CTGCGCCGTGGACTTCGTGTGCCCCGGTACCGGCGCTGAAGTAGATCGTGCCGCCGGTGTAGTCCTGGGCGCGTCCGCCAGCGATGTCGTACGCGCTGCCGACTGGCGTGCCGAGGAACGATGCGCTGCCGCCGAGCTGCTCGTAGTGCTGGACGATCGCGTCGTCGCCGGCCTGCACCGGCACCATCGACGCCGGATCGCTGTGTTGCGCGGCAACCGCTGATGCGGAAGACGGGGGCGGCCCCAGGGCCGTGCCCCCGAGGCCACCGCTGAAGGCGAGGGCCAAAGCGGTTCCAAGGACGGCGGATCGAGACCGGCGCATTGTGACCCCTTCGTGTTGACCGAGATATGCGAGCCTTGGTCCAGACGCTACGCCCCAGGGGGACGCCCGGGCAGGGCCAGAGGTCCCGAAATGCAATGGGGATCCGCGCGGCACCGCCCGCGGCGCTGCCGCAGGACCAAGGCCTCAATTACGCAGCCACGTCTCAACAATGGTGGCTGCCGGAGGTACCTACTTCAGGAACTTCGATGTCCTGCGGTCCGCGAGGATCTTGCCCTTCGTCTGGCAGGTGGGGCAGTACTGCAGGGCTGTATCTGCGAAAGACACCTCCCGGACGGTGTCCCCGCACACCGGGCATGGCAGGCCCGTCCTGGCGTGGACACGCATGTGGCTCCGCTTGACGTCCTTGAGTTCCTTGGGCGGCTTGCCGCCGGCCTCCGCCAGGCTGCGCCCAGGACGTCGTGGATGGCGTCATAGAGGACCTGCACCGTCTCCCGGTCCAGGGACTTGGCCGTGGCGAACGGGGAGATCCGGGCCGCGTGCAGGATCTCGTCACTGTAGGCGTTGCCGATGCCCGCTATGACGCTCTGGCTCCGCAGCAGCCCCTTGATCTGCTGGGAACTGCCTGCCAGGATCTCAGCCAGCGTGCCGGCGTCGAACGCCTCCGCGAAGGGATCCGGACCCAGTGTGGCGATTCCGGGCACATCCTGGGGGTCCCGCACCACGTAGATGGCCAGGCTCTTCTTCGTCCCGGCCTCGGTGAGGTCGAACCCCCTCGGCCCGTCCGGGCCGGTGAAGGTACAGCGGACGGCGATGAGGCCCTTGCCCATCTTCAGCTGGCCGGCGGCGGGGGAGTCCGTGTAGCGCAGCCAGCCGGCGCGGGCCAGGTGGAACACCAAGGAGATCCCGTCCGTGTCAATGCTGATGAACTTCCCGAACCGCCGGACCCCGGACACGGTCCGGCCCTCCAGCGCCGAGTAGGGCGGGTCGGCCGTCTTCAGCACGGCAAAGGAGACAATCTGCAGCTTGTCGAGGACGCAGCCCCGCAGCTGCTCGTCGAGGAACCGGGCCAGTCCGGCCACTTCGGGAAGTTCCGGCACGGCCTACCTGCCGGGTCCCGGACGTCCTGCACCATGGCGCACGCTCATGGTTCCCATCTTGTCAGAAACCCCGGTGGACGCTCCGGCAGATGTGCCTATACTTTCAGCGGCGGTCTGTTTCCCGGGCCCCGTGACCTTCGAGTTTTGACCCGATGAAAGGCCCCCCATGAGCAACATTCCCGAAGACCTGTCCTACACCGCCGAACACGAGTGGGTTTCCGCTCCCAATGCCGACGGCGTGGTCCGCGTGGGCATTACCGACTTCGCGCAGGACGCGCTTGGAGATGTTGTCTACGCCCAGATGCCCGAGATCGGCACCAAAATTACGGCCAACGAAGTTGTGGGCGAGGTGGAGTCCACGAAGAGTGTCAGCGACATCTACGCCCCGGTCAGCGGTGAAGTAGTAGCCCGCAACGAGTCCCTGGACACCGATTCAGCGCTGATCAACACGGATCCTTACGGTGACGGCTGGCTGATCGAGGTCAAACTGGCCGAGGCCGACGCCGTTGATTCATTGCTCAGTGCATCGGAGTACGAACAACAGGTAGGCTAAAGCTAACCGGTATATCCGGTCCGGCCCCGCGTCGCAGGCAGGACGTCGTCGCACGTCAAGGGCCGGATGGGGAGCCGGTGCCGGACCTGCCGGGCAGGTCCGGAGGGCAAACGTTGGTTGCACGCCGGAGGGCTGCAGCGGGAAGAGGAGGAATCCATGGCTGGCCACACATCGAACCCTGCCGATGGGGAATACGGCACGGGTGCGGCTAAGGCGTCGGAGACCACCTCCATCAACCTGACTCCGGTCAGGGACGAGCCCACCATCGCCCCCAAGCTGTCCTCCGAAGAGCGGAGCTCCGTCGAGGCACTGCCCGCCGGTTCCGCGCTGCTGGTGGCACACAGCGGTCCCAACGCCGGCGCCCGCTTCCTGCTGGATTCGGACGTCACCACCGCCGGCCGGCACCCGGACGCTGACATCTTCCTTGATGACGTCACCGTCTCCCGCCGGCACGTGGAGTTCCGCCGCACCGCCCGCAGCTTTGAGGTGGTGGACAAGAACAGCCTCAACGGCACCTACGTCAACCATGACCGCGTGGACGCCGTGGAGCTTAAATCCGGCAGCGAAGTCCAAATCGGCAAGTTCCGCCTTACCTTCTACCTGAGCCCTGCCACCGCTGCAGGCCGCGGCTGATCCGGGGACCGCTGCCTGTGGCAATGGCACAACCGGAACGCCGGGGACCGCAGGTCCTGAACATTGGGGAAGTCCTCGCGCAGCTGAGCGCCGACTTCCCGGGCATGACAGCGTCCAAAATCCGGTTCCTTGAGGAAAAGGGACTTATCAACCCGCGGCGGACCCCAGCGGCTACCGCCAGTATTCCGACGGCGACGTGGAACGGCTGCGCTTCGTCCTGGCGCTGCAGCGGGACCAGTACCTCCCCCTGAAAGTCATCAAGGACTACCTTGACGCCATCGACAGGGGAGAGCGGCCGGAGAACCTTCCGCCCGGCGTCGTGGTTTCGCCGCGCATCGTCTCCGACGAGCTGGCCGCCGAGCTGCAGAACCGCGGCCGGAAGCTGACAGAGGAACAGCTGCGCACGGAATCAGGTGCCAGCGTCCCCCTGCTCCAGGCACTCCTGGATTTCGGGCTCATCAGCCACAGCAACGGCATGTTCGACGAACATGCCCTCCAGGTGGCGCGCGCCTGCGTACAGCTGGAAAGCCACGGGCTGGAACCCCGGCACCTGCGTCCCTTTCAGGCGGCGGCGGAACGCGAGTTCGGCCTGGTGGAACGGGCGGTGGCACCACTTGCCTCACGGAAGGACTCCGCGTCCCAGGCACGGGCTGCCGAGGCCGCCCGTGAGATCAGCGACCTTTGCCTCACCCTGCACCGCGCCCTGGTGCAGGACCACATCTCACGCATGGACATCTGATGATTGAAGTCGAGATTGTTGGCGTTCGGATTGAACTGCCTTCCAACCAGCCCCTGGTCCTGCTGCGGGAGATGCACGGGGAACGGCATGTTCCCATTTGGATCGGCACCCCCGAGGCCAGCGCCATTGCCCTTGCCCAGCAGGGTGTGGTCCCGCCGCGCCCCATGACACACGACCTGCTTGTGGATGTGGTGGAGGCACTCGGCCACAGCGTGGTCAGCGTCAACATCGTGGCCGTTGAGGACAACATCTTCTACGGACAACTGCAGTTTGAGAACGGCACCACGGTCAGCTCCCGGGCCTCGGACGCCCTCGCCGTCGCCCTCCGCGCGAAGTGCCGGATCTGGTGCGCCGATTCGGTGATGGACGAGGCCGGTGTCCGCATCACCGAGCATGACGAGGGCGAGGATACCGAGCCCGGTCCAACCGTTGATGAGGAGCGCGAGCTCCGGCGGTTCCGTGAATTCCTCGATGACGTGGAGCCCGAAGACTTCGACGGCTGAGGTCACGTTAAGGTTAAAGTTGAGGCTGAAAGTTTCGACACGCCTGCCCAAAGCCTCCAAGGTCTTTGACCTTGGGCCTGCCGGGCCTAACGTCGAAGTATCAAGTTCCCATTGCCTACGGCAGCCGCGCAAGTCACACTGGAAAGTGCGCCCCGCGAAAATTACATGCATGCTTTTCATGCCAGTTGCTGCAGGTGTTCCCCGGGAGCGCAGGACAAGGAGGATCCAGGTGAGTCCCAAAGGCGAAGCAGGCGGGCTGAAACAGCCCACGGCTGGTGTTGCTGTGCCCGCGAGCGGTGCCCAGGGCCTCCTGTTCACCGAGGACCTTCCCGTGCTGGACGAGGACGCCGGATACCGGGGACCCACTGCATGCAAAGCGGCAGGCATTACTTACCGGCAGCTGGACTACTGGGCCCGCACCGGGCTGGTGGAACCCGCTGTCCGCGGCGCTGCAGGCTCCGGATCCCAGCGGCTGTATGGCTTCCGCGACATCCTGGTCCTCAAAGTCGTCAAGCGGCTCCTGGACACCGGTGTATCCCTGCAGCAGATCCGCACCGCGGTGGAGCACCTGCGTGAACGCGGCGTCGAGGACCTGGCGCAGATTACCCTGATGAGCGACGGCGCGAGCGTGTACGAATGCACTTCGGCTGACGAGGTCATCGATCTCGTGCAGGGCGGGCAGGGCGTGTTCGGCATTGCCGTGGGCCGGGTCTGGCGCGAGGTGGAAGGCAGCCTTGCTTCGCTGCCCAGCGAACACGCGGCCGAGCAGTCCTTTCCCGACGACGAGCTGAGCAAGCGCCGCGCAGCACGCAAGATCAGCTGAGGCTTAGTTAAACGGAAGAGGGCCGCTCCCACGGGAGCGGCCCTCTTCCTGTCTCCTGGCGCGGCCGGGCATCGGCCCGGACGCCATGCCTACCTCGCGCGTGCGCGCAGCCCGCTGCCCACTTCCATCAGGTTGGCCAGCAGGTCGTCGAAGAGGGCGGCTGCAGACTTGGCCGACTCGCCCGGCCAGTGGTGTACCGGGTGGGCGGCGCCCTGGATCTGCTGCCAGTTCGCCTGCTCGGGGATGCGCGGGCTCAGCAGGAGATCGCCGAACATGGACTCCATTTCCGCGAGCCGGTAGCTGTGCTCGGAGGAGCCGGTCCGGACCCGGTTGGCCACAATGCCGGCAGGGGAGAGGTTGGGGGCGAATTCCTGCCGGAACAGCTGGATGGCCCGCATGGTGCGTTCCGTACCGGCCACGGAGAACAGTCCCGGCTCGGCCACGAGGGCAACCTTGTCGCTGGCGGACCAGGCCATCCGGGTGAGGCCGTTGAGTGACGGAGGGCAGTCGACCAGGACCAGCTGGTAGTTGTCGGCTCCGGCCAGGACCGTTGAGAGCCGGCGGAGGTCGCGGCGGCCAAGGTCCGGCCGGTCGTAGATACCCGTGTAGGCGGAGCCGACGGCGACGTCAAGTACCGCGGGGCCGGACCCGTTGGAAGCGGCCCGGGCTGTCCAGCTGCTGCCGACCACGTTCTCCGCCAGTTTGGCGCGGCGCGGGCTCTTGAGCATCCTGCCAATATCCAGCTGGTCCCCGGGCTGCACGCCCAGTGCCGTGGTTGCGTCGGCGTGCGGATCCAGGTCCACCACCAGCGTGCTGACGCCCGCGGCCAGCGCCGCAGACGCCAATCCTGTGGTGACGGAAGTCTTGCCGACTCCACCCTTAAGGCTGCTGATGCTGACTACTTGCACTTGAGAGACCAAAACCTAACGCCGGATGCCGTGTTGGGAGTAATGTTTGCTCCGGCAGCGCCGAAGCCGGACGGTCCTGCCGCCCTACTCATCATATGTGGATGCGTTGGCGAATCCCGCCTTATCGGGGGTCGGCATGGCATCCACTGTGCTGCCGGGGCCCTTTCCGCCGCGACAGGCGGAAGCGATCGGGACATGACGGGGAAATCTGTGATGGTCGACACAAAGATTTGTGTTTGTCCTTGTAGGTCCTAGACACTGTGACCACTCACCGATCCACCCGCAATGATGCAGGAGAAGTATGTTTTCCAAAGTTCTGGTGGCCAACCGCGGCGAAATCGCGATCAGGGCCTTCCGCGCCGGCTACGAGCTGGGCGCCAAGACCGTTGCCGTTTTTCCTCAAGAGGACAGGAACTCCATCCACCGCCAGAAAGCGGACGAGGCGTACCTGATCGGCGAGGAAGGACACCCCGTCCGGGCCTACCTTGACGTCAAAGAGGTCGTCCGGGTGGCCAAGGAGTCCGGTGCGGACGCCATCTACCCTGGCTACGGTTTCCTGTCCGAGAATCCGGACCTGGCCCGTGCAGCCAAGGAAGCCGGCATCACCTTCGTTGGGCCGCCGGCGGAAGTGCTGGAACTGGCAGGCAACAAGGTGGCGGCGCTCAAGGCCGCCCGCGAAGCCGGCGTTCCCGTCCTTAAGTCCAGTGAACCCTCCAAGGACCTGGACGAACTCCTTGCGGCTGCGGACGAGATCGGCTTCCCCATCTTTGCAAAGGCAGTCGCGGGCGGCGGTGGCCGCGGCATGCGCCGCGTGGACACCCGTGAGGCGCTGCCCGAAGCGCTGAAGTCCGCCATGCGTGAAGCCGATGCCGCTTTCGGCGATCCCACCATGTTCCTGGAGCAGGCCGTCCTGCGCCCCCGCCACATCGAGGTGCAGATCCTGGCAGACGCCGAGGGCAACGTCATGCACCTGTTCGAGCGCGACTGCTCCATCCAGCGCCGCCACCAGAAGGTCATCGAGATCGCCCCGGCGCCCAACCTGGACGAGGGCATCCGCCAGGCCCTCTACCGCGACGCCGTCAAGTTCGCCAAGGCACTCAACTACGTCAACGCCGGCACGGTGGAGTTCCTCGTGGACACCGCCGGTGAGCGCGCCGGCCAGCACGTGTTCATTGAAATGAACCCGCGCATCCAGGTGGAGCACACCGTCACCGAAGAGGTCACCGACGTCGACCTGGTGCAGGCACAGATGCGGATCGCCTCGGGTGAGACGCTGGCAGACCTCGGCCTTTCCCAGGAAACCGTCCACCTCAAGGGCGCGGCCCTGCAGAGCCGCATCACCACCGAGGACCCCGCCAACGGCTTCCGGCCCGACGTCGGAAAGATCACCGGCTACCGGTCCGCGGGCGGCGCAGGCGTCCGGCTCGACGGCGGCACCGTCTACTCGGGTGCCGAAATCAGCCCCCACTTCGACTCCATGCTGGTCAAGCTCACCTGCCGCGGCCGGGATTACCCCGCAGCCGTGGCACGCGCGCGCCGTGCCCTCGCCGAATTCCGCATCCGCGGCGTATCAACCAACATCTCCTTCCTGCAGGCCGTGCTCGACGATCCGGACTTCATCGCCGGCGACGTCGCCACGAGCTTCATAGACGAACGCCCCCAGCTGCTCAAGGCCCGGGTGTCCGCCGACCGCGGCACCAAGCTCCTCACCTGGCTGGCCGACGTCACCGTGAACAAGCCCAACGGCGAGCTGAAGGTCCACTCGAACCCGGCTGACAAGCTTCCCTCCGTCAAGGACCGTCCGGCCGCCGCAGGCTCACGGCAGAAGCTCCTTGAACTGGGACCGGACGGGTTCGCCCGGGCGCTCCGGGAGCAGCAGGCAGTGGCGGTGACGGACACAACGTTCCGCGACGCGCACCAGTCCCTGCTCGCAACCCGTGTCCGCACCCGGGACCTTGTTGCCGCCGGTCCTGCCGTGACCGCGCTCATGCCGGAACTGCTGTCGGTCGAGTGCTGGGGCGGCGCCACCTACGACGTCGCACTCCGCTTCCTCGGCGAAGACCCCTGGGACCGGCTGGCGGCGCTGCGCAAGGCGCTGCCGAACGTCTGCCTGCAGATGCTGCTGCGCGGCCGCAACACGGTGGGCTACACGCCGTACCCGGAAGAGGTCACCGAAGCGTTCGTCAACGAGGCCGCAGCAACAGGCATCGATATCTTCCGCATCTTCGATGCACTGAACGACGTCAGCCAGATGGCACCCGCGATCCGCGCCGTCCGGGCTACGGGCACCGCCGTCGCGGAAGTGGCGCTGTGCTACACGGGCGACATGCTGGATCCCAAGGAAACGCTGTACACGCTGGACTACTACCTCGGGCTGGCCCAGAAGATCGTCGACGCCGGTGCGCACATCCTGGCCATCAAGGACATGGCAGGCCTGCTGCGTCCCGCGGCCGCCGCCAAGCTTGTCGCGGCCCTGCGCGAACGCTTCGACCTGCCGGTGCACCTGCACACCCACGACACGGCGGGCGGCCAGCTGGCCACCCTCCTGGCGGCTGTCGACGCAGGCGTGGACGCCGTCGACGTCGCCTCCGCATCCCTGGCCGGCACCACCAGCCAGGTGTCGGCGTCGGCCCTGGTCGCGGCCCTGGCGCACACGCCGCGCGATACCGGCCTTGACCTGGACGCCGTCAGTTCCCTGGAGCCCTACTGGGAAGCGGTCCGCCGGGTTTACGCCCCCTTCGAGTCGGGCCTTCCGGGCCCCACCGGCCGGGTCTACAAGCACGAGATTCCGGGCGGGCAGCTGTCCAACCTGCGCCAGCAGGCAATGGCGCTGGGCCTGGGGGAGCGGTTTGAAGCCATCGAGGACATGTACACCGCTGCCGACCGCATCCTGGGCCACCTGGTCAAGGTAACGCCGTCCTCCAAGGTGGTGGGCGACCTCGCCCTGCACCTAGTGGGCCTCAACGCGGACCCTGCCGACTTCAACGAGAACCCGCAAAACTACGACATTCCGGATTCCGTCATCGGCTTCCTGTCCGGCGAGCTCGGTGATCCCCCCGGCGGCTGGCCGGAGCCCTTCCGCACCAAGGCCCTGCAGGGCCGGAGCGTGAAGGTCCGCGACGCCGAGCTCAGCGCCGAGGACAGTGCCGCCCTCAAGTCCGACTCCAAGACCCGCCAGCACACGCTGAACCGGCTGCTCTTCGACGGTCCCACCAAGGACTACCTCAAGAGCGTCGAAACCTACGGCAACATCTCGGTCCTGGATACGCGCGATTACCTGTACGGGCTCCAGCGCGGCCAGGAGCACGAGATCCAGCTGGAGAAGGGCGTGCGGCTGATCGCCTCCCTGGAGGCGGTCTCGGAGCCCGACGAAAAAGGCATGCGCACCGTGATGTGTACCCTCAACGGCCAGTCACGGCCCGTGGTGGTGCGCGACCGTTCCGTGGTCAGCAACGTCAAGGCGGCCGAGAAGGCAGACCCGGCCCAGCCCGGCCACGTTGCGGCCCCGTTCGCCGGTGCCGTCACCGTTACGGTCAAGCCCGGCGAGACCGTCAACGCCGGAGACACCGTGGCCACCATCGAGGCGATGAAGATGGAGGCTTCCATCACGACGCCGGTGGGCGGCAAGGTTTCCCGCCTGGCCATCTCCTCCGTGGAGCAGGTGCAGGGCGGAGACCTGCTCCTGGTGGTCGAGCAGTAACACCAGCCACAACAACAAAGGGTCCTTCACGTTGTGAAGGACCTTTGTTGTTGCCTGTGTCAGGAACGCGGCGCCGCGTACATTTCCTCGATGACCGTCTCGAAGTCCTTCATGACCTGCGCCCGCTTGACCTTCATCGAAGGGGTCAGGTGGCCGGAGGCTTCGGTGAAATCGGCGGGCACGATCCGGAACGACTTGATGGCCTCCGCCTGGGACACGGAGGCGTTGGCTGCCGTGATCAGGTCCTGGACCGCGGCCTTGACCACAGGGTTGGCGGCGGCCTGGTCCAGGGTGGTGTCCGCCGGCAGCCCATGGCGCTGCAGCCAGCCCGGCAGGGCTTCCTGGTCCAGGGTCACCAACGCGCCGATGAACGGCCGGTTGTCACCCACCACCAGCACCTGGGACACCAGGGCATCGGCACGGATCTGGTCCTCAAGCAGGGCAGGAATGACGTTCTTGCCGCCGGCCGTGACGATGATTTCCTTCTTGCGCCCGGTGATCCAGACGAAGCCGTCCTCATCGAGGCGGCCGATATCGCCCGTGCGGAACCAGCCGTCGGTGAACGTCTCCGCCGACAGGTCCTCGCGCTTGTAATAGCCGCGCATGACGCAGACGCCCTTGGCCAGGATCTCCCCGTCCTCGGCAATCCGCACGGCGTTCCCGGGCAGCGGCTTGCCCACCGAACCGATCTTGATCCGGGACGGTGTGTTCACCGTAATGGGAGCCGTGGTCTCGGTCAGGCCGTAGCCCTCCAGGACCTGGAGGCCGATGCCCTGGAAGAAGTGGCCAAGCCGTTCGCCGAGGGGTCCGCCGCCGGACACCGCGTGGGCGACATGGCCACCCATGCAGCCCGGAGCTTGCCGTAGACCAGCTTGTCGAACAAGGCGTGGCGCAGCCTCAGTCCCAGTCCCACCTTGCCGGCCTGCCGCGCTTTGGAGAAGGCGATGGCCGTGTCTGCCGCCTTGTGGAAGATGGCGCCCTTGCCGCCGTCCTCCGCCTTGGTCATGGCCGAGTTGTAGACCTTCTCGAAAACCCGCGGGACCGCGAGGATGAACGTGGGCTCGTAGCTCTGCAGGTCCGACAGCAGGTTCTTGATGTCCGGTGTGTGGGCAACGGTGGTGCCGGCGGCCATGGCCAGCACCGAGATGAACCGTGCGAAGACGTGGGCCAGCGGCAGGAACATGATGGTCTTGGCGTTCTCGTGGACGATCTCGCCGATGATTGCCAAGGCATTGTCGGAGAGTTCGACGAAGTTGCCGTGGGTCAGTTCGCAGCCCTTGGGCCGTCCGGTGGTGCCCGAGGTGTAGATGATCGTGGCAAGGTCGGACAGCTTCGCGGCCGTCCGGCGGGACTCAAGCTCGTCGTCGCTGACCCCTGACCCGGCCGCACGGAGCACATCCAGGCCTGCACCTTCCAGCTGCCAGACATGCTGAAGGGCGGTAAGGCCTTCCGCCGCGACGGCCTGCCGGATGACGTTCTCGTGGTGGGCGGCTTCGCCAAAGGCGGCCACGGCACCCGAGTCGCCGAGGTTCCAGGCAACCTGGGACGGCGAGGAGGTTTCGTAAATGGGGACGGAGACGCCGCCGGCGAACCAGATGGCAAAGTCCACCAGGGCCCATTCGTACCGGGTGCGGGACATGATGCCGACGCGGTCACCCGCACCGACGCCACTGGCAATCAACCCCTTGGCCAGCGCCTTGACGTCGGCGAGGAAATCGGTGGCGGAAACATCCTGCCAGGAACCCGCTGAATCCAGGCGCGAGAACAGTGCCGGGTTGCTGGCTTTGTTCGCCTGCCGCAGCACCAGATCGGTGATATTGGTTTCCGGTGGAACAACAACAAGAGGCGGAACACTGAATTCGCGCACTATAGCTCCTTTGATATCCGAACTCCCGCTTCAGGGGTATGCCTAAAGAGTAGTACGCCGGTGCGGGAGCAGTGCAGCACCTAAACCTACTGGTGAGTAACTTATCCGTCAACACATGCGGACGGCGGCGCGGCGGGCGGGTTCCGCTACCCGGAGATGCAAAACCTAGAATGGGAAACTATGTACGCACAATCTTCCGGCGAACAGGCCGGTCCCCTCAGCCGGCCCGTCCCCTGGCGGCGCCGCTCCGCCCCCTACCGGGCAGGCAGAAGAGGGGGCGGCGGCTTCCACGGACAGGTGCGGCTTGGCCGCAGGGGCCTGGCTATCGGCATCGATATTGGCGGCACCAAGGTGGCGGCCGGCGTGGTGGATGCCGAAGGCAGGATCCTGAGTGAGGCGCGCCGCACCACGCCCGGCACTGATCCTCGCGCCGTTGAGCAGGTCATCGTGGAACTCGTGGAAGAGCTGGGCAGGGGGCAGCGCATCCGCTCGGTTGGGATAGGCGCCGCCGGGTGGATGGACCTCGACGGCGGCACCGTCCTGTTCAGTCCGCACCTGGCGTGGCGCAATGAGCCCCTCCGGGCCAACCTGCAGCAGCTCCTGCGAAGGCCCGTGCTGCTCGCCAACGACGCCGACGCCGCGGCCTGGGCTGAATGGCGCTTCGGTGCCGGTCAGGGTGAAGACCGGCTGGTCTGCATCACCCTCGGCACCGGCATCGGCGGTGCCATGGTCATGGACGGCAGGGTGGAGCGCGGCCGGTTCGGAGTGGCCGGCGAGTTCGGCCACCAGATCATCATGCCGGGCGGGCACCGGTGTGAGTGCGGCAACCGCGGATGCTGGGAGCAGTATGCCTCCGGCAACGCCCTGGGGCGGGAGGCCAGGATCCTGGCCCGCAGCAATTCCCCGATGGCGCAGGACCTGCTGGCAGCAGTCGGCGGCCGCGTGGAGACCATCACCGGCGCGTGGTGACGGAGCTCGCGCTGGCCGGGGACACTGCCTCCCGTGAGCTGATCGAGGAGGTGGGTGAATGGCTCGGCCTGGGCCTCGCGAACCTGGCAGCAGCGCTCGATCCCGGCCTTTTCGTGATTGGCGGCGGACTCTGCTCGGCCGGAAACCTACTGGTAGAACCTGCACGGAAGGCGTTCGCGCGGAACCTGACCGGGCGCGGCTTCCGTCCCGCCGCCGGGATCGAGCTTGCCGCCCTGGGGCCCAATGCAGGACTGATCGGTGCGGCGGATCTGTCACGCGTCAGCAGCAGGGTCCGCCACTGAACACCCGGGCCGGAGGCAGCTAGACCCGCGCGCCGTCGTCGTCCTCGTTTTTGTCCTGCGGCAGCTTCATGATCAGGTACACGGTGCCCAGCACGAACGCGGCCACAATGCCCACGATCGCCAGCAGCGGCGCGGAACGCCAGAACATCGCTGAGAGCAGCAGCGCAATCGGCCCGCCCACGGCCGCCAGCCAGGCCAGCATGGTCAGCGGGTCGGTGCCGGCCAGGCTCGGGGGTTCCTCGGGGATGAAGTCGCCACCGTCGTCGTCCACGGCGTAGTCACGGGGGCCGTCCGGCGCATCCGCGTTCCGGTCCTGGCCGGTCGAGGCCCGGCGTTGTGCCGCGGACGGTTCGGCCGGGGCCGCGCCCGCCAGGCCCAGGGGGTCGAAATCGCGGAAGGACGCGGTGCCCCGGGCAGCCGGATCTTCCGGCTCGGCCGGTGACGCCGGTTCCGGCGTATGGGGATCCGTTGCCCCGGAAGGAGTGCCGGCTTCCAGCCGTGCCACCAGGTCCAGCCAGACGGCGTCGTCCTGGTTCGCTCCCTGGTCCGCGGAATCGGGGGAGCCGGAGTCATGCCTGTTCATGCTGCACCTCCTGGCTTCCGGCCGCAGGGGCTGCGCCGGCGGCCAGCACCCGGCGGATAAATTGGACCGAGCCCTCGAAGATGCGTTCGGCGTCGTGGTCCATGGTGGCCACGTGGTAGCTGTTGTCGAGCCGGACCACGTCCACGGGCACCGAGGCCAGGCGGCGGCGCAGCACGGCGATGCTTGCGTCCGAGACCACATGGTCCACGGTGGACTTGTAGACCTGGACAGGGGCGGTGATCCGGGGGAGGAGCCGGATGGTGTCCCGGAACATCTTGTTCATCTCATGGGCCGCCGCAACCGGAGTACGGGCATAGGCGCCCTCGTCCATGCCTTCCTTCAGGATGTCGTTGGCAATGGCCGGGGTGCTTTTCAGCACGAGTTTGAGGATGCCTGCGAGCGGTGCCCGCGGATCGTCGATCACCAGCGCCGGGTTGACCAGCACCACTCCCGCCACGGGACGCGTGGCGGCAACCCGCAGGGCCAGGGCGCCGCCCATGCTGAGCCCCGCCGCGAACACGTGGTCGCATTCCGCTTCGAGTTCGAGGTAGGCATCGTCCAGTGCACCGTGCCACTGCTGCCAGCGGGTCCGGGCGAGCTCCTGCCAGTTGGTGCCGTGCCCTGGCAGCAAGGGCATCCGCACAGCGAAACCGGCGGCGGCGAAGGCCTGTGCCCACGCCCGAAGCCCATGCGGGCTGCCGGTGAAGCCATGGGAGAGGACCACGCCGGTCCTGGGCCCGTCCCCGCTGGGCGCGCTCGTGAAGGGACTGTGGTCCGGGCTGGACGTCATGGGGTCTCCGAAGTGCTGGTCAATCGGGCATGGGCGCGGATGAAGGCGCTGGACCTGGCGAAGATTTCCGGCGCGTCCACGTCCAGCGTAGCCACATGCCCGCTGCTGGCAAGGTCCACCACCTCGCTGAGGCGCGGGCCGAGCCGTTGCCGGAGCAATGCGAGGGAGGTTGGCGGAACCACAATGTCCGTCCTCGACTTAAAGACCTGGACCGGTGCCGTGATGCGGGGCAAGCCCCGGATTGCGGCACCAAAGAGCTTCTTGAGCTCGTGCACGGCTGCCAGCGGCGTGCGGGAGTAGTCGCCGTCTTCGGTGTGGGGCGCCGTCGGCTGGTCCTCCTGGATGGGGATCGTGGTCCGCTGGAAGTATTTGAGCACCCCGATGATGTGGATGCGGCGGTCGTAGAAACTCAACCCCGGATTGACCACCGACACCCCTGCCACCGGATGGCGGGAGGCAGTCAGCAGGGCCACCGCCCCGCCCATGGACAACCCCGCCGCAAAGCACGTTTCGGTCCGTGACTGGAGGTCCAGGAAAGCGGCTTCGTAGCTGCGGTACCAGTCGCCCCACCCCGTCCTGGCCAGTTGCCGCCAGTCCGTACCGTGCCCGGGCAGCAGCGGGACGGAGACGGCGTACCCCTGCCCGGCCAGGTGCTCCGCCCACGGCAGCACGCTCAGCGGGCTGCCGGTGAATCCATGGCAGATTGCCACGCCCACCTGCGCGTTTGCTCCATGGCCGGGATAGCTGAAAGCGGCAGGTCGGGGCGGGATGCTGCTTTCAGTCATGAGTCCATCGTGTCACTGTTCCGGTCAAATCTCACTAGAGTAGGGTTGCATTGAACTGCTGACCAGGCCCAATGCGGAGCCTGGGGGCCGCCTTCCGGAGAGGTTCACCACGTGTTCTATTGGGTCATGAAGAGGATCTTCCTCGGTCCGGTCCTGAAGCTGCTTTTCCGCCCCTGGGTCAAGGGCCTGGACAACATCCCCGCCGAGGGTGCGGCGATTCTCGCGTCCAACCACCTGTCGTTCTCCGATTCCATCTTCCTGCCGCTGATGGTCCGCCGCCCCGTGGTCTTCCTGGCCAAGATGGAATACTTCACCGGCACCGGCATTAAAGGCCGGCTGACAGCCCTGTTCTTCCGGCTGACCAACCAGCTGCCCATGGACCGCTCCGGCGGTGCCGCATCCGCGGCGTCCCTCAGCGCTGGAATGGGCGTCCTCAACCATGGCGGGCTGCTCGGCATCTACCCCGAGGGCACCCGCAGCCCGGATGCCAGGCTCTACCGCGGCAAGGTGGGCGTCGCCCGGCTGGCCCTGCAGGCCGGCGTTCCCGTCATCCCGGTGGCCATGATCGGCACGGACAAGGTGCAGCCGATTGGCAAGCGGCTGCCGAACATCCGCAGGATAGGGATGATCTTCGGTGAGCCGCTGGACTTCACGGCCTACGCTGACCGGGCCGAGGACCGCGATGTGCAGCGGAAAGTCACGGACCAGATCATGTTCGAACTGCAGCGGCTTTCCGGGCAGGAATATGTTGACGAGTACGCGGCGGTGGTGAAGCTCCGGCTGGCGGGCAAACCGGTGGAACCGGAAGCGGGTTCCATAATCCATGATCCCTCCGCGGGCGGGACCGGCGCCGGGGACCCAAGGCCCGGCTCCGCCCCGGTGGAGCGGGCGGGGGATGACGACGGCGGTGCTGCCGCCACCGGCTGAGGGGCGGCTTTGGCAACCGGGGGTTGTGACGCGGACGCCGGCCAGCGTGACGGTGCGGTGTCCAGGTGTCCTGCGCTGCCGTTAGTCTTAGATGGTGACTGAGCTATCTGCAAAACCCGCCTTTTCGCTGTCCAGCACCGCCCAGAGCGGAGCCGCCAACTATCCCGGACTGGACGACTGGCGGGACCTTCCCATTTCCCAGCAGCCCAGCTGGCAGGACAAGGAAGTCTTCGACGCCTCCGTCAAGGAACTTTCGGTGCTTCCCCCGCTGGTGTTTGCCGGTGAAGTGGACATCCTGCGTGAGCGGCTCGCCGCTGCTGCCCAGGGGAAGGCGTTCCTCCTGCAGGGCGGCGACTGCGCGGAGACCTTCGAGGCCGCCACGGCGGACAAGATCAGTGCCAGGGTCAAGACCATCCTGCAGATGGCTGTCGTGCTGACGTACGGCGCTGCGATGCCCGTCATCAAGATGGGCCGGATGGCCGGCCAGTTCGCCAAGCCCCGCTCCTCCAATGACGAGACCCGGAACGGTGTCACCCTGCCGGCGTACCGCGGCGACATCGTCAACGGCTACGAGTTCACGCCTGAATCGCGCGGGCACGACGCCTCGCGCATGCTCCGCGCCTACCACACCTCCGCTTCCACGCTGAACCTCATCCGGGCATTCACCCAGGGAGGCTTCGCCGACCTCCGCTCGGTGCACCAGTGGAACAAGGGCTTCACCGAAAACCCTGCCCACGCCCGCTACGAGTCGCTGGCCAGGGACATCGACCGGGCCATCAAGTTCATGGACTCCTGCGGTGCGGATTTTGAGGCGCTCAAGCGCGTCGAGTTCTTCGCCAGCCACGAGGCCCTGCTGCTGGACTATGAGCGGGCGCTGACCCGGATCGACTCCCGGACCGGCTTCCCGTACGACACCTCGGCCCACTTCCTCTGGATCGGGGAGCGGACCCGCGAACTGGACCACGCGCACGTGGACTTCCTGTCCCGCGTCCGGAACCCGATCGGCGTCAAGCTTGGCCCCTCCACCACCGGCGATGACGCCCTGCGCCTGATCGACAAGCTCGACCCGGAACGCGAACCGGGGCGCCTGACGTTCATCACGCGGATGGGGGCCGGAAACATCCGGGAAAAGCTGCCCGCCGTCGTCGAGAAGGTCACTGCCTCCGGCGCCCAGGTGCTCTGGGTCACCGACCCCATGCACGGCAACACCGTCACGTCACCCAACGGGTACAAGACGAGGAACTTCGACGACGTCATTGACGAGGTGCGCGGCTTCTTCGAGGTGCACCATGCCCTGGGAACGGTGCCCGGCGGCCTGCATGTGGAAATGACCGGTGACGATGTGGCTGAGTGCCTTGGCGGCGCCGATCCCATCGACCAGGACGCTTTCCTGGACCGCTACGAGTCGGTCTGCGACCCGCGGCTGAACCACATGCAGTCGCTGGAAATGGCGTTCCTGGTGGCCGGCGCACTCGCCAAGCACTGACACTGCCGGGTGGTGTGGGCGGTCCGGCCGCCTACACCACCGTCAGTGTGATAACGGACCCCTCTGGGACCTCCGTGTCCACGGGGTCCTGGTCCCGGACGGTTCCAAAGAAGCCACCCAGCACATTGTTGACGCGGACCTGGAAGCCCAGCGCCTCGAGCGCACGCCTGGCTTCGTTGGCCTGCCGCCCGATAAAACTCGGAACCTCCACCATGCGGGGGCCCTTCGAGATGGTCAGGGTCACGGTGCCGCCGCGGGTGAGCGTCCCGCTGGCCGGCGACTGGCTGACAACCGCGCCCTCCGGCACGTTCCGGTCAAACACTTCTTCCCGGGCCACCTCAGCCTTCAGCCCGGCCGCCTCGATGGCGTCCATGGCATCGTCCTCGTCCTGGCCCACCACAGAGGGAACGGGGATGGGTTCGGGTCCCTTGGAAACCACCATTGCTACCGGCGTGCCATGCCTGGCGGGCGTCCCGGCAACCGGATCCTGGGACAGGACAATGCCCGCCGGCACGTCCTCGTTGAATTCCTCGGTCACCGGACCCAGCGCCATCCCGGCGCCATTTAGCGCGCCCTTGGCGTCATCCAGCGTTCCTCCGGAGAGCTGCGGCAGGGGGAACAGCTGCGGGCCCTTGGACACATAAAGCGATACAGGCTGGAATTTCCGGATTTCCGTCCCGGCCTCCGGCTCGCTTCCCACCACCAGCCGCTGGGAACATCGTCGTCGAAAACGTCCCTCGTGGTGGACCTGAAGCCGGCTTCAGTGAGGAGCTGCTGGGCTTCCGCCACCGTCCTGTTTGCCACGGCCGGGATGGTGGCCGCAGCCCCCGGGCCCATGCCGAAAAACCATCCGGCTCCCGTGGCGAGCAGGGCCGCGAGGACCAGGACCACCACCCACAGGACGCCCCGCCGTCGGGCACTGCCTTCGCGGAGTGAACGCACGGGGGTCGCGGCCGCGCGCGCCCTTGCCTTCTCGTCCTCCTTCCCGGCTTTGCGCTGTGCCCGCTTGCTCAGCTGCGGTGCCGGGGGCGCCCAGGGCTCCTCAACGTCCTCGCCGGGAGGGGTGAGGATATGGCTGCCCCGGGCGGCGCCGCGGTCCGGCTGCAGGAACTCCCGGCCCAGCGCCGGACCGTGGGCGGGCGGTGCCGGCCTGCCCGAGGGCATGACCGTGGTGGGGTTGCTGGTCCGCGCGATGAACTCCGTGTGGTTCCGGAAACCAGCTTCCTGGACCGGGGCGGTCTCCCGGGCATCGGGGGCGGCGGAGACTGCGGTCCCGGCGGCGGCCGGAGGATGCAGGTCCAGCTCGGAATCGGTCAGGTTTGTCCGGATGTGCCGCAGTTCCTGCAGAAGTGCATTCGCGTCCACCGGCCGGTTTTCGGGGTCGTTGGCCGTACACCATTGCACGAGTTCGTCCAGTTCGCCCGCCAGCCCGGGCACCAGCGCCGACGGCGGTCCCACTGTCCCGTTGACGTGCTGGTAGGCCACCTGGATGGGGACGTCGCCTTTGAACGGCTGTTGTCCGGTCAGCATTTCAAACAGCATGATGCCTACGGAGTAGACGTCGCTCCGCGCGTCTGCCGTCCGGCCCAGGACAATCTCCGGCGGGACATAGGCCACGGTTCCCATCAGCGTCCCGGAGCTCGTGGACGTGGTCACCGCCCGGGCCAGGCCGAAGTCGCCGATCTTGATCCTGCCGTCGTCGGCGATCAGGACATTTTCCGGTTTCACGTCGCGGTGGATGAACCCGGCCGTGTGCGCAGCGGCCAGTCCTTCCACCACGGGATCAACCAGGGCAAGTGCCAGCCGCGGCGGCAGTGCGCCTTTGCTGTTGAGGACGTCGCGAAGGGTGTGTCCCTTGATGTATTCCATGACCAGGTAGGCGGTGTGCCCGTCATGGCCCTGGTCCAGGACTCCCACAACATGGGGGTGGGAGAGCCGGGCCGCTGCCTTCGCCTCGCGCCCCAGCCTGCCGAGGAAGTTCTCATCCGCGGCCAGGTGCGGGTGCAGGACCTTCAGTGCGACATCGCGCTCCAGCCTCTGGTCCACGGCGAGGTAGACCGTGGACATTCCGCCGCGGGCAAGCCGGGACTGCACTGTGTAGCGGTTGTCCACCAGCGTTCCCACAAACGGGTCAGAGACGTGTTCCTGCACCCTTCGATCCTAGTCCCGCAATGAAAAGGGTCCGAACCCGTCATCGGTCCGGACCCTCCCCACAGCTGTCCCTTTATCCCCGCAGTGCGTGCCCAAAGGGGCTATGCGAAGTTCTTCCGGTGGGCCTTGATGGCAGCCACGTACGCCTTCGTGTCGTCGTACATGCCGTACTTGCTGACGGAGTACTGGCCCTGGTAGTACCCCGCAATGGCGTTGTCTTCGTCCTTGCTGGTTGCCAGGAGCTGCCGGATGATCGCGACGCCGGCGGTTGCGTTGTCGTACGGGTCCAGGAGGTTCAGCTTCCGCCCCACGAGGTCCGAGGCCCACTGGCCGGAGCTGGGGATCACCTGCATGGTGCCGATTGCGTTGGCGGGGGAGACCGCGCGCTGGTCGAAGCCCGACTCCTGGTGGGCGAACGCGAGGGCCAGTGCAGGATCGACGCCCATGCGCCGCGCAGTGTCGGCCACGATGTTGCGCATCTCGGCGCGGGACGGCACCGGAGCCGCGTTAAGGAGCGCCTTGTTCTCGTTGGCCGAGCTGACCACGGCGGGCGGATAGCTGAATCCCAGGAAGGAACTCGGTACCAGCGGTGTGACTGCCGCCGCAGGCTGGGGGGCGGGCGCCTGGCCGGGAGCGCCGGGAATGACCAGCTTGTTGCCCGGGTAGATGACGGTGCCCATGTTCATCCGGTTGGCGGACAGGAGCTCGGTGAGCTTGACGTTGTGCCGTGCCGCGATGGCATAGAGGCTGTCACCGGCCTTGACGGTGTAGGAGCCGGTAGCCGGAGCAGGGGTGGCTGCTGAATTTGCCAGCACCGCGGCGGGTGCCGGCGCTGCGGCGGGGGCAGCCGGTGCGGGCTGCCCGCCGCCCACCTTGATCTTCTGCCCGGGGTGGATGATCGAGCGCATGTTGAGGTTGTTCCAGCTGAAGACTTCGGACAGGCGCACATTGTGGCGGGCGGCGATCGCCCCCAGCGTGTCCCCGGGCTTCACCGTGTAGGTGGCACCCTCACCGGTTGCGGGTGCTGCCGGTGCGGGCGCAGCGGCGGGCGCGGCCGGGGCTGCCGGTTCCCCGGAAAGCTTGATCTTCTGTCCCGGGTAGATCAGGGTGTTCGCCTGGAGGTTGTTGAGCCGCAGCACCTCCCCGGTGTTCAGGCCGTAGCGCCCGGCAATGCTGCTGATGGTGTCGCCCCGGGCAATGGTGTATTCAGCGGGGGCCGACGGCTGCGCCGGCTTGAATGTGGGGATGGTAGTGGAGACAGCAGCGGCTGGAATGTGTGCCGCCTTTGCCTGTGCAGCCTGTGCTTCCATGGCCGCAGCCAGGGTTGCAGGAATGGCGCGGGCAGGCTTTTCCGCAGCAGCAGGCTCGGCCACAGCCAGGGAGGACAATACGACCGCGGGCAGTGCCGCTGTGGTGGCGGCAATCATTGGCAGGCTCGGCTTGGGTGGCCGCTTGGGCGAGCGGGACATTGTCATGGAAAAATCCTCTTCTCAACTGCGGGCGCGGACGGGGATGCCGCTGACATTCCTGATACTAGTGTTACTCAAGTTATTACTGTTACTAGCGTTAACACTGTGAATCTCTCATGAATCCGGAAATAGCACAAGAATTCCGGGAATCCCGGCAAGGAAAGATTTTCGGGAGTGTCCGCAGGTCAGGAGGCGGGTCTCGGTCTATTGACTAGGCGCCCGGGGGCCCACCGTGGCAACCTTGATCCGTGAGTAATGTAGAAGACCTTGTGGGCGAATGGTTGCCCCTTCCCGACGTAGCCCGCCTTTTGGATGTTTCCATCACCAGGGTGCACAGCCTTATTGATGAGCGGGCACTGGCCGCATTAAGGGTGGGGGAACGCAATATCCGTTCCGTGCCCGCGGAATTCATCCAGGACGGGCAGGTCGTCGACAGCCTTAAAGGGACAATTGTGGTTCTCTCCGATGCCGGGTATTCGGACGAGGACCTGATCATCTGGCTGTTCACCCAAGACGAATCACTGCGTGGCCGTCCTATCGACGCGCTGCGGGAGGGCCGCAAGACCGAGATCAGGCGCCGGGCCCAGACCCTCGCCTGGTGACAAGCAGCCCTAGGAGGCGCGGCTGACGGTAGCCTCAGCCAGCCTCCGCAGGGCTGTCTTGGGCAGTTCCTCAAGCGGAAGGGCCTCCAGCGCCTCGAACGCCGCCGAGCCGAACTCGTTGATCAAAACCTCCGTGGCCTGCAGTGCACCGGATTCCTCGATGATCCTGCGGATCTCCGCCACGTCGTCATCCGAAAGATCCGGGCTGCCCAGCCTGGCGTCGATGAATGCGGACTCCGCAGGTGTTGCCTGGTCGAGTGCGAGGGCCACCAGGACGGTCCGCTTGCCTTCGCGCAGGTCGTCCCCGGCAGGCTTTCCGGTAGTGAGCGGGTCACCGAAGACACCCAGGACGTCGTCCCGCAACTGGAAGGCCTCGCCCAGGGGCAGCGCAAAAGCTGAATATCCACGCAGCAGGTCATTGGAGGCACCCGCCAGGGCACCGCCGAGGGCAAGGGGGTGCTCAGTGGAGTACTTGGCGCTTTTGAAGCGGATGATTGACTGGGCCCGGCTGACGGCGCCGGCCCGGTCCCGGACAGGGCCTGCCACTTCCTCCAGGATGTCCAGGTACTGGCCGGCCATGACTTCTGCGCGCATGAGGTTGAAGATCAGCCTCGCCCTGCTTCCCGAGGCTGCCCGCTCGCCGATGTCCGTGAAGGCTTCCTCGCTGAAGGACAGGCACAGGTCGCCGGCGAGGATGGCGGCCGCCTGGCCGAACCGTTCGCTGTCCAGCGCCCAGCCCTGGTCACCGTGCAGTTGGCTGAACCGGCGGTGCACGCTCGGTCCTCCCCGCCGGGTGTCCGACCGGTCGATGATGTCGTCATGGATGAGGGCGGCGGCCTGGAACAGCTCCAGGGCGGCACCTGCAGTCACTACTTCCACGGCATTGGCTTCGCCGCCTGCGCCGCGCCAGCCCCAGTAGCACATCAGGCCCGCAGGCGCTTGCCGCCTGTGACCAGGTTGGATATGGAGCCCATGATCGGGTCGATATCCGGGGAGATGGCAGACATGACAGACTGCCGCGATGTCAGGAATCCGGTGAGTTCACCGGCCACCGCCGCGACGTAGTCTGCCTGTTCGTGCCGCAGTTGCTCCGCGGCCGTCACTTGGCTGACTCAGCTGCCACGTTGGCGCCGATGGTGAAGGTGGATACACCAGCGGCTTCCACCACCGCGACGTTCACAGTTTCGTTGTCGCCACGGACAAAGTCCTTGGATGCCACTGCCCCCACCGCGTCGCCGGGAACCGCCTTGAAGCCCTGCCCCTCGAGGGTCTTGGTGTAAAAATCGAGTACGGCGGCTGGAGGTGCTCCCACCGTTGCCACCAGGGCGGCGGTGGCGGGGGTTGATGCCTTGTCGAAGCTGCTGGACACCACAGTGGCACCAGGCATGAGGGGCAGCAGTTGCTGGGGGAAGCCCTCCACCACGGCGCCGACGGTGGCGGAGGTATTGGGCGAAGCGGACGGGCTGGGCGAAGCCGTCAGGGTGGACTGCGTGGCGGCCGGCGCGGACGTGGCGGAAGTGGATCCCGGTGCCTCTGACGGAGTGGGGCTGCAGGCTGCCAGCGCCAGGGCTGCACCGGCAGCGAAGGCGGCCAAGCCCGCAGGCTTGAGGTTTCCAAAGACCGTCACAGGGATTTTCCTCCTGGAGTTGATGCCGGATGCAGCCTCCAGTTTAGTCAGTACCGGCAGCTAGGATTGCAGTCGTGGGGCCAGACCGTACCAATCAGCCAGCCGCTGCCCGCGTTCCGGGCCGCAGGCGCAAGTGCATCATGCACGTGGATATGGATGCCTTTTTCGTCTCGGTGGAACTGCGGACGCGTCCGGAACTGCGCGGTAAACCTGTGATCGTCGGTTTTCCGGGAGAGCGCTCGGTAGTCCTCTCCGCGTCCTACGAGGCCCGGGCCTTCGGTGTGAAATCCGCCATGCCCATGGCTGTTGCTGCCAGGATGTGTCCGCAGGCGGTGATCATCGAGCCGCGCCACAAGCTGTACTACGACGTCTCCGCACAGCTGATGGCCATCTTCGGGTCCATCACCGAACTCGTTGAGCCGTTGAGTGTCGACGAAGCCTTCCTCGATGTCAGCGGAGCCCTCCGCCGGCTCGGTCCGCCGAGGGGTATCGGAGAATTGGTCCGCCGGCAGGTTGCCTCGGAGCTGGGCATTACCGCTTCCGTGGGGATAGCCGAGACCAAGTTCGTGGCCAAGATTGCCTCCACCCGGTGCAAGCCTGACGGCCTGCTGCTCATCGGGCCCGATGAAACAGTGCCGTACCTGCACAGCCTGCCGGTCGGTGCGCTGTGGGGCGTGGGGGCGAAGACGGCCGAGGTCCTGGCCAAAATGGGGATCCGGACGGTTGCGGACGTGGCGGCAACGCCCGTGTCAGCACTCCGGAAGACACTGGGTGCCACCGGTGAACACGTCCATCAGCTCTCCTGGGGCATCGACCCCCGCCCGGTGACCCCGGTGCGGCTGGAAAAAAGTATCGGGGCAGAAGAGACGTTCGCCACGGACACCGCTGACCAGGCGGTCCTGCACCGAGAACTGCTCCGGCTGTCGCACCGTACCGCCGCGCGGTTGCGCGCTTCGGGAATGGTGGCGCGGACTGTTGCCTTGAAACTCCGCTTCGCGGATTTCTCCACTATCACCCGCAGCCGGACAGTACCCACGCCGGTGGACAGCGCCCAGCTCATCTACGCGGTGGTCCTCCAGCTGCTGGAGGCGGCGGGAAACAGGGGCATGGCTGTGCGCCTCGTGGGAGTAAGGGCGGAGCAGCTGGAGGATGCCTCCCGGACATCCCTCCAGCTCAGCATTGACCGCCGGGATGACAACTGGCGTGCGGCGGAACAGGCGCTCGATGAGGTAGTCAGAAAATTCGGCAACAAGTCGGTATTGCCGGCCCGGTTGATGGAGCCGGGAACGGGCGCCTGACCAGGGGCCAGGTCCCCGTCCGCAGGCCGTCCACGAAGCCGATTGCCGTCTTTCAGAACAGCCCTCAACAAACTATCCTTAGAGATACATAGTTTTTGAGTGACTGGACTTACTGCCGGACCCTCTTGGACATGCTCCCGCTCCCGCGGCTGTATGCCTGGTTTCCGTTTTTGCCAATGCCGGCAAAGCGGGAACCACTAAGGAACAACAGTCGTTAATGGTGCAGAAGTAGTGGCTGGGAACCAGCCCGGACGTTGGCCTACAAAAGGAGGTCGTGATGCCGCTGTCGGAGCACGAACAGAAGCTGCTTGAGCAGCTTGAGAAGCAGCTTCACGAGGATGACCCGAAGTTCGCGAATTCCATGGGGTCCGACCCCGGACGGTCCTGGTCCACGCGGCATGTGGTGATCGGCGTCCTCTGCGCACTGGCTGGCGTCTTCCTGCTGTTGGTGGGTGTCACGCTGCAGAACATCTTCGTCGGCGTCCTGGGCTTCATCGTGATGGGCGGCGGCGTTTACTTTGCCACGATGCGAAGTTCGGCCGCGGCAAAACCTGGTTCCAAATCCGGCAGCGGAAAGTCCGGCAAACAGAGGAGCTCTTTCATGAGCAGCTTGAAGAGCGCTGGGATGAAAGGCGCAGGGGCGAGCAATAACCGCCCGGGCCCTGGCCCCTCCACTTTCCACCCCTGCGGGGGTGGGCAATTCAAAAAAGATCCCCGAAAGGGGATCTTTTTTGCTTTAAGCCTTCTTTCCAGCCCTCGGCTCCCACTGTCCCTTCATGGCTCCTGCGGGCACGTCAACAGGCGCGCCGGGCCGTGCTTCGAAAGGTGGGGACTGGGTAAAAGCCCTCCACTTTCCACCACCAGCCCAAAATCCGCGCCGTTTCGGGGTCAAGTTCCCATTACTTCCCTCGGCCTGGGCGCGTTTTGCGTTGACTGTGGGGGAAAGTGGAGTAATGTGGAGGACATAAGAGGGTGGTTGCAACATTGGGGATGTGCAGTTCCTGACAGCGGACAGGCGGTGGGCCAGTGTTTCTGGGCACGCACTCGCCACGTCTGGATGAAAAGGGACGGATCATTCTCCCCGCTAAGTTCCGCGAGGAACTTGCCAGCGGGCTGGTGCTCACGAGGGGCCAGGAACGATGCATCTACGTCTTCAGTGAGAAGGAATTTGCACGGGTCCATGAGCAGATGCGGGAGGCACCAATCTCCTCCAAGCAGGCCCGTGACTACATCCGCGTTTTTCTCTCTGGAGCCTCTGACGAGGTACCTGACAAGCAGGGGCGCGTGACTATTCCACCCGCGCTCCGGGAGTACGCAGGACTCGGCAGGGAGCTTGCCGTTATCGGGGCGGGTTCGCGGGCCGAGATCTGGGACGCCCAGGCTTGGAATGAATACCTCGCTGAGAAGGAAACTGCCTTCTCGGAAACTGATGATCCCATTCCGGGCATTCTCTGAATCCCCGGATAAGCAACAGGAGTTTCTTGGACGAGATCTCCAGCCGCCCATCGGCTGGCCAACCTGACTCACTTCCCCGGAGCCAGGCGGGCGGGTCGATAGGCGCGGATGGGGATCTGGCCCAAGAAGCGGGTACGGCGACCACCACGGCGAGAAAGGACGAGGCATGAACGAACAACCGAAGCCCACGTCCGAACGCCATGTGCCGGTCCTGCGGGACCGGTGCATCAATTTGCTGGCCCCGGGATTCGAGGCGGCCAGGCTGCGCGGCGAAACGCCCGTGGCAATAGATGCCACCCTTGGCATGGGCGGCCACTCCGAGGCGATGCTCCAGCGTTTCCCGGACCTCCACCTCATCGGCATCGACCGGGATGAGGAAGCCCTGGCCCTCGCCGGGGAGCGCCTGGCGCCCTTCGAAGCCCGCACGGACCTGGTCCACGCCGTCTACGACGAGATCCAGGACGTCCTCGAGGACCTGGGCGTGCCGGAAGTCCACGGAATCCTGATGGACCTGGGCGTTTCCTCACTGCAGCTCGACGAGCGGGAGCGCGGCTTCGCCTACTCCTTCGACGCCCCCCTTGACATGCGCATGGACACGAGCCGTGGCCAGACCGCCGCAGACGTGGTCAACAATTACAGCGAAGAAGAGCTGGTCAGGATCATCCGGAAGTGGGGCGAGGAGAAGTTCGCCGGCCGGATAGCCAACCGCATCGTCACCGCCCGGGCGGAGACACCCTTCACCACCACCGGGCAACTGGTGGACCAGATCCGTGCGGTTGTGCCGGCGGGGGCCGCGAAGTCCGGGGGACACCCGGCCAAGAGGACGTTCCAGGCCCTGCGCATCGAGGTTAACGAAGAACTCGATGTGCTGGAGCGGGCCGTCCCGGCAGCAGTCGACTCCACCGCATTGGGCGGGCGCATCGTCGTGATGTCCTACCACTCGCTGGAGGACAAGATCGTGAAGAGCGTCTTCCAGTCCCGCTCCAAATCCTCGGCGCCCCTCGGCTTTCCCGTGGAGCTCGAGGAGCACAAACCGGAACTGAAAACCCTGACCAAAGGCACCGAGGTACCTACCGCCGCCGAAATCGCCGAAAATCCGCGGGCAGCCTCAGCAAGGCTGCGTGCGGCTGAACGAATCAGAGCCAGGAGAGCTGTATGAGCACCGCTGCCGTCAAGAACTTTCCCGTCGTCTCCGGCAGTTCGGCAGCCAGCAGCAGCCTGCCTGCAGGATCACCAGGTGCCGGCCGGAAGGGCCGCACGCCGCTCTCCGTGGTCCGCAGCATGCCCCGGAAGCGCCGCGCCCCCTTCGTGGTGCTGTGCTTTGCCTTGCTTGCCGTGGCGCTGATCGCTGTCCTGGTCCTGAACATCTCGGTCTCCACTGCGCAGTACCAGCTCGTGGAGCTGCGCGCCCGGCAGAGCACCCTGACCAAGCAGAACCAGGACCTCACCCAGCAGGTGCAGAACTTCGAGGCTCCGCAGAACCTGGCCGCCAAGGCCAAGGACCTGGGCATGGTGGCGTCCACCGTCAAGGGCCAGATCGATCTGTCCACCCTGTCCGTGACGGGCAAGGCGACACCGGCAGTTAAGGGCGGCTCCGAGGGTGCAGTCATCCCTGCCCCGGCCGTCGCCGGCCAGCTCCTGGTGGTCCCGCCGGCAACAAAGGGGGAGCCGCTGGAGAGCCGCAAACCGGTGGAAGCGGCAGCGCCCGCAGCCCAAACGCCCGCCGCGGACGCTCCCGCCGGCCAGGCCCAGGAACAGACCCAGGCGCCGGCAGCTCCGCCCGCCCCGTCGGCACCCCCGGTTGAGCTTCATGGCGGCACGGTACCCGTGCCGCAGCAGAAGGTCCCGGGGCAGTAGCCAGGACATCCGGCAGGTAACAGGGACTAACAGCAAGGAATTCCACGGTGGCGCAGAGGACCGGCAAACCGGCAGACAAGGTACCCAACGCCACCCGGCGGCTGCGCCTGGGGCTCGGCATCATGCTGACCCTCCTGCTGGTGGTGGGCGGCAAGCTCTTCCTGGTCCAGGGACTGGATGTTGGCGGCATGGCAGCGGCCGCCCTCGACAAGCGGATGACCGAGACAGTCCTGCCGGCCGAGCGGGGAAGCATCCTGGACTCGAACGGCACCGTCCTGGCCAACAGCGTCATCCGCTACAACGTGGTGGTGGACCAGCGGGTCAACACGAAGACCGAAACCTTCAAGCGGCTCGACGAAGCCAACGAAAAGCTGGTGGACGTGTCCCGGGACCAGGGGCTCACCGAATTAGCTGCCGCCCTGGGGATGGACAAGGACGCCATCCGTGAAGCCGTGACCGGTGAACGGCCCTACTACATCGTGGCCAAGGACGTGAAGCCGGACGTTGAAGACCGCATCTCGAAACTGCAGATCCCGGGCATCGTCACGGAAGGCGTCAGCAAGCGCGTTTATCCCAACGGTTCCGTGGCCGGCGGCATTATCGGCTTCCTGAAGGACGGCAGCACCGGCCAGGCAGGCATCGAGCAGACCCAGGATGAACTTCTTCGGGGCAAGGACGGCAAGCGGCTCTTCGAGATCGGGGCGGACGGCCTGCGGATCCCGGTCGGCATGGACGAACTGACGCCGCCGCAGGACGGCAAGGACATCAAGCTCACCATCAACTCGGATCTTCAGTACTTCGCCCAGCAGGCCATCCAAAGCCAGTCGGACAAGCTCGGCGCCGAGTGGGGCAGCATCATCGTGATGGATGCCAAGACGGGGGACCTGGTGGCCATGGCGGACACCAATGCCCCGGACCCCAATGATCCCGGCAGGGTGGCCGCCAAGGACCGCGGAGTGCGGGCCGTCACGGCCGCCTACGAGCCCGGATCCGTACAGAAGATGATGACGGTTGCCGCCCTGATCGAGGAGGGAAAAGCCAGTCCGCTGGACACGTTCACCCTGGGTCCCTCCTACACCGTGGACGGCCAGACGTTCAGCGACTCCTTCGCCCACGGCACTGAGGAACGGACCCTGGCCGGCATCCTGGGCTATTCGATGAACACCGGCACGGTGATGGCCGGGCAGCGGCTCAGCAAGCAACAGCGTTACGAATGGCTGCAGAAGTTCGGTATCGGCGAGGCGCCGGACATCGGGCTTCCCGCCGAAGCGTCCGGCATCCTGACCCCCTGGGAGCAATGGGACGGCCGGCAGGAATACACGGTCCTGTTCGGGCAGGGGGTGTCCCAGTCCACCCTGCAGACGGTGCGGGCGTTCCAGTCCATTGCCAACAACGGGGTCATGCTCCAGCCGCGCCTGATCGACTCCTATGTTTCGCCCGACGGCGCGGAGGAGAAGGTGCCCGCAGCGCCCTCGCGGCGGATCGTTTCGGAAGACACGGCCGAGCAGGTCCAGGACATCCTGGAGAGCGCCGTCACCGAAGGCCAGATCAAGGATGCCGGCATTGACGGCTACCGCGTGGGGGCGAAGACGGGCACCTCGGAGTCACCGTGCGATGACGGCGCCGGCTACTGCGGCTACACGGCCTCCCTGGTGGGCATGGCCCCCATGGATGATCCGCGGTTTATTGTTGAGGTGGTACTCCAGCGGCCCAAGGGCAGCATCTACGGGATTACCAACGGGCCGGTCTTCCGGTCGGTGATGAGCCAGGCACTGCGGACCTACAACGTCCAGCCGTCCACCGGCGAGCCGGCCAGGCTGCCCCAGTTCGCCAAGTAGCATCCCGGCCTGGAGCCCGGACCAGCAGCCCGCTGATCCGGTCCCCTCTGCGCCGGCCACTTTCCACTAGCACCATCGGAGATCCCTTGTCTGAGTTCACCCCGCCCCAGGACAGCGCCGCTCCTGCCACCAATGCCCGGTTCCGGCCTTCGGCCGTGGAGGCGCTGCCGCTCGGCAGCATTGGTGACGCTGTGGGTGTCAGCGTTCCCGGACCTGATGCGGAAACATCAGTGACCGGCATCTCCCTTGACTCCCGGGCAGTGGAACCTGGCGATCTCTACGTTGCGCTTCCCGGCGCCGCCCGCCATGGCGCCGATTTCGCTGCCCAGGCGATTGAGGCGGGGACGGTGGCGGTGCTGACGGATGAGGCCGGCGCGCGGATGCTGGCATTGTCCGCAGATACGCCGGTGCCCGTGCTGGTCGTGGACGCCCCGCGCAATGTGGTGGGGCCGTTGTCGGCCCTGATCTACCGCAGCCAGTCAGGTGCCGACCGGTCCCTGCAGCTGTTCGGTGTCACCGGCACGAACGGCAAGACCACCACCACGTACTTCATCACCTCCCTGCTGGCCGCCCTTGGCAAGCGGGCCGGGCTGATCGGCACCATCGAAATCCTAGCCGGCGGCGACCCCATTCCAAGCCTGCTCACCACGCCGGAGTCGACCGACGTGCACGGGCTGCTGGCGCTGATGCGCGAACGGGGACTGGCCGCCGCTGCCATGGAGGTCTCCTCCCACGCCATCTCCTACCAGCGGGTGGACGGTCTGATGTTCGACGTCGCCGGCTTCACCAACCTCACGCAGGACCACCTCGACCTGCACCACACCATGGACGACTACTTCGCCACCAAGGCTGAGCTGTTCACGCCCGGCAGGCACGCAAGGCTGTTGTGACGGTCGACGACGAGTGGGGCCGGCGCCTTGCCGGCGCCACGGCGGTGCCGGTCACCACCCTCGGCACCGTGCCGGGGACTGCCGCGGACTGGACAGTCGCCTCGGCCTCCCCGCGCGGACTGGGCACGGAGTTCACGCTTCACGGTCCACAGGGCACCGAACTGCGCCTCCACACCGGCCTTCCCGGAAGCTTCAACGTGGCCAACGCCGCCCTCGCGGCACTCATGGTGCTCCAGTCCGGCGTGGAACCCGCGGACCTGCAGGCAGCCCTGGACGCCGCGGATCCCTTCACCGTGGCGGTCCCCGGCCGCATGCAGCTGATCTCTGGGGAACCGGCTGCGGTGGTGGACTTCGCGCACAACACCGATGCGCTGGCAAGGGCCCTGGAGGCGGTCCGTTCGCCGCAGCGGATTCCCGGCTCATCGTGGTCTTCGGCGCCACCGGGCAGCGGGACCAGGGCAAGCGGCCGGCAATGGGTGCCATCGCGGCGCGGCTTGCGGACACCGTCATCGTCACCGACGACGACCCCCACGACGAGGACGCGGCCGCCATCCGCCGGGACGTCCTGGCCGGGGCGCAGGAGGAGAAGGCCAGCGAGGGCCTGACGTGCGAACTGCTGGAGGTGTTTCCCCGTGACGAGGCGATCCGCCGGGCAGTGGAGCTTGCGCGGCCGCAGGACACCATTCTTGTTGCAGGACGCGGCCACGAGGTCTGGCAGGAAGTGAAGGGCGTCAACCTTGCCCTCGATGACCGGGTGGAACTGCGGAGCGCCTTGACAGCCAGGGGATTCAACGTTCTCCAAGACGACCGGATAGAGTCCTAGACCGAGATGATTGCATTTACTGCGGCGGAGATCGCCGAAATCACCAGCGGGCGCCTGGACGCCGATCCCGGAATCACGCCCCTTACGGTGGTTACGGATTCACGCGAAGCCACAACAGGTTCGCTTTACGTCGCAAAGCCGGGCGAGTTCGCGGACGGCCACGACTTCCTCCCGGCTGCTTTTGAAGCCGGGGCTGTCCTGGCCCTTGCCGAGCGGCCCGTGGCCGGGCCGGATGGGCTTCCATACCCCTCCATCCTGGTTCCCGACGCCGTCCTGGCAATGGGTGCGCTGGCGGCAGAGGCCGTCCGCAGGATCCGTGCGGCGAGGGCTGCAGCAGGCGGGAAACTGACAGTGGTGGGCATCACCGGCTCCGCCGGAAAGACCACCACCAAGGACCTGCTTGCCGGAATTTTCTCGGCCCACGGCAACACCGTGGCGCCTCAGGGGTCCTACAACGGCGAGGTCGGAGTGCCGCTCACCGTGTTCCGTGCGGACACCGACACCCGCTACCTGGTGATCGAGATGGGTGCCACCGGCATCGGACACATCCGCTACCTGGCTGAGATGGTCAAGCCTGACATCGGGGTTGTCCTCGGCGTCGGGACCGCGCATGCCGGCGAATTCGGGGGAGTGGAGAACATTGCCCTCGCCAAGGGCGAGATGGTAGAAGGCCTTTCCGCCGCCGGAACGGCCATCATCAACCTCGACGACGACAGGGTGGCCGCCATGCGCAGCCGCACCACGGCTAAGGTGCTCGGCTTCTCCGCCGAAGGTCGCGACGACGCCGCCGTCCAGGCCCTCAATGCGGACACCAACGCCGGCGGCAATCCGGAGTTCGACCTCCTGCTGCCGGACGGTGACGGGCCGCACCACGTCTCCAGCCGCCTCATCGGCTCCCACCACACGGGCAACCTCCTTGCAGCGGCTGCCGCGGCCTTCGCCGCAGGCATCCCCGGCGCGGACATCGCCTCCGGGCTGAGCAGCCAGACGGCCGCCAGCCGCTGGCGGATGGAACGGACCGAGCGTGCCGACGGCGTCACCGTCATCAACGACGCTACAACGCAAACCCCGAATCCATGCGGGCCGCCCTCCGGACCCTTGCCGACCTGGGGCGCGGGCGGCGCACGTGGGCCGTCCTCGGCGCCATGCTTGAACTCGGGGACGACTCCATCCGGGAACACACCGCCGTTGGCACCCAGGTGGTCCGGCTCAACATCTCCCGGCTGGTAGTGGTGGGCCGCGAAGCGCGCCCGCTTTACGTTTCCGCCGTGCAGGAAGGGTCCTGGGGGGACGAATGCATCTTCACGGAGACCGCCGAGGAAGCCTTCGAACTCCTGAACGCGGAACTCCAGCCCGGGGACCTGGTGCTGTTCAAGTCCTCCAACAGCGTGGGACTGCGCCATTTGGGCGATCGGATAGCATTACCCCCAACCCGCCAACCCGCCGATGAAAGGAGCACTCTGCTGTGATTGCACTTTTGATCGCGCCGGGCTCGCCCTGCTGTGCGCCCTGGTGGGAACACCGCTCTTTATCCGGCTCCTGGTCCGCCGCGGCTACGGCCAGTTCATCCGCGACGACGGTCCTACCTCGCACCACACCAAGCGCGGAACACCCACCATGGGCGGAACAGTCGTGGTGGCAGCAGTCCTGCTGGCCTACGGACTCACCCACCTCATCATGTTCATGATGAATCCGGACTCACCCGGTCCGTCCGCGTCGGCCCTCATCCTGCTCTTCCTGATGGTGGGAATGGGGCTCGTCGGCTTCCTTGACGACTTCATCAAGATTTCGCGGCAACGCAGCCTGGGCCTCAACGCCAAGGCTAAGCTCATCCTGCAGGCCGCGGTGGGCATCATCTTTGCCGTGCTGGCCCTCAACTTTCCGAACGAGGACGGCCTGGCGCCGGCGTCCACCAAGATCTCGCTGGTCCGGGACTTGCCCTGGCTGGACCTGGCTTTCGGCGGAACCGTCCTGGGCGCCATCCTCTTCGTGATCTGGTCCAACCTGATCGTCACGGCCGCCACCAATGGCGTCAACCTCACGGACGGCCTCGATGGGCTGGCGGCCGGTGCTTCCGTCATGGTCTTCGGCGCCTACACCCTGATGGGCATCTGGCAAAGCAACCAGGCCTGCGGTTCCCCGAGGGAAGCCGGCAGCGGCTGCTACTCCGTGCGGGACCCCCTTGACCTCGCGCTGCTGGCGGCCATCATGAGCGCGGCCCTGGTGGGCTTCCTCTGGTGGAACACTTCACCGGCCAAGATCTTCATGGGCGACACCGGATCGCTTGCCATCGGCGGCGCCATCGCCGGCTTCGCCATCCTGTCCCGGACCGAACTGCTGCTTGGAATCATCGGCGGCCTCTTCGTCCTGATCACCCTGTCCGTCATCATCCAAGTGGGCTACTTCAAGGCCACCGGAGGCAAACGCGTCTTCAAAATGGCACCGCTGCAGCACCATTTCGAACTCAAGGGCTGGGCGGAAGTGACGGTGGTGGTCCGTTTCTGGATCCTGGGCGGACTGTTCGTGGCCGTGGGCCTTGGCATCTTCTACGCTGAATGGGTTGTATTGCTGTGACCGTTTCCCCCCGCCTGCAGAACCTCGTTTCCTGGGACTCCGACTGGAGCGGCCTGCGCGTGGCCGTCACCGGCATCGGCGTTTCAGGCTTCGCTGCGGCCGACACCCTGATCGAACTGGGTGCCCGCGTGGTGGTGGTGGACGCCGCCACCACCGAGAAAGCCAAAGCCCATGCCGAGACCCTGAAGATCGTCGGCGCAGCCGATGTCCTGCTGGGGGAGGACGCAGTCACCCGGATCCCCCGGATCGACGGCGAACTTCCGGAGCTTATTGTCACCTCGCCGGGCTGGCGGCCCGACCAGGCGCTCCTCGCTGCCGCGGCCCGTGCCCACATCCCCGTCTGGGGCGACGTGGAGCTTGCCTGGCGGGTACGGACCAGGGAAGGCCGGAAGACCGCCGACTGGCTCGCCATCACCGGCACCAACGGGAAGACCACCACGGTGGGCCTCACCGAGTCGATGCTCCGCGCGGCCGGCCTCAAAGCCATCGCCGTGGGAAACGTGGGCACGCCCATCCTCGATGCCATCCGGGACCCCGTAGAGTACGACGTCTTCGCTGTCGAACTGTCCAGCTTCCAGCTGCACTGGCCGAATCGCTCTCCCCGGTGGCAAGCGTCTGCCTCAACGTCGCCGAAGACCATGTGGACTGGCATGGCTCGTACGACTCGTACCTGGCGGACAAGGCAAAGGTCTACGAGCAGACCCAAAAAGCCTGCCTGTACAACGCCGAACAGTTTGAGACCGAGCGCATGGTGGAGAACGCCGACGTCGTGGAAGGATGCCGGGCCATCGGGTTCACCACGGTCACGCCCGCCATCAGCATGCTCGGCGTGGTTGAAGGGCTCCTGGTGGACCGGGCCTTCATCGAGGAACGCAAGGACAGCGCGGCCGAGCTCGCGTCGATGAAGGACCTCGGCGCCTTCGCGCCCCGCCACATGGTGGCCAACGCCCTCGCTGCCGCCGGACTGGTCCGTGCCTACGGGGTGGATGCAGCCGCCGTGCGGCAGGGCATCCGGGACTACATCCCCGGGGACCACCGCATCCAGCCCGTGGCCCGCCACAACGGCGTGCTCTGGGTCAACGATTCCAAGGCCACCAACCCGCACGCGGCCTCGGCCTCCCTTGCCGCCTTCACCAATGTGGTCTGGATAGCGGGGGGCATGTCGAAGGGCGTCTCCTATGACGACCTGGTGCGTGAGCACGCCTCCCGGCTGAAAGCCGTGGTGCTGATCGGCAAGGACACCTCGGTCCTCACCGCCGCCCTCCAGCGACACGCGCCGGATGTCCCGGTGATCGAGGCCGTACCGGGCGACACTGAAGAAGTGCAGACTGCCGCAGCGGGTGCCGACGAATCAGGTTCCCCCTTGTCCGGGGAACAGGTAATGTCGCTGGCCGTTGCGTCCGCCGCCCGGCAGGCCGCCTCCGGCGACACCGTGCTGATGGCTCCGGCAGCTGCTTCCATGGATCAGTTCTCTTCCTATGCTCACCGTGGTGACACATTCATCGCAGCTGTCCGCGGGCTGGTGGAAGGGCAGGGACAGACCGGCGAGGAGTAAGAATGGCCAGCACGCCCACCCGGCCGCCAGCCAAACGACAGGTCCGCACGCCCGGCCCCGGCTCCTCCGCAACGTCCGCAAGCCGGCAGGCAACCCTGCCCCGCAAACTGCGGAATGCGTACCGCAGGTTCTGGTCCGCCCTCGAGGGCAACGGAACCTCCCGGAACGGCTCCACGTACTACCTCATCCTGGGCTCCACCCTTGCCCTGACGGCAATCGGGATCATGATGGTCCTTTCCGCTTCCAGCGTCGAATCCATCGCAGCAGGCAAGTCGCCTTACGGCGATGCCCTGAAGCAGGGCATGTTTGCTGCCATCGGCATCTTCACCATGTTCGTGCTTTCACGCATCAATGTGGTCTGGCTGAAGCGGCTCGCCTGGCCGGCGATCGGCATTGCCCTGGCGCTGCTGGTCCTGGTCCAGCTGGTGGGCGCCGAGGTCAACGGCAACAAGAACTGGATCGACCTGGGCGGCATCACCTTCCAGCCGTCCGAGGCGTCAAAGCTTGCTCTCGCCCTCTGGATGGCAACGGTACTGGCCATCAAGGGCCGGCTGCTGAGCCGCTGGCAGCACGTTGCCATTCCCGCCGTCCCCATGGCGGCCGCGGTTATTGTCCTGGTCCTGGTGGGCAACGACCTCGGCACCGCCATGATCATCATGATGATCACCGCTGCAGCGCTGTTCTTCGCCGGGGCGCCCCTCTACCTCTTCGGCATCGCCGGCCTGGCGGCGGCCGCCGGAACGGCCGTCATGGCCGTGACCAGCTCCAACCGGGTCTGCCGCATCACGTCCTGGTGGACCGGTGAATCCTGTGCCGACGGCATCGACGCCAACTACCAGGCAACCAACGGCCTCTACGGACTGGCCTCCGGCGGCTGGTTCGGCGTGGGACTCGGCCAGAGCCGGCAAAAGTACAGCTGGATCCCGGAAGCCCACAACGACTTCATCTTCGCCATCATCGGCGAGGAACTCGGCCTGGTGGGCACCGTCGTCGTCCTGATCCTGTTTGCGATCCTCGGCGCGGCCATCTACCGCGTGGTGGTGGCCCAGGAGGACATGTTCCACCGGGTCCTTGCCGGAACCATCATGGTGTGGCTGCTGGGCCAGGCGACCGTCAACATGGCCGTCGTCACCGGGCTGATGCCCGTCATTGGCGTGCCCTTGCCTTTCATCTCCTATGGCGGTTCGGCCCTGCTGATGTCGCTCTGCGCCGTCGGCGTGGTGCTGTCGCTGGCCCGGGAGCAGATGGCGCCCGCCATCCGCCCCAAGAAGATGCTGAAGTTCAAGGGCAGGAGCCGCGGGGCTGCTGCGAAGAAGAAGACTGCAAGAAAGCGTGCCTGATCCGAGATGACTCCGAAAACCCCCTCGATCGTCCTGGCGGGCGGCGGAACAGCCGGCCACATCAGCCCACTCCTGGCCATCGCAGCAGCGGTGCGGAGTGCCTCCCCGCATGTTGCCCTGCTCGCCGTCGGAACACCCTCCGGGATGGAAACCCGGCTTGTCCCGGCCGCAGGGGTGGAACTTGCCACCATTGACCGCGTGCCGTTCCCCCGGAGACCCTCCGTGGACCTGGTCCGGCTGCCGGGACGCCTGGCCGGGGCCGTGCGCCAGGCGGGCGCCATCCTCGACAAGGCGCAGGCGGACGTCCTGGTGGGCGTCGGCGGATACGTCTGCACCCCGATGTACCTCGCTGCCCGGAAGCGGCGCATCCCCATCGTGATCCACGAGGCGAACGCACGGCCCGGCCTGGCAAACAGGGTTGGGGCGATGCTGACAAAGCGGGTCGCGGTCGCCTTCGACGGCACGCCGCTCCCGCATGCGGTGCACGTCGGTATGCCCATGCGCACCGGGATTTCCTCCCTCGACAGGTCTGCAGCACGGCCCGCCGCCAGGGCGGCACTGGGACTTGACCCGGACAAACCCACCCTGATCGTGACCGGAGGTTCCTCAGGCGCCCAGAGCATCAACCGGACCATCGGCGGCGCAGTCGGGCAACTGGCAGCCGCCGGCATCCAGACCCTGCACATCACCGGGCGCGGCAAGTCGGTCGTGGACGACGCCGGCAAGCCGATCACGGCCGACGGCTACCGTCAGGTGGAATACGTCGACGGCATGGAGCTTGTCTACGCCGCCGCCGACGTGCTGCTGGCCCGGTCGGGAGCCGCAACTGTCTGCGAAGCAGCCGCGGTAGGAGTCCCTGCCGTCCTGGTGCCGCTGCCCATCGGCAACGGGGAACAGGCACTGAATGCCGCGGGCCTCGTGGCGGCCGGCGGCGCGCTGCTGGTTCCGGACCGGGACTTCAACGCCGGCTACGTCGCCCGGGAGCTGATACCGCTGGTCACCGACAAGGAACGGCTCGCCACCATGGCGGCCAATTCCTACCGGCTCGGCATTCGAAACGCCGACCAGCGCATGGCTGGTCTCATCCTGGAAGCGGTAACTGCATGAACCCCCACAACGCCGGCCTCGAATCCCCGGGCAGCCTGGAATCCCTCGGCAAGGTCCACTTCATCGGCGTCGGCGGCGTCGGAATGTCCGCCGTGGCGCGGATCATGGTGGCCCGCGGTGTCCCCGTCAGCGGCTCGGACGCCAAGGACCTTCCGGTCATGGCGGACCTGGCCGCGGCGGGTGCCCGCATCGCCGTCGGCTACGACGCTGCCAACCTGGGCGACGCGCAGACGGTGGTGGCCGGCTCGGCGATCCGCGCAGACAACCCGGAGCTTGCTGCCGCCAGGCAGGCAGGCCTGCCCGTGCTGCACCGCTCCGAGGCGCTTGCCGCCACCATGGGGGAGGACCTCGTGGTTACGGTTGCCGGAACCCATGGCAAGTCCACCACCACGTCCATGGTCACCGTCCTGCTGCAGGGTGCAGGGCTGGATCCCTCGTTCGCGATCGGTGCCAACGTGCCTGCCCTCGGTGTCAATGCCGCGCACGGGAACTCCGGAATCTTCGTCGCCGAGGCCGACGAGTCCGACGGTTCATTCCTGAACTACCGGCCCCGGATCGCGGTGGTCACCAACGTTGAGCCTGACCACCTGGACCACTACGGTACGGCGGAGGCGGTCTATGAATCCTTTGACCGTTTCACCGCACTGCTGCCCGCGGACGGCGTGCTGGTTGCCTGCGCCGACGACGCCGGGGCGCTGGCCCTTGCCGAAAGGACCAGGGAGCGCGGCAACACCCGCGTGGTCCTGTACGGCACCCGTGCCGGCTCGGACCTGGTACTGCACGACGACGGTCCCGGCAAGGTGTGGGTGTCCGGACCCGCGGGCCGCCACGGACTTTCGCTGCAGGTGCCGGGGCGGCACAATGCGCTGAACGCCGCCGCCGCGTTCGCCGTGGCCCTCGAACTGGGCGTTGAACCCGCCGCCGCGGCCGCTGCACTGGCTGACTTCTCCGGGGCGGCCCGGCGCTTTGAACTGAAGGGATCCGCCAGGGGCGTCCGGGTCTTCGATGACTACGCGCACCACCCCACCGAAGTCCGCGCCGCCCTGACGGCAGCGCGGTCGGTGGCAGGGGAACACAAAGTCCATGTGCTCTTCCAGCCGCACCTGTTTTCACGGACCCGGGAATTCGCCCGGGAGTTCGCCGAGGCCCTCAACCTCGCCGATACCGCCCTGGTACTGGATATCTACCCCGCCCGCGAAGACCCGATTCCCGGCGTATCCAGCCAGCTCATCGCCGACCATCTGGGCGCAGGCGGGAGGCTGGTTCCGGCGTCCGACGCTGTGGCAGCCCTCGCCGACGCGGCGAAGGAAGGCGACATCGTCCTGACGGCGGGCGCCGGTGACGTCACCGTGTACGGCCCGCTGATCGTCGAGGCACTGCGTGCCTAGCTCGCGCCGGCCCACCTACCGGCCCGCCGGAAGGACGGGGAGCACGGCCACCGGCCGCGGCGGGAAAAACACGCCGGCTTCCGGGCGGCTGGATATGGGCGGCGATGACGTTATCTCCGCATCCCGCAGCCTTCCGGAAACAGCGCCGGACAAGCCTGCCGCAGCCAAAAAACCCGCGAGGGCCGCAAAACCGGCCGGTGAGGGCAAGCTCCGTTTCCCCGGGCTCCGGAAGGACAAGCCCGCAGAGCCGGCCGGCGGGGCCCCGAACGTCCTGGCATTTCCTGAACCAAAGGGAAAGCGGCGCAAGAGGAACCTGCTCATGGTGGCAGCTGCCGTGGTGGCGCTCGTTGCCGGGCTGCTGGCGGGAGCCGTCTACTCGCCTGTGCTGGCACTGGAATCCATCTCGGTCTCCGGCACGCGGCTGCTGACCCCTGAGCAGGTGCAGGGCGCGCTGGAGCCGCTGCGGGGCAAGCCCCTGCCGCAAATCACAGACGAGGAAGTGGGGCGGCTGCTTGAGCCGCTGGTCCAGGTGAAGTCCGTCTCGGCCGAAGCGCGGCCCCCGTCGGGACTGGCCGTTGCCGTGCGGGAGCGCGTGCCCGTGGCGCTGGTCAAGCAGGGGGAGCAGTACCAATTGGTGGACGTGGAAGGCGTGCAACTGGCCGCCACTGCCGATCCCGCCTCGGTCTCCCTGCCGGTGATTGACGGTGGTGCCGGGACGATCGGCCAGGACCTGTTCCGCGCCACGGCGGCCGTCCTGGGTGCGCTGCCGGCCGATGTCCTGGCCAAGCTCAGCAATGCCTCGGCACAGTCCGTGGACGCGGTTGAGCTCAAGCTCGTGGACGGCCAGACCATCATCTGGGGGAACGCATCGGAGAAGGAACTCAAGGCTAAAGTCCTGGAGGCGCTCCTCAAGGTTCCAGCCGACCCCAAAAACCCGGTCAAGGTGTACGACGTCAGCGTGCCCCGGCACCCGGTGACGCGGTGACCGGCATTCTTTCCGGTATTAATCCGACACGCGGACCCGGTTATTGAATGTGGGAACCAGAGGAAATACCGTCACAGACATGAGTTACTTGACATAACTATAACCTTCAAGTCGAAGGTTAAGGTTTCAGGCTTCAAGCTCTCCATCAGTTTTCGCAATAAACACGAACAAGGGACACGTAACGTGGCAGCTCCGCAGAATTACTTGGCCGTCATCAAAGTCGTCGGCATCGGCGGCGGTGGCGTGAACGCAGTCAACCGCATGATCGAGGTCGGCCTCCGGGGCGTTGAATTTATCGCCATCAATACGGACGCCCAGGCCCTGCTCATGAGCGATGCCGACGTCAAGCTGGACGTTGGCCGCGAGCTGACCCGTGGCCTGGGTGCGGGAGCCAATCCCGAGGTCGGCAAGCAGGCGGCCGAGGACCACGCTGACGAGATCGAGGAAGTGCTCCGCGGCGCGGACATGGTCTTCGTCACCGCCGGCGAAGGCGGCGGCACCGGCACGGGCGGCGCACCCGTCGTCGCCCGCATCGCACGTTCACTTGGCGCGCTGACCATCGGTGTTGTCACCCGTCCCTTCACCTTCGAGGGCCGCCGCCGGGCCGGATCCGCAGAAGCGGGCATCGACGCCCTCCGCGACGAAGTGGACACGCTGATCGTGATCCCGAACGACCGCCTGCTGTCCATCAGCGACCGCAACGTCTCGGTCCTGGACGCCTTCCGCTCGGCGGACCAGGTGCTGCTCTCCGGTGTCCAGGGCATTACGGACCTCATCACCACCCCCGGGCTGATCAACCTCGACTTCGCGGACGTCAAGTCCGTCATGCAGGGCGCGGGTTCCGCCCTCATGGGCATCGGTTCCGCCCGCGGCGAGGACCGTGCCGTCAAGGCCGCGGAACTCGCCATCGCGTCCCCGCTGCTCGAAGCTTCCATCGACGGCGCCCACGGCGTGCTGCTCTCCATCCAGGGCGGCTCGGACCTCGGCCTGTTCGAAATCAACGAAGCCGCCCGCCTGGTCCAGGAAGTTGCCCACCCCGAGGCAAACATCATCTTCGGCGCCGTCATCGACGACGCCCTGGGTGACGAGGCGCGCGTCACCGTTATCGCCGCCGGGTTCGACGACGTCAAGGCGACCTCGCCGTCGATGGACCAGTCCCAGCCGCAGGCGGCTCCGCAGCGCCCGGCCGCGCCTTCCGCAGCGCCGGCCACCCGCGCAGGCGCCGTCGGCCGGGA